>NZ_JBVVQI010000001.1:0-563632 GCF_055811495.1 Mesorhizobium sp. WSM4830 | reverse complement strand
CGCGCACGAGTGCGGCAGACGTTCGAGAAGCGGTTCACGGTCGAGCGCATGTGCAGCGATTATGTGGCACTCTACCGAGCAATCATGAACACCGGAACAGCCACACTTGGGTTCGATCGCGATGAGAGCATGCGCGGTCGAGCGCGCTCCGCGCCGTTGGGGCTGCCTGCGCAGGCCCCGAATCTTCATCGCATGCCACCTGGTCCCTGAAGTGCCGCAGTATTCGAACCGTCTGGTGCAGACGGTGCTGCCAATGTGGTGTCCATCATTGTGGGTCGCGCGACTTCACGCCTTTGGGTCTAGCTCGGTGGGGGATATCGGACTGGCCTGGTTTTCAGAACCGCAGCGGTCGTTTGCACCGTGGAGGATGCAACCAGCGTGGGGCCGTCGCCCCGGCGGCGGTCGACGTTCTGGAACCCCTCTCTGCTCACCCCACGGGAGCGCGCGGCTTTGGGCTGACCCTCATCTTATGTGGGCAAAATGGGTTGCGCACCCAGCCGTTCTCCTTGTTGACAGCCGCCGAGAATACACCAGTTTGAGCGGAAGACACTTCGAAGGTTGGCGCCCGCAAGCACCTGAAGCCGGCGACTATTTTGATGAAAGACGGTGGAAGACAACTCCGGATGGACGCGTGCCGTCGCAACGACCAGATTGCAGCGTCGCCGGGCCTCGCCAGGAAGCATCCATCTTTCTCCGGCCCGCGCGCTGGCGGATGGCAGACCACCGGCTCGATCCTGGTGGCGAACAGCAGACGTGCGCAACGGCCGTGGGCTCACAGGTTCGCCCAGCTGCTCGGGATGGATGAGGTGAGGCTCGCCGCGCGTGCTTCTGGTTCGGCTGGAGGATGTGCTCGCCAGGACGGGCTTGACAGTTCTGCTGGAGGGGGCGGGTTTGTCCGCCTCTGTTCGCGGCTATGTGCTCGAAGCCGGTCAGATTGTTCGAGCTCATCGATGACCGGCTGGTGGATCACCTACCTCGGATGTAATTTTGTGACGATCTGGGGCCAGGCGTTCAAGGCAGACGTCAGGTCTCGTGGCCGAAGATCGCGGCGGCGGCCGACACCGGCCGTTCAATCTGTTCCCGTGGATGGTGATCGATCGGGTGACGGTTGAACAAATGACACTAGAGATCACAGTCGGACCGCCGCGTCTGGCGATCAACCAGGGACGCAGCTTCCTTGTCACCGAACCGGATGGCCAGATCGCCTGGCCCACGTATAACGGGTTGTATGCGTCTGACACACGCCTGATATCCAGCTGGCAGATCTATGCCAATGGGCAACCATGGGACCTCCTCAGTTCCGGAAACATCGCCTACTTCGCCGCCAAGATCTATGTGGTCAATCAGGCGTTCGCGACCGAAACGAACCATGTGCCAGCAGGCAGCCTGGGGCTGGTAATCGGCCGCGCCTTGGATGGTGGGCTGCATGAGGATTTTGAACTCGTAAACCACGGGCAAAAGCCAGTGCGGTTCAATTTGGAAGTTGCCATGCGCAGCGACTTTGCCGATCTTTTCGAAGTCAAGGCCGACGCAATCATCCGCCGCGGACGTATTACCACGGAATGGTCGTCCAGAGCGGCGAGCCTTCGTACCTCCTACGTAAATCGGGACTTCAAGCGAGACGTCATTGTCAAGGTCCGCCGGACGGCCACAAAGCCCGTCTATGCCAATGGCCGGATCAGCTTCGACATCGTGCTCGAACCGGGCGCGACATGGCATGCTTGTCTTCTCTACGACTTTGGCAATGGCGAGACAATCTATCGGGCACCGCGAGCCTGCATTGACAAATGCCTCGAGTCGAACGCTGCAAAACGCCTCGCGGGATGGCAAGGCAGCGCATTGAAGTTCAACTGTTCCAATGACGAATTTCATCGCTTCTACCATCAGGCGGTCGAGGACATGGCCGCGCTGCGGCTGCCGATCGAAGGCACGGACGAACTAGAATACGTGCCGGCCGCCGGACTACCCTGGTTCATAAGCCTGTTCGGGCGCGACAGCCTGATAGTCTCGCTTCAGAATGCCCTGGTCTACCCAGATTTTTCGCGCGGCGCCTTGGACGTTTTAGGGCGATTTCAGGCCACCGAACGAGACGACTACCGGGATGCGGAACCGGGCAAGATAATGCATGAGCTTCGCACTGGCGAACTCGCCCATTTCAATTTGATCCCCCATACGCCCTATTACGGCACGGCCGATGCCACGCCTTTGTATCTGATCGTGCTCCACAACACTTGGCGCTGCACCGGTGACGCCAGCCTGCTCAAGCGGCACATGGCAACCGCCGAGAAGTGCCTGGATTGGATTGACCGGTATGGGGACCGTGACGGCGACGGTTTCCAGGAATACGAAACCCGCTCGGCTGCGGGGTACGAGAACCAGAGCTGGAAAGACGCCGGTGACGCCTTGGTTTATCCCGACGGCACCCTGGTGAAGGGACCCAAGGCGCTTTGCGAATTGCAAGGCTATGTCTATGACGCTTGGCAGCGCATGGCTGAAATCTTCGATGCCACAGGCGATGGCAGTCGTGCCGGGCAGCTTCGCCTCAAAGCCAAGAGCTTGTTCGATCGATTCAACCAGGTCTTCTGGGACGAGGCATCCGGCTTCTACGCGTTCGCGTTGGATGGCGACAAGAAGCCGGTGCTGAGCGTCGCTTCCAACCCCGGTCACTGCCTTTGGTCGGGAATAGTCCCACCCGAACGAGCCGCCAGGGTGGTGCATAGGCTGATGAAGCCAGATATGTGGAGCGGTTGGGGGATCAGGACGCTTTCGGCCGATCACCCAGCCTACAATCCACATTCCTAT
The DNA here is from genome assembly GCF_055811495.1 of Mesorhizobium sp. WSM4830. Taxonomy (NCBI): domain Bacteria; kingdom Pseudomonadati; phylum Pseudomonadota; class Alphaproteobacteria; order Hyphomicrobiales; family Phyllobacteriaceae; genus Mesorhizobium; species Mesorhizobium sp. WSM4830. The sequence goes on along the minus strand of NZ_JBVVQI010000001.1, from coordinate 560,830 downwards.
CAACGCGGCTCCGTATGGCCGCATGACAACGGTCTGATTGCGCTCGGCTTCCGGCGCTATGGCTTTTTCGCGGAAGCCTGTCGCCTATCTCGCGACGTGAGCACCGCCGCAATCTACTTCATGCAACATCGAATGCCAGAGCTGTTCGCCGGATTGCCGCGGACGCCTACTACTTTCCCCGTGCAGTATAAGGGAGCGAACGTTCCGCAGGCATGGGCGGCCGGATCCTGCTTTTCGCTTCTGCAGGCAATCATCGGCTTTCAGCCCGATGCTCCAAATGGCAAGCTGTACATTGATCCCAGGCTACCCGACTGGATCGAGGAACTCACCTTGAACGACATGCGCCTCGGCAAAAATCGCCTCGAACTCCATTTCTGGCGCGTCGGCGCCGAGACCCGTTGGCAAGTGCGCGGCGGCGATCCTTCACTGGTGGAAGCGCGAAGTTGTGCCACCGGGCCGAACTTGCGCTCGGCCTGCATATGAGGGTTCGCTCGCTGTCGCCTCTCCGGGAGCGGATGCCTTCATGCCCGTGAGCCGCCGTAACCAATTCGTATGCAGTCGTAGGGCGAACCGTTTACGTCGAGGTTCCGATGGTGGTCACCCTCAAGCCGATCCGCTCGATTGCTCCCGTGGATTGTCGTTACAAAGCTCGCTTGCCCCGCCTCGAAGTGCTTCAGCTGTCGTCCTTGTAAGACTTGGCGGCTTCATCGATCTTGCGCCAATCGTTTCCGTGGCGCCGCACAAGCTCTCGCGCCTGGGCTGGCGATATACTTTGCGTTTCGACGATGTGGTTTACTTCCGTCTCCTCGCCTTTCAGGGGGCGCGAACGAGGGCTCGTTGGCCGTCTGGCCGTTGGTTTTTTTGCATCTCGTCTGGGCATGAATGGACCTCTGCTGGTGCAGTATAAACGGTCCAGCGCGGCGAAGGTTTCGCCGCGCTGGCGCGTCGAGCGGCTTCACCGATCGCCTCATGCGTTCTGGCGTTCTTGGACCCAAATGAGCTGCACCGCGTTGTTTTCGAGCAGTGCTGTGCTTCGCAATCTGATGGAAAACTCCGACGCCCCTGCTGCACCGCAGCCAGCTCCTGGTGCCGAAGCGCGCTTTCCGTACGATCGCGCGACGGTTGAGCGGTTTCGACAGACATTCCCGCGCGCCAGGTGGAGCGACGAGCGCAGAAGCTGGTTCGTCCCCGGAAAGACTGCAGCGCGGCGCATCCAGCGCTGGCTTGCGCAAGAGGCGAATTTACGAGTAGCACATGATGACAGCAAAGGACGGGACGCCTTCGCCTTCGATCCCCTGTCGAGCCGGTATCTGGAAGTGGCGGAGGACCTGCGCATCCGCACGCCATATTCGCGGACGGTCCTTGAGGAACTACGAGCCGTTCCATGGGCGAGCTGGGACGACGAACTGCGGGCCTGGAGGGTGCCCTTCCGCTCCTACGAGGAGTTGAGGCGCCATTGGCCAAGCATCGAAAGGGCCGCAGGCCGCGCAGAACCGGAGGAGAGAAAACGGCGACGGGAAGCGTCCAAAGACTCCGAGGAACATAAAGCCGCCAGATTGCGGTATGCCGAACGCAGGCGACGTCGCTATCCACTGCCCCCTGACGATTTACCCCGGCTTGCCCGTCCCGTGGCAACGGAGCAATACGGCATCGTGGTCTTCACCGAGATTTCGGGTGAACTCGTCGACGCCTCGGAGTTAGCAGCGTTCTATCCGCATTTGATCGAGGCGAACGTCGACCATGTCTGGGGCAGATGGCGTCCGGCGACGTTGGCTGAATTGACTAGGACATGGCCCGCTCGGCGCACTGCCGGGTTAACGGAGCGGCAGCGAGGCTGGTGGCAACCAACGCTGCCCGAGCTCAGGATCGCTCGCCAAAACGCTCGTAGCCTGGCGCGAAGAAGGGCAAGGCTTGTGTCATCGTTCTAGCAGCGTCGATGATCTGGCTCCGATAATCCGCGTGGCAGGTAAGCCATCGACCGGCTTCTATGACGTTTGGAATACGACCGGCCGGGCCTAACGGTGGGCCGGTGATCAACTTCCGCTCCGGGGAGCCGTCGGTTTGGGTACAGCATACGATTCCTGCTTCCCGCGTGGCGTTCCTCGAATTTACCGGAACCACGTACCTGCAGGCGAAGGATCAATGCCGCTCCACGCTCCGCGTTTATAGCCATGGCCGGCCGAGAGCGAGTCCGCCGCCCCGCTAACACATGACTGGGCGGGCGCGCCAAGGTCATCCTGAATATCAAAGGGTTTCTGCAGACTTTTGACGCACAAGGCCGAGCCGAGGCCAACCGGGAGTGCATACCAGCTTGGAATTGTGCGGAACCGTACGAAGTCGATTGCAAGCAACCAACCTGGTTGGCCGGGCATTAATTTAGCAAAGCGTGAATTAGGAAAGCATCGGGAGGAAGACCATGCTGCACGTTAACATGCCTCGCGAATTTGAGGTCGGCGATGAGGTGGCGCTGGCAGGTATCGTCATCGCGATTCTTCCTAGCGGGCGCGCCAGGGTGAGCATTCCTTCGTATGACCATCCTTATGCGATTGATCCGCCACCGAAAGTTCGGGCCGGCGACAGAGTGGTTCTTGTTGGGGACGTCACCCGCGTCGATCGCGGGGCGAACAAGCTCACTGTGCGGATTGACTGCGGCGGGGTGATCACTGTCGACAAGTCGGCGATTACTCGGCTGAGAAAGCACCACCGGACTTCAGCGGGTTGACGCTCCGGATGCACGGCCGGTGTCGGCGCAGGGAAGATGCAAGGGCCTTTGAACAGAACAACGGTGCGGCGCTGTCCAGCCGGACCTGGAGCGGTCGAACGGAGAAATGGGAGCTCGATGACTAGGGCACGCGTCCAGCGCAGCGCGCCCCCTGGCGTCTTCCCGGTTACTGGTGAAGCAAGTCAAGTCGGGCCATCGCAAGCGCGCTTCACCTGCAGTCCGCCCTCGGCAACAGGCGGCTCGCCCGTCCAAGACGCGTAGCATGTGCCTTCGCGTGAAGGCACGCGGGCACCGCGATCGATCGTAACCTTTCTCTGCAACGAGCGACTGTTCCCCGATGAGCAGTTTCAATCGCGATAGGCTCCGGTTAGTACGCATTATGGAGATCACATGCTCGTTCCGGCCCCCGGTGCCGGCAAAGGTCTGCTTCGGAGCGTCGCGAGGGAGTTGGGCGACATACTGCGGTAGAATAAGCGTCCCCCTGGGTTAACGACCCCGTCAGTGACGGCCACGCCGCTCGGTCACGGCCAGGGCCGCATCGAAAACGCCGCAACGGCAATCAGGTCGTCGCTGAAAACCCGCAAAGTAGCTGTCACCACATAGCGTGCCGGCGAGGCTCCGCCCTGGCGACGGGATTCGTTGTAGGCCGACCGGACTGCAACGCCGGCGAGATGAGCGAGAACTTACCTCGGTGTTGGTCTCGAACAGGGTCGACGTTCGTCGACGAACGTCGGTGACTGCCGACTACGAGTCGAGGTCGTAGGGCTCGTGGCCCAGCTCGTTGTGATGAAGCGCCTCTGCCATACACCTGATATCGAACGCTTGGCCGCACGCCGGGCAGACGACGAAATACTCCTCCTCCCGAAGTGGCGACGCGTCGTGGTGTTGAGGAATGACGATCTCATTGTATTCGTCGGGCATTGGGTCCTCCGGCAACCCGCCCGCTATGCTGGAACGCTTGCCGGCAGGATTTGTTTCAAAGTTATTGCGCCTAAGGAAAGGCCCGATGTCCGGTTTCGACAGCGATGCCGTGCCACCAGGCAGTCCAAAATGATTACCATCTGCAACTTTTGCTTACGGCACGGGCAAGAACCTGTTCCTCCGGCGGCAAGGCTCGAATTCAACCCAGCATGCGCGGTCGAAAGAACTCCAAGCGGCAACGCACCTGTTGGCCGAGATCGACTGTGGAGACGGATGCCGAGCTCGCCGCTCCGATGAAAAGGTGATTCTGATGGGTATCAGCTGCGCAAAGTAGCTCCGCAATCGGGCACCGGGGTTGGGCTGTTGAAGCGCCGATCTTGCCGCCAGCTCATCCAGCTGATGGCGGCGCTGGCGGGACATCGTCGGCTATCTCCTGCCTGAGCCTTGGTCCTTTGCTGAGCCGGCGACCGAGCGCATCGACGAAATTGTCGTAGCGCTGCAAACCCTTGGCGCGCGCCTCGGCTTGTGCCGATTCCGGCAAGGCTGGAGTCGAGTTGAGCCAAAACCGAACGAACAGTGCCAGCGTCTCAATAGCAATTCCGACGTCGCGCTCGACCCGCTGCACGCGTCGATCGATGTGGTCGAGGCGGCGAGTTATCGCCGCTTGCTTTCGCTCTTCGGCGTCCGGCGACAGGAACGACGCGAGCGCAGCCTCGGCGACCAGTGACAGCGAGACCTCGCGCCGCCCCGCGTAATCTGCCAGTGCCCTCATTACGTCAGGGTCGAGATAGGCAGACAGACGTCTTTTCTTGGCGTTCTTCATGCGCTCAAAGCTCAATGCCATCATTGGGGTCAAGGGCGGCCTGGCGTGCAGCGCGCCTCATAGCCTGATCGACACTGCGACGACGCAGGGCCTCATCGTCGGGCTCGTCACGATCAAGGTCGAACTCATCGTCGCAGCGTGGCGTTCGCTCCGGCGCGATGTCTTCGTGTTCGGGAAGCTCGGGCTGACGGCGAATGCCGCCATTGGCCGGATCCTCGTCCTGCTCGCCCGTGGCCGCGCTCAATTTCGGAGATTTGCTTTCCGGCTCAGCAAGGAGTGTCGTTTCGGTCCAGTCGTCAGAGCGAGCGTTTTGCATGGTCCCAGCGCTCCTTGGTGGCGGCAAGACGCGCTCGGCAAGACGCGGGTCGGCAAAGTAGCGTGCTTTCTTTGCACGGATTGGGAACTGGCCCGAGATCATGATGATCGCATCGGTCGGCGGCAGCTGCATGATCTCGCCTGGCGTCATCAGTGCACGCGCCGTTTCCTGCCGCGACACCATCAGATGCCCGAGCCAGGGCGACAATCTGTGCCCCGCATAGTTTTTCATGGCGCGCAACTCGGTCGCGGTCCCCAGAGAGTCTGAGACGCGCTTGGCTGTCCTCTCGTCATTGGTGGCGAAGCTCACCCGCACATGACAATTATCGAGGATGGAATTGTTCGGCCCGTAGGCCTTTTCGATCTGATTGAGCGATTGTGCGATCAGGAACGACTTGATGCCATAGCCGGCCATGAAGGCGAGCGCGCTTTCGAAGAAATCAAGCCTGCCGAGCGCCGGGAGCTCGTCCAGCATCATCAAAAGACGCTGTCGGTGGTCCTTCGCGTGGAGATCCTCCGTCAGTCGCCGTCCGATCTGATTAAGCACTAGTCGGATCAGCGGCTTTGTGCGACTGATGTCCGACGGCGGCACGACCAGATAGAGCGTCGTCGGCCGTGTCCCCTCGACGAGGTCTGCGATCCGCCAATCACAGCGTGACGTCACCTTGGCCACAACCGGATCCCGGTAGAGGCCCAGAAAACTCATGGCCGTCGAGAGCACGCCCGAGCGCTCGTTCTCGGACTTGTTAAGCAGCTCCCGTGCAGCCGACGCCACGACGGGATGCGGGCCTGCATCGCCCAAATGCCGCGTCAGCATCATGGCGCGCAGCGTTGTCTCGATTGGCCGCTCTGGATCGGAAAGGAAATTTGCCACGCCAGCGAGGGTCTTGTCTTTCTCCGCATAGAGCACGTGCAGTATGGCGCCTACCAGCAGCGCATGGCTGGTCTTCTCCCAGTGGTTGCGTCGTTCCAATGTGCCTTCTGGGTCGACCAGGACATCCGCCACGTTCTGCACATCTCGAACTTCCCACTCACCCCGTCGCACTTCCAGCAAAGGGTTGTAGGCTGCGGATCCAGCATTGGTCGGATCAAACAGAAGCACCTGGCCGAAACGGGCCCGCCATCCGGCCGTCAATTCCCAGTTTTCACCTTTGATGTCGTGGACGATTGCCGAACCCGGCCAGGTCAGCAGTGACGGCAGAACCAAGCCAACGCCCTTGCCGCTTCGGGTCGGTGCGAAACACAGCACGTGTTCCGGACCGTCATGGCGCAGATAGTGTCGGTCGAACGTGCCGAGCACCACCCCATCCTGACCCATCAGGCCGGCGGCCCTGATTTCGTCTCGCGTCGCCCAGCGCGCCGAGCCATAGGTCGTGGTGTCCTTTGCCTCGCGCGCCCGCCACAGCGACATCCCGATCGCAGCGGCGATCGCCATGAGGCTGCCGCTCGCGGCAATCGCTGCGCCCTCGAAGAAGATTCTCGGCGCATACGCGTCGTAGAAGAACCACCACCAGAAAAAAGCTGGCGGCGGATAAATGGGCTGTCCAGCCAGTTCGAACCAAGGTGGACCGAGTTGGGTTTGAAAGCCGAGCCGCCATGCTGTCCACTGTGTCGCCCCCCATGTCATCACGACGACAATCAAAACGGCGGTGAGGACCTGACCCCATAAGACCTTGCTTGCCGGCATCCGTCGGTTCCCCAAAATGGATGATTGCAAACAACCGAAAAGCTCGAATTCCCAAATCCGCAAGGCAAAAGTAGCAGCCAAAGCAGCAGGGCGTACCCGGAGGTGCAAAGACTTGCCCAATGCGGTCTCGAATTTTCCGGAAGGGCCTGGAAACTGTCGAGATTTGTCCGCTATGGGCTAGTTTCAGACATCTGTTGAAGGAGCATGCGACCACCTTGCTCCGGAGTCCGGCATCGTCTTTGCTCCGTGGGCGGCGGCGCAGACGATTAGTTCGTCCAGATCGAACATTGGACTGTTTGGCCCGTACCTGCGTGCCGAACCTTCTTCGAAAACACGCGATGAAGGCCGATTGCACATGCCCGAACCTCATTCGACGCAACATAGTCGGGAGGTCCAACGTACCAGCGCCAAATCGAGGTGGCGGCGGCACGCTTCCAGGTGAATTTCGATAAATTGACCGGGCCGTTGTGGCTGTATCGGCAGTCGATGGTCGCGGGCATTAAGCCCTTCTTCTCCATCGCTTTGGTGACCCTGGAGGCACTGCGCTGGGTGAGCCAGCCGGCCTTTTCGCTGCTCGAAGCCGCAGTGCATGCTGCCAGGGATATGCTCAAGGTCAAAAGCCCGACGACCAATGCGTTTCCTGCGGCTGATCGCCGACTGCCTTCCGGATTCTGCTTCATACCCGTCCTCAGAGCGAAGTAATCAGGCTAAAGAGGAGGGAGACGCGAAACAAGAGAGTGTGGCCTTTTCTTAGTCTAGATGCGGTGTCGTCAGGCAAAAGGACTTTGTAGTGTGAACGCATCGGGCAGTATTCCCTTTTCAAGCTGATTCCAGCTAACCGGAGCCGCTATCGGAAAGCCGGGGCGGGCCCGTGGCGAATAGGCCCCTACCGCCGTGTTGCCGCGCCCGTTGCGGAGATAATCCAGAAAAATGCGCTTTGAGCGGGCGGCTGGCGCAGCCGACAAAAGGTAGCGATCGGGATGCTTGCTGACCAACTGTTGCGCCAGCTTGCGAGCATACTGCCGAGCGGCGTCGTGGGTGACCGCAGCCTGCAGTGGCGCCATCACATGCACGCCTTTGCCGCCGGTCACCTTGGGCCAGCTATCGAGTCCTTCCGAACGCAGCACGTCTCGAAGCGTTAGAGCGGTCTCGAGGACCAACTCCCATTCGACCCCTTGGCCAGGATCAAGATCTATGACAACGCGGTCAGCATGCTCGATGTCGTCAACAGTTGCGTTCCAAGGGTGCAGTTCCACTGTGCCTATTTCGACCAAGCCAAGCAGGCCATCCAGATCATCGATCCAGAGTCTCACACCTTCGCCTCCCTCGCGCTTCTGGATGCGGAGTTGGTGCACGGCTTCCGGAATTTCGGGCAATTTGCCCTTGTGATAGAACGTTGTGCCGTGCGAGTGGCGAACAAGCTTGAGTGGGCGCCGGCCGAGATGGACAAGCGCCTTCTTCGCCACCTTCTTCCAATAGCCGATCAGATCCTCTTTCGAGGGCACGACCGCATCGGGCAGCAGTTGCAGAATGTTCTCGCGCGGGACGCCGAAAGGTTCATTGGGCGGCCGCGTCTTGCGGATCAATGGCGCGCCGGCCGGCGGGCTCACATCGTCGCGCAGCCCTTTGAACACCGCTTCGCGCAGCAGCCCATCATCGGTGATGCCGCTATACTGGATTTCGGCCTCGACTGCCGGCCGCACCCAAGTGGCCTTTGGCTTGTCTATTGGTTCGGCGAGTGGAGATTTACTGATGATCAGTGGGTCCAGCCGTTCGCGCACTTCGCGTGCGTCGGTGAGGCTGTAGCCACTCTGCGCCTTGCCTGCGTAGTGGATGCGATTGCCCTTGCGACGGCCGAGATAGAGCGAGGCAATCCTGCGTGGCCGCGCACCCAACTTCTCGACGAAGGCGACGATCGGAAAATTGTCGCTCTTGACGCATTTGAGCTTGAGCCAGCTCTCCTGCCGGCCGGAGCGATAAGGGGAATCGGCACGCTTGGAGACAATACCCTCAAGGCCCATTTCGCACGCGTGCGCGAACACAGTTGGGCTGTCGCCTTCCACATGATCGACATAGACGAGCGCCGGGGGCGCGTCTTTCAATAGACGTTGCAATGCCCCCTTGCGCTCGAGCAGCGGAGCCTCACGCAGATCTTTGCCGTTGAGGTGGAGGAGGTCGAAGGCGTGGAAGACCAGCGTCATCGACTCGGCCTTTCCAAGTTCCCGGCGTAGCGCCTGGAAATCCGGACGCCCCGTGGCGCCGAACACTGTCGCTTCGCCATCGATGATTGCCAGCTTCGCTTTTAGCTCAGCCGCAGCGCGGACGATCGGGAGGTATCTGTCGGTCCAGTCGTAGCCGTTTCGTGTGAAGGCCTGCACCCGCCCCAAATGAATGATCAGCTGTGTGCGGTAGCCATCATACTTGATTTCGTGAATCCATCCGCTTCCCTTAGGTGGCTTATCGACCAGCGTGGGCATTTGAAATTCAATGAACGACAGCCGGCCAACGCCAAGCTCGGTAAGCATGCACCCGTCACTCCAAACACTGCGAATTTGATTCAATATCGCTGGTTCGAATCGGTTCCGAAACAAAGCGCAGGTCGGGCGCAGTTCGCACCCTCTCCATAATTGGCGATCTCTTGACGACCGCCAAAGCCGCCCCAGACTCATGGACATGGCTTGGAAAATTGAGGACATCAATGTCGGCGACGAGTGGCAATTGCCGTCACGGTCCTGAAGCTGCTCGACGACGGCAGAGCTAGCGTCAGCATCCCCTCCTACGGATTTCCGCATTCGATCCCAGCACCGAAGAAGGTCAAACCGGGTGACGAGTTACAGCTAACAGGCGAAGTGGCGCGCGTGGACGAGGTGGATCGGACAGTGACCTTGAAAGCGGGGGCGCTGATCACCGTCGATGCGGACACCATCACGGCCTGGACGCCCAATTCGCGCAGAAAGATGGCTGTGCTCCGAGGCGAGGCGGATTGAAACCAACAACGAGGCCGCTACAAAGGCAAGGATCTTGATCGGCCGATCAATCCATCGGTCGCTTCGCCGACCTGACCGTCCAGCAAGCCCGAAAAGATCGACCAGAATTGGCTGGCCTCATTCAGGCGATAGTCCACTGCATCTTGGAAGCGCGATGGACCCGCGGGAGCTGATGGCGACCGACACATGACACAGAAGGAAATGCCAAGAGTCGAGGCACGAATGCCCTGGCTTGCCCGACGATGCCGTGCGACAGGCATGAGGGAACGACACGGTCCGCCATGAGTTAGTAAATCATGAGGAACGCGATGGAACTCCAGGGACGCGCGATGGCCGATGCCAGGGAGCGCATCAATCGGACCGAGCTCGCGCTCGAACGCACAGAAGAAATGTTGACCCAGAATATCGTGCTGTCCAACAGGATACGTACGCAACGGCGTCTGGTGGAGGCCGCAGTCCGCTTGGTGAAGAACGATTCACCAGCAATAAAGTAGCGAGTGACTGAGCCTTGCTATCGCGCGCGATGATGCGCGCCAGCCGGCCACGAAAAACGCGATTACTCTGACGGCTGAGTTTGACCCACCAGGCCGAGGCCCTAGCCAAAGCCATCATCGAAACGGTCGACCGGCTGCCCCGATAGGGCTACTTCTCATCGTCGAATCTCTGCAAGGAAGCGCTGCGTATATATTTATGCTCGCCGCGGAGGCACTTGACGCGCTGCTTGACCTCTCCCGGCTTGACCCACTGCGTCGCTGGTCGCTTCTTGACGCCCTCCGGAGGAGGCCCGGCATGTTCTTGGACCCGCTTCCACAGCCGTTCCTTCACATCGAGCCCCAGACTGATGAAGAACCGACATACTTCCCGGCGCCTGGCTCCGCCAGCAAGGCGAATGCGGCCTTGCCGGGCTCCCTCGGCGCGCGTGGAAACGATCCCCTCGAGCCCCGCCTGGTCGGCGAGATAGAAGATCACCTTGGGATCTCCGGGGATGGCTTCGCTGAACTGGATCCTGCTGTTTGGCTTGATGATGCCGAACAGGATTTATGCGGCGCGCCTTGCAGCCGACGTCGCGCAGATCGTGGCCGTCGAGATGCATGATGTTAAAGGCGCCGAGGGATCATGGCGCGGCTTCGATGGGGCCGGTATATTTGCTCGTCCAGTTCGCACCGCTCCCCGTGAGGCGCGAATGTCGTCGAGGCTGTTTATGACGATCTGCGTTCGAAAGCCGTCGGGTTTGATCTCGTGAATCCAGTGCTCACCCTCCCGCGGCTTTGAGACCAGCTTGGGCACCCTCGGCGGAATGAACTCGAGGCGGCCGCCGCCGGCACTTACAACTTTACGCACCCAGTCAATACTAGGTACAAAGCTATGTTAGCCACAGTGAACGGAACGTGATTCCAGGGGTGTGGCAACGAAAGCTGCTTCCCGGCGTTGCTGTTGATCCGAATCCGAGAGGAGGACCAGAATGGCTGACGACAGGGGCAAGCGGGATTTCCGAGACCGCAACCGCGTATCGGTGGACGAAGAATATGAGGTAGAATACTTCGCCGGGCAAAACGGCCTGACGCCCGACCAGGTTCGGCAGTTGATCAAGACCTACGGCAACGATCGCGCCCGCCTTACAGAAGCAGCAAAATCGCTTCGTCTTAGTTGATCCTCGAACAGATGCACCAACGCAATGCCGCGATATTTCTTCGACTTCGCGGATGCCAATGACGTATATCCGGACGATCAAGGCACCGATCTTCCAGACGTGGAAGCTGCCAAGGTCGAGGCTGCAAAGGCCTTGGCGGCGATCGTGAAAGACAAGGCAGACGGTTCTGATCGCAGCTTTGCGATGATCGTTCGCACCGAGACGGGCGAGGTTTTGCTACACGCTAGGATCAAATTCGAAATTGAGATGGCGCACTAGAGGTGAGCGGGCGTCATAGAAAATACGCACGAGCGAGCGCGTACCCGGCCAAGATCAACATTGAAAGCACATAAAGAACCAGGAGCAACGGAACCACAGATGGTTCGCGATCGAAGGCGTCAGCTTCGTCCTGTTCCTCAAACAGGTTGTGGTCCAGCTTGGCTTTCGCGACCACCGTATGGTCCGGCCCAATTTTGCCGTCGGTCTCTCTCGAAATCTTCGTCGCGATATCCGCTCGGATCACTGGATCCTTCGGCAGGTCGCTCGAAAGCCGTTCGCAGATGCCAGCACGGCGTGAACCGATCAAGCGACTTGCACCAGGCAACCACTGGAGGGAGTAGTATTGAAACCACTGTGAACCCGTGCCCGCGGCGGTTTTCGAGTCCGGTGTCTTTGGCAACCGCGCGTCGCGACTGAACGGATTCATGCGACGCGCCTTCCCGCAGCCTTTTTCCGACGAGACTTGACCGCCTCAAGCAGTTCGCGCTCGCTGGTATGAGCATTTCGAAAAATGGCCACAACCATTACTGTCAAGGTTTCGGCAGCCGGGTCCAAAGGGTCGAGATGCTCATCCGCGCAGACCTGATCGAACACGCGTTCGCAAATAGCCAGGTCATGAGGGCTGAGGCAGGTGCGATTGAAATGCCGACGCAGCATCTGTGCGAACCTTTCAGGGCCCGCTGCCGTGCTTGCGGCGGGCTTTTGCTGATGAACCGCTGAAGCGATGGCTGTCTAAATGACAATGTCATCTGCAGTGCATAGGAATCAATTTACTTGGTTCCTGATTGCTCCGTTGTTAATCCTAGCATAAGCGCACACTCACGGGCTTTATATTGTCCAGTAATCATAAGTCTATAGTAATCCTGCCGCTTGTTTTCCGGGACGTGAAATCCGCGCCGAAATTCGGCTGCCTCTTTCGGAGTTCGGGTGCAACCGAGTTTGCTGGCGGTGACTTTCAAACTCGCCAGTGAGCATCCGACCTTTGCCGCAATGTTTTTCAACGGCTCGTTGTTACCGTATCCATCCAGAATTATCCTGCGACGAGTTTCGCTGTTGAGCCTAGTGGCCATTTTGGTGGTCTCCTCAACTGATATTCCACGATGCCCGATTCTATACGCACCAGGTTGAAGAGTGTCGTTGGCGTCGCATCCAGAAACTTATCTCGCAATGCATTTCTTGCCGTAATCCAGCGTGATCGCCGTTTCACTCGACTCGAGTTCACCAGTCTTGCCAGATGCCCGAGGTACACCACATGATTGAGACGGGCATGGGCATACCCGATTCGGATATGGCACCACGCGATGGACACTAAGCGGCAAGACGAGGTCCGCGCGGGGCAGCTGCGGGACCGTGATCGGCGTCGTTGGCCACGCGAAGATCAATCCCACAATGAAGACGCTCCATCGCCCGCGCCGGCGTTCGAACCTCTGTCCTTTTCGACGCTGGAACTGGCGCCAGAGGATCAGTTCGCCGCTTGGCAAGCGCATATGGCGCCGCTTGTCGAGGTCAGGTTGCCGGATGACAAATCATTGAACGATGGCTTTCCCGCCGACCACACGGCTTGGCATCTCGGGGGCATGCTGATGATTCAACAGCGCGCGCCGGCACATAGCTTCATGCGTTCCGCCGCGAAGCTCCGATCCAGTTCGATCGATCACTGGTATATCGTCTTGCCTCGTACCGGCCGGTCGTGGACGGAGATCGACCGCCTCGTTGCGGAAAACCAGCCGGGCAAGTTGGAGATCAGATCACTTGGCTATCCGTTTCGCGGGAGGGTAACGGACTCGGAAAGTCTTGTTCTCTATCTGCCGCGTGATTTGTTCTCTGATGCGGCGTCAACCCTCGATGCAAAGAACAATTCAATTCTGTCAGGTAACTTTGCCAACCTCTTGGTCGACTACGTCAACAGCATCGAAGCAAGGCTGCGCAGTCTCACCGCTGACGATCTACCCCGCATTGTGCACGCAACACGCAGCATGATCATTGCCTGCCTGGGGCCTCCGGCCGAACAGGCTGCGGCCGCCGAACAATTGAGAAGTGTCGCCCTAATGGAGCGAGCGCGTCGATACGTCCAAAACAATTTGGATGCAGCTCATCTCACACCGGATTCAATTTGCCGGGCGCTCGGCGTATCGCGCTCTCGTCTCTATCAGGTGTTCGAACCGAGCGGTGGCGTTCTCCACTACATACAAAGTCGCCGCCTTATGGCAGCCCATGTTGCGCTTAGCGATCCAGCGGACAGCCGGCGCATTGTTGAAATTGCTGAGGCCTTTGGGTTTAGCTCAGCGGCTAATTTCAGCCGAGCATTCAGCAAGGAATTCGGCTACAGCCCCCGCGAAGGCCGCAGTACTGTGGTATTGCCCCGCCCCGCCCACTCTGTTTCGCATGCCGGAGACAAGGAGGCCTCTTCCTTCGAAGGTTGGCTTAAGGCGCTCGGAAACTGATTACAGGATCGCGAAGCTGATTGGGCTGATTCAGAAGAGGGGTTGCCCGCGGTGGCGAAGGTCACGGCGCCTCATGAACCACAATATCTTCGTGTCGCGCCTACTGCGCATCAATCACACAGCTGATTCTGGCCAATTCACGATTTGTTAACGAACTGGGACGGTTCATCTTTATCGATAATTTGCCGCCAATCAAGGCGGAGAATACATGGAACTAACCTGCGGGCGACTCTTATTAAGACTGCGATTTGAAAGTTTGCCAAGCTCGGCAGTTATGCTATTTTTAGACTGGGGGGCGCGATTCTGCACCGCCTATGGAGGTGGTACTTGCCCTCAGAGGCTTCAGGCGTCGGCACCGAGAGTGAGGGGCTTTCATCGAGCGATGCTCCAAGTGTCGGCGAAGGCGTTCTGGCAGACCTTTTGGCGAACACGACCGAAATTTTGTCGTTCTATGACCGTGACTTTCGCCTGACGCACTACGCGGCCAGGCTCAAAGGCTTGTACGGAGGCGCGGTAGCGCCGGGCGCCGCCGTCTGGGAGATCTACCCGAGTTTTCTCGATACGAGCTATCGCGACGAATTTCTTCGTGTGTTCCAGGGTGGCTCTCCGGCCAGCATCGACTTGCCGCGATCATCGGGCGGAGCGCACCGGTCCGTTTTTGTGTTCACCACGGCAAATGGTGCGGGAATCATCGAATTAAGGGAGGACGGCGGGCGGAGCGCAGCGCAGGAACAAGAGCATGTAGTTCTGCTCCATCAGGCGACGCACGACGTGCTGACCGGACTGCAGAATCGGCGGCGATTCGGCGAGCGGCTGCAGCAGGCAATGGCGGCCCTCGGCGGATCAAAGCCGAAAGCCGCCCTTCTGCAAATCGACCTTGACGATTTCAAAGCGGTCAACGACACGCTCGGCCATGGAGCAGGCGACACTCTTCTTCAACTCGCGGCGGGTCGTATCCGCGACGCGCTGCAGGACGGCGAATCCGCTTACCGGTATGCCGGCGATGAGTTCGCTGTCATCCAATTGGGAAAGGAGCAGCCAGCAGAGGCTGAACGCCTCGCCGGATCTCTAGTCGACGCGTTCAAGGACCCGTTCCTCATCAACGGCATTCCCGTGTTCGTCGGCTCGAGTATCGGAATTGCTTTCGGGCCGGAGCACGGGACCGATGGCGAACAGTTGATGAAAGCCGCTGATATTGCTCTTTACGCGGCCAAGACAGATGGACGCGGCTGCGCTCGAACATTCAACCGTTCGATGCTGCTCTTGCTCGAGCAACGCGAGAATCTCAGGCGCAGCCTTCGAACCGCGCTGGAGCGCGGCGAGCTTTATCTGGAGTATCAGCCGCTCATTCGACCTCCCTCGTCAGTGACCGGTTTCGAAGCGCTGCTGCGGTGGCGGCACCCTGAGGTCGGAATCATTCCACCCAACGTGTTCATACCGATCGCCGAAGCTGACGGTCTGATGGACGAGATTGGGCGATGGGTGCTCGAGGAAGCCTGTCGCCAGGCGTTGACGTGGCCCTCCTCGCTGACAGTCGCAGTGAACCTGTCGCCGGCTCAGTTCCTTAGCGGTTCGCTGACGGACACCGTCGCTCAGGTCATCGACGCAGTTGGGATTGAAGCCGACAGACTTGAACTTGAGATAACCGAGAGGGTTCTACTTGAGAAGACGATCGACAATATAGACACACTGAATACGCTGAATGTCTTGGGAATAAGAATATCGCTAGACGATTTTGGAACATACTATTCTTCGTTGAGCTACCTAAAAAATTTTCCCTTCGATACGTTGAAGATAGATCAGTACTTTATTGCGGACTTGGAGACCGATCTCAAAAGCCAAACGATCGTGCGATCGATCATGAATCTGGCGCACGGCCTCGGGATAAATGTCACTGCCGAGGGGGTCGAGACAGCGGCACAGGCACGGTGGCTGATCAAGGAGAATTGCGATTGCCTGCAAGGCAACTTCCTGGGAAAGCCGCTTGGAGCCGAGGCGATCAGCGGTTTCATCAGGCGGTCTCCGCTGAGGGTGGTACGCGCGATGGAGGAATCAAAACAAGCGCTCTAGCGCCTTGCGCCCTTCGTTAACGGTGAGGCGGAGATTTGTAGAACGATCGAGGCAGATACCGCGAAATTCTTCGAGTCGGTGCGAGACTGACTCATTGCGGGCGCGGAGAAATTTTTCATCGCGGAGGCCATCACCCCGCGAGAGCTCAATACTGATGGAACAAGTGAGGATGCCGATGGGACCTGTTCATCATGACCTGGCTGGCGAGCCGACTTTTGAGCCGATGATCCAGATCGACATGGAAATCAAAGCGTTTGTCTCCGCTTGGAAGCATTGCGATTATGTCTCGACATACGTGGCCCGGATGATCAGTCAGAACAGGTCAGACTCGGTCCACCATTCAAATCTCTTTTCCTCTGCCTTCAACGAATTGCTGGAAGTCGCCTTTCGTACTCGCCATGCCGACGGCGAACTGGCATGCAGGGTGTCTCGCCATGGCGCGACGGACAGGATCGAGTTAACATTTCCTTGTGTGCCAGAGGAGCGCCAATTCTACGAAGAAGCCGTGTCGCAGTTCGTAGGAATGGAGGCCAGAGAGCGGTATCTCACTTCGGTGTCTGGGGATCTCGCGCCGAGCCGCGAGGTTGTACTCCTGGAATTGGCTGTTGACTACAATGCGACACTGTGGCTCGAGGACGCCGACGGCGATGCAATCAAGCTTGTCGTGGACCTTCCGCTTGAGGGCTTGCAACATTGAGCCCTTACGACCTTCTCCCGCGCTTCAAGGCGCAATACGACGCCAATAACCAGGAGTTCTCCATTTCGGGAGTGGTCCGGCCTCAGGGGATCGATGAGCTTGGGCCGAGCATAGCATTGCTCCGCGATGCGATCGGCCATGTGCGCGGCGTTCTCTACGTCAATGTCAGGCGCCTGACGCAGATGAACAACGCTGCGTTTCACAGCTTTTCGAGGATCATCATCGACGCTTGTCGCGCTCGACCCGATCTCAAATTCGTGGTCATCACATCAAGCGTCGTCGGATGGACCTCGCGAAAATTCGGTCGCCTGAGCGCAATCGAACCGAACATCACGGTCGAGGAGTATGACACCGAATTCTATCCGGGGCAGGGTTTCCTTGAGGAAGGCGGGTTCGTACCCATCCTGCGCACTCAGACAAAGTTGACTTGGCGCCACGAGCGCGCAATCTTGCCGCGACACGGCATGAGGTCCGGGATCGTCATGGCTGACATCTGTTGCGGGATCGGTGATTTCGCCGTGCTCGCGCAGAAGGAGTTCCAGCCGTCGCGGATCGTCGCCCTCGACCACTCCATGTCAAGCCTGAACTATGCTCGACGAGTGATGCAGGAGTTCGACATCCGGGGCATCGAATATACCTATGGCGATGCCTCGGAGATGCTGCTCGACGAAGCGCAGTTCGACTTGGTCACCTGCCGACATTCCCTTCAAATCTTCAATCGACCTGAACTCATTCTCAAGGAGCTCTACCGCATCTGCAAGCCGGGCGGTCGGGTCTATATCACCAACGAGAAGAACTCGCATTGCCTCGGCGAGCCCCGCGCCGAAAGCATTCGTTGGACCTACAATGAGGTAGCGAAGCTTTTCGGGCATTTCGAGATGGACGTCGAGCTTGGACCCAAGAGCCGGCGATACCTGATCGAAGCCGGATTCGAAGACATCCGTGTGGAGACCTTCATGGTCACTAACCTGGACGGGGATCCGCAGGACTTCGCCGATGTCATTGCGGCCTGGGCGGATGTCTATGCGGGCGAGATGGTGACCAGACGCGGCGATGGACCGGAGTTCGTCGCACGGTTTCGGCAGGGCTTCCAGGACCACATTTTCGCTGCGCTCCACCCCAAGGGTTATGCGGGTTGGCCGATCTGGGTCGCATCGGGGCGACGGCCGCAATGAAAGCCGATGACGAGCTAACACCGCGATTCGGCCTGCGCTCCTTTCGAGCGAAATTCGTATTGGTCGTTGGCGGCGCCGTGCTGTTCGATCTCCTCTTGAGCGGTGGCCTGGCGCTTTGGAATGTTCAAAAACTGTCGCGCGACGCCACTTCCGAAGTCGGTGAGGGCCTGACGACCGCAAACCAAGAATACATTCGTTCCTATGCCGAATCGACAGCGTTAAGCGTCGACCTGCTGCTCGATCGAGTCCATGGGGACGTCAAGGCCCTGGCGGGCGTGCTGCAGGCCCAGATCGACGATCCAAGCAGGCAACAGCAGGTCGGGGCCACGCTGTCGAAGGAGGTGCCCGGCTCCGTGAGGGTCGTCTACGACGCACAGGGCGATTGGGCACAGAACCTGCCGGGAGCGCCTTCCGTGGTCAGCGTCTGGGGCTACCTGCTGGGCGCCGACCACAATCCAATGCCAAGCGTTCAGCGGGAAATAGAAGACAGCACTGTGTTGGACCTCGTTGCGCCGACGCTCATGTCCAGCGGGTCGTCCAAACTGCAAATGTACTATATTGGTCCAAAGGAACGGCCGATCTTCAGGACCGTACCGTATACGGACCAGGCACAGACCTTCGACCGGCTCTATCCAGGCCACAACAAGGCGGAGTTCTGGGAGTTTTTCTTTCCGGGAATCTACGGGTCATGGCAGCAATGGGCCAAGGATCCAGCCTCGCGTCCGGTCCCTGACGATATCACCCAGACAGCGCCGTACACCGATGCGATCACGGGAAAGCTAATCGTCAGCTTTTTCCACCCGCTGTGGACGCGCGATCGCACCGGTATCGCTGGTACGGCGGGAGCAGACATCACTCTCGATCAACTCGCGGAAGTCGTCGAACGTGTGAAGATCGCTGAGACCGGGTTCGGCTTTCTCACAATGTCGACTGGCAACGTGGTGGCGATCAATCCGTCAGGCGAGGCAATCATCGGCCTGACTTCATCGAGCGATGCGGGCACCCAGGGCGTCACCGGCCTGGAGAGATCCCTGCGGGGAAGTACGCAGCCGGCTATCGCGTCGCTGCCTCTCGACCAGAACAATGACGGCGTCATTCAGCATGTCATGCTCGACGACAAGGGCGAACGCGTGCCCTACATTGTTGTCCTCAAAAGATTGAAGCCGACCAATCTGTGGAGTTCGGGACCGATCAAGTCCGAAATGATGTCGGTCGGGATCGTCGTTCCCGAACGAGAGATCTATGCATCCCTGTTCGCCGCGCAGAAGAGTATTTCCCGCGCAACCAACCGTATCCTGCTCTTTCAGATCGCCGCGATCGTCGTTTCGCTTCTGATTGTTTTTGCCGCCGTGCTCGGAATTTCGAAGCGGATCACCGCGGGCCTCAGGGCGCTTGCCAGCGCCGCCCAGCGGCTCCAGTCCAAAGACTATTCAGTCCGCGTGAGCATCCCAACGCGCGACGAAGTTGGAGCGGCAGGGGTGGCTTTCAATCGCATGGCTGAGCAGATCAGCTTTCACACGGAAAACCTCGAGCAACTCGTCGACGAACGAACCAGGGAACTTGGGGACGCAAATCAGGAGATTTCCGCACTCAACGAAAAGCTGCAGGACGAGAACGTTCGCCTTGGTGCCGAACTCGCGGTCGCCAGACAGATCCAGATGATGGTCCTGCCGAAGCAATTCGAACTAGAAGCGATTCCGGGGCTGGAGATCGCAGCCTACATGCGGCCGGCCGACGAGGTCGGCGGCGACTATTACGACGTCCTGCAGAACGGGCCACGGGTCAAGATCGGCATCGGCGACGTGACCGGTCATGGTCTCGAGAGCGGCGTGCTGATGCTGATGGTCCAATCCGTTGCACGTGCGCTGCAGGAGACCAACGAGGGGGATCCGCACCAGTTTCTCGATCGATTGAACAGGGCAATCTACAAGAACATCGAGCGGACGAACACCGGCAAGCATCTCTCGTTGGCCTTTCTTGACTTCGAGGACGAGCGGGTAACGCTATCCGGCCAGCATGAGGACGTTCTCGTCTTGCGCGCGGATGGGGAAGTTGAACGTATCGATACAATTGATCTGGGTCTGCCGGTTGGCTTGGAGAATGACATCTCGAAGTTCATTGCCACGCGTGACATCCTGTTCGGGAGCGGCGACGTGATCGTGCTGCACACAGACGGTGTGACCGAGGCCGAAGCCCAAGACAGAGAATTGTTCGGGTTCGATCGCCTCTGTCAGAGCGCACAAAAACGTCACGGCAGCAGCGCCGAGGACATCAAAACCGGGATTATCGACGATCTGATGGCCCATATCGGGGTCCAGAAGATCCACGACGACATCACCCTCGTGATCATAAGGCACAAATAGCCATGACAACGCTGTTCGGTACCCCTGACATTGCAATCGGGATGAAGGAGAGCGCCAGTCGCGTGCGGCTCTTTGACGGACCTCTCGACTTGAGTTGGCGTCATTGTGCCACGACCGCGGACTTCATCGCCGATCTTTTCGCGTTGCGCTTCCGGTCGTCCCGCAATGACTACATAGAAGTGCGGCACAGTATTGGATATCTGGTCAACGAACTCATCGAAAATGCCGTCAAGTTTCGCGCACCAGGTGAGATCTTGATCGAGGCGTCGATGGATTCGGAGTGCTTCAAGCTCAAAGTGTCGAATGACGTCGATGGTGAAGATGCCTCTAAGTTCCAAAGTCTCCTGGCGGATCTCACGGTTGGCGACCCTATGGACCTGCTGATACAGCGAATTGAAGAGAATGCCGCCAACCCCGACATGGCAGGCTCCGGACTTGGATTGCTGACGTTGATGAGCGACTACGGCGCACGCCTGGCTTGGATATTCAGCGCCACCGACGAAAGCGATCGGATTTGCGTGGAGACATATGCCTCCATTCCGATCTCGCAAATTCACAACTAGATGAAACGAAGCCAGGCTATGGAAATCAAGACAGACGACTACCGTGTGTGGACTGAAGGAAGCGAAATTTTCTTCGACGGTGCAATGCGGCTTGCCAGTTCCGAGGCCGGTGCGCCTATCACGGCGTTGGCGGCCAGTGTTCTTGCCTGTGATCCCGCTTCCATTACGCTCAATCTGAGGGACCTTCACTTTCTAAACTCGTCCGGCATCAACCTGCTGGCGAAATTTACCATCGAGGTGCGCAAGCATCCCGATGTTCGACTCGTCGTGCGTGGAACGCCCGACATACCCTGGCAATCGAAATCATTGCCGAATCTGAAGAAGCTGCATCCCGCTGTGGTGCTTTTGATGGACTGACGAAGGTCGTCCGAAATTAGCCAAAGGACGGCGTGCAAGAGCGCCGCAAGAGCGAGATATGTACGCCCGGATAAGTATTCGGATGCGAAGCTAACGACAATTCGGCGACGTGCGCAGATGCTCGCAATGGCTTGGTGGGGCCGGCACAGACGGCAGGCGTCCGAGTTGGGGGGATGTCGGGCCGCCTGTGCCGATTAGCCTCGCTGCGCAGCCAAAGGTGGCGCCATTGAGTAAGCGTGCCAAGGTCAACGGTGGCCGGCTGGAGTTCATTCCGCCACAGATCCCGACTTGGGTCGAGCAGCCGCCCGATGATGGGGGATGGGTTCACGAGATCAATCTTGAGGGCTACCGAACGCAGCTCATCATCGACAAAGACGGCGTGCGTCTTTACAACAAGAACGGCCGTGACTGGACCACGAAATACTGGCCCATCGCGCTGGCTGTCGAGCTGCCATGCCGGGCTGCCATTATCGACGGCGTGGTCATTGTGCCAGGCGACCAGGGCGCTCCCGATTACCCCGCGCTGGAAGCCACGATCTGGAACGAACCCAGCCGGCTGGTGTTCGTCGCGTTTGACATCCTCCATCTCGACGCTCGCAATCTAGCCTCCTTGCCCCTGCTGCAGCGCAAGCAGGCGCTGTGGCAACTGGTTGAGCACGGCCTCGGCAAGATCCAGTACAGCGAGCATTTCGAGGACAGTGCGCTAGCGATCTTCCGCGCGATCGAGAAGATGGGGCTCGAGAGCATCGTCTCGAAGCACGCCGACAGCCGCTACAGGAGTGGACCGTCGAACACATGGCTGAAGGTCAATTATTTCGAAGAAGCCGATTTCTGAGCGTCGACGACCGCCTCTGGCGCAACCGCGGGCTCGACGATTTCCGCATTGGTCGGCGGGCAAGTCGGGAATGGTCGTCATGCGTCGCGAAGCGGCATCCATTGCAGCCCAAGCGTATTCAGCGCGAGATCGGCATCACGATCTTCGTCACCCACGACCAGGAAGAAGCGCTGACGATGAGCGACCGCATCGGCATTCTGCGCGATGGCAAACTGGTGCAGGAAGGCCCGCCCGAGGAGATCTACGATCGGCCGAAGAGTGAGTTTGCCGCCACCTTCCTGGGCGACGCCAACATCCTTCGCGGCAACGCCACTGGTTACGGGCATCCGGCTGCCTGACGGAACGGGGATTGCCGCAGGCGCGGGTGCCAAGCTTACAGCTGGGGCCAAGGCAAGCTGCGCCGTGCGGCCCGAACGCATCCGCATCGTCACTGATGCCGAGGCCCCGGATGCGGCCGATGCGAATGTGCTGCGAGGCCAGGTGTCGAAGCGCATCTTCGCCGGTAATAGCAGCACCTACTTTGTCGAGGGTGCTGGCCAGACGCTCAAGGTCATTGTGCAGAACACCGGCGCTGCCAGGCTGGCGGAAGGTCAGGATGTCGTGCTGCGTTGATCGCCGGAAAGCACGGTCTTGGTCGTCGCGGGGTAGCAGGCCAGAGATACACGACTGACCGAGTCAGATGGGGAGTGTGGACGGCATGACTTTTGTGGCAAAAAGATTGCGGGATCCTGGTTGAGGTCGGCGCCAGAAACGCCGATACGCCCGCCTACGAGACCATCGCAATTGTTCGGTGGTCTTGCCGCCCGGAGCAAGCGATCCGGCAATGATGATGGACAACGACATGGTTGGAATCGCCGAAGGTCTTGCCGATTGACAGTGACATTTCACTCAGAAGCGGTGCGCCGGGCTTGCGGCTAGTGCGCCGTTTGCTGCTGTTTTGAGATCTGGTCAGGTGCGTAGTCATTGGCCTCGAAGACATGATGATGGACACGTCCCGTGAACATCTTGAGCAGCTCGCCGGTCACGTCCCGGCTCTGAGACCGGACATCGGACAGAAGCGCCCGGTTGCAGCTATCCATGTCCGAATACCGGATGGCGAGCGCCATGGCATAGACCGGAGCGCCCTCGTCCCGCACCGCACCGTCCAAGACTCGCACTTCCTCGGCTCCGGGAAACTGCGTCCACAGCGGCACCAGCTTCTCCTTGACGAAACGCCGAAACTCGCTCTCGCGTCCGGCGTGGATTTGACCTTCGAAGAGGGCGTAACGAATGATCATGACGAGAGTTTCCTAACTTTCTACCTGGGATCACCTGCCGCCCGGTGGCGGCAGTTAGCGGGTCAAGCAATTTTCTGAAGTTGCGACCACAACGTGAGTCTGGCTTTGCGGGCGCATCGCGTGAGGCGCCCGCTTGCCGAATGCCTATTTGCCCCAGATCTTCTTGTACTCGTCCCGGTAACCGTTGCCGGGGTCAAATGCATTGTTGGGGCCGCCGTCGAACTCCACATTGTCGGCCGTCACGACGTGCAGCGGCGACAAGTAGCCCGACCACTTTTCACCGGCAATGGCGCGATTGAGTTCGTCGACCAGTTGCCAGCCCTGCAGGTTGAGCGGTTCGGCGACCGTTACCTTCTGGAATTCGCCGGCACGGATGCGCTGATAGGCGGATTCGGAGCCGTCGCCGGCAGCGACATTGACCGGCGCGTCGGTGCCAGCCTTGCCGGCCGCGGCAAGCGACGGTCCCATGAAGTCGAAATACAGGTCGTTGATCGCCAGCGAGTGCGTCCACGCATCGCCGTATTTCTGCAGCAGTGAAGTTGTGAGCTGCGGCATGCGCTGCGAAGTCTCGGCGATCGGCGTGTCGACATATTCGAGCACCTTTCCACCCAGCCGCTCGATTTCCGCCTTCATCTTGTCGGCCTTGGCTATGGCGATCGCATACGTCGAGTCAGTGAAGATGATAACGCCGGGCTTGCCTTTGGCGTCGGCATAGGCCCAGTCGGCCGCAGCGGTAGAGACTTGCATCGCATCGGTCGAGACATTGGCGAAGACGTCGCTCTTTTCATCAGGCCCGATGACCGGTCCCGCATGCCATGAGACCAGCGGGATACCCGCGGACTTCGCCTGCTCCAGCGCCGGCGCCTGCTCGATGGCATCGAACCCATCGATGACGATGCCATTTGGCTTCAGCGCTATCGCCTGGCCGAAAGCGGCGGTGCGCCCGCCAATCGATCCTGCGCCGTCGATTACCTTGACCTCCCAGCCGATCGCCTTGGCCGCTTCCTCGACACCGTTGGCGACGCCGAGAATGCCGCCATTCTTGAGGTCCCCGGCAAGCACGACGATCGTCTTGCCTTGCTGGGCCTTCGGACCAGTGGTCGGGCCGTCCCAAGCGGTGACCTTCTGGGCATATTTTTGAACGACCGCCATGGCGTCGGCCATCTCGTCCGCGCGCGCTTGGTTTGAGAACAAGGACGGAGCAGCGGTCGTGATCATAATCAAGGCGATGGATGCTGTGAGGAATGTTCTGCGTTGCATGTTCGGTAACCTCCCTTGGCGTTTGAAATGTTTTGGCCTTCCCGAGAAGGCTTGAGATTGATCGGCACGGCGTGGTTTCAGGCGGCGATTTTTCCCGCTGCCGGACCTGAGCCGGCTGGCTGGGTGTTCACGTAGACAGCGTAGAGGGATGTTTGGGCGGTGATGTAGAGCCGGTTCCGGTTCGGACCGCCGAAACAAACGTTCGAGACAAGTTCCGGAACCAGGATTCGGCCTATCAAGGTCCCGTCCGGCGAATAGACGCGGACCGAGTCCGCGCTCGAGGCCCAGATATTGCCGCCGTAATCGACACGGAAACCATCGAAGGCACCCGCCTCGCATTCGGCGAAAGCACCGCGTGCCCGAGCGGAGAGACCGTCTTGCGCAAGATCATATGCCTTGATGGCCCGCGGCAGGCCGGGCACATGGCTTGCGCCGGTGTCCGAGACGTAAAGAATCTTTTCGTCCGGGGAGAAAGCGAGACCGTTGGGCTGGACCAGATCGGTGACGACGGCTCTCACGTGGCCGGAGGTCTCGTCGAACCGGTAGACATGGGATCCGCCGATCTCCGCCTTGGCAATGATACCTTCATAATGGCCCTCAATGCCGTAGACCGGATCGGTAAACCAGATCGTCCGGTCGGATTTGACAACAACATCGTTCGGTGAATTGAGCCGTTTGCCATCGACGGTTTCGACGAGGGTCTTCCAACCTCCGTCGTGCTCGAGCCTGGAGATGCGCCGGCCGCGATGCTCGCAAGCAACGACGCGGCCTTCGCGGTCGAGGGTATGTCCGTTCTGGTTGTTGCAGCGCGTGTCGAAGACGCTGACGGAACCGTCGGTTTCATCGTACCGCAGCAGCCGATCGTTGGGGATGTCAGACCACAGCAGGTGCTTAGCGGCCGGAACGTAGACCGGACCTTCGGCCCAGCGGCTGCCGGACCACAGCCGCTCCAGCTTGGCATGCGAAATCGTCAGCTTCCGGAACCGGTCATCCAATATCTCGTAGTTGCCAAGCGTTGTTGGCTGCAGACGGCAATCCACCGTCATTGTCCCTGGGCTGGTTCCGTGCCGGTCACTTCGCAGATTGCGCGACATTCTTGATCCTTGCTATGTGCGCCGCGCCGCGCTTTCGTTGCGCGTAGCCGGCAATGCCGATCGCAACGAGCAGTGTCACGCCGTTGAACAGGGGCTCGACGAAGAACGAGCCGCCGAACTGCTGGATGCCTGAAATGCCGACCGCAAGGATGATGACGCCGGTCATCGTGCCCCACACATTGACGCGTCCTGGTTTGATCGTCGTCGAGCCAAGAAACGCGCCGACGAGTGCCGGCAGAAGATACTCCAGCCCGACGCTGGCTTGCCCGATGCGCAGTTTCGAGGCGAGCAAAACGCCCGTCAGCGCCGTCAGGAAGCCCGATGAGATGAAGGCTCCAATGACGAAGCGGCGCACCGGAATGCCGTTGAGGGCGGCAGCTTTCGGATTGGCGCCGATGGCATAGACGTAGCGGCCAATCGGCAAATATTCGAGAACGATCCAGAGCGCGACGGCGATGCCCAGCACATCGAGCCCGGTGATCGGCAGCCCGAAAACCATCGTGCCGTTGAGCGCATAAAACCCGTTGGGCAACACACCAACCACTTGTCGGCCGCCAGTGTGCCATAGGGCCAGCGCATAGAGCACGGTACCGGTGCCCAACGTGGCGATGAAAGAGTCTATACGGGCTACTTCGACCAGCAGGCCGTTGAGGAAGCCGGTTGCCGCCCCAAGAAGCAGCACGATCATCACCGCCAGGGGCCATGGCAGGCCGAACATGGTTTGCAGGCTGATGGCAAGAATGTGCCACAGCACGATCCCATAGCCGACCGTCAAGTCGATGCGCCCGGACGCCATCGGGATCATTGCCGCCAGCGACAACAAAGCGATGATCGCCTTGTCGGAGATGATCGAGCGCAAATTGAGCAGCGTCGGAAACGTGTTCGGCAGCAAGACCGAAAACAGCAGGATCAACAACAGGGTCAGGATCACCAGCCCGTAGACCGGCAGCAGCCGAATAATCTTCTGCGTCAACGGCAATCCCGCCATTTCGCCACGGGTCGGCTCGAGTGCGCTGGATTCGATAGATTGCATGGCTTTGCTCCGGAAGGGTCAGGCGGCTTCGGAAGCCGATGCCGCGGTGATCACGGCGGAAGTGGTCAGGTCGTGGCGGGTAAGTTCGCGCACAATGCGTCCGCGCGAAAACACCAGCGCGCGATGGCAGATGTGGGCGATCTCCTCGAAATCGGTCGAGACCACGACCACAGCGAGGCCGGCTTCGAGCGCGCGTCCGATCAGCCGGTAGATTTCGGCCTTGGCGCCGACGTCGACCCCGGCCGTAGGATCTTCGGCGATCAGCAAAGTGCGGCCGGTGTGTAACCACCTGCCGACGACCACTTTCTGCTGGTTGCCCCCGGACAATGCCTCGATTGGCAGGTTCGGATCATTGGGGCGCAGCCCGACCGAACCGCCGATAGCTTGTGCGAGGGCAGCCTCCTTGTGCGGCGCCAGAAACGAGAAGAGGCCGCGCTTGCCAGCGCCGGGGTTGAGGAAGCTGTTTTCCCGGATCGACAAGGAGGCCGCGATCGATTCTTCGGTCCTGTCACGGGCTATCAGGCCGACGCCGGACGCCATCGCCGCGATCGGGCTCGACAGGTCCGGGTGAACGCCGCGTATCGTCACGGAGCCTGAAAATGGCTGACAACCGAACAGTGCCCGGCCGACCAGTTCCTGCCCGGCGCCGCGCAGCCCGACCAGGCCGAGCAGCTCACCCTTGCGCACCTCGAAGGAGACCGGACCGGCGCCGGCACAAACCAGATCGCGGACGGTGCAGATCGTCTTGCCGGCCTCTGTCGACGCCTTGGTAAAAACCTGACTTACAGGACGGCCGACAATCATCTCGACCAATTGGTCCGGCTTGGTGTCGGCAACCTTCTTCTGGCCGACCAGCTTGCCGTCGCGCAGCACGGCGACACGGTCGGCGATGCGGAAAATCTCGTCGAGACGATGCGAGACATAGATCATGCCCACGCCCCGCTGCTTCAGCGGGCGGATGGCGTCGAACAGGCGATCGACCTCGTCGGCAGGCAGGCTGGCGGTCGGTTCATCGAGCACCAGCACATCGGCCTCGGTGGCCAAGGCGCGAGCGATGGCGACCAGCGATTTTTCTGTGCGGGTCAAATCCTGGACACGCGTCGTCGGGTCGAAATCACAGCCGACGAGCTTGAGTGCCGCGCGCGCGCGTTCTTCGGTAGCATGCCAGTCGATGAGACCTGAGCGAACCGAGAACCCCTGGGCTAGGCCGACATTCTCGCCAACCGTCATCCAATCGATCAGGCCGAGATCTTGGTGAATGAAGGCAACCGACTGACGCTGGCTCGGCCGTGGCGGGCGGTGGTGATACGGCTCGCCACGAAACAGTATACGGCCGCCATCGGGCCGATAGATACCGGCAAGCGTCTTGATCAGCGTCGACTTGCCGGCACCATTTTCGCCGAGCAGTGCCAGGATCTCGCCCTTGTGGAGATCGAGCGTTACGTCGGAAAGAGCGCGAGTGCCGCCGAACTCTTTCGTAACCGACTTGAACTCAATCAGTTTTTCTTCGGCCACAAAGCGTTCCTCCCAAGATCGCCAGCTGATGTTATCGATAACATTTCCGGGCGTCAAGCGACAAAGTGTTCGATTGCTAGCCGGCAATCTTGCCGTCGAGAAGGCGCATCATCTCTGCCGAATCCTTCGGCCCCAGGCCAGCCGCGCAGAGCAGGCGATGGACCTCGACCACTTGCCCGGTCATCGGCATCGGCGTGTTGGTCTTGAGGGCGAAGGCCTGCAGCGAATCGAGATCCTTCAACATGTTGTCGATGCGGCCGGTCGGCGAGAAATCCCGGGCGGCGAATTTCACCATGAACTCCTGCATGATGCTGGAATCGGCGCGTCCCCCCTTAAGCGCCGCCGGGATTGCCTTCGGATCGACGCCGCCGGCCTCAGCGAGCTTCACGGCTTCGGCAACGGCCTGGAACAGGACAGCGCAGAAAAGCTGGTTGATCAGCTTGGTCGTCTGCCCGGCTCCGCTCGGCCCCATTAACGTGTAGTTGGCGCACAGATGCCGCATCACAGTGCGCGCGTGTTCGAAGTCAGCTGTTTCGCCGCCCGCCATGACAGTCAGTCGGCCCGCCAAAGCGCCAGGAACGCCACCTGAAAGCGGGCAGTCGACCCATCTCATGCCGGTCTCGGCCGAAAGCTGTCTTGCCATGTGAGCGGTGTCGGCCGGGTCGATCGACGACATGTCGATTAGGAGCTTTTCGGACGACCCGGCAACCGCGACACCGTTCTCGCCGAACACCACCGAGCGCACGATGTCGGTATGGTTGAGGCTGAGGACCACGAAGCTGCTCGCTCGCGTTGCCTCGGCAATCGAGGTGGCGGCAGCCGCGCCCTTTGCAGTCAACGCGGCGACCTTCGCCTTATCGAGGTCGAACACCGTCACTGCCTGCTTTGTCTCGACCAGGCGGGTGGCGATCGCCGATCCCATAATGCCGGCGCCGATGACGGCGACCTTCGCTGCTGCTTGTGTCATTTTCAACGTGCCTCGTTCTTTGTGCCGGCAGCATGGGGCTGCAGAAAATTGCCGAGCGCTTTCAAGGCCGCGTCGGCGATCCTGTCGACCGGAGCGTCTATATCGACGGTGACCACAAGCGGTTCATCGCCCGGGCTTTCCAGTGTGGCGAGCTGAGTGTCGAGCAGCGCTGGCGGAAAGAAGTGACCGCGACGTTCGGCGATCCGGGCTTGCAGCAGGGCGCGCGATCCCGCCGCGAATATGAACGCCAGCGGCCCACCCGCCGCATGGCGAAGGCGATCGCGATACGATTTCTTCAGAGCCGAGCAACTCACCACCAGCCCGCGGCCCTCTTCATAGGCCTGGCGCAAGGCTGCGCCCACCAGATCCAGCCAGGGCCAGCGATCATCATCGCCAAGCGGGATGCCCGCCGACATTTTCTCGACATTGCTACCCGGATGCAGCGTGTCGCCTTCGAGGAAGGCAACCCCGGTCCGCGCGGCGATCTCGACGCCGATGCTGGTCTTGCCGCAGCCGCTGACACCCATCACGACAATGAGCGCCGCCTCAGAGGCACGTTGTAATGCCGCCATCGACATAGAGCGTGTGTCCATTGACAAAGGATGAGGCCGGTCCGGCCAGGAAAATCGTCGCGCCGACCAGTTCACCGACTTCGCCCCAGCGTCCAGCAGGCGTGCGGTTGGTCAGCCAGGCCGAGAATTCGGGATTGTCGACCAGCGCCTGGTTGAGCGGCGTCTTGAAATAGCCAGGCGCGATGGCGTTGACCTGAAGCCCATGCTTGGCCCAGTCGGCGCACATGCCGCGCGTCAGGTTGCGCACCGCGCCCTTCGTTGCCGTGTAGGGGGCGATATTGGGACGAGCGAGTTCGCTCTGCACCGAGGCGATGTTGATGATCTTACCGCTCCGCCGCGGGATCATGTGGCGCGCTACCGCTTGCCCGACGAAAAACACGCTGGAGATGTTGGTGCGCAGCAATTCGTCCCACTTTTCGGCGGGAAAATCCTCAAGCGGCGTCCGGAACTGCATGCCGGCATTGTTGACGAGGATATCGATGGCGCCGACCGCATCCTCAATCTCCGCGACGCCTTTGACGACAGCAGCGTGATCGGTGACGTCGAAGACCGCGCTGTGAGCCTTGTGACCCTTGACCGCCAGTGCATCGGCAGCGGCCGCGACCTTTTCGGCGCTGCGCCCATTGAGCACGATTTCGGCGCCGTGCTGCGCCAGCCCCTGTGCCAAGGCCAGGCCGATCCCCTGCCCCGAGCCAGTGACCAGCGCCCGCTTGCCCGTCAAATCGAAGAGCGAACTGCTCATGCGCACCTCCAGACCAACCTCCCAAAAGCGGACACGATTTCGTTCGCGCCGCCCCTAGCCACTATTGACATGAATGTTATCGATAACATAGTCAATAAGAAAATGAATTCGCGGAGGAGACAACACCGTGACCGACATATTGATGACAGGTCCCTATCCGGATTGGGATATGGCAGACATCGAGGCCAAATATCGCGTCCATAAATTATGGCAGGCCGAGGACAAGGACGCCTTGGTCGCCCGTCATGCCGGCGCCGTCCGCGCCATCGCGACACGCGGCGAGCTTGGTGCCAGTGCAGCGCTGATGGCAAAACTGCCGATGCTCGAAATCGTCTCTTGTTATGGCGTCGGCACCGACGCCATAGACCTTGCTTACACCAGAGCGAATGGCATCCACGTCACCAATACACCGGATGTGCTGACCGAGGATGTTGCCGATATCGGCATCGGCTTGCTGCTCGCCGTCGCTCGAAAAATCCCGCAGGCCGACGCCTATGTCCGCGACGGCAGCTGGCGCAAGGGCAACATGCCACTGGTCACGCGCGTCTGCGGCAAAAGGCTGGGCATCGTCGGAATGGGCCGTGTCGGCGCGGCTGTGGCCAAGCGCGCCGCTGCATTCGACTGTGCGATTTCCTATTTCGATGTGCGCAAGCGCGACGACCTACCCTACGCCTTCGTCGGCGATCTGGTCGAGCTGGCACGACAGAGCGAATTCCTGATCGTGACGCTTGCCGGCGGTGACAGCACGAAGCACATCATCAATGCGGCGGTTCTGGCAGCACTCGGAACGCACGGCATCGTGATAAACATTTCGCGCGGCAGCACGATCCACGAGACCGCATTGCTTGCTGCTTTGGAATTGGGCGCAATCAAGGGCGCCGGGCTCGATGTGTTTTGGAACGAGCCGACGATCGACGAGCGCTTCCTGAGGCTCTCCAACGTCGTACTGCAGCCTCACCACGCAAGCGGCACGGTTGAGACCCGCAAAGCCATGGGTCAGCTCGTTCGTGATAATCTCGCGGCCCATTTCGGCGGACAGCCCTTGTTGACGCCGGTCGTCTGAGGAAGGACCACCTGATGAAGTCGATCGTCATTCATGCTGCAAAAGACCTGAGGATCGAAGAGACCGATCCAGATATTCCTGGCGATGGACAGGTGGAGATTGCCGTCGAGGCGGGCGGCATCTGTGGCTCGGACCTGCACTACTACAACCATGGCGGTTTCGGTGTGATCCGTCTTCGCGAGCCGATGATCCTAGGCCATGAGGTCGCCGGCACGGTCAACGCGGTGGGCGGCAGCGTTTCCTCGCTCGCTGTCGGCGACCGCGTCGCTATCTCGCCCAGCCGGCCGTGCAATGCCTGCCGTTACTGCTTCCAAGGCATGCAGAACCAGTGTCTTAACATGCGTTTTTACGGCAGCGCCATGCCGATGCCGCACATCCAGGGTGCGTTCCGCCAGCGACTGGTCGCCGAGGCATGGCAATGTCATAAGATCGCAGATCATGTTTCGATCAACGAAGCCGCCTTTGCCGAGCCCTTTGCGGTGACGCTGCACGCCGTCAACCGCGCAGGTTCGCTGCTCGGCAAACGCGTTCTCATCACTGGCTGCGGCCCGATCGGCGCGCTTTGTATCCTTGCCGCCCGAGCGCACGGCGCACGCGAAATCGTTGCGACCGATGTCATAGACGGCGTGCTGGCGAAGGCCTTGGAGATCGGCGCCGACCATACCATCAATGTCGCGACAAATAGCGAAAAGCTTGCTGCCTATAATGCTAACAAAGGTAGCTTCGACGTGATGTTCGAGGCCTCCGGCAACGAGCGCGCAGTGCGGGCGGGTCTAGATGTCCTAAAGCCGCGCGGCGTTCTCGTTCAGCTGGGGCTCGGCGGCGACCTTTCGATTTCGCAGAACCTGATCGTCTCCAAGGAGATCGAGATGCGCGGCAGCTTCCGCTTCCATGACGAGTTCGCACTCGCAATCGATCTGATCAACCAGCGCCGCGTCGATGTGAAACCACTTTTGACCGGCATCTATCCGCTCGATGAGGCGGTTGCGGCCTTCGAGATCGCCGGCAACCGAAACAAATCGATGAAGGTTCAGATCGCGCTAGGCTAAACTCAGGTGCTTTCGCGCTCAACGACACGATAACCAGTCAGGACGATTTCCTGTCCGTGGTTCTTCTCGCCACCCCGGATGATCTGGATGAGCCGGCGTGCAGCCTGCCGCCCGATGCCGTAACAATCAACATTTACCGTGGTGATGCCAGGATGGCAGAAAGCGGCAACCTCATAGTCGCCGAAGCCGGCGATGGCGATGTCTTGCGGGACCCGCATTCCGCGGCGCTTGCATTCCATTAGTGCCCCGAAAGCCGACAGATCCGAGACGCACAGCACGGCCTCAATGTCCGGCCAACGCTCCAGCATGCTGACGACGGCCTGCCCGCCCTGCTCGATCGAGATCGGCGGCACGCCGAAGGAAACAAGCCGGCCATTCGGCAGACCGAGCTCCTCGATGGCTCGGACGAAGCCTTCGCGCCGTTGGCTGCCGCGCGTGTCGCGCGAGGTCGTACCACCAATGTAGCCGAATTTCCGGTAGCCCTTTCTGGCGAGCGTTCTTACGAGAAGCCCCATTGCCTCTTCGTTGGAGAAGCCGACAACCTGGTCGATGGGCTTGGCCGGCAACTCCCAGGTTTCGATCACCGGGATGCCCGTGCTTTTCAAAAGTTGACGTGCCCGGTCCGTATGCGCGCCGCCGGTCAGAATGATGCCTTCCGGCCGACGTCGGAGCATGGCTTCGATCAGCTTCTCTTCCTTCTCGACCGTGTAGTCGGTGTATCCGAGCAGAAGCTGGAGCCCCGTGCTTTCCAGCTCATCGGTAATGCCGCGCGCCGTGTCGGCGAAATTTGAATTGTTGATCGAGGGAACGATCGCCGCGACAAATCCGGTCTTGCGCGAAGACAAACTGCCGGCCGACTGGTCGAGCACATAGCCCAGCTCGTTGACCGCGGCCATGATCTTTTCCCGAGTGGTCATGGAAACGCGGCCGCCGTCCTTTAAAGCGCGCGAGACCGTCATGGCCGACACGCCAGCCCGCAGGGCTACATCGACCATAGTCGGTGCTTGGCTCTCGAGGGGCCTCGACGACGCTGTCTTAGCCATCATGCCTCTGCGCTAGCCGCAGCAAACGGCACATCGTATGGCAGGAACTGGTTTCGGCTTTGTCCATTAGCCCGGCTCCTCTAGAATCAAATCGGTTGTATGTTATCGATATCACCGCTCTATGACAACAATCATCGCGTGAACTCAGGCAGCGGTAGGTTTACTGGGTGCGCCTGACGTTCTCTGCGGACCGGTGTTCAATCGAGCTAAACAAAAACCCGCCGCAGTTCGTGCGGCCGGGCCGATCAAGCGTTGTTGCACCAAGTCGGGCTCGGGATCGGGTTTGCCCGGCGCGCGCGGACCGTCAGGACACCATATGCGCATCAGCTGCAATGCGTCCACCAAGCGACAGTTGGAGTGACAAGGCCACATCAGCACCAAAATGTTAGCTCATCCCCGATCGCTATCGCCAGCAACAGGTGGCACCCGAAAAATTGCGGATGTGTTCGTTGAAGTAGCGACCTTGCGACTGCGGCCCGGACATAGCAAAGGCTCCCGCGAAAGCGGAAAATTTCCTTTGCCGGGGTACAGACTTTCTGAGGAAGACCTCTGCTAGTCGGCGCTCGCTTCCCGAGTTCCGCTCTGCCCCGAAGAATTAGATTCGGCCCGCGTCGCGGTGACGGGTTGAGGGCCAGTGGAGGAGAGCCTCAGACCGAGATTTGCCGAATGGTTTCAGGGTTTCAGAACGCGAGCGCCGCCACTGAAGGTGTCCTGCGCGCCTATGGTGGACGCGCGCAATTGGCGAAGGTGCCCGCCTAGGGGAGTGCTGGTTTGCGGGCCGGATGGCGGCGCGCTGACCTTCATCTTGCCGTCGGTCAGCCGTAGTGGAGTTTCGGTTTGGGCTCGGTGCCGGTGAATTTGACGCCGATACGGTCGTTGCGGCGCCAGCAAACCTCCGATCGATAGGCAAGTCCATCAACCGCGACGTAGAGCAAGAAGCGATCGGGAACCCGGGCTTCGGGCGCGACCTTCAGCTCGGCACCCCCCTCGTGTTGATTGCGCAAGGTGCAGCTGATTTCGGAATTCTGGATCCCGGTGATGATCGTGCCGCCCTTTAGCACACGGTGGCGGCGCTCGCGCCGATGCTCGCCGGAATTTTCATAAGGTGGGTTCGCAGTGTTTGCCATCAGTGTCAAATCAGCTGAATTCATCCTCTAGGCATAAAATACCTAAGACAGGCACACGGCAATGGATGCGTCAGGTCGCGTGTCACCGCGGACGCTTCAGTGAATCTATCGGGTCGCGCCAAAACATCTAGTGATCTGGCAAGCTCGCGGCGACGAAGAGACTTGCGCGCGCCGTGATGTGGACTTGTGCAGGCGCGGGCCCTCTGAAGGGCCGAATATCTGTTGCCGACGATCTTGAAGGCGCCGCCGATCGCGTCACTTTTGTTCGCCGTCAACGAACCCCATTTTGTATGTGAAATCATCGACACCGCGCCCCCAGTTGCCAGCGACCAAGAGGCTCGTTCGCGTTCGCCCGCCTCAGGTGGGGCGATGGACAGGATCTCTGAGTCAGAGCCCGCCCAGGAGGGTGCAAGTGGAGGGAATTTCTTATTCATTCTTTCATGTATTTGCGCCTACAAACCTCAATGGAATGGGTCGCCCATATCTTCGACCGGTTCGGCCGCGGTCTACGACGACGCCTCGGGAATAACGGCAACGTAGCCGTTGTTTTCGCGCTGTCCTTGCCGATAGTTGTCGGCGGTGCGGGCCTCGGTGTCGAAACCTCCTATTGGTACTACAGTAGCTTGAAATTGCAGGCGGTGGCCGACGCGGCAGCCTATGCAGGCGCTTTGGAAAAGGTTTCGGGATCAGACAAGTCCGCGATTGTCTCCGCCGCGACGCTTTCAGCAGCCTCGAACGGTTTTGCAGCGTCGGCAGGCACGATCGAAGTTTTCAGCCCCCCTTCGTCCGGATCAAGCGTGGCGAAAAACGCCGTTGAGGTAATCGTTCACCAAAACCTCGATCGATTTTTTACATCGATATTCACGCAGAACGCGGTCGGCGCACGGGCAAGAGCGGTGGCTCTCATCACTGACGCATCAAAAGCCTGCGCTTTGTCGCTCAATCCTTCCGCCCCGAAAGCGGCGCTGTTTTCCGGCAGTTCGACCATAAAAATGACGGGCTGCTCCGTAATGTCGAATTCGATAGCCGCCGACGCCATCAAACTTCAGGGATCGGCCAACCTTCAGGCCGACTGCCTCATATCAGCCGGCGGCGTTTCGCTGAGCAACCCTGTGACAACCGTTTGCGCCAGCCCGATAACTCAGGCCTTACCCGCCGGTGACCCGTTTGCCGACCTGCCCGCGCCACCGGCCACTGACTCTTGTCAAAATCCGAGATTGTCGACCCTGAACCCCGGGACATACTGCAGCGGGTTGAGCCTGAGCGGCAATGTTGCCCTCTCGCCCGGCGTGTACGTCATCGGAGGCGGTGATTTCAAAGCGAACGCGAACGCCAATATCTCCGGTGACGGCGTCTTCATCTATCTGGCCGGCAGCTCGGGCGTCAGCATGAACGGTAACGCCACCATCAAGCTTAGCGCACCCACGTCGGGCACGTATTCCGGTGTTCTGTTTTACGGCAACAAAGGTAACCTGACGGGGTCGAACACCTTCAATGGGACGGCGGATTCACTTTTGACCGGCGCTCTGTATTTTCCAACCCAGGACGTCAATTATCTCGGCAATTTCTCTGGCAAGGGTGGTTGCACCCAGGTCGTCGCCGGCACCTTGCAGTGGTCCGGCAACACCAGCATCAGCCAGGATTGCACGAGCCTCGGAATGCGCAATATTCCGGCGACGCAATCCGTTCGGCTTGTCGAGTAATTTTCGTGGAACGGCGATCCGTCCGAATTTTCCGGAGCGATTCAGGTGTTGCTGCGGTAGAGTTTGCACTGATTGTGCCCATCCTTTGCCTGGTACTTCTTGGCATCATTAACGGCTGGTCCTTCGTATCAAACACGTTGT
This sequence comes from Mesorhizobium sp. WSM4830, assembly GCF_055811495.1. Taxonomy (NCBI): domain Bacteria; kingdom Pseudomonadati; phylum Pseudomonadota; class Alphaproteobacteria; order Hyphomicrobiales; family Phyllobacteriaceae; genus Mesorhizobium; species Mesorhizobium sp. WSM4830. The sequence continues at coordinate 524,376 of NZ_JBVVQI010000001.1, read as the reverse complement.
CGATGCGTGCAGGCGTCAAGACGGCGGCGAACCTCGTGATGCAAGGAGCCGTCGAGGACGCCACCATCCAAGCTGTCGCTCTTTCGAGCTGGGAAAACCACCCCGATGGCGCGCAGGTGACGCTGAGCCGTAAATATATGTGCGGGAACATCGTGGTCGATCCATCGATCCTGTGCGACACTTTGAAAGCCCCCTCGGTCTTCCTCGTAATCCAGGCGACAGCCACCTGGTCACCGCCCTTCAGTTTTGGCGAGGTTTCCTTTTCACGCGAGCTCGGTCATCAACAGGTGATTCGTGTCCGCTGAACGGAGACCTTTCGCGGGCAATGCATCAGGCGGAGCTGCATTGGAGTTCGCACTGCTCGCGCCTTTTCTGATGATGCTTTTGTTCGGCATTTTCGCGTTCGGCTGGGCTCTGAACGGCATGTCGAGCGTTCGGTATACGCTGGAAACGTCCTCGCGTGCGCTGCAGATGAAGAACTCGCTGACGCAGGCCCAGATCCAAGCCATCGCCACGCAAAAATTACTGGATCTGGGACTGAAAGACGTCGTGGTTACGATTGGGATCGATCCCCCTAGCGGCGGGTTCCGCTTAGCGCATCTGACCGCCACCTATGCCTTCGTCATCGAGTTCCCATATTTCGACCAGTATCCGATAAATTACGCAACGACAGTCACAGTTCCCTTGATTGGGACATAGGGCTTGTTCACGTCGGACGCCGCGGCTAACGATCCTTCACAGAATACCGGCAGCTAAGCTATTCCTCACGGCTTGCTTCCGAGGCCGTATCCCCGCTTTGACCCATTGGGTTCGCCGGCGCGCATTGCAGCCCTTTGGTGCGGCAGGCATGCTCCTAAATCGGACAACCGATCCCGCTTACCACGGCAGGCGCCGGCAGGGACCAACATATTCGTCGTCCAGGCTGCTCGTCCGACATAGCGAAGTCCATTCGCTCTGCCAGCCCGGACCGTCTTGGCTGGTGAACGGACATTGGCCAATGTCGCTCTGGCCCATCCCTGCTACCCGACAGTTGCGCCCAAGCCGCCGCCCGACCTCAGAACTCCCGCTACACGCTCACCCAACAAAAAGGATGTGCCGTTAACCAGATTTTCTCATCCTCCAGTGCTTAATCGCGAGACTGAATGGGTAGGTGATCGGTGTCAAACATAAGGGCGTTTCCGCTGTATCGGCGGCGGAAGTTGGTCGAGGGAATTGCCCGCGTGCTGGAAACCAAGAACGGCGAAGATGCGAATGCGTTCTGGCGCGGCACTGCCAAGACAATTCTCCTTCAGTTGTCCGAATCAGGAGTTGCGCCCAGGTTCGCCGAACTGGAAGTTGGATCGCTTCTTCATGCCGTCTTAGGCGATATAGCGAGCCGGAGTGCTGCGAAACGCGTACATTAGCATCGACTCACGACGAATGATTGCCACTCGCGGACTCTACTAGACTAGGCTTGGCATTTGTTACCAGCACTGCTTCCGTCCAACGCAAGGTTGCTCAACCTCTCATTGGGTCTGACGACAGGTTCGGCCACCAGGCGAGTGATGCTCTTTTGCGTAATTTCGCAGTCCGCATTCAGTGTCAGGTGCGACTCGCAGATTGTTTCGGTCGCGTGGGCGGAATTCGTCTTGATACTACAAGCGAGGTCGACAGAGGCCGAATTTGATTGTCGAAAGAACGCTGGCCGTTATTCGTAACTCAAGGCCGCTGAAGGACGAGCCGGAGTTCGGCTACACTTTCCCGGCAGGTGTGGCGACCGCGCAAGTGGACGAGCTGGTCACCGACGGGCCGGGCGCCTCGACGCCGCCCTCGATGCCGCAAAGATGGCTGGGCGGAATCGCATTCATCTGGTCAGCGAGAGGTCAGGCTTTGGCGTCTGCCAACTCTGATAGGCGCGCGCTACACCTTGGGTTTCCGCTTTGCGGGGCCTTTCCTAGGCGGTGTTTTTGCAGTGCGTCTGCGGCCAAGACCGCTCGCCTTAGCCAGAGCAGACCGCTTGGCTGCATAGCTAGGGGCCACCATGGGGTAGTCCCAGGCCAATCTCCACTTGGCTCTGTACTCGTCAGGTGTCATGCCCAGCAAACCCAGGTGACGCTTCATAGACTTGAATTTCCGCCCATTCTCGAGACTTACGATATAGTCGGGAAATATCGACTTCTTCGGATTTATGGCCGGAGTAGATACTGGCGGTGGTGCCGCGACGGGCTGAACTAGAGCCGACAACGCAGAATTGACGCCAGCAATCAGCGCCGGCAAATCCGCTACCGGCATTGCGTTGTTCTGGACATAGGCCGCGACGATGCCCGCTGTCAGCCCTAAAAGACCAGTGCTCGTCTGCTCAGTTGCTTCGTCCATCAAGCTCAGGCCCCTGATTCGTCACTCGTTCCTATTCGGGAACTTTCACCAACGCAAATGCTAATGACCAATATATTCGTTCTGGGCGCGCATTCACGCAAGGCTCTCTCTGCCCGGCCAGAGCAAGTTGACAAGGTTTTCATGGAGACAACCGCGTCCAATCACGCTCGCGCGGCCCGAGCTGCATTTTCACGCTAGCCGGAAGTCCGCAGCGACTCATTTGTGAGTTGGCAAGGCGGCAGTGTTCTGACGTTGTCAATGAGCCGTGTTTGGCCGAGCCACGCGGCTGCGAGCAGGCGGACCGGCCGATCGATGCTTGTTGCTATCGGTTGCAGATCTGCTTCGCCACGGAGTTCCAGGTACTCGACCTCGCGATAGCCTGCGGACAGGATCGCTGCACGCGCTTGGGCAAGCGCTGGCAGGACGGGAGAGCCGTTCGAGAGCCCCTCCGCAGTATCGAGCAGGACCGATGCCAGCCTTGGGGCAATGGCCCGCTCCGCTGGCGAGAGCCGAACATTGCGCGATGACAAAGCGAGACCATCGGGTTCCCGGACTGTCGGACAGGGGACGATGGTAATTGGCATATCCAGGTCCCGGACCATGCGAGTGATGAGTAGAAGCTGCTGGAAGTCCTTCTCTCCGAAAAAGGCGAAATCAGCGCCGGTCTGCAAAAAGAGCTTTGCAACGACGGTCGCCACCCCATCGAAATGACCAGGCCGGAACGCACCGCATAGGCCTTCGCCGACGCCGGACACGGACACGGTCGTGGTGAAGCCGTCAGGATACATCTCAGTCGCATGCGGAACATAGAGCAGGTGTGCGCCCAACGGAGTGAGCTTTGCAGCGTCTTCCTTTTCGGTGCGGGGATAAGCGGCAAGATCCGCGGCATTGTTGAACTGCTTGGGATTGACGAACAGCGTCACGATCACACGATCGGCCTTCTGAAGCGCAGAACGCACGAGACTCAAATGTCCTTCATGCAAGGCTCCCATCGTGGGCACCACGGCGATAGTGGCACCTGAACGGCGCCATCCCGCCACGAAGGCACGAAGTTCGGCAACGGTGCGGACAATCGGCACGCTCATGCAACATCTCCGGCCTTCGGCTCATCGGCGAAAAGATGTTCGGCCGCTGGAAAGCGCCCTTCCCGCACATCAGCCGCGTAGGCAGCGATGGCAGCTTCGACCTCTGAGCCCAGTTCGGCATAGCGCTTGACGAATTTCGGCCGAAAACCAGTGAACATGCCCAGGATGTCGTCGATCACAAGGATCTGACCATCGCAGGCGTCTGAGGCACCGATGCCGATCGTGGGAATTGTGGCTCTCTCGGTTATTCTCCGTGCGAGCGGCTCCGTGACCTTTTCCAGCACTATGCTGAACGCCCCGGCCTCGGCAACAGCAATGGCGTCGCGAAAAATCCTGTCGCCGTCTACGCCCCTGCCCTGGACTTTATAGCCCCCGAACACATTGACCGATTGCGGCGTCAGCCCGACGTGGGCCATGATGGGAATTCCGCGAGCAGTGAGAAAGCGGATTGTCTCGGCAATGCTCTCGCCGCCCTCCAGCTTGACGGCGGCGCATCCGGTTTCCGCCATGAGCCGCGCGCCGTTGCGAAAGGCCTGTTCGGGGCCTTCTTCATAGGAGCCGAATGGCATGTCAACGACCATCAACGCGCGCTCAAGACCGCGTCGCACGGCCTTGCCATGCATGATCATCATGTCGAGCGTGACGCCGAGGGTCGAGGGCAGACCGTGAAGCACCATGCCGACACTGTCGCCGACCAGCACGACGTCGCAATATCTGTCGACGAGCTGCGCAATGGGTGTGGTGTAGGCGGTCAAGCAGACGACCGGATCCTTGCCCTTGCTGGCCGCGATGTCCGGCGGCGTCGACGCCTTCGTTTCTACCGCCACACTCATCGGCACATTTCCCCTACGTCAGGTTTAAGCGGTCAACGGTTTTGCATAGTTTTGTGCAGGTGCGAAGGCCAAAATCAAACAGCAAAGTGGCTGCATTGCGAAGCGCTTCAAACCAAGGGCTAGAGGCCCCCATTTTCCTGCTTCGGCCGAGTTTCGCAGTACCCTTGTTGTGATTGTTTTTAACAATCAGCGTGGTGGTGGTCTCAAGGGGTGTGCTTCAGCTCGTACGAGTTTGACTGCCGCAACAGCGTGATTCACGTTCAGAATCGATCTCAGGTCACAAGGCGTACCGAGATGCATTGTGGCGAAAAACTAGGCAATGACTGAACACGAGGCCAAAGCTGTAAGGCGACGCATAAAAGCCGGCGACCGCCGTGCTATCGCCGCGGAACTGATTTGGTCGCTGTGGACGCTTATTTCCATGGGAACATCATTGCGCTGGCGCTCCGTCCACATTGCCTGAGGTGATTGTCCCCCGCCTGAAGGCGTGGCCGAGACAGCCGACGGTCGCGCAGTGACCCACGATCGCTGGCGGCGCGACGATCACTTTCCGGCCGAGCCATGCAGACGGATCACCGCCGCGGATCGGTTTTCGGAAAAGTCGGCTTGCAGCATCAATTTTCATGAGGTAGAATCGTTTTTCATAAGATTTGGCTCAGTCGCACCAAAATTCGATGAAAGGATCCCCTTTTCATGCCTGTGGCGCAGAAGCACCAATTTTCAGGTCCTGTTATCGTTTTTCAGGAAATCCGCCTTCCGGAGATGGTGACCCCGGCCGGGTACAGCGCCCTGATCGGAGCTTACGAGCTCGCCGTGCCCTTGCCCCGGACCCTGTCGGCCACTGGCGAGCATCATCGCATTACCGAACGGGATGGCTGGCGGATCATGACGCCCCGCCATGCCCCACATCCAACACTCGAAGGCCATCTGACCTTCGCGCTCAAGTACGAGGGGCTCGACCTTGCCGTCCTCAAACGGCTGTTCCAGGTGACCGGTCCCGCACCGATCGAGGCGCTCGTCCGTGAAAGCCCCACAGGCAGTTATGCCCGCCGCATCTGGTTTCTATCTGAATGGCTGACGGGCACACGTCTCGATCTGCCGGACGCGGCGGCCGGACGATACGTTCCGGTTGTCGATCCCGAGCTGCAGTGGCCCGGATCCGAGAAGACCGCTTCGCGCTACCGCATAAAGGACAATCTCCCCGGCACGCCTGAGTTCTGCCCCCTGGTGTTCCGAACCAAGACTCTCGAAAAATTCATTGGCCTTGAACTGCCGCGGCGCGCGGAGGCAATCGTGGCGGACGTGCCGCGCGACCTCCTTGCTCGGACCGCCGCCTTTCTTTTGCTCAAAGACTCGCGATCAAGCTATGCGATCGAGGGCGAGCGCCCGCCGCAAGATCGCATCCAGCGCTGGGGCCGCGCCATCGGCGAAGCCGGCCGCTGGCCGATCGATCGCGATGAGCTGCTACGTCTGCAAAAAATTGTACTTGGCGACGCCCGTTTCGTAAGACTTGGCTTCCGAAAAGAAGGAGGTTTCGTCGGTGAGCATGACCGAGACAACGGCACGCCCCTGCCCGATCACATCAGCGCTCGGCCCGAGGACCTGCCGCGGCTAATCGATGGAATGGCGGCCTTCGATCAGGGCCCCGCGCAAAACCTTGATGCGGTCATAGCCGCCGCAATCCTCGCCTTCGGCTTTGTCTACATCCACCCGTTCGAGGACGGAAACGGCCGCATTCACCGCTACCTAATCCACCACGTCCTTGCCACGCGCGGCTTCAATCCGCCGGGAGTGGTCTTTCCCGTCTCGGCCGCGATCCTGGACCAGATCAACGAGTACAGGGGCGTGCTCGAGAGCTATTCGCAGCGCCTTCTGCCGTGGGTGGAATGGGAACCGACGCCGCAATTCAACGTCCGGGTGCTGAATGACACCGGTGATTTCTACCGGTTCTTCGATGCGACCCCGCACGCCGAATTCCTCTATGCCTGCGTTCAGCGGACGATCGAACGGGACCTTCCCGAGGAAACCGCGTTTCTGCAGCGCTACGCCCAATTTCGGCAGCAGGTGGACGCCTTTATCGACATGCCCGAGCGGTTGGCCGCCCTGCTCTTCCGTTTCCTTCACCAGAATGGTGGCCATCTGTCGAACCGCGAGCGCGAAAAGGAATTCTCCGCGCTGACCAGTGACGAGGCAGGAAGAATCGAGGCGATCTACGCGCAAACCTTTGGTTCCCATTGAGGCGGATCGATTTTTAGTCCGACAGTTTGCGATTCCTTGTCCCTGTCTTCATCTCCCACGCTTGACTTGTCGCCGAGACATGCGCGATTTTTTCCGCACGGTCTGACCAGCCGCCGATCAGCCGCGGCCAGAACGCGCTTGACAAACCGGAGACGTCCCGTCCAACCTGACGCATTCACCAGGGGAGTCCCGGCAAGGGGCTGAGATACTGCTTGCTTTCGCGGCGCAGTGACCCGTTGAACCTGATCCAGTTCATACTGGCGTAGGGACGGTGCAAGCGCTTTGCGGGAGTTTACGCCCGAGGTCCTGTTTCGGCAGGTCGACAGAAGCGTCTCATCCTTCCGTCACAGAACTGGGTCTCCAATGCATGAGCAAAGGAGCCTCAAGATGAATGCCCTCACTCCCGCCGTCTCGACGGGACCGCTGCCCGCCTCGCGGAAAATCCACAAACCCGGTGCCATCCACCCGCAGATCAGGGTGCCGATGCGCGAAATCTCCGTCCATCCAACGGCCGGCGAGCCGCCCGTCACCGTCTACGATCCGTCCGGCCCCTATACCGACCAGACTGTCGAAACCAGCATCGAGAAGGGTCTTGCCCGGCTTCGTCACGAATGGATCACGGCGCGCGGTGACGTCGAGGCCTATGAGGGCCGCCATGTCCGGCCGGAAGACAATGGATTCGTCACGGGCGAACGCCTGACACCGGAGTTTCCAGTCCGAAACCGGCCCCTGAGGGCCAAGGCAGGCAAGGCCGTGACCCAGCTTGCCTATGCGCGTGCCGGCATCATCACGCCTGAAATGGAGTTCGTCGCCATCCGCGAGAACCTCGGCCGCGAGATCCTGCGCGGCAAGCTCGAGCGCGACGGCGAAGCCTTCGGCGCGGCGATCCCCGATTTCGTCACGCCGGAATTCGTGCGCGAGGAGGTGGCGCGCGGACGCGCGATCATTCCCGCCAACATCAACCATCCCGAAAGCGAGCCGATGATCATCGGCCGCAATTTCCTGGTGAAGATCAACGCCAATATCGGCAATTCGGCGGTCACCTCCTCGATGGCCGAAGAGGTGGAAAAGATGGTGTGGGCGATCCGCTGGGGCGCCGATACGGTGATGGACCTGTCGACCGGCCGCAACATCCACAACATCCGCGACTGGATCGTGCGCAATGCGCCGGTGCCGATCGGCACGGTGCCGCTCTACCAAGCGCTGGAGAAGGTGGGCGGCATTGCCGAGGACCTGACCTGGGAGGTCTACCGCGACACGCTGATCGAACAGGCCGAACAGGGCGTCGACTATTTCACCATCCACGCCGGCGTGCGGTTGCACTACATCCCGCTGACCGTCGACCGGGTCACGGGCATCGTCTCGCGCGGCGGCTCGATCATGGCCAAATGGTGCTTGCACCATCACCGGGAAAGCTTCCTTTACGAGCGTTTCGCGGAGATCTGCGACATCTGCCGGGCCTATGACGTGTCCTTTTCGCTCGGCGACGGGCTCCGTCCGGGCTCGATCGCCGATGCCAACGACGCGGCGCAATTCGCCGAGCTGGAAACGTTGGGCGAGCTGACGCAGATCGCATGGGCGAAGGATTGCCAGGTGATGATCGAGGGGCCTGGCCACGTGCCGATGCACAAGATCAAGCAGAACATGGACAAGCAGCTCGCTGTCTGCGGGGAGGCGCCGTTCTATACGCTTGGACCGCTGACGACCGACATTGCGCCGGGCTACGATCACATCACCTCCGGCATCGGCGCGGCGATGATCGGCTGGTTCGGCACCGCCATGCTCTGCTACGTCACGCCGAAGGAACATCTCGGCCTTCCCGACCGCAATGACGTCAAGATTGGCGTGATCACCTACAAGATCGCGGCGCATGCCGCCGACCTCGCGAAGGGCCATCCAGCGGCGAAAGTCCGGGATGACGCCCTTTCCCGCGCGCGCTTCGAGTTCCGCTGGGAAGACCAGTTCAACCTGTCGCTCGATCCCGAAACCGCAAGATCCTTCCACGACCAGACCTTGCCCAAGGAGGCGCACAAGGTGGCGCATTTCTGCTCGATGTGCGGCCCGAAATTCTGTTCCATGCGCATTTCCCATGACATCCGCGCCGAGGCACAGAAGGAGGGCATGGCGGCGATGGCGGCGAGGTACCGGGATGGCGGTGACCTCTACGTGCCGGCGGCAGAGACCGGCGCAGCGCTTATGCCTTTCGCAGGCGCATGAGCGATCATGAGGGTGCTGGTCAAAGGGGCCGGCGTCGCTGGCCTCACCGCAGCTTTCGAGCTCGCTACGCGCGGCGCGGCTGTGACCGTTGCCGAGACAAGGCACAGCCTTGGCGGCAATGCGTCATGGTTCGCCGGCGGCATGCTGGCGCCCTGGTGCGAGCGTGAAAGCGCCGAGCAGTCCGTGCTCGATCTCGGACGCAACGCCGCGGACTGGTGGGATGCGGCGACGCCTGACCAGGTGACGCGGGCCGGAACACTGGTCGTGGCCGCGCCGCGCGATACGGGCGAGCTCGACCGCTTTGCCACCCGCACGTCGGGTTATCGGCGCGTCGATGAAGATGAAATCGCGTTGCTGGAGCCCGACCTCGCCGGCCGCTTCCGCCGTGGGCTGTTCTTCCCCGACGAGGCCCATCTCGATCCACGCCAGGCGATGACGACACTTCATGACAGGCTGGCGGTGATGGGCGTCGAATTCCGCTTCGGCGTCGACGCCCGGCTTGGCTCCGGTTTCGATCGCCAGACCGACTGCACGGGGATAGGCGCGGTCGATGACCGACTGCGCGGCGTTCGCGGCGAGATGCTGATCCTGCGCACGCCCGATGTCTCACTGTCGCGCCCGGTCCGGCTGCTTCATCCACGCTTTCCGCTCTACATGGTGCCGCGCACCGACCACCGTTTCATGATCGGCGCGACCATGATCGAGAGCCGGTCCACCGGACCGGTGACGGCGCGTTCAATGATGGAGCTTTTGGGAGCGGCGTACGCTCTCCACCCGGCATTCGGTGAGGCTGGCGTCATTGAGACCGGCGCCGGTGTTCGCCCGGCCTTTCCGGACAACCTGCCACAAGTCGAGAGCCACGGAAGCACCGTCGCGATCAACGGGCTCTATCGCCACGGTTTTCTCCTCGCCCCAGCCATGGCGCGCCAGGCTGCCGACCTGGTTTTCAATCAAGACGGAACCAAGGAGCTTGCTCATGAAATTGATGGTCAACGGCGAAGCGCATGAGATTGCCGCCACCACGCTGGCCGAGCTGCTTGCCGCACTCGACTATGAAGGCGATTGGCTGGCGACGGCCGTCAACAGCGACCTCGTACACAAAGCCAATCGGGCGGAGTTCCAGTTGAGTGACGGCGACCGGATCGAAATCCTCTCGCCCATGCAGGGAGGCTAGACAATGTTCGAACTTTTCGGAATGCCCCTTCCCTCCCGGCTGCTTCTCGGCACGGCTCAATATCCTTCGCCGGCCATCCTTGCCGACGCCATCAAGGCATCGGGCACCTCGGTGGTGACCGTGTCCCTGCGGCGTGAGATGGCCGGCGGCAGGGCTGGCGAAAAATTCTGGTCGCTGATCCGCGCGCTCGGCACGAGAATCCTCCCCAACACGGCCGGCTGCCACTCCGTCAAGGAAGCGGTCACCACCGCGAAAATGGCGCGCGAGGTCTTCGGCACGAGCTGGATCAAGCTCGAAGTGATCGGCAACCACGACACGCTGCAGCCTGACGTGTTCGGCCTGGTTGAAGCCGCCCGTATCCTGTGCGAGGACGGCTTTTCAGTATTCCCCTATACCACCGACGATCTTGTTGTCGCCGAGCGGCTGCTTGCGGCGGGCTGCAAGGTCCTGATGCCGTGGTGCGCACCAATCGGTTCCGCCATCGGGCCGATCAACATCATGGCGCTACGCTCGATGCGCAGACATTTCCCCGACGTTCCCATGATCGTGGATGCCGGCCTCGGACGGCCGTCGCACGCAGCGACCGTCATGGAACTCGGCTTTGACGCCGTGCTCCTGAACACGGCGGTTGCCAAGGCGGCCGATCCGGTCGGCATGGCGCGAGCATTCGGCAAGGCGATCGAAGCCGGTCGTGAAGCCTACGGTTCGGGGCTGCTCGAGCCGCGCGAGGTCGCAGTTCCGTCGACGCCGGCAATCGGCAGGGCAGTTTTTTCATGAAGCTCGATCCCTTCTACCTGATCGTCGACAGCGCTGCCTGGATCGAGCGGCTAGCGCCGCTTGGCGTCAGGCTGGTGCAACTGCGCATCAAGACCACAGATGAGGTCAGGTTGCGCACCGAAATCCGGAAGGCGAAGGCCCTGTGCGCCGAGCACCAGTGCCAGCTCATCGTCAACGATCATTGGCGCTTGGCAATCGAGGAGGGCTGCGACTTCGTGCATCTCGGCCAGGAAGATCTGCAGACCGCCGACCTTTCAAGGATACGGTCAGCCGGTGTCAGGCTCGGGTTGAGCACGCATGATCATGTCGAGCTGGCAACCGCCATTTTTGCCGATCCCGACTATGTTGCGCTGGGTCCGATCTATCCCACCATCTTGAAGAAAATGAAGTGGGCACCGCAAGGGCTAGAGCGAATCAGCGAGTGGAAGCGGCGGGTGGCGCCAATCCCATTAATCACTATCGGCGGCCTCAACCCTGGCCGCCTCGACGGCGTCTTTGGAGCCGGCGCCGACAGCGCGGCAGTGGTCACGGACATCGCGTTGAGCTCCGATCCCGAAGCGCGCACCAGGGAGTGGATCGAAAAGACGGACCGATGGCGATGAGACGAGAACCGCATGTGCTTGTCGTTGGCGGATCGGATTCCAGCGGCGGCGCTGGAATAGCACGCGATATCGAAACGATCGCATCCATTGGCGTTCGCACCTGTCTGGCCGTCACAGCGCTAACGGTGCAAACGCACGACGCCGTGAAAGAAATCCATCATTCCCCACCAAGCCTGGTGGCTGGTCAGATGCGCGCCGCGCTGCAGGCCAAGGAAGTGGCGGCAATCAAGATCGGCATGCTCGGAACAGCCGAGACCATCGCTGCGGTTGCCGGCGTACTGCGCGAAAATCGACAGGTGCCGATAGTAATCGATCCAGTGCTGGCCTCCACCTCAGGCCGGGCTCTACTAGAACCAGGCGCTATCGCCGCCATGAAGCGCGATCTGATACCGCTTTGCTGCCTGGTCACGCCCAACCTTCCTGAACTGGCGCTCCTTATTGACTGCGAACTGGCAGTGGATGAGGACGGTGCGCTCCAACAAGGACAAAGACTGCTGACCGCCGGCCCGCAGGCAGTGCTGATCAAGGGTGGGCATGCCTCGGGACCCCGATCGACCGATTTTCTGTTACGCTCCGATCATGAGCCCATCCAATTCGATACGCCGCGCCTTGCTTCATCGATGCGCGGAACAGGTTGCATGCTGGCCAGCGCGATTGCGGCGCATCTGGCGAAGGCGAAGCCGCTCGAAGATAGCGTGCGCGAAGGCAAGCGGCTTATCTTCGTCACGTTTCAGAAGAATGGAGCAGAATGAACCCGGTTATGTGGTACAAGCAGCTTTGGCTGCTAGTACGTTGGATTCTGAGCGTCTTCCTGGCTGGCACAAACTATCCGATGAAACATCGCAACAACATGACAGTTCAACCCGAGCTCGTGACAGTAATGTCACCAAGGGTGGCGGCAAAATACGCAAACGACAAGGCTTGAGCTTCGGCTCTAATCGGCTGGCCGTGCTCTTCGCTCTCCCGGAGGTGTTGATCTCGCCGCCTTGATAGAGTCGGGACTGAACCGAGTGGAAGGCCATATTGGAACAGGCGCCTGGCCCTCTGCATAAGCTTCAGATGTTTCTTGATCATTGCTTGAGGAACGCGCCCCTGTAGGTCTGACCGGCAAGAGTAACGGTTCCGGCCAGTGCTCCGTCAGGCCGCATGTCAAAACTGACGTTGGCGCCATTCGGTAGGCGCTCCAGCTTCAACGTGCTCCCTACAATTCTTCCAGCGCCGGCGGCCTCTCCCGGATGGTTGTCGCCCAGATTTCCCCACGCATAGGTGACCGTCACCTTCCCATTGGAAGAAACCGTTTGAACAGCAAGTTTGGCGTCATATATCCCCTCCAATCGACCAGCCCATAGACCGGAAAAAGCAGCGTACTTTGTTGGAACGCCCTTGCCAGGCGGAGTGACCGCCACGGATTGATGCATGATTGCTGAGCCGGAAGGAACCCCGGCATCAGCCAAGGGCGGTTGGAGAGGAACTCCCGATCCTAACGCAGGTTCGAGAGTGACGGGTTGCGGCGTTTGAGGAGCCGATTGACACGCGGCCAAGGCGAGCGCCGCACAGCCGAGCATTGAGTTGCACATTCCGTGTGCCATCTTTTTGGTGCCCCGGCCATCGTTCAATCTTGCGCGGGCCGACCTTATCACGCGTTTTCACAACGTGTGTCTAGCAAAGGCATGGCGTTCGACAGCGCTCGTCGAAGAACCCGCAGCGGTCGCGAGTGAACGCCTCCATTCGTCGCCTAAGTAGCCGCCTGGACCCAGTCGTCCGCACCCGATGATTCTTCCAGTGGGTCGAACGGGAGGATCAGCAGTTGACCTTGTTGGAGGCTCCAGATCAGATTGTGGGCCAGTCGCGACTGTATTCTGAACCTTCGAACAAACGAGTACACGCCGGACGACGGATCGACCAAGCTGCTGAATGAACCGCTCTAAATGAAATCGACAGGCCTTGACCGACGACAGCTTGAGCTTTGGCGAGGATAAACGGTTCAGCGAATTCTCACGCCTCGGCGATGTGCGCGCATCCCGGCAGGAACCGAAGCGTGGTGGTCTCACCGAAGCGGGCACCTCATGCCGTTCAGCGCTCAGCAGCAAGGCGAAATCACCCGCCGTGATGCCCTCTCTGATGGACGGCAGGTCAAACGCGCTCGGATAACATGGGGATCCGTATGCCACCGTCAAGCCAAGCATCACGACCTTTGCCTCTAATCCTCCGACACTGAATGTCAGTTTCGGGACCCGGCAAACCGATCCACGGCACGGCTAGGAGCACGCCCCCTGGGGCCGGAGTAGACCTTTAGCGGGTGCGGATGGCAGTTGTGAACGTGCGATCCCATCGTCCCGAACGATGTGGATTTACCAGCAAGTCGTTATTGTTCCTGGGCTCCTTCGCCACGTTCGCTCACGACTGGTCGCGTTTCCTTTCGCCGTTTCTGTGGGAAACCTGTGGGATGAGCACACTGCGTTCGTGTCTTGTGATTTGAGTTATACTCGGAACGGTTTGCGGCGACTTGGAGAAAACCGGCTTCTTCGTGATCTTCTCGGCGGCGTCTGCCAAGAAATTAGGATGATGATGACCGTAAGTTTCGATCAGGACATCCACCGTAATGCCAAGAAAGCCGGCAGCCTGCCACATATCGGTGCCGGCCTGCATCAACCAAGTCGCCGCGGTGTGGCGCAACGCGTGCGGAGTGACGTCGGGCCCCAGGCCGGCGATTTCGCGCGCGGTCTTGAAGCTCTTGTCTATCGACAGCACCGGCTTTCCATTCCATTCCACGACAAAATCCTGCGATATCTTGCGACCGATGTTGGCACTTTTGCCGCGCGATTTGGTCTCGATGTGGAGATCAGTGCGCGCCCAGCGCCGGAGGTGCGCTAGCAGCCGCTGCGGCAAGCGTACGGGGGGTTGCCGCTTCTTGGTCTTCCTAGCGCCGGTGGCAGCGCGATAGAAGATACCGCGGTCAAGGTCCACATGACCGCGCCCTTTGGTTGGACGCATGGCGGCACCGCAGATTGCAGCCGAGCGCGTTCCTGAATAGAGCGCGACGAGGATGAAGCGCGCGAGATGTCGCCCAGTGCGCCGGCCACTCTCTTGGCCCTTCCATGTCTGCTTCATACGCCAAGCGGCCCAGATCAGTGCGGCCGCCTCACTGCGGGTCAACCAGCGTTCGCGGGCGGCGGCCTTGTCTGGCAGGGTGATGACCGGTGCGGCGGTTGTATAACCCTCCTTGCGGTAGTAGTTGATGGCGGCACGAAGATCCTCGAGTTGGCGGCGCGCCGCGGCTTCGGAGGGGCGCGACGCAATGTACTCGCGGCAGAGTTTGCCATTGATGGCGGCGAGAGTTTTTTCCCCGAAGAAATCAAGGACCTTGTCCAGCCGAGCCGCCGTCTCTTCTGGTGTCGCGTGCTTCGGTGCAACCTCTTTAAGGTAGAGGTTGACCACATCGGCAACTAAGACGTCCTCGGCTCCCCGCGCTCGGTGGTATTTGCTTCCGATGTAGGCGGCGAGCGCCTTTTCAGCTTCAGTTCCTGGACGGCCTTTTTCGCCGCCGCCAGCGCTGATGAAGCTGGTTCCATCGCGGATAAACCATCCAGCTTTGTTTCGGCGCGTCCCATCTTTTTTCCAGCTTTCGTCACGCCATACCAGGCGTGGCCCTTTCGACGTCCGCGGCATAGTTCCCTCATCCTCGCGATTGCCATCAGGCTCACATATTCCTTTCCGGCGATTAGCTCCGTTTCAAGTCGACCGGCGTCACGTTCCTTGCGTAGGCCTGCTGCGCTCATCGAGCCGTCGGGAAAGGCAATTCGCGCAGCGATTTCGACGCGCAGTGGCGTGGTCTCGTCGAATTGGTCGGGGATTTTCAATAAGAAGCCCTCAGCAGTTCTTAGGTCCGAGCTGTTCGCCGACCTCGTTGAGCACTCCGTCCTGTCTCGCCGTTCTGGACATGATCCTGCCGGAGAACTCTTCTCCAAAAAACCGGCTGCGAAAACCGCCCGCCGGAGGTGCTGCGGCGAAGAGGCGCCTTCGACCTGTCAATCGGAGTGGTTGCGCCAACAAGTCTATGGCTGGCCTCTGCTTCCAGTCCGGCCAGACACACTCCTAAAGGGATTCGACCATCGTTTCAGTATCGATACTGCCGGCAGGGCCTATTGCGTCGCAATGCCCGCGCGCCCCGCGCCGCCTTCAAGCGAGCAGGGCAGCGGAGTATCTCCTTCGCTTCTTGGCTGGCAAGGTCATTGCTGGCGACGATTAGCGGCAGGCCGCCCGTGATGACCAACCAAGTCCAAATCGATTTCCCGTCGCAAAAGCGCACTGTTCGCTCTCGAACTCAGCCGCATACCCTCGATGTCGCAAGCCACAGCGCCGAAGGCGTGATGAAGAACGCAGATGCTTCCAATGGGGCGACCAGCCGCGCTCGTCGTTCATCGCGGCGCTGTGGTCCTTAATCGCTACTGCTGCACGTTTGTATGTTGCAGCCGCGTTTGTAAACAGGAACGCCGTCACTGAGTTGCTACCCCGCGACAACCTCGGTTGGCTGCCAAGTACAAGAGGACGAGGAGTGCCGGAATCTCCATGACGGGTTTGAAGGTCGAGAGAGAGGCTCTCGGCTGCCCGTCTCGGAGTACATTCCGATGGCGACTACCCTTCAGAAAATTACCCTTCTGTCCTCGCGAGACATTGCCTTCAAGAAGGTGGTGCTCTTCATGTCCCAGGTCCGCGTCAAGGCTGACATCTGGTTCGAGGACCTACCTGACCTCGTAGCTGAAGTGACGACCCGCTCGCACCTCATCGTGCGCAAGACCACCAGTGGTTGCATCGAGCGCCTTACCGTCCACATTCGCGCAGGGTCGGCCAGTCCCACTGAGCCGCAGGCGCTCGGACCCGCAATTCTGGGCAAGCTGCTGGAGCGCTATCCCGTGCAGGGCATCGACACGCGGGAGGATGCATGATGCCCCGACACGACGCGTCCGAACTGGCCCACCTCCTGGGTCGGCAGGCCGAAGCGGTTTGTCGCCACTATCTTTCGAACGGACATCGCGAGGGCCGCTACTGGTTTGTTGGCGATGTCCGAAATACGCCGGGCCGCTCGATGTTCGTGCGGCTCGTCGGCTCGCAGAGCGGAAAGGGCGCAGCCGGCAAGTGGACTGACGCGGCGACCGGGGAGCATGGCGATCTTCTCGATATCATCCGCGAGAGCCGCGGCTTGAGCGACTTCAGGGACGTTGCCCATGAGGCAATAGCGTTTCTCGGCTTACCGCATCCCGAGCCAGAGCAGACATCAATCCGGTCGAAGTTGCTGGCGGCGCCGGCGGAAATGTCGGAGAAAGCGCGCCGGCTGTTTGCGGTGTCGCGGCCGATTGGCGGCACGGTCGCAGAGACGTATCTGCGCAACCGCAGTATTACTGCTTTGCACGGGACCGAAAGCCTGCGTTTCCACCCCCGCTGCTATTATCGGTCCGACCAACACTCGCCAACTGAGACCTGGCCGGCGATGATCGCTTCCGTCACCGATCTCTGCGGTCGTTTGACCGGCGCACATCGCACCTGGATTGACCCTTCCGGCCGGGGCAAGGCACCAGTAGATACCCCGAGGCGCGCTATGGGCGACCTTCTCGGGCATGCGGTTCGCTTTGGTCCGCCCAACGAAGTCATGGCGGCCGGCGAGGGCATCGAGACGGTCCTGTCGCTTCGGTGTGTCTTGCCCGACATGCCCATGGCCGCAGCGCTCTCGGCCGCGCATCTTGCTGCCATCCTGTTCCCCGTCACCCTCAGACGGCTCTACATCGTCCATGACCCCGATCCAGCCGGTGACGGCGCGCGTGATGTCTTGATCGAAAGAGCAGATGCTGCCGGGATCGAGGCGATCGTGCTCTCGCCGGCATTTGGCGATTTCAACGAAGACCTCTGTAGGTTCGGCGTCGCTGATCTTAGAGCCCGCGCCCAGGTCCAACTCGCCCCGCAGGACATCGCCCGATTTGTGCCAGTGGCGGCGTAGCCCGGAACCGGTCGCTCCCCGCCATCGTGGCATTGCTAAGTGCTCCTGAGATCGGAGAGAAACCGCGCCTCCGGCCTTCAAGAGGGCGATCGGCCGGCAAACGACCCGGCCCCGCAATGTCTTCGGCCGACTATTTTCCGGCGCGCTCCCAAGGGAGCGCTTTCCATCGCGAAGCAAAATAGCCGGCCTGCGCCCTCCTCCGCTGATGCTCCGGCCCTCCGCTTCGCTGCAGGTGCAGGACCGTCCCGCCCGCCGGCTTTCGTCGCCATGAAGGCCGCGAGGGTCGCGGTCTAACCGACGGAGCATCCAAATGAGCGAGCATGACGACTACGAACCGGAGCATTCGTCCTCACCGATCGACTACGCCGTTACCGAACTCCAGCTCTATGGCTATCGGCCCTTCGCGGATGAGCCGGATCGCCGGCCGCTTCCGGAGGGCCACCGCGTCGCCGGCGCGATTGCAGACATCTTCGACGCGTTCGTCGCCACCCTGCAAGATACCCGCCTCGAGCCCGACCTCGACGACCTCCTTTGGTCGACCGTCAATGTCTTTCACCGCGCCGCAGATCGGATCGAGCGTGAACTTGACCATAACGAGCAGGCGCAGCGCCGCAGCCAGCGTGAGCAGGACGCCAGCGAAGTGAAATCGGTCGAGCTGGAACGCCTGACGGCCGAAGGACAGACTCTCATCGAACGCCAGAACGCCTTCGAACTGATGCGCGATCAGGCCGCCGAGCACTATGAGCGCCACACCGGATCGAGCTGGCGACCGCGCAGCGGATCAATGGTCAACCACCGCAACCTGACCTCTGCGGTGATCGACAGCCGCGATTTTCTCAGCGCCAAGAAACGCGCCTCTCAGGAAGTCCTTCTGCCACCAGGCCCGAAGATCGCCTTCACTGCCGGTCTCGACTTCAACGATCACCAGTTGATCTGGGCCAAGCTCGACCAGGTCCACGCCAGGCATCCCGATATGGTCTTGATGCACGGGAAATCGCCGAAAGGTGGCGAAAAGGTCGCCTCCTGCTGGGCCGACCATCGCAAGGTGCCCCAAATCGGCTTTGCCCCCGATTGGACAAAGCATGGGAAAGCCGCCCCGTTCAGGCGCAATGACGCAATGCTGGACGTGCTGCCGATCGGCGTCATCGTCTTTCCCGGGACTGGAATTCAGGACAATCTTGCCGACAAGGCAAAGAAGCTCGGCATACCAGTCCTCGACTTCCGCCCCAAAGGAGGCGGCGCATAGCGCCGCTCTCTTCCCTTTGTCCGTTGCACGATACGGCCACGGTCGGGCCGCGGGGCTTCTTCCAGTTCGCTGGATTGGATGGGTCCGGGATGCCGGATTTTTCCACTCCGCCGACGCCGTTTGTTGCGATAGTCAAATTGACGTGGATGCGAAGGTGCGCGACGCTATCACGCTTACCTTCCACGTTTTTCAGCTGCTTCGCAGCCGGCATCACCGGCGAGATAGTTACGTCCGTTCAACCGGACGGGACCTGGATCGGGGCGAACTCACCGAAGGACCGGGGCGGATCGGATGCTGTTTCTGACCAGCCAGTGCATCGTCTTCGATATCGGTGACGCGGGTTCGCGCGAGACACAGTTCGGGTCGGCCACGACGTGCCGTCCCGTTCCAAACATGGCGAATTTCCGGTGATGCACGTCAGCCTTGAGCTGATCCATGGCGTGCGTGTCTTAGGCGCGGTGCTAGCACCAGCTCGCGGTTGCCGTTGATGTCTCTATCTGGTCTGCCGCTCCAGACGGCCTCTTCAATGGCCTGATCTGGCCGAAGGTCGGCTTCGCCTCAATCGCCTAAGCCGCAATGGCGCCGATCGACTTTCTCCCCCTGCCGGCTTCGCCGTCATTCCTCGCGAAACAACAAAGTCGCTTGGCTGTCATCCTCCGCTGACGCTGCGGTCGCAAGCGATGCGGCGTCGATCGCCTCCGGCCCTCAGATCGCCATCGAGGCCGCACTGGTGCGGGCTCGAAACAGAGTTCAAGGAGAAAGCTCATGGCGACCATCGGAACCTTCAAAAAGACCGGCAACAACGAGTTCACAGGCGAAATCATCACTCTCTCGCTTCAGGCCAAAAACGTCCGCATCGTGCCCGAGGCAAACCGCTCCGGCGACACCGCACCCAGCCATCGCGTCTTCGTAGGGCAGGTCGAGATCGGCGCCGCATGGGCCAAGCGCTCCAGCGAGGGCCGCGAATATCTCGGCCTGAAGTTGGACGATCCAAGCTTCACCGCTCCAATCTACGCTAACCTCTTCGACGATGACGACGCAGAAAGCCAAAGCCTCATCTGGTCCCGGCCCAACGGCCGCCGTAACGGCGATTGACAGCCGCGAGCTCCCGCCCGCGACCGGGCGGGAGCTGGTTTTTGCTTGTGAACGCTGCAGTGGACTGCAGTTGCGGTTCACCGCAGCCATCAAAAATCGCCCGAGAATCGTTCGTATCATCTTTGAAGACTCGGTGCGGGACGTCTGAGCAGATCTGCGGCCTCGATGCCAAGGACGTTTGCCAACCTGTCGGCCACGTCTATCGTTGCGCCATAGACGCTGCGTTCCAATGCACTGACGTAGGTGCGATCAACGTCCGCACGGTGGGCAAGTTCTTCTTGCGAAAGCCCCGCCGCCTTTCGGTATC
This sequence comes from Mesorhizobium sp. WSM4830, assembly GCF_055811495.1. Lineage (NCBI taxonomy): Bacteria > Pseudomonadati > Pseudomonadota > Alphaproteobacteria > Hyphomicrobiales > Phyllobacteriaceae > Mesorhizobium > Mesorhizobium sp. WSM4830. The sequence continues at coordinate 504,455 of NZ_JBVVQI010000001.1, read as the reverse complement.
GCCTCAGATTGCGCGCAAATACCTCGCGTATTTCCATGTCCGCGAGTGCAATGCCTTGTCGAGTATCCAACCACGGAGTATTCTCGACAAATTGACTTCGACGATTGGAAATCACTTGCTCAAGCCACTGCTCGATCCTGACGTCGCCGACATTGCGCCGGACGCCCCGATCCTGACCGGCTATGATGAGGAGCGGCTACTTACCTACATTCGCCTGCTTGATGCGGCGGCGGAAGATGCCGACTGGCGAGAGGTGGCCAGGATCGTCCTGCACATTGACCCAGAACAGGAGCCGGAGCGGGCCTTCCGGTCTTGGGAAACCCATCTTGCACGCGCGCGATGGATGACGACCAGCGGCTACCGGTACCTTCTCGCAGGCGGCGCTCCCCATTGAGCGCCCAGTCACGCTTTGCTGAATCAGCGCAATGATTTGCCGACTCTCCAACTATTCATATTTCTCCTCGCCCTGAATGTTGATGCCGGGGCCTCAGATGCAGTGATGCGGAGAGGACAGGAACCGTGCAGGACGATTGGACCGAACCGGCGGCCTACGTTCACATGAGCAGCTACCAAGCTGAGGAGTTCGCCGCCGAGTATCTGATCCGGAACGACAAATTCATCGCCGAGTGCAGTCAGATCGCATCGCAGCTCTCAAGCTCCGGAGATCCTGTCGATCAGCGCGACTTCGCTGCCCGTTGGGGTGCGCGATTTCAAGACTGCCGGTGCCGGATTTCCGCAGGCTGAGAATATCATCTGGACAGAACAGGCCTCGCCGCGCGTGCTGCGGACCGCGCGGATGTCTGCCTCTTTCAGCCCCTCTCATCAGGGAATTCGGCCTTCCAGACTTATCGGAGCCAGCGTTTGGGAGCAGCAAGAAGGGCTCCACATTCTTTGGTCTGCTCCAACCGGGAACAGCCATCTGGTCTGCGAAGACGGCTCCGGCGAATTCGATGCTATCTTTCTGCCGCTCGACGCTGCATTTGAGACGCGGCTCGATGCGGCGCGCCGGCTCTGGCGGGCGCTGAACGGCCGAGCTGCCGGTCCATCCTACGGCTCGTTACCGCAACAGACCAGGATCAGGCACATCCTCAATTTGCGCGCGCATGATGGCCGCCACATGGGTGCAACCTATCGTCAGATCGCGGAGGTGCTGTTGTCGCGAGAGCCGATTGTACCGCGGGACTGGCGTGATCATCACCTCCGGCACAAGGTCCGGGCTATCTTGCGTCGTGCAGCTTTTTTAGTCGCTGGCGGCTATCGCGATCTTCTCTTCTACCCCCACAGTCGCAGCGGGAAGTCCGGCCGCCGAAGTCTCTCATCGGGGTAGCAACAACACGCCCCCCGATCTTTGCCCTCCCTGCCTTTCCCCCATTTCGAGCATGATCCGCTTTGCGCGTCCCGGCAGGCCAGGATGACAGCACAACCGAATGGAGATCGAGCAATGTCGAAGGGTCCCGCGGACGCGCCCCGAAAATACCTGCGCACAAAGGAGGCAGCACCCATTGTCGGACTGTGCGCCCGTACACTCGAAAAGCACCGGACCTATGGCACTGGGCCGAAATACCGAAAGATCGGTGGACGCGTCCTCTACGACATCGACGACTTGCATGCCTGGATAGAGCTCGGCGTACGCACCTCCACCAGTGATGCGAACGCGACCAATGTTCCGCCGGCAAAACCACATGCAGCCCGCGCGCCGGCTTATGTCGGCACGCGCGACCGCTGCTCCTGATCTCTGGCACAATGAAATGCAGTATCCCGAGACTATTCAGCAGCAGCTTGCGCTGCCTCACGCTTACCCATCTGGCTTCGCTCCACGCGGTACTCAGGATCATGTGGCGTGGCTGCTCGTCTTGTTGGTGAAATCTCGCTGCCTGACAGCGATCCACTCTCATGCGGACAGGGAATCGTTCTGCGTTGAGGCGGCGAATGTGCATGGCATGACGATTTGGAACGCTGACATCCCGGTCTGGGCCGCGCCGCAAACCATCCACGCCCATGCCAGGAGATTGCCGCCGCGCCTGATCGCGACGAAACGGCACCAAACGCCGGCCTTGATGTGGCCTGGCCAACGCGTCCACAGCTGGATGGCCGCATGCGAGCGCCCGAGTCTCCACAGACACAAGCGTCGTAACGTTTCCCTGTTGCGCCCCAGGATCGAGTCATGAGCAAGCGCATGAAGATCATCGCCGCGATGGTTGGCGGCTCGGTGCTCGCCGCGGCGCCGCCGTGGATTAGTCATCCGCCGCTGGCTATCTGGAACGCGTCCGCGAGCGTCCCCATCGGGCTCTATCGCACCCTGCCGGCCGACAAAATCCGTGTTGCCAGCATCGCCGTCATCGTGCCGCCAGAGCCATTGGCGGCCTTCATGGCAAGACGCGGATATCTGCCGAAAAACGTGCCGCTCCTGAAGCAGGTTTTGGCACTCGGGGGCGCGACAGTCTGCCGCGAAGGTACAGCGATCATCGTCAACGGCAGGACCTATGGGCATGCACGCGAGCGTGACAGCCGCGGTCGACCCCTGCCCAGTTGGCGGGGCTGCCGTGAGATCGCCGACGGCGAGGTCTTCCTCATGAACCCGGACGCTACTGGAAGTTTTGACAGCCGCTATTTCGGTCCGCTCCCGCTCTCATTGATTGTTGCTCGCGCGGTTCCCGTCTGGACCGCGGAACGCGCCACTCCGGCGCTGGATGTCACCAACGGCTTTTCCCGGCGAACCGTTACGTCTCGGCTCAACGCTCACTAAACCCTCATGAAAGGAGCACTGCTATGCCCCAGATCGGCACCTTCACACGCAATGATGACGGCTTCTTCGGCAATCTCTCAACGCTGACGATCGAGGCGAAGATTGCCATTCTGCCTGCTGAGAAATCCAAAACCGAAAACGCGCCCGACCACCTCGTCTATTGCGAGGGAATGGCGGTCGGCGCGGCGTGGGACCGCACCGGAGACAAGGCTGGGGACTATATCTCCATCTCAATTGACGACCCGTCCTTTACGCAGCCTATCCGCGCGAAGCTATTCCGGTCCGACGCCGAGAACCGCGTCTGGAGCCTGCACTGGAGCCGGTCACCGAAGCGCGAGGGGCGAGGCTGAACAGATGCTGTTTGAGCCCTTCGATGAATCTTGCTCGTCAACGCCTTTGACCGATCGGACGCCGGCCAAAGCCTTGGAGAGGATCGCCAGTCCGGCAGCAGCGCGCGACGACCATCAGAGGCGGCCGGACACTTGCTTGTCACTCCAGAGGCCGATTTCATCAGCGTTTTGGCAAAGCTGGTCGGGCCAGCGAGGCGTCGCGCTTAACGGAAGTGAACACCGTAGCGGGCTGGCAGCTCATCGGTTCCGGGGTCGGCGGGATGCCGTCCACAGCGGTGTGACAAGGATTGCCACATGCATCGTGCTCGCCTTCGCGACTCCGGAAGCTGTTGCAAACGCATGCTCTCATGGTGAACGGTCGGCTCACTCCGAGAGCACGATCTTGTCGGCTGGCCAGTGGTCGCGGCATATCCGGCAAGCGGCTAAACGGTTCGCCATTCCGGAGCGTTTGCTTACCGGCGTCATGCATGTCGAGAGCGTCGGCGATGTTCGAGCGCGTTCAAGAAAGGGCGCAATGGGGCTGATGCAGATAATGCCGGCGACCTGGGAAGAACTGCGCATCAAGCACCGACTCGGCCACGATCCCTATCAGCCGCGTGACAACATCCTTGCAGGCGCTGCGTATCTTCGCGAAATGCTCGACACCTTCGGGCGCCGCGGCTTTCTTGCCGCTTACAATGCCGGCCCTGGACGGTACAAGGAACATTTGTCCACCGGCCGTCCGCTGCCACGCGAGACGGTCGACTACGTCAGGAAACTCGCGCCGCTTATCAATGACTCAGTTCCCAGTCCGGGGTGTGCACAGCAAGGAAGAGACAGAGGCACCTCACGCAGTACCGCGCTTTTTGCGCATACCCATTACATTCGGAACGCCGCTGCATTGAATGGCAATGGCTATGCAGAGACCACCTTTGCGGCGATTCATTCGTCCACAATGCAGTCGCTAACGGGCAATTCTGTTGCTGACCTGACCGCGATCGAGCCATGGCCAGGTGAGAGCCGTTTCTGGCCGAACCCCGCTGTTCGAGGGCTATTCGCCCAGCGCGCTTCACCGGCCTTGCGATGATCGGCAGATTCCTCCTGGATTGCATTCCGGCCTGTTCCGTCGCCGAATTTGCGCTGGAAGGGCTGGCCGCAGATAAGGGGGCAGAGATTGGCAGGATAAAGGGCCGCGAGGTGCGGCTCGATCGGCCGTTTGTTTTCCTTGTGAGTTTCAACTCGATTCGCGATGTGCTGGCACAAACGGCGATGTGCGCTATTCCCTTTTTTCGGTCTTTCCATCGGAAACCGCACCTCGTGGCCGCCTGGCATGAAACGTGACGATAGCTTTCGCGTCCGCCCTGGTCGCATCCGCTCCCGCGCCGGCCAGCGCGCGCGACCCTTCATCTTCCAGGCGCTTGCGGCCACGCAGCGCGCTGGCGGTCACCTTACAAGCAAGGGCCGGATCACCTCCCCACGAGCTTCAACGTTTGGCCGCGGCAGGTCGGCGGCCATCCGCGCCAGTCACCTCGTCTCTGAGCGCTCACGAGGCGCCGTCGTCAAGACCCGTGTGGTGCGGCAGTTCAGGGGGTCTCCACCACTCGCCACCTATCTCAAGTACCTTCGGCGCGAAGGTGTTACACGTGATGGCGAGAAGGCGAGGATGTTCGGCCCCGACACCGAAGAGGCAGATGATGACGCCTTCTCCGACCGCTGCAAGGACGATCGGCATCACTTCCGTCTCATCGTTTCGCCCGACGATGCAATGGAACTCGGTGACCTCAAGAACTTCGCTCGTGAACTAATGGTAGACATGGAACGTGACCTCGGCACGAGGCTCGACTGGATTGCCGTCGATCACTGGAACACAGAACATCCCCACGTTCACATCCTCGTTCGCGGCATTGCCGACGATGGCGAGAATCTTGTCATCTCTCGCGACTATATCCGCCAGGGCATGCGCGATCGGGCGAGCGACATTCTCACCCAGACGCTGGGGCTCCGTACCGACCTCGACGTCCGCCAGGCCATCGAGCGGCAGGTCGACACTGAGCGCTGGACGCAGCTCGATCGCCAGCTTGTTCGCGACATCAACCGTCATGGCGTCATTGAAGTGGCACCACATCCTGATGGCCAGCCCGACGAATTCCTGGGGCTCAAGGTCGGCCGGCTCCGGCAGCTGGAACGCCTAGGCCTCGCTTATGAGATTCATCGGGGCCAATGGATAATGGCCGAAGAAGCCGAGCTGACTTTGCGCGCCCTCGGCGAACGCGGCGACATCATCAAGCGCGTGCACCGCAGCCTCACCGCGCGGGGGCTAGAAAGAGGGACAACCGGCTATGTGCTCGCGGCCGAAAAGATTGATGCGCCGGTGATCGGGCGACTGCTCGAACGCGGCCTCGACGAACTGCGCGGCTCGGCCTACGCCATCGTCGACGGCATCGACGGTCGCCCGCACCACATTCGCTTCTATGACCCTGACGCGGCCGGGGACTCGGACCCAGGATCGGTTGTGGAGTTGTGCCGCGATTCTGGTGCAACTGGCTCTGGCAGGGTCAGTCTCGAGGTCCGCTCTGATCTTTCGATCGAACAGCAGGTCCATGCTTCCGGCGCGACCTGGCTCGATCGGCAACTTGTTGCGCGCAAGCCAGCCGAACTCCGCGACGGCGGCTTTGGCGGGGAGGTAAGACAGGCACTGGAAGATCGGGTCGACGAGCTTGTCAGGCGCGATCTGGCCAGGCGCGAGGGACAGCGCGTTGTTCTAGCGCCCAATCTGATCGATACGCTACACGATCATGAGGTGGAATCGCTCGGTGCCCGCCTCGCCGCCGAGACCGGCCTGTCATTCAGAAACGCTGCCAACGGCGATCATGTGGCTGGGATTTACCGGCAGCGCTTCTCGCTGGCTTCCGGCCGGTTCGCTATGATCGACAATGGGCTGGACTTCAGGCTCGTGCCCTGGTCGCCATCGCTCGAACAGCGCTTTGGCAATCAGGTTTCCGGAGTCGTGTGTCCGGATACAGGAGGCGTGGATTGGAGCTTGGGAAAGAAGCGCGGCATCGGGTTGTGAGACGACACGCGCAGATTCTGTCTGATGCTGTTCTCAGGAAGCCAGCACCGGGCGTTTCACATCTGCATGTACCTCCCCAGCCGACGCCATGGCCTTTTTCAAAACAGGCCTGCAAATTCTCGATTAGTCCGCGGTCAGCACGACCTTGACGCTTTGTGAACGGTCGGCGGCAAGACGGAACGCATCGGGGGCCGAAGAAAGCGTCCGCTCCGCTGTCACCAGCTTCAGGACGTTGACCTCACCCGACACGATGAGATCAACTGCCTGGCCGAACTCTGTGCCGAAGCGGAAGGTGCCTCTGAGGTCGATCTCCTTGGCCATCACCGCATTGGCAGGCAGTGGGATCTGGCCACCGGGAAGGTTGCCGACCTGGACCACAGTGCCACCGCGCCGGACGCTGGCGATCGCAGCCGCAAGGCCGGCCGCGCTGCCTGAAATCTCGAACGCCACATCAAGCGAACCACCCGCCGCGAGCGCCCGGAGCTCGGCGTCGCCGCCGGAAATGTCGATCGTCCTGTCGGCGCCCAACCTGCGGGCGAAGGCAAGCGGAGCGGCGGCGATATCGACGACGGTCAGTTCAGCGCAGCCGGCAAGCCTGGCCGCGAGCATGGTCAAGAGACCGATGGGGCCGGCACCGAACAGGATGACGTTGCGGCCCCTGATGTCGCCGGCCCGCGCGACGGCGTGCAGGCTGACCGCCAGGGGTTCGGCAAGTGCCGCCGCCTGGTAGGCCACATCAGATGGAACCTTGAAGCATTGCGCGGGCGTGGCGTCGAACAGACTGGCGAAGCCGCCCTTCATGTGCGGTGTCTTCGATGCCGAGCCCATGAAGTAGATGTTTTCGCAGAGATTGGCGCGCCCCTCCAGGCATCGCGCGCAATGCCCGCACCAGCGCGACGGATTGACCGCGATATGGTCGCCGACGCCCAGGCCGGGTGCCGCGCCGTTGATCTCGACGATTTCGCCTGAGATTTCGTGGCCGAGGACAAGCGGCGAGGTCACCACGAAGTCGCCGGTACGGGCATGGCGGAAATAATGCAGGTCGGAGCCGCAGATGCCCCCTGCCCCGAAGCGCACCCGCACCATGCCTGGTGCCAGCGGTTCGAGCGGACGCTCCACGACGCGCAGGTCCTGCGCGCCGAACAGCGTCGCGGCAATCACCTGGCCACTCACCGGATCAAACCCATCTCTGTCGGCAGCCAGAGCGTGATGGCGGGTATGAAGGTGATCAGAAGCAGCGCCACGATAAGCGGCACCAGCCACGGCAGGATCGCCATGGTGGTGCGCTCGACAGAAAGCTTGGCGACGCGTGACAGCACGAACAGCACCATGCCGAGCGGCGGGTGCAAAAGGCCGATCATCAGGTTGAGCGTCATGATCAGCCCGAAATGCACCGGGTTGATGCCGTAGACGGCGGCGACCGGCAGCAGGATCGGCACCAGAATCGTGATCGCGGCGATCGTATCGAGGAAGCAGCCGACCACCAGCATCAGGATGTTGACCAGGATCAGGAAGACCCACTTGTTTTCGGTGAGCGCGAAAATGAAGTTCGAAAACAGCTGTGCCGCCTGGCTGACGGTGAGCAGCCAGGCGAAGATCGATGCGGCGGTAACGATGAAGAGCACCGAGGCGGTCGTCTCGATCGTGTCGAAGCTGGCCTTGGCAAGCAAACGCAGCGTCATCGTGCGGTAGCGCACCAGCCCGAGGAAAAGCGACCAGATCACAGCCGCCATCGCCGCTTCGGTTGGCGTGAACCAGCCCATTGTCATGCCGCCGATCAGGATGACCGGCGTCATCAGCGCCATGACCGCGGAGAAATCGAAATACCAGTCAGCTGCGATCAGCACCAGCAGCGCGATGCCGACCGCGATGTTGATCGACAGGCCAAGTTGCACAAGCACGTAACAGCCAATCGGAAAGGCAGCCACCACCAGCACCTCGCCCGCTGCTTCGGCGAGCCGCCGAAGCTCGAAAGGTGTGTCGGAGCCCCAGCCGCGACTGTAGGCAAAGATGGCGACCGTAATCATCATCAGCACGGTCATGACCACGCCGGGCAGGATGCCGGCCATGAACAGCGCGCCGATCGAGACATTGGCCATCATGCCGTAGATGACGAAGGGCAGCGAGGGCGGAAAGATCGGCCCGAGCGTGGCGGAAGCGGCGGTGACGCCGACCGCGGCGTCGATCGGATAGCCGTGGTCCTTCATCGCCTTGATCTCGATGGTGCCAATGCCGGCAGCGTCGGCGAGCGCGGTGCCCGACATCCCGGAAAAGATCACCGATCCGATGATGTTGACCTGCGCCAGGCCGCCCTTCATCCAGCCGACCAGGGCGAGGGCGAAGGAATAGATGCGCCCGGTGACGCCGGCGATGTTCATGAGGTTGCCGGCCAGGATGAAGAAGGGCACGGCGAGCAGCGGAAAGCTTTCCACACCGGCGATCATGCGCTGGGCTGCGATGATATCGGGCGCCACGCCGTAGATGACGAGGTAAAGGATCGAGGCGGCCGCCATCGAAACAGCGACCGGCACGCCGATGAGCATCAGGACAAGAAAGCCCCCTACCAGAAGCAGCATCGCTCAGACCCCCGCCGTCTCGAACGCACCGGGACGCTCGAGCACCGAATAGCCGCGCCGGTAATTGCCGATGAAGACCTGGATCGAGCGCAGAAGCATCAGCACGAAGCCGGCCAGTACGGCGTAGAAGAACCAGCGCCGCGGCAGGTTGACGGTGACCATGCGCTCATGCGCCACGATCATGACATAGCGCCACATCAGCCATGTTCCGTAGGCGAAGAATGCGATGCGGATAATATCGACGGCGAGCGCCAGCCAGCGGCCGACACGCTCCGGCAGATAGTGGTAAAGCACGTCGACGTGGATATGGCGCGACAGGCGCACGCACATGGCGGCGCCAAGAAAGACAACGACGACGAGCGCGTTGATGGCGATCTCCTCGGTCCAGGCAAAGCTGTTGTTCAGCGCATAGCGGGTGAAGAACTGCAGGAAGACACAGACGACCATGCCCCAGAACACGGCAAGCGTGACCCAGTCCTCGATACCGTGGTCCGACAGGTCGACGTGTACCGGCACCTCCTCGAATGCGTGCGCGATCTCTTCGACGGTGATCTCGGTGTGGTGTTCCTCGGCCATTGGCGCGGACTCCCAAAGCTAGTGGATCGTCAAGGATTGGAAAGGCCGTCCGGCGCAATTTGAAGCCGGACGGATGGGCAGGTTAAAGCGGCGAATCCGATCGCCGCCCTATCCTCTTGATTGAGCATCCGGTTTCCGATGCTCTACTTGATGGCGCGGATCGCTTCCCAATCGGCCTTGTTGTAGCCGAACTCCTCGAAGGTGACCTTTTCCAGCACATTCTTCTCGAAATCGGCACGGTCGACATCGGTTACGGTGATGCCGCGGTCCTTGAATACCTGCACCAGTTCCTTTTCGCGGGCGACGATCTTCGCCGTGGCGCGGGCGGCAGCCTCCTGCATCACCTCGGTAAAGATCTTCTTGTCCTCGTCGGACAGCGAGGCCCAGCGCGACGCCGATATGATGGTGTTGAGATGATCGACGATATGGCCAGTGAGCACGATGTTCTTCTGCACCTCGTAGAATTTCTTCGCCTCGATGGTGGTCAGCGGGTTCTCCTGGGCCTCGACCGTGCCGTTCTGCAGGGCCAGATAGACCTCGGCGAAGGCAATCGGCGCGGTGTTGGCGCCGCAGGCACGCGGCATGGCCAGATAGGCCGGCACGTCGGGAACGCGCATCTTCAAGCCCTGCATGTCGGAGCACTTGGCGATCGGCCGGTTCGAGGTGGTCTGCCGCGTCCCGTAATAGGTGGTGGCGGCGATATGATTGCCGGTCTTGTCCTCATAGCCCTTGGTCAGGGCCTTGTAGACGTCGCTTTTGGTGTATTTCAGCAGATGGTCGGCATCGCGGAAAGTGTATGGGAAATAGGTGACGCCGATCGGCGGATATTCGCGCGCCGCGAAGCTCGATCCGGAAATGATGATGTCGACGGTGCCGAGCATCAGGCCCTGGTTGATGTCTGCTTCCTTGCCAAGCTGCGAGGCCGGATAGACGTCGATGGCATAGCGGCCCTGGGTGCGCTTCTTGATCTCGTCGGCAGCCCACACGGACTCGGTGTGGAAGGGCTCCGTCGTCTCGTAGACATGTGCCCATTTCAGGACCGTTTCCGCCGAGGCCGACGCCATGGGTATGGCAATTGCGGCGATCGCACCGAGCAGAACTGCGTATTTTCTCAGCATCTAATTCCTCCCTGGTTGAACTTGACGGCCGGATCTCCCCCCGGCCAACTGCTATTCCGCAACCTCCCTGGCTGCGGCTCTCTCATCGAAATTGCGTGAGAATCTGATTTGCGATTGGCGCAGGTGCTGCTGCATGGCGGCCTTGGCCCGCTCGGGGTCGCGCGCGGCAATTGCATCGCGCACGGCACGATGTTCCTTTGCCGCGACCTGCCAGGAATCGCTGGTCTCGAAATAGATCGACAGGCGTTCGAAGTACGGATTCATGCGCTGGTCGAAAAGCTCGCCGATGAAGCGCACCAGCACCGCATTCTCGAGAATGCCGGCGACAGCGGTATGGAATTCCCGGTCGAGCGCAATGGTCATCTTGTTGGGGTGACGCATGGCCTCCATCCGGCGCAGCACGTCGTCGAGCCGTTCGATATCTGCAGGCCGCACGTGAAGGGCCGCTTCGGCGGCGATCGCGCCTTCGACGAATTCGCGCGCGCGCAACAGCTCGAACGGGCCTTCCTCGACTTCGGGTTCGGAGGCGGCGGCGCTCGGCGGATCGGTGACGTAGATACCCGAACCGACGCGGATGCGTATGCGGCCTTCGACCTCCAGCGCTATCAGCGCTTCACGGACCGTCGGGCGGGAAATTCCGAGCTGGTCGGCCAGATCCCGCTCGGTCGGCAGACGGTCGCCGACGGAAAACTCGCCGGCATCGATCAGCTGCCTGAGCTGATCGGCGACCTGTCGGTAAAGCCGGCGTGGTTCAACGGCCTGGATCGGCATGGGCGTTTGCTTCCTCCCGGGCCATCCCCTGGTACATTGGTCTGACCCATTGACCGCAGCCTAAACGGACGACCAAGAGAGTCAAGCTGGATAAAAAGGCAGAAGAGGCGCCTGCCCCATCCATCCAGTACACCTATGTCTCGGACCACTCACCGGGGCGCGCCGCGGAAGGCGGCGCATTGCGAAACATGCGTCAGCGCCGTCCGCCGCGAATGACCAGGACGTTTCCGGCGGCGACGAGGACGAGCCCGATGATCGCGTAAGCGGTCCAGGCATAGCCTTCCAGCGCCGTGGAGATCAAAAGCGCAAAGACGGGAAATATGACGGTCGCATAGCCGGCGCGGGCGCCGCCGATGCGTCCGAGCAGCGCCAGGTAGGCGGCGAAAGCCATGACGGTCGATATGACGGCGAGGAAGACCAGCGAGCCGATATAAGAGGCGGTCGTCGCGAACACGAACGGCTCACCGAGCAGGAAGGCCAGGAACGCCGACCACAGAGTGCCATAAAGCATGCCCCAGGCGCTGGTTGAAACGAGCGGCAGGCCGCGGCGCTGGTTTGCGACGGAGACAAGATTGCCGGCACAGAAGCTCAACGTGCCGCAGAGGCACAGAAGAAGGCCCACCAACGTGCCGCCGGAAAGCCCGTTCGCGGCGATTTCGGGAAAGAACATCAGCGCTATTCCGGCGAAGCCGATGATGCCGCCGGCGAGAACGCGCGGCGCCGGGCGCTCGCCGATGACCAAGGCACCGAGCAGCATGTTGATGACCGAGGCGAGCGAGAAGACGACCGAGAGCAAGCCGCTGACGAGATAGCCGGCGCCGTAATAGAAAAACAGGAAGTTCGACGAGAAGATGAGGATGCCGAGCACAGCAAAGCGCAAATGATCGGGAATCGGAAAGCGGAGCCGCCGACCGGAAAAACCCGCCCAGGCAAACATCAGCAGCGTGGCGATGGCGAAGCGCCAGACCAGATTGACCTCGTTCGACACGCCGCTGCCGACCTGAAGTTCGATCGCGAACCACGATGCGCTCCAGGCAATGACCGTCAGCGCGTAGAGCCCGTAGTCGACGGGTTCGAAGGGGCGGTCGCGCGTCGTCATGCGCATTTCCGCGTTAGCCGGTTCCGCGGCGCCGTTTGGTTCTCTTGTTACCGACATGTTGGCCAAGACTCTTCCGCTCATAAGACACTTATAGACCCACTGTCCGCCTTCGCCGCTTCTGAACCCAGAAGATGAGACCGAGCAACAGCAGGGCTGGAACCGCGAACCAATAGCGTGACGGCCGTTCCGCAGGGACTAGCACCTGGTTGATTTCGTCGCCGGGCTGCAGGCCGAATTTGGCCGCCTGGCTGCCCAGTCGCACGACGCCGATCGTCACGCTGTCGCCAAGCGCACTGACGTCCAGGCCCGCGGCCCTCAGGCGTTCGGCCGATGAATTTCCGGGCCCGAGCTGTAGCCGCACCAGCTTCGATATCTCATCGCCGTTGAGGTTCAGTGTCGTCAGGCGCAAGCGAACCGCGCCTCCCTCGGCCGTCTCGTCGACGATGCGGCTGAGTTCGGAGGCCGGCACTGCCCGATAGGGTTCGCTCACCTGATCGAGCAACAATCCCGGCCTGAACAAGATGAAACAGGCCAGTAGCAACGCAATCGTCTCGTACCAGCGGTTGCGCACGAGCATCCAATTCTGCGTCGCTGCTACAAACGAGACCATGGCCAGCGTCGATGTCGCCACCATCGCGACGAAGTCGAACGGACCTTCGAGATCGATCATCAGCAGTCCGGTGTTGAAGATGAAGATGAACGGCAAGAGGCCGGTACGGATCTCGTATTTGAAACCCTGAATGCCGGTCTTCACCGGATCGGCGCCGGAAATTGCCGCAGCAGCATAAGCCGCCAGCCCCACTGGCGGCGTCACGTCCGCCATCAGCCCGAAATAGAAAACGAACATGTGGACGGCGACCAGCGGCACGGCAAGATCGTTCTGCGCCGCCAAATCGACAATGACCGGCGCCATCAAGGTGGCTACGACGACATAGCTTGCAGTGGTCGGCATGCCCATGCCGAGAATGATGCAGATCACAGCGGTGAACAAAAGCATGACGATGAAGCTGCCGCCCGAGATGAATTCGACCAGCTCGGTCATCACCAGCCCGATGCCGGTGAGCAGAACCGTGCCGACGATGATGCCGGCCGTCGCAGTGGCAATGCCGACCGTCGTCATGTTGCGTGCGGCGGCGGACAGGCCACCGACCAGATCGTCGAAACCGTGAAGCCAATGCCGTGCCAGCGCGCGGTCCTTGCGGAAAAAGGCGGTGAGCGGCCGCTGTGTCACGATCAGCGCCATCAGGGCGACAGCGCCCCAGAATGCCGACAGGCCGGGCGACAACTCCTCCACCATCAGGCACCAGATCAGCAGGATCACCGGCAGCAGAAAATGCAGGCCGGTGCGCGCCGTCTCGCCGAAGTGCGGAATCCTGACGATCTCGCCCTCCAGATCCTCCAGCGGCAGGTCGGGATAGCGCGCCCGGTAGGCGACAAGGCCGATGTAAACGGCGATCAGCGCGGCAGTGATCATCCAGGTCGCGGCCGCGCCGAAAACGATCTTCGTCCAGCCAATGCCGTAATAGACAAGCCCTGCGAGGACGATGAAGCCGCATATGCCCATCAGCCCGCGCAGCGCACCCTGAAATGCGGAGTGCGTGCTGCGTGACGGCAGGCCCTTCATCCCCGTTTTCATCGCCTCGATATCGACGATATAGAACAACGAGCCGTAGGTCAGCAGCGCTGGGTAGAAGGCGTGCTTCACCACCTCGGCATAGGAGATGCCGACATATTCCGCGATCAGGAACGCGGCCGCGCCCATCACCGGAGGCATCAGCTGACCATTGACGCCGGCCGCGCATTCGATGGCGCCCGCCTTCACCGCAGAATATCCGACCCGGCGCATCAACGGGATGGTGAAGGTTCCGGTGGTCACGACATTGGCGATCGACGACCCGGAAATCATGCCGGTCAGGCCGGAAGCCACGACACCGGCCTTGGCCGGACCGCCGCGGTATTTGCCAAGCAGCGAGAAGGCAAGCTGGATGAAAAAGCCGCCGGCGCCGGCGCGCTCCAGCAATGTTCCGAACAGAACGAACATGAAGACGACGTTGGTGGACACACCGAGGGCAACACCGAAGACCCCCTCTGACGTCAGCCACATCTGCGAGGCTGCGCGCGACAGCGTCGCGCCCTTGTGGCCGAGCAGGCCAGGTAGGTGAGGCCCGGCGAAGATATAGATCAGCATGATCGCCGCGATGACGGTGATGGCAGGCCCGACGGCGCGACGCGCGGCCTCGAGCAGGATGAGGACGCCGGCGATCGAGACGACAAGGTCAGCCGTAGTAGGAAGACCCGGCCGATGGGCGATATCGCTGTAAAAGACCAACAGATAGAGGGCGGACGCCGCCCCGGCGATGCCTAGCACCCAGTCGGGCAGCGGCACGCGGCTGCGCGACGAGGTCTTGAAGGCCGGAAACGTCAGCATCGCCAGAAACAGGGCGAAGGCCAGATGGATGGAGCGGGCGATGCCGTCGCTGACGACGCCGAAATTGAGCATGAACGGAAGGGGCGAGGCATACCAGAGCTGGAACAGCGACCATGCCAGCGATACGCCGAGGATCAGTTTCGCAGTGCGGCCGGTCGGCTTGCGCCCACCGGTGTCGGCCTCGGCGACGATCTCGCTGAGCTTGTCGATGTCGATAACGGGTTGGTCAGGCGCTGCCGCCCGCTGGCTTTGATCTGTCATCGTTCCCCACAATTATTTGCGATGCGAGGCGCCCTTGACGCCTCGCATTGAAGGCCTCAGAGCCAACCCTTCTCCTTGTAATAGCGCTCCGCGCCCGGATGCATTGGCGCCGACAGACCGGTCTTGATCATCTCCTTGGGATCGAGATTGGCGAAAGCCGGATGCAGTTTCTTGAAGTCGTCGAAATTTTCGAAGACCGACTTCACCAGTTCGTAGACCACCTCATCGGGCGTGCTGGCATTCGTCACCACTGTCGCGCGGACGCCGAATGTCGTCACGTCGTCCGGATTATTGGCGTACATGCCGCCCTTGATGGTGGCGACCGAATAGTACGGATGAGCTGCCAACAGCGCATCCACTGCCGGACCGGTCAGCGGGATGAGTTTGGCGCCACAGGCCGTGGTCGGATCCTGGATCGCGGCGGAAGGATGACCGACGCCGTAGAAGAACCCGTCGATCTTGTTGTCGCACAGCGCGCTGCCCTGCTCGTCCGCCTTCAGCTCCGCGGCAAGCGAGAAATCGCCGAGCGTCCAGCCCATCTGCTTGAGCAACTCCTCCATGGACGAGCGGGTGCCTGACCCGGGATTGCCGACGTTGAAGCGTTTGCCTTTGAAATCTTCGAATTTGGTGACGCCGGCATCCGGCCGCGCCAGCACGGTAAACGGCTCGGGATGGACGGAGAACACGGCCCGCAGATCCTTGAACGGCTTGCCGTCGAAATTTCCGGTCCCCTCATAGGCCTGGTACTGGACGTCCGATTGGGTCAAGCCGAAATCGAGATCGCCGGTCTGGATGGAGTTGACATTGAAGACTGAACCGCCGGTCGACTCCGTCGAGCATCGGATGCCGGTTTTCTGCCGGTCCTTGTTCATCAGTCGGCAAATGGCGCCGCCGACGGCGTAGTAGACGCCGGTGACCCCGCCGGTGCCGACCGTGACGAAGCGCTGCTCGGCTCCGACGGATGGCAGCGCCAGCAGCATGCAGGCTGCCGCGCCGATCAGGGTTTTCATCGAACTGTACATGGTTGCTACCTCTCTGGTGGGTGTCCCGGCCCGTCGCCGATGACGCGTTGGAACTGGTTTGAGGCGGTCCGCGTCGTGCGGGTCAGGCCGCTGAAGCAATCGCAGCGTCGATTGCCTCACCGAGCCGTTCGACGATCCGATCGATATCCTGTTTGGAAATGATGAAAGGCGGCGCCACAAGCACGTGAACGCCGCGCACACCGTCAATCGTCCCGGCCATCGGATAAATCATCAGGCCGCGGGCCATTGCTTCGCGCTTGATGCGGGCGTTGAGTTCAAGCCTGTGGTCGAACGGTTCCTTGCTGGCGCGATCAACCACCAGCTCGATTCCCCTGAACAGGCCCCGCCCGCGAATGTCGCCGACGTGATGGTGGTTATCGAAGCGTTGGTGCAGGCGTTCGTCCAGCTGCGCGCCCATTGCGCTGACGTTGTCGAGCAGACGGTCACGCCGGATGACCTCCTGCACGGCAAGGCCGGCCGCCGCTGCCATTGGATGCCCCATATAGGTATGTCCATGCTGGAAGAAGCCCGAGCCTTGGGCAAAGGCGTCGAAGACATGCCGGCCGAGCAGCACCGCGCCAATCGGCTGGTAGCCGCCGCCGAGCCCCTTGGCGATTGTCAGCAGGTCGGGAGCGATGCCGTCCTGCTCGCACGCATGCAGCGTGCCGGTACGGCCCATGCCGCACATCACTTCGTCGAGGATGAGCAGCACGCCGTAGCGGTCACAGATCGCGCGAATGTGCTTGAAATAATCGGCGACCGACGGCACGGCGCCGAGCGTCGCACCCACCACCGGCTCGGCGACAAAGGCGATGACCTCGTCCGGGCCGAGTTCGAGGATCTTGTCTTCGAGCTGCTGGGCGGCGCGCGCCGCATAGGCTTCGTCGCTTTCGCCATGCTTTTGATAGCGATAGGCGTAACAGGGGTCGATATGGTGGGTCTCGATCAGCAACGGCCTGAACTGGGCGCGCCGCCATTCATTGCCGCCGGAGGCGAGAGCGCCGAGCGTATTGCCGTGATAGCTCTGCCGGCGTGCGATGAGATGGCGCCGTTGCGGCTCGCCTTTCTCGACAAAATATTGCCTGGCCATCTTGAGCGCGGCCTCGACCGCCTCCGAGCCGCCGCTGACCAGATAGACGTGGTCCAACCCTTTCGGCGCGTCCTCGACCAGCCGATCCGCCAGGCGCTCCGCCACCTCGGTGGTGAAGAAGCTGGTGTGGGCGTAGGCGATGCGGTCAAGCTGGGTGTGCAGTGCAGCGATCACGTCGGGATGGCCGTGGCCGAGACAGGACACGGCGGCTCCGCCCGAAGCGTCGATATAGGACTTGCCCTCGGCATCGAACAGTTCGATGCCTTGGCCGCGAACGGCGACCGGCAGCGTCGAGTGGATGGTTCGATGAAGAATGTGTGTCATCGACGGTCCCTCATGGGCATTTTCTTCGACGGACGTTGGTTCAGATGGGTCTTGAGGGCGGCGCCCTGCTCATCGAAACGTCGCAGCGACTGAACAGCGCCCTCGCCTGCCTGCCCTGCGACAAGAGCACCGAGGACCTCCGCAACGATGAAAGCTGGCGTCATGGTGTGGAAAAAGGACGGGCTGCCCGTCGGCACGATGACCAGGTGATCGGCAAGCAGCGCCAAGGGCGCCACCCCGCTGTCGGTGATCGCAATGACCGGTACGCCGCGGCCGGCAGCGTACTCGACAAGCTCGATGGTGAAGCGCGTGTAGGGCAGGACGCTGGCGGCGATCAGCACGTCGTCCTTGGTCGCGTGGGCGAGAGCGTCGCCGTCGGTTCCGCCGATGCCGTGCAGCAGCACCGACTTCTCGCCGATCAGCGACAGGATGTAATGCAGATGCCAGGCGACTGCGTGGCTCGAGCGCAGGCCGAGGCAATAGACGCGCCTTGCCGCACTCAGCGCCCTGGCCGTCTCGACCAGACGGTCGATCGATCTGCCTTCGGCGAGATGGGCAAGCTGGCTGGAAATCGAATCCAGAATATCGGCCGCCAGCGCGTGGTCGCCCTTGAGCTTTTGGCTGGCCACCTGAAGACCCGCCTTGCCGGCGAAACCGATTTCGCCGTCCCGGATCGCGGCGGCGTAGATATCGCGTACCGCCTCGTAGCCATCAAGGCCGAGATGCTGGGCCAGCCGCGTCATCGTCGCCGGCTGCACTCCTGCGTGCCGGGCCTGCTCACGCATCGACAACAGCGCGACATCATACGGCTTATCAAGGACATAGCGCGCGGCGGACCGAAGCTGCGCCGACATGCCGTCGAAGGCAATGACGATCTGTCCAGCAAGCTCTCCCTGGTCCATGGATATTGCTAGCTCGCCAGACCAGCGATTGCAACGTCTGTTTCAGTGTGGTCAAAGATTGATTCATATGAATCTTGTCACTCACAGAACGTCCCCATGAAGCCGGCCCATGCTCTCGACCGCATCGCCATAACCGTCGCGCCGAACGGGGGACGTCGCAGCAAGGCCGACCATCCGGCGATTCCGCTGACACCAGCCGAACTTGCAAGGACGGCCGCGGAATGCGCCGATGCCGGTGCGGCTATGATCCACGTCCATGTCCGCGACAGAAGCGGCAATCATCTGCTCGACGCCGACGCCTACCGCCAGGCGATCGCCGCCATCCGCGGTGCTGCCGGCGACCGCTTGGTAATCCAGATCACCTCCGAAGCGCTCGGCATCTATTCGCCGGCCCAACAGATGGCCGTCGTACAAGATGTGAAGCCGCAAGCTGTCTCGCTGGCGCTTCGCGAAATCGTTCCTGATGCCGGATCGGAACTCGCCTTCGCGCGCTTCATGGCCTGGCTGCACACCGAGGGGGTTGCGCCGCAGATCATCCTCTATTCGCCCGAGGAGGCCGTCAGGCTTGCGGACATAAAGCAGCGCGGACTGATCCCCTGGGCAAGCATACCGGTTCTCTACGTGCTGGGCCGCTACACGCCGGGACAGACGTCCGTTCCTGCCGATCTCCTGCCATTCCTCGCGGCGAACATACCGCACTTCGACCATTGGAGCGTCTGCGCCTTCGGCCGCTACGAAGCGGCGTGCGTGACCGCCGCCGCATTGCTTGGCGGCCATGTCCGGGTCGGCTTCGAAAACAATCTTTTCCTTCCGAACGGCAGCATAGCCTCGTCCAACGCCGAACCGGTAGCGACGGTCGCACGCATACTCGCCGACTGCGGCGTCAAGATCGCCTCGGCCGCCGAGTTGGCCGCTCAATGGAACGCGCCGTTTCGTTCCATATGACAAACCAAAGCCTATTTTCGGCGGCAAGCTCGCATAAGGCATAGAGAGGCGGCTGCAATGTCATCGCCACGGAAGAACGACGCGTCCCCGCCCGCGGCGCGGCGATTGCAACAACAGTGCCGGTCGTTGTAACCATTCCGGCCGCTTGATTTTGGAGGAGACGCAGCATGGACCGATTCACCGGCGGTTGCCTGTGCGGCAACGTCCGAATTGTCGCGTCGGGGCGCCCATACCGGGTCGGCCTTTGTCACTGTCTCGACTGCCGCAAGCATCATGGCGCCCTTTTTCACGCTTCCGCGATATTTCCTGAGGATGCGGTGACGATCGACGGCGAAACACGCGACTACGCCGGTCGGTTTTTCTGTCCCCGCTGCGGCTCCTCCATTTTCGCACGCACCGCAGACGAAATCGAAGTGAACCTGGGGTCCCTGGATGCGCCTGACCAACTGATGCCAACCTACGAAAGCTGGATCATCCGTCGCGAGTCCTGGTTGCCGCCGTTTCCGTTCAAGAGACGATACGAGCGCGATCGTGACGCCACGGGTCGCTTCGAGGAGTAGGCCGGACGAACGGTGCGGCTCATTCCTTGCTGCCGTCCTCGGTGTAAACCGCAAGCTCGTAACCATCCGGGTCAGCGAAATGGAAGCGCCGGCCGCCGGGGAAGCCATAGATCGGCCTGACGATCTTGCCTCCCGCCTGTTCGACACGCTTGACCGTTCCCGGCAAATCATCGGCATAGAGAATGACGAGCGGGCCTCCTCCGGACCTCGCTGGGCCAGCAGCAAAGCCACCGGACAAGCGCCCGTCGTTGAACTCGCAATATTGCGGGCCGTAGTCGGTGAAGGTCCAGCCGAACGCCTTTCCGTAGAAGTCGCGTGACCGCTGAATGTCTTTCACATTGAATTCGACGTAGTCGATCCGTTGGTCGTTGTTGTTGCTCATGATGCATACCTCTCATGTGATGTACGACGCGGAAAGATAAGCACGCCTCTCCCTTGCCGGATTGAACAAAACGGCCATCGACATATGAGCCGCACACGGCGCTGCCGATGGCGATGCAAGTGGCATCACCCGCCCTCTTCGTTCCCGGCCGGAAGAAAACGACCGATTCTTGCAACCGTTCTCGATTGGAAGACGTTGTCGGTCGTGCAGATTGTTGCCTCGAGCGACGGCCGGGCGCAGCCGCTGCGCCGTAGGTTCACCGCCGCTAATCCGAAGGGGAGCGAGATGAGCGATCCCGTCCCAGCGCAGGCAACGGGTTCATTTCAGCAACGTCCAGCGTCGGCGCGGCTTCGCGGGAGCTTTGCTTCGGTGTGGGTGCATCGGATGGACCCGGCGGGCTCACCGCCAATCGTCGTCATGCCCGACGCAACGATCGATCTGCAATGGATCGGAGGCAGCTTCCGAATTGCCGGCCCCGACAAGGAGCCGCAGACCGAGGTTCTTGCAGCAGACGAGGTCGTGATCGGCTTGCGCTTCCATCCTGCCGCGGCGACGGCATGGCTCGGTGTGCCGCAAGTCGAGCTGGTCGGCAAGAGGCTGTCGCTCGACGATTTGTGGGGGGCGCGAGCTCGCCGCCTCGCCAGCCGCGTGCGCGCCAGCGATAATCTCGAGGATCTGGCCTGCTCGCTCCAACAGGTCGTCGCCGAGGAGGTGGCCTCCCGCGCGCCAGACGTTCCCATGCAGGCGGCATATCGCTTGATCGAGCGCGGGCCGCCACCCGACGCGCCGCTCGTCCCTTGGTTGATGCGCGCGCTCGAGATGAGCGAAAGGACGTTGCGTCGGCGCTTCGACGAGAGCTTCGGCTATGGCCCCAAGACGCTTGACCGTATCCTCCGTTACCAGCGCTTTCTGCGGCTTTCGAGCCACCCCAACAGCTCCGCCGCCATGCTGGCAGCCGAGGCGGGCTATTCCGATCAGGCGCATCTTGTCCGCGAGAGCCGCCGCCTGACAGGAAGCACCCCGCGACAGATTCATCACCTGCTGCACAACGAGTGAGACCTCAGCGCGTCCTTCGACTTGGCGGCACGCCTTTGGCCGTTTTGTTCAAGTCCTCACTGTCGCCCGACCTTATCCTGGTGTCTCCGACAACCAGAGGAGACTGCCATGAAACCGCGCATTTCGGTTTTGACTATCGGCGTCGCCGACCTCGAGAGTTCTCTTGCGTTCTACCGCGACGGTCTCGGCTTACCGACGGAAGGGATCATCGGCCGCGAGTTCGAGCATGGCGCCGTCGCGTTCTTCAGGCTGTCCGGCGGGTTGAAGCTCGCGATCTGGGCTCAGGACGACCTCGCCTACGACACCGGCCTGCCCGAGGCGCCGATTACCTCGACCTCGTTCACAATCGGCCACAACGTCGTGCGCCGCGAAGAAGTCGATCAAGTGATGGATGAGGCCGCCCGCGCCGGAGCCGAGATCATCAGGCCTGCCCGGGACACGTTCTTTGGCGGATATGCCGGATACTTCCGCGACCCGAACGGACATCTGTGGGAGGTCGTCTGGAACCCCGCCAACATACCGAGCGAGGATCCTCTTTAAGCGCGGCACGGGCCTGCAGCATCGAACCGCGTCAGTCATCCCGGTGCTGGCAAATCCTGTCGGTACCGGGCGGGGCTTCGGGCATCGAAGCCAGTTCGGCGGCAGGCGACCAGCACAACCGTGAGGGGCTGACTATGTAGCTCGATCCAGGTTCGCCTCGCCTGCATGACGCATCATGCGGCGAAAGCTCATCGAGATATGCGCCCGCCTTATGTGCCCTATGGACTCCCAGTCGCCGATCTCGGCGGCGGCAAGGACCTCTTCCATTTCGCGGCGGAACGCGGTGAACTCCTCGACAAGGCCCAATTGGGGCATCAGCTTCAGGACGACGCGCGCGACCTGAAAATACAGGCGCTCACTGATCTCGCGCAGCGGCTGGTTGCCGGTCATCGCCGTGAGCTCGTAGAAAAAATCCATGTTGAGGCGCAGGAAAGCGCGCTGGTCGGGATTGAGTATATCGGCATCGCAGCGCGCGATGAGCGCCCGTATCCGGTCGAGGTCGTCCGCCGTGCGCGGGATCGGCGAAAGCTTGCCGACGAGGAGCGCCAACTCCAGGCGCAAGTGATAGACCTGCTGCAATTCCTCGATGTCGACATCGGTGACGATCGTGCCGACACCATGGACGGATTGAACCAGACCCTCGGATTCGAGGCGCGCCAGGACACGGCGAACCGGCGTGCGGCTGATCTGGAATTCCTGGGCAAGCTCTTCCTCGGAGAGATGGCTACCCGGCGCGTAGTCAAGCAGGCAGATGCGGTCGCGCAGTATCCGGTAGATACGCTCGAACCGTTCCCGCGCCGAGAGCGGGCGCGGCGGTGCGGCGGTCGCGGCCAGGGGCGTGGCATCCGTCTCAAGCGTCATCCAGCCTCCAGGACAGCGTGCAGGAACTGCCGCGTCCGCTCGTTCTTGGGGGCGCCGAACAACTCGCTTGGCGGCCCCTGCTCGCAGATCTTGCCGGCATGGAAAAAGCAGACGCGATCGGAGAATTCCCTGGCAAATCCCATCTGGTGGGTGACCATCAGCATGGTGAGGTCATGTTCCCTACCGAGTTTTCGGATGACTTCAAGCACTTCGCCGACGAGTTCGGGGTCGAGTGCCGAGGTCACTTCGTCGAACAGCATGATCTTGGGCCGCATGGCGCAGGCGCGGGCGATGGCGACACGCTGCTGCTGGCCGCCGGAAAGCTGCGATGGATAGTGGTCCTTCTTCTCCGACAAACCGACCATGTCGAGCAGCTCGGCAGCACGCGCCTCGGCATCGGGCCGCTTCATGCCGAGCACGGTTATCGGGGCCTCGATGCAGTTCTGGATCGCCGTCATGTGCGGGAACAGGTTGAACGACTGGAACACCATGCCGATCTTGGCGCGGATCTTGCGGATGTGTGCGAGATCGGCGGGAACAAGCTTGCCGTTCCTCTGCATGTGGGTGAGCGGCTCGCCTTCGACCCAGATGACGCCGTCATTGATCGTCTCCAGCGTCATCAGCATGCGCAGCACCGTGGTCTTGCCGGAGCCGGACGGCCCGATGATGGAGACCTTCTCGCCGCGTGCTATTTCCAGATTGAGCCCGTCGAGAACGGTCAGCGCGCCGTAGCGTTTCGAAACATTGTCGAAGCGGACCATCGGTTGTTCCGTCATCGCATCGTCCTCCGGTTGAGCAGGCCTTCGAGGGAGCGAATGAGCGCGGCAGAAACCAGGCTCATGGCAAGGAAGAACAGGCCGACCAGAGTCATCGGCTCAGTGTAGCGGAAGGTTTCGGAGCCGATGATCTTGGCCGTCTGCATCAGCTCCAGCACGGCGATTGCGGAAAGCAATGGCGTCTCCTTGAACAAGGCAACCAGATAGTTGCCGAGCGCCGGAACGATCGGCGGGATCGCCTGCGGAATGATGATGTCGCGGAACGTCGTCCAGGCTGACAGATTGAGTGCGACCGCGGCTTCCCATTGGCCACGATGGATGTTGTCGAAACCGGCGCGATAGACCTCGGAACAATAGGCAGCGTAGTGGATGCCGATGGCAAGCACCCCGGCGGTGAAGGCGTCGAGCACGACACCGAATTTCGGAAAGACGAAATAAAGAAAGAATATCTGGATCAGCAGCGGGGTCGACCGGATCAGTTCGACCAGCACCGAAATCGTCCAGCCGGTCCACGGCACGGCGATGCGGACGACCGCCAGCACCAGGCCAAGCGAGGCGGCAAGCGCAAACCCGATCAGCGTCGCCTCGATGGAAACGATGGCAGCGCGGGCGAGCACCGGCAGGATTTCAAAAGCAAATGCCCAGTCCCAGATCATGCTGCCTTCCCCCGCGCCAATCCGAGCGAAGCCCGCCTTTCGAGAAGCCGCATGCCGATGGTCACGACCAGCGACATTGCCAGGTACATCAAAAGCACGAGGGTGAAGATCGGAATGGTCTTGAAAGTGTTTTGGTTCATTTGCTGGGCCTTGAAGGCGAGATCCGAAAGCGTGATCAGCGAGACCAGCGCTGTCGATTTCAGAAGCTCGATGAACAGATTGCCCCAGGGCGGGATCATCGCGACAAAGGCCTGCGGCAGGATGATCCGGCGCAACATCTGCGGGCGGGTCATGTTCAATGCCGTACACGCTTCCCACTGCCCGCGGGCGACGGACAGGATCGCGCCGCGCACGCACTCCGATCCGTAGGCGCCGACATTCAGGCCGAGCGCGAGCACCGCCACAACGAATGCGTTGATCGTGACGCCGAATTGCGGGAGCACGAAAAACAGCCAGAACAATTGCACCAGTGCCGACGTTCCGCGGAAGATCTCGACGTAAACCGTGGCCAGCCATCTGAGCGGCGTCGGGCCATACATCCTTGCAAGTGCTGCAAGTACGCCCATGACAATTGCGAGCAGGCTGCCGAGGACGGCGATCTCGACCGTCAGGACCGCGCCTTGCAGCAGCCCCGGCATGAAAACGCTATAGCTTTCCTGTGTTGCCAACGCGCCGATCACGACGAGCGCGATGACCAACATGGCAATGAGCGTACGGATTCCCATGCGATTCCCCCGGGAAAAAAGGGCGGCGCTTTCGCGCCGCCAGCAGTTGGGAACCTATTTGCCAGCGCAGAGCTCCGCGGTGGTCTTGTTGGGGAGATAATCCTTGCCGAAGCCGAGTGGCTCGACCAGCGCGATGTGCTCTGGCGAACCGATGAACTTCTTCAGCTCGGCGTTGAACGCCTCCAGCAGGTCCGTGTCTTCCTTGCGGAAGCCGAACCCACCATGGCCTTTCACCGATTTGCCGCCGACCTCGCCGAAGGGCTTGGTCGATTCGACGCCGTCGGCTTTCTTGGCCATGTCGGCGATCGAAAGAGCGGTCAGCGCGGCAGCATCGGCGCGGCCCGACTGGACGGCGGCGACCAGGCTTGACTGGTCGGGCAAGGAGACGATCTGCCCACCGGCAACGCCCGCATCCTTGGCGAAGCCGCCTTCGACGGCGCCGGCCATCACGGCAAGCTTGAGATCCGGATTGTCCTTGATGCTGGAAAAATCCTTGATGCCTTTCGGATTGCCTTTAGCCACCAGCATAGCCTCGCCGATGCCGTAGGACGGCTCGGAGTAGTTGATCTCGGCGCAGCGCTTCGGAGTGATGAACATGCCGGCAGCGATGATGTCGAAGCGGCCGGCCTTGAGACCCGGGATGAGCGAGCCGAATTCGGTCAGAACACCGTCGACCTGCGGTATGCTCATCTTGGCGAGCACCGCCTTGGCGACTTCCGGCGCCTCGCCGGTCAGCTTGCCGTCTGGCGTGGCGTAACCGAACGGCGCCTCGTTGGCGAAACCGACGCGGATGTAGCCGTCCTTCTTGGCCCGTTCGAGAGTGGTTTCCGCGTGAGCGGACAGCGAGGTCAATGACGTCGCGGCCAGCGCGATGCAGGCAGCCGCTTTCACGACCATGCGGCGCGATATCGATGATTTGAACATGCTTTTCTCCCATTGGACAACTGTGGATGGTTCCCAGGGCGCGGCCTTCTTCGAGGTCGACGCCTGCTTGATAAGACGTATACAACTGCCCTAGACATTTCGCAAGCAGAGATATAGAAGCCATGAAAATTCGGCGATAATTCGTAGCTAGCCAACAAATTGACGTCGAGTTGTGCACAATTTGGCCTGTTTGCCCATGTTGATCAAAGGGCATGCGGCGTAGCTGGAAGGCAGGATTTCGGTGGCGACTGCGAACGGGTTCGGGACGTTCACGCAAGCGGAGTATGGGCAGCGCCTCGCCGGCGTGAAGACACGCATGCAAAAAGCCGGCTTCGATCTCATCGTCTGTCAGGATCCAGCCAACATGTGCTGGCTGACCGGCTATGACGGATGGTCGTTCTACGTTCCGCAGTGCGTCCTCGTCCATCTGGAGGAGGATCGGCCGATCTGGTTCGGCAGGGCGCAGGACGCCAAGAGTGCACGCCTAACCACCGGCCTGCCCGAGACAAACATCGTGCCGTTCTCGGAACGGCTGGTGCAGCAGCCGGTCGAACACCCCTATGACGAACTCGCCCAACTGATCCGGTCGCGCAGCTGGGGAAAGGCCCGCATCGGCGTCGAGATGGACGCGCATTATTACACTGCGCGCTGCCACGCCCACCTTGTCGAGGGGCTGCCCGACGCGCACTTCGCCAACAACCACGATCTCGTCAACTGGGCGCGGCTGGTCAAATCCGAAGCCGAGCTGGTGCTGATCCGCGAGGCGGGTGCGATCTGCACGCATGCCATGAACCGCGCCATCGAGAAAATGCGGCCCGGTGTGCCTCAGAACCATGTCATTGCGGAAATCTATCACGCACAGATCATGGGCGTGCCTGGAGCGGGCGGCGACTATGCCGCGATCTGTCCGCTGATGCCCGTTGGCGAGGGCACCAGCACGCCGCATCTGACGTGGTCCGACGCGCCGCTGCCGGACAGCGGCCTCGCCATTCTGGAGATCGCCGGCGTGCGGCGCCGCTATCATGCGGCGCTGACCCGGACGGTACACTTCGGCAAGCCGCGGCAAGCCATCCTCGACATGGCCAAGGCGATCGTCGAGGGCGTCGACGCTGGCCTCGAGAAAGCGCGCCCCGGCAACACCGCCGAAGAGGTGGAAGCCGCCTGGCAGGCAGTCCTGCGACGGAACGGGCTGAAGAAGGACAGCCGCGTCGGCTATCCGGTCGGGCTCGCATACCCGCCCGATTGGGGCGAGCGCACCGCAAGCCTTCGTCCCGGCGATACCACCGAGATGCAGCCTGGGATGTGCTTCCATTTCATGGCCGGCGTCTGGCTCGACGATTTCGGCATCGCCATCTCGGAATCGTTCGTCGTCACGGAACGCGGCGGCGAACGCCTCTGCGATGTGGCGCGCGAAGTCATCGTCATCGACTGACATGGCCGCCGGGAAACCGGCTGCCGAAAAGACCAGCCCGCCACCAAGCCGGCAACAAGCACGAGGACGCCCGATGGACCGCAATCCGTTTTCCGAAGCCGAAATCGCCGGCCGCCTGGCAAAGGTCCGTACTGCACTGGTTGAGCGCGAGCTCGACGCAGCGGTGTTTGCCTCGCCGGAGAACGTCTTCTATCTCACCGGGCTTGATCACTGGGGGTATTTTGCCCCTCACCTGCTGATCGTGCCGCTCCGGGGAAAACCTGTTCTGGTCACCCGCTCGATGGAGAAGGTGACAATCGAGAAGCAGGTGAAGGCAGCGGAATTCCGTGGCCACTCCGACAGCGAAACCGCGGCCGACCTTGCCGCGCGGGTGCTTGCAGAGCTCGGCCTGTCCGGCAAGCGGATCGGCCTCGAATACTGGACGGCCGGCCTTAGCCACGGACTTGCCGTGGCACTCCAGATGCAAGCCGATGCAAAGTGGAGCGATGTCTCCGGTCTGATCGACAAGATGCGGCGGGTGAAGAGCGCCGAAGAACAGGCGCTGATGCGGCGTGCCGCAAAGGTGACGGACGCCGCCGCCGGTGCCGCGATCGCCGCGATCTCGGATGGCGCTTCCGAACAGGAGGTCGCCGCCCAATGTGTTGCGGCAATGATCCTCGCCGGCGGTCATGCGCCGGGCTTCGGACCGTTCATCCGCCCGGCCGCGCGCCTGGGTGAAGAGCACACGACCTGGGGCGACGGGATCTACCGCAACGGCGAGCCGGTCTTTGTCGAACTGTCCGGGTGCATCTCGCGCTACCACGCGCCGCTCGGCCGGCTTGTTCGCATCGGCCACATCAGCGACGAAGACGCCGCAATGGCGGAGGTGACCGCCAAGGCGTTCCACGCGGTCGTTGAGGCGCTGCGGCCGGGCGCCAAGGCGCGCGATGTCTACGCCGCCTGGCAGGCCGTCGCCGACGAGGCCGGTCTTTCCCACTATCGCCGCCATCACTGCGGTTATCTCGTCGGCGCCGGCCAGCCGCCGTCATGGACCGGCGGCAATTCGGTGACCGGCTTGAGGCACGATTCCGACCTCGAGATCGAGACCGGGATGAGCTTCCACATCCTGTCGTGGCTGATGGGAACGGGCCGCGGCAATGACTTCGTCTCGAACACGGTGCTGTTGACCGATGCGGGTGCCGAAGTGCTCACCTGTACGCCGGCCCGCCCGATCGTTCGATAGGCCCGCACGCATGGCGCGCTATTCGGCATTTTCGATTTTACGCAACGCGCTGTCCGGCCAGAAGAACTGGCAGCGCGCCTGGCGTGCGGCGGAACCAAAACCGTCCTATGACGTGATCGTCATCGGCGGCGGTGGACACGGCCTCGCCACCGCCTTCTACCTTGCCGAGAACCACGGTATCCGCAACGTCGCGGTGCTCGAAAAGGGTTATGTCGGCGGCGGCAATGTCGGCCGCAACACCACCGTCATCCGCTCCAACTACCTGCTCGACGGCAACACCCAGTTCTACGAATTCTCGATGAAGCTCTGGGAGGGCATGTCGCGGGCGCTGAACTTCAACGTCATGTTTTCCCAGCGCGGCCAGCTCGTCACAGCGCATTCGGCCGATCAGCTCGACAGCTTCAGCCACCGGGCCAATGTCATGCGGCTGAACGGCATCGATGCCGATATCCTCGACCGGGAAGAAGTGCGCAGGCTGGTGCCCTATCTCGATTTTTCCGACACCGCCCGCTTTCCTATCCATGGCGCCATCTTTCAGGGCCGCGCCGGCACGGCGCGTCACGACGCCGTGGCGTGGGGGTATGCGCGCGCCGCCGACGGCCATGGCGTCGACATCATCCAGAACTGCGAGGTGACAGGCTTCGTCCGCGACGGCGACAGCATCGTCGGCGTCGAAACGACGAAAGGCCGGATCGGCGCCGGCAAGATCGGCCTCGCTGTTGCCGGTCATACGTCCGTGCTCGGCGCCAGGGCCGGGCTTGAACTGCCGATCGAAAGCCATGTTCTGCAAGCTTTCGTAACCGAGCCGCTGAAGCCGCTGGTAGATCACGTCGTCGCCTATGGCGCCGACCATTTCTACGTCAGCCAGTCCGACAAGGGGGGGTTGGTCTTCGGCGGCAATCTCGACGGCTACAATTCATACGCCCAGCGCGGCAATCTCGGCGTCGTGCGCGAAGTGGCGGAGGCGGCCATTGCGCTGATGCCGTGCATTTCGCGCGTCCGCCTGCTGCGCCACTGGGGCGGCGTCATGGACATGACCCCCGATGCCAGCCCGATCATCTGCCCGACGCCGATCGACGGCCTCTATCTCAACGGCGGCTGGTGCTATGGCGGCTTCAAGGCGACGCCGGCTTCCGGCTGGTGCTTCGCCCATACGATCGCCACCGGCAAGCCGCATCCCTTGATCGCGGTCTACGGGCTCGATCGTTTCCGCACCGGCCACACGCTCGACGAAGCCGGCGTCGGCCCTTCGGCCTGGCTGCAATAGGAGGCGGAAACAAAATGCTGCTTATCGAATGCCCCTGCTGCGGCCCGCGCGACCATGACGAGTTCCGCTATGGCGGCGATGCCTCGGTCACGCGTCCGGCCCATGCCGACCCCGATCCGGAGGCCTGGTACCGTTATGTCTATGTCAGGAAAAACCCGGCCGGCCCGCACCGTGAATACTGGCAGCACGTGACCGGTTGCCGGCAATGGCTGGTGGTCGAACGCGACACACGCAACCACGTCATCGCAGCCGTCGACTTCGCCAGAAAATTGCCGGCCAGGAGATCAACTCTCAGGAAATCACCGGCATGAGTGCGAACCGCAAACGGCTGTCGGTGGGTGGCCGCATCGTCCGCGAGCAGCCGGTCGAGTTTACCTTCGACGGCCGCAAGCTGGCTGGATATCGCGGCGACACGCTTGCCTCCGCGCTGCTCGCCAATGGCGTCACGCTGGTCGGTCGCAGCTTCAAATATCATCGCCCGCGCGGCATTTTTTCCGCCGGGCCCGAAGAGCCGAATGCGCTGGTTACGCTCGGGAGCGCCGGCAGGCGCGAGCCGAACCTGCCGGCGACGACGCTGGAACTCGCCGACGGGATGGTCGCGGAGAGTCAGAACCGCTGGCCGTCGCTTGCCTTCGACGTGCAAAGCGTCAACGGGCTGTTGGCACCGTTTCTGTCCGCCGGCTTCTACTACAAGACCTTCATGGGCCCGACGCGCCGCGCCTGGATGTTCTACGAGCACTTTATCCGCAAGGCGGCCGGTCTGGGCAGGGCCGGCACCGGCCCGGATCCCGACCACTACGAGGTCCGTCATGCCTTCGCCGATGTCGCCATCGTCGGCGGCGGCCCGGTGGGATTGTCGGCGGCGCGGGCAGCCGCCGCGGCCGGCGCGCGGGTCGCGCTGATCGAGCAGGATTTCCTGCTTGGCGGCCAGCTTCTGGCGGAACCGTCCGACAGCGCAGCGGCCGCATGGCTGAGGCAGGCCGAGGCCGAGTTGGAGGGCTTCGAAACCGTCGCGCTGATGAAGCGGACGACCGCTTTCGGCAGCTATGACGGCAATGTCCTTGGACTGGTCGAACAGCGCGATCCAACCGATCCGCAGCCGAATGGCCAGACACGGCAAACGGTCACCATGCTGCGCGCCCGCTCGATCGTTTTTGCCACCGGCGCCATCGAGCGGCCGATGGTGTTCTCGAACAATGACCGGCCCGGCGTCATGCTTGCCTCGGCCGCCCGGACCTACCTCAACCGTTTCGCCGTCCTGCCGGGCAAGAAAATCATTGTCGCCACCACCAATGACGGTGCCTGGCGCACCGCCTTCGACTATGCCGCAGCCGGCGCGGAGGTGACGGTTGCCGATCTGCGCCCCGTCCCGCCCGCAGCACTTGCCGCAGAAGCCGCACGGCTCGGCGTGGTGGTGCGGGCCGCAACGCGCATCGTCGACCTGCACGGCGGCCATGCCGTCAGGCACGTAACGCTCAACGGGCCGGAGGGCCAGTCCTCGGCCGCCTGCGACCTGGTCTGCATCTCCGGCGGCTGGTCGCCAACCGTGCATCTCACCTCACACCTCGGTGTCAAACCTGTCTATCGCGACGACATCGGCGGCTTCGTGCCGGGCGCTTTTCCGGCCGGCCGGTTCGGCGCCGGCGCAATGCTGGGGGCCTATGCAACTGCCGAAGCCATCGAGGACGGTCATCGTGCTGGCATCGACGCGGCAGTCTCCTGCGGCAAGTCGGCGCCGGCGCCCACTCCATCGAAACTAGATCTCGGCGAGACCGCCGCGGCCCCGCATTACGAGGTCCTGCCCGCTGGACGCGGAAAAGCCTTTGTCGATTTCCAGATGGATGTGACGACAAAAGACATCGAGCTCGCCCATCGCGAGGGCTATGAATCGGTCGAGCACCTGAAACGCTACACCACGCTCGGCATGGGCACCGACCAGGGCAAGACCAGCAATTTTCCCGCACTTGCCGCCATGGCAGCGCTGCGCAACGCAACGATCCCCGAGACCGGCACCACGACCTTCCGCCCGCCTTATACGCCGGTTGCCATCGGGGCGCTTGCCGGGCGCGCCATCGGCCATCATTTCAAGCCGATCCGCCGCACGCCGATGCACGACTGGCACATGGCGAACGGCGCCGAGATGCTCGAGGTCGGGCTCTGGATGCGGCCCTATTTCTACCGGCAGTCGGGGCGCGACGTGAACGAGGCCTATGTCGCCGAAATGCGTACCGTACGTCAGGCGGCGGGCCTTATGGACATTTCCACCCTTGGCAAGATTGATGTCCAGGGCCCGGATGCGGCAATCTTCCTCGACCGCGTCTACGCCAACGGCTTTGCCAAACTGGCGGTAGGCCGCGCCCGCTACGGCGTCATGCTGCGTGACGACGGCATCGTCTTCGACGACGGCACCACGACGCGGCTGGCGGAAAACCGGTTCTTCATGACCACTTCGACGGCCAAGGCTGCCGACGTGCTGTCGCGTCTCGAATTCCTGCTCGACACGGCCTGGCCGGATTTGCGTGTGGCCGTCACCTCGGTCAGCGATGAATGGGCGGCAATGTCGGTTGCCGGGCCAGCCAGCCGCGCAATCCTCAGCGCTGCTTTTCCTGGTCTCGACGTCTCCGACGCGGCGCTTCCGCATATGGGGCTACTCGAAAGCGAGTGGGAGGGCCGTGGGCTCCGCATCCTGCGTCTCAGTTATTCCGGCGAGCGTGCTTACGAAGTCTATGTCGGCGCCACTGCGGGTGAACAGCTCTGGAGCCGCTTGCTCGAAGCCGGCAGACCCTTCGACCTGAAGCCTTACGGCGTTGAGGCGCTTGGCGCGCTACGCGTCGAAAAGGGCCATGTCGCCGGACCGGAGATCGATGGGCGCACGACGCTCGACGATCTCGGCCTCGGCCGCATGGCCGGCAAGCGCAGCGGCTTCGTCGGCGACATCCTGCGACGGCGCCCTGCCCTCCAGGCGCCCAACCGGCAGCGCCTGATCGGACTGGAATGCATCGAGGACGGAAAACGCCTGCGCGGCGGCGCCATCCTGTTCCTGCCGGATGAGAAACCCTATGGCCATGGGCGCGGTCGCGTCACCTCCGTCACTTTCAGCCCCGAACGCGGCCATTATGTCGGTCTGGCACTCCTTGCCGGGGATGTTGCGTCAGAAGGAAGCGAGGTCGTGGCGGTCTATCCGATGAAGGCCGAAACGGTTCGCGCCCGCATTGTCTCGCCGGTATTCGTCGATCCGCAGGGAGAACGGCTGCATGGCTAGCTTGACCTCTTCTCGGGATTTCAGCCTGTCCGTGGCAGATTGTCCGCTTATCCAGGTCGAGGGCTGGGACGGGACACTGAGACAATTCGAAAAGAGCGTCTCGGCGTCGCTCGGCAAGAAACTTCCCGCTTCGGTCGGAGAGACGGTTCGCCACAAGGGGCTTCTAATAATCCGCGTTGCACCTCGCCGCCTTTGGCTGGCTCTCGACGAAGGCACAGAAGTGCCAGCCCTCGTCGTCGACCCCGATCTCGGCTGTTCCGTTCCCCTTGGGGAAGGCCGTGCTCGTTTGAAAATGGCCGGCCCTGGTATCGCAAGGCTTCTGTCCGGCTGCATTGCCGTCGACTGGCACGCGCCGACCGCCGCTCCGGGCCGCGCCGTGCAAACATCCTTCCACCACGTGCCCGTGCTCTTCCTGCGCACCGGTGAGACCGCTTGCGAACTCATCGCGCCGCGAAGTTTTGCCCGCAGCCTCTTGGATTGGATTGCCGTCGGCTAGCCAATACCGGTTCCTCGGGCAAGGGCCGGCTTTAGCGGCGATCCAAGCCGCCATCACGAAGCCTTCTACTCTCTTGCCGGCCAGTCTTGCAGAAGCGTAATCCCATACTTCGGCGCGGCTGCTTTGAGCCGCTCGATATCGGCAGGCGTCGGCGGCTCGACCACCTCTCCCTTGCCGAGTTCATGGCCACCTTCGGCGAGAAACTGCTCAAACACACTTGGCGTGTCTATCAGGATATAGCGAACGAGCTGATTGCCGGGATTCATAAGCTGGTGCGGGATGCCACGCTTCAAAAACATGCTCTCGCCGGGCGAGAGCGTTCGGACCACACCGTCCACAATTGCGGTCAACTGCCCTTCGATGACGTAGACCGTCTCGTCGTCATTCGCATGAACATGGATTGGCGTTTTCGTGTGCCCGTCGCTTCTGTTTTCGAAGAGACTCAACAAGCCTCCCGTCTGTTCGCCGGAGACCAGTCGCCTCATGACGATGCCTGCGAGCACGAATTCTTTTGGTTCAACATCCGTCATTGATCCAATCCTGCCAAGCACATTTTTGGGGGCCGTCAAGCAGACGAACTGCGCCGCGACATCCGGCAAACGTCGAACGGGCTCACGGGTTCCCGGTCGCCGGAGTTCCCTCTTCCCAAGCTCCGTTTGGACAAAAGGTCCGCCAATTCGATGGCGCCGCAGAGATCCGCCTAACTGACGGCGAAGCTGCAACGGGCTGCCAGGGCCTCGCCGGGCCCAAGCACCGACAGTCCATTCCATTTGTCGATCGAACCACGATTGTGAGCATCGACAGCATGACTGACCGGTTCAAAACAGAAGAAGTCGCTCTCGTCCGATGGCGAATAGACCAGGTAGAAATTCAAGGGCGATGAAGCTTCAATCCGCAGGCTGCAACTATGCTCCGGCCACGATATGGTGGCGACGCCGTTCCAACCAGCAAACAGATTGTTTATCCATCCACTCGGCAATACGGCCGGGGCGCCGAAATCCCAATGGGGACGGGTTTTGATATCCACAAACCGTTCGGGGAGATGGTTGGGCAGTTCGAGACAAACCTGCGAGGCCGGCGCATGAAGCGCGGTCCGTGCCGTTCTCGGGAACCATGGATGGATGCCAAGCCCGAACGGCAACCTGATCGATGCCCGATTGACGACGCGAAGCTTCAGCTCGAGCCCCTGTCCGGTCAGCGTGTAGCGCACCTCGGCGCGATATCGGTATGGGCCGGGTCCATTGCTGATGAGGGACAGCTTTGCGTTGTCCTGCGCTACGCTGTCGACGTCCCACTCGCTCGAAAATCCATTGCCGTGAATGGGAAATGGCTCGCCTGCAACATTGGCAGGCAGTTCGTGGAATTTGGAGTCGAATGTGAACCCGGCGCCCGAGATGCGATTTGACCACGGCAAAAGCAGGTTGCAGGCAAGGTCGAACGGGTTGCTGCTCCCGCCATCCGGCCACGGCCGGAAGAGCGGCACGCGCCCATAGTCCAGTCTCGCAAGACCTGCCCCAAGCGACGGGACGATTTCAGCGGACAGGTCTCCGCTTCTGATCTTGATCGTCGGGGCCATCAGTTCAGACGGTGTCGGCCTTGGCAGCGGCGATCGGCTGTTGATGGCGGCCTTTGCGAGCCACTGCAAGAAGGTCGTTCGACGCGATGCCGATGAGCGCCTTCATCTGATCGTGAGCGTCGTCGGCCCTGCGCATCCTGATTGCCTCCAGCACGTCGCCATGCGCGCTCAGCGTCTGCTGGTAATTAGCGGTGGCCGATGTGGTCAGGCGGAAGGAGAAGCTGAGGGCGGCCGCAAGCATATTGCCGAGATTGGCGAATACCGGGTTGCGGCTGGCACGAAGGATGGCGGTATGAAACCTGACATCGGCATCGAGACACGCAGCGAGATCGTCCTGCGGAGCAATGCGCATGGCTTCATACGCCGCTTCGATGACTGCGAGATCGCCTGACGTCGCCATCTTGGCCGCAAGTTGGGCGGCAGCGGGTTCAATGACCAGCCGCGCCTCGATCAATCCACGGACGAAATCGAGGTCAGGCTCGATATCGCGCATCCATTCCAGAACCTGTGCATCCAGCCTGTTCCATTCGCTCGACACGCGCACACGCGTCCCGGCCCGCTTGCGTGCCTCGATCAATCCTTTCGCCGAAAGCGTCAGAAGAGCATCGCGAAGCGCGGTGCGGCTCGCCCCGTAGATAACGCAAAGTTCGGCTTCCGTCGGCAGGACGGAGTGCTGGGCGTAGGAGCCGGCGAGGATGCGCTGTCCGAGATCGCGTGCGATGCGGTCCTTGAGCGATGACGTGGTGCCATCTGCGGCAGGAATGTCCTGCTTGCCTTGGCCAGTCGAAACGATCGCCGCGTCCATCGTCATGTCCTGTTCAAGTGGTACTCGGCAATTACCACAGCAAGTATCAGCAGCGAGCCCTTGGCAAGCAGCTGATAGAAGGTTGGCACGGAGGTCAGTATCATTCCGTTGTTGAGGACGCCAATGATGGCGACGCCCAGCAGTGCGCCGACGATCGTGCCCTTGCCGCCCTGCAAGGCGCAGCCACCCAGAACGGCCGCTGTGATGGCCTCGAGTTCCAGGCCTTGGGATCCGGATACGGGCTGCCCGGAGCCGGTACGGGCAGCCAACAGAATCCCGGCCAATCCGGCCGCCACTCCACTCATGATGTAGATGCCGACGCGGTAGCGGTTGATGTTGATGCCGGAGAAGCGTGCGACAACGGGATTGCCGCCCAGGGCATAGATGTTGCGGCCAACGATCGAGCGGGCAAGAAAGAGATGGAACACGATGGCGGTCAGCAAAAGAATCCAGATCAGCAGAGGCAGGCCGAGGATTCGTCCGATCCCGATGAAGCGGAAAGTCTCGCTGAAAATCGCGATCGATTGCCCATCGGACATGATGAAAGCGATGCCGCGGAAGATCGCCATCGTACCGAGAGTCGCGATGACAGCGTTGACCCGCCCATAGGTGATGATGATGCCGTTCACGAGGCCGGCAAGACCGCCCAGGACCAGGCCGGCAAGAATGCCCGCGGTGGGTGATCCGGTGGCCTGGATGGCCATTGCCGTCGATACCGTGGTCAGACCGACAATTGCGCCGACAGCAATATCAAGCCCGCCGGCGACGATGACCACGGTCTGGCTCATCGCCAGGACGCCCAGGATGGTGATGCCCAGACCGATGTTCAGCAGGTTTCGGCTCGAGAAGAACACGTCGCCTCTCAGAGTGCCGAAAATGAGCACGAGAATGACGAGAGCAACAAGAAGACTTATGTTGTGAATGCCGATGCGCTCTGCGATGCGCAACGAAGCGCGCCTTTTTCCGGTTTGTGTTGTTGCTGTCCTGAGCTCAAGGCTGTTCACTGAATTTGTCCTCCGAGCGATGCTACAGATTGCGGCATGGCGTATTTCAGGATCGTGGTCTCGTCGATGTCAGGGCGGGAAAGTTCGGCCGTGATCCGACCTCCAGCCATGACAAGCACCCTGTCGGCGAGCCCGATCAGTTCCGGCATTTCCGAGGAAATCAGGATTATGCCGATGCCGCTGGCGGCGAGTTCATCGATCAGGCGATAGATTTCCGCCTTGGCGCCGATGTCGATGCCGCGGGTCGGCTCGTCGAGGATGAGAAGCATCGGCTGCCGCGCAAGCCAGCGCGCGAGAACGACCTTCTGTTGATTGCCACCCGACAGTTTGGAAACCTGTTCGTCGAGGTCGGGCGCCTTGATCGACATCTTTGCTGCAAGTGGTGAGACGATCTCCAGTGCCTTGCGCCGGTTGAAGAAGCCGAAGGTCGACGTTCTGTCGGGCACGCAAAGCGAGGCGTTATCAAGAATGCTTCGGAACAACAGCAGCGCCTCGTGCTTGCGGTCTTCCGGGGCAAAGCCGATGCCCGCCACGATCGCTGCATGCGGACTGTTAGGGCCAACGGGCACCCCATTCATCGTTATGCTTCCGTCGAGACGCCTGTCATAGCCGACAATCGCCTTTGCCAACTCGGATCGACCCGCACCCATAAGGCCGGCAATGCCGAGGACCTCGCCATGGCGGACCTTGAGGCTCACATCGGTGACGTGGTCAGTGGTCAGGCCCGTCACCTCCAGCAACGGTTGCCCCGATTGCCACGTCTCGCGCGTAAACAGATCGGCAATGTCGCGGCCGACCATGAGCTTGGCTATGGTCTGCTCGCTGGCACCGGCCGCGGGGGAATCATCGACCAGCCGGCCGTCCCGCAAAACGACAATGCGATCCGCAAGGTCGATGACC
The DNA here is from genome assembly GCF_055811495.1 of Mesorhizobium sp. WSM4830. Taxonomy (NCBI): domain Bacteria; kingdom Pseudomonadati; phylum Pseudomonadota; class Alphaproteobacteria; order Hyphomicrobiales; family Phyllobacteriaceae; genus Mesorhizobium; species Mesorhizobium sp. WSM4830. The sequence continues at coordinate 466,754 of NZ_JBVVQI010000001.1, read as the reverse complement.
TCGTTCAGCCTGTGAGAGATGTAGACGATCGAAGTGCCCTCTTCGCGCAGCCGGCGAATTACTGAAAACAGACGGCGCGCTTCGTCGTCGGTCAGCGACGAGGTTGGCTCATCAAATGCGATCAGCCGGCCGCCGGCACGTATGGCGCGCATGATTTCGATCATCTGGCGCTGTGCCGGACCGAGTGTGCTGCAGAGTTGACGCGGCCGCATATCCTGCTGCATGCCGAAGGTCGCAAGCACCCGATCGGTCTGCTCCTCGAGCCTGTGCCAGTCGAGCAGGACGCCTGCCAGCCGCGGCAGTTCGCCGACGAAAATGTTCTCGGCCACGGTCAGGTTCGGAACGATCTCCGGCTCCTGATGGATGACGCGTATTCCGGCTCTGTGGCTGTCGCGCGGTTCGCCGAAAACGATCGGCGTGGCGCCATGCAGCACGGTGCCGGTGTCCGGTGCGAACACGCCCTCGAGAATTCGCATCATTGTCGATTTGCCGGCGCCATTCTCGCCAACCAGGGCAAGCACCTCTCCTGGCCGAAAGGTAATCGAGACATTGTCGAGCGCCTGCACGACGCCGAAGCGCTTCGAAATCCTATCGAGCGAGAAGAAATCCGATTGCATCAAAAGCTCCCTCCCGAGGATCGATCCCGTGTGCCTGCCGACGAACTGCCGGCCCAAAGAGCGTCATGCGCCCTGCTGCGCATGACGCATATCTGGTTCAGTGGCAGAGCTTGGCTTTGTAGTCCGACGCAAAATTGTCGGCGGTGATGTATTCCGGGTCAGTGAAGGACTGAACGGGAAGCTTCGTTCCGTCCTTGATGGATGCCAAGAGAATCTTCACCGCCAGCGCGCCATGATTTTCCGAATTGAGCCACATCGTACCACGGAACGCCGATGGCTTTCCCGATCCGAAGGCGTCGCAGGCGCGGCTCCCGTCGATGCCGATCCCCATGCCCTGGTCTGCGGAATAGCCGGCATTCTCCAGTGCTCGCGCACCACCCAGCACGCCATCATCGTTGCATGAATAGAATATCCAGTTCGTGACGCTGGGATTGGCCGTCAATGTGGTGGTCATCACATCGATGGCGTTGACCATCGTATTGTCGTAGGGGACGCGAACGATGTTGCCCGGCTTGAAATCGGGCACCGCCTTCAGGAACGCTTCTTCCGCGCCCTTGTTGCGCTGCATGCAGGTATCGGCCTTGCGGTCCTCGATCGAGGCGATGCGCACCTCTTTGCCGGCCCAGTCTTCAGCCTTGTAGAGCTTGGCAAGCTCTTCGCCCACCCGCGCACCGATGTTGTAGGCATTCATGCCGACATAGGGGACCTGGGTGCCATCCTGGTAGTAGATATCGTCGTCCACCGCCACCAAGGGAATTTTTGCGGCCCTTGCTTTCTCCGCGATGACCGGTCCCAGCGCCTTGTCGGGGACAACGATGGCGATGCCTTTCACGCCATCGCCGACCATCGTATCGAAGGTCGTGATCGTCAAATTGGCGTCAAACTGAACGTCCTGTGACACGAATGCAGCCCCTGCCGCCTCAGCCGCTTTCTTGGCGCCGCCGACTTCGGCGACGAACCATGGGTGGTCTCCCATCTTGTTGATGTAGCCGATCTTGATGTCGTCTGCGCTTGCTGCGCCACTCATCAGTCCGGCAGCCAGTACCGCAAATGTCGCCAAAGCCTTTGTTGTGGTTTTCATGAAGATCCTCCCTGAGCTCAATGGTGGTTGCTAGTCGTGGTAGAGAACCGAGCGCCCACCATCGATGGTGATCGTCTCGGCATTTATGAACGGCGCTTCGTCCGAGGCGAGGAAAACCGCCGTCATTGCAACCTCGTCCGGCCGGCCAATACGCTTAGGCGGATGGAGGTCGTAGGCTCGCCGCTTCTCCTCGGCGGGGTTCGGGAATGTGTTCCAGTAGGCTTCCGCGATCGGCGTCTCGATATAGCCGGGTGCTATCGCGTTCACCCGGATGCCACGCGCGGCATATTCGATGGCGAGCGAACGGGTCAGGCCCAGAAGCGCATGCTTGGCGACCGGGTATGGAAATGTATGGGGAATGATCTGGAACGCGTGACAGCTCGCTATGTTGACGATAGAGCCTGAGCCGTTCGCCAGCATCGTCGGCAAAACCGCCTTGGCGCAGAACCACGCGGCCTGGAGGTCGAGCTTGAGGCAGCGCTCCCATTCCTCATCCGGCATCGCCAGCGGTTCGTAAAAGACGTTGGCGCCGGCATTGTTGACCAGAATGTCGACGCCGCCATAGGCCGTGATCGTCCGGGAGACCATGTCCGCGACCGCGGATGCGTCGGTGACGTCCGTCTCGATGAACAGGGCGTCCGCGCCCTGGGCACGCAATTCGTCGGCGACCGCTTTCCCGCTTGCCGCATTCAGTTCAGCAATGACGGTCTTTGCCCCATGTGTTGCAAAGGCGCGGGCGGTGGCGGCACCGATGCCTTGGCCGGCGCCCGTGATGATTGCGATCTTTCCTTGCAGCCGACCTGCCATTGCATTCACCAGTCCACCACGGTGCCGTCCGGCATGACGGCGTTGCGGGCATGCAGCACTTCCTGCTTGAAGGGGTGGCGCGCGATCACGTCCTCATTGACGGTGACGCCAAGGCCCGGCAGTTCGGGCAGATCCCAGCGGCCTGGGTTACGCTGAATTGGCCAGGTGACGACGTCGTCGTACCAGGCGACGGCACCGGACATCTCCTCCTGAATGACAACGTTTGGCGTCGATATGCCAAAATGAAGAGCAGCCACACCGGCGATCGGACCGAGCGGGTTGTGCGGCGCAAGGCCGATGCCTGCGGTTTCCGCCATGGCCGCGATCTTCTTTGTCTCGAGCAGACCGCCAGTGTGGCAAATATCAGGCTGGGCAATGTTGAAGGCGCGGGCTGCGATCGAGTGCGTAAATTCGCGGCGCCCGATCAGCCGTTCGCCGGACGCGATCGGCACGGCCGATCGCGCCGTGATATGCGCCAGTCCGGCAACATCTTCGGGTGGAACGGGCTCTTCCGCGAACATGATGCGGGCCGGTTCGATTGCCTTGAGGTAATCCATCGCAGCGTTAACCGATGCAGGGCGTCCGTGGAAATCGACCATGATGTCGATATCCGGGCCCACCGCCTCGCGAAGCGAGCCAACCATATTGGCAACGGAGTCGACTGCCTTGGCGGGCGATACGTAGTGGGTGTAGGGAATGCAGACGACCTTGACCGCGTCGTAGCCTGCTTGCGTCACGATGCGTCCGCGTTCCACGATGGCATCCGCGGATCCGGTCTCATAGACCGCCTTCATGTCCCCGAGGCCGAGATGCGTATAGGTGCGCAGATAGTCGCGGACCCGACCGCCCAAAAGGCGCCAGACGGGGACGCCCAATGACTTGCCCAGGATGTCCCAGAGCGCGATCTCGATGCCGCTGACGGCGGACATTCCCTCGACGCCGAGGCGCCAAAAGCCGTGGCGCGTAAGTATCTGGTAGCACTGCTCCACATTGCGCGGATCTTGCCCGATGAGCAGGGCCTCAAGGTCCTGAAGCGCCCCAACGACGGCTCGGGTCTTCCATTCCAGCGTAGCCTCACCCCAGCCAAACAAGCCGGGCTCGTCGGTTTCGACGCGAACGAAAACCCAGTTGCGCATTTCCGCATTGCAGACGCGCGCCTTGATGGCCGTGATTTTCATTGGTCCTCCCAGACCTGCCGTCTTTTTTCGAAGCAATATGTATGATTTATTATGAATAATATGGACGAGTCAAGCGCAACGTCGATGTGGACCAGCGCCGTCAAGGAACTGGTCCTTAGGAGGGTCCTGGCAATTTTCGATCAATCCTTGTGCGCGGATGGAAAGGCTGTCAGCCGCCGATCCGCGAACATCGCGGCGAAGGCGCGGCTAGATCACCGCGCAGACCGTTTTCGTCTCGAGATAGTTCTCCAGGCCCGGTGCGCCGTTCTCATAGCCCCAACCGGATTGCTTGTGGCCGCCCTTCGGCAATTCCGGCGAGAAGTAGGAATGGCAATTGATCCAGACGGTGCCCGACCGGACACGTGCGGCAAGGCGATGCGCAGTGGAAAGGTCGCGGGTCCAGACGCTTGCGGCGAGGCCGTAGGGCGAGTCGTTCGCATGGCTTACCGCCTCCGCGACATCGTCGAACGGTGTCACGGCAACCACCGGGCCGAAGATTTCCTCGCGCATCATGCGCATGTCCGGGCGGACGCCGGTGACCACGGTCGGCTCGAAGAAGTTGTCGAAGCGCCGGCCACCGGTGATGATCTCGGCGCCGCTGGAAGCACCATCGCCGACATAGGAGGCGACGCGCGCAGCCTGGGTTCCGTTGACCAGCGGACCAAGGTCGGTGTTCGGGTCAAGCCCGTGTCCGAGACGCAGCTTTCGCGCCTCTTCCGCCAGACCCTCCACCAGACGGTCGTAGATCGAGCGATGCGCATAGACACGCGAGCCGGCGACGCAGACCTGGCCGGCATTGGCGAAGATCCCCCGGGCCACTCCGGGGATTGCGAGCCCCATGTCCGCATCGGGCATGATGATGGCCGGCGACTTGCCGCCCAGTTCGAGCGTCAGCTTCTTCAGATTGCCGCGCGCTGCGGAGACGATCATCTTTCCGACTTCCGTCGAGCCGGTGAAGGCGACCTTATCGACATCGGAATCTGCAGCCAATGCTGCGCCCACAGTTTCACCGAGACCGGTCACGATATTGACGACGCCGTCCGGCAAGCCGGCTTCGATCATCAGTTCGCCGAGCCTGAGCGCGGTGAGCGACGTTTCCTCAGCCGGCTTGAGCACGATCGTACAGCCTGCGGCAAGTGCCGGGGCGAGCTTCATCGAGGCCATGAGCAGCGGCGAATTCCATGGCGTTATGGCTGCCACGACACCGATCGGCTCGCGCACCGTATAGGCGAAAATCTTGCTGCCCGCCGGTTGGTAGCTGATGGAGGTGGGGATGGTCGTGCCGAGGATTTTCGTGGCAAAACCGGCAAAATAGCGGAACTGCTCGGCCGAGGCGGGAATCTCGGCGAAGCGCGAGGTCTTCAACGGCTTTCCCTGGTCAAGCGTCTCGAGCTCTGCAAGCTCATCGGCATGGCGCTCAATCAGGTCGGCGATGCGCCATAGCAGCTTGCCGCGTGCCGACGGTGTCATGTCGCGCCAGCTCTCGCCTTCGAAAGCAGCACGCGCCGCAGCAACGGCGCGCCCGGCGTCATCGGCTGTGCCTTGCGCCAGCAGCGCGAGCGTGTCGCCATTCGCAGGATCGGTCGCGGGCAAGGTTGCGCCATCGCTGGCGTCGCACCAGCCGCCGCCGATCAGGTGCCGCATTCTGGGTTTGGCCAGGAACGCCTTGACGCCTGCATGTCTGGCTTCATCATTTCGGATGATGATCGTCATGTCCGTATCCCGCAAGCGAGCGCCTCGACCGCGGCGAGAGCACCGCGGATGATGGAATGATAGCCGGTACAGCGGCAGATATTGCCTTCGAGCGCAGCGCGGATCTGAGACACGTCTGGAGCCGGATTCTCCAGCAGCAGAGCGGTCAGCGCAACAGTGATGCCGGGTGCGCAGTAGCCGCACTGGAAGGCGTTTTCGGCCGCCAGAGCCTCGGCGCAGGACAACGGCTTCGGCAACGACGTCGAAACCTTCCGGGGTGATGATGGTGGCCCCGTCGAGCTGCCACGACATGACCAGACAGCCATTGACCGCGCGATCATCCATCAGCACGGAACAAGCGCCGCAGCGGCCGATGCCGCAAGCCATCTTGGCGGCAGTCATGCCGAAATGGTCGCGTAGCAGGTCGATCAGGCGTAACTCGGCAGGCATGGCCAGCGCCCGGCGGCAGCCGTTGAGGTTAAAGGTAATCTCGATCTCGGCACTCACGCTGCACTCCTCTGCAGGGCGTCGAGTACCCATTCAGGATCGACCGGGATGCGCTCGGGCCAAGCTCCTGTGGCATCCGCAATCGCGTTGACGATGGCTGGCGTCACGGCGCCAATGCCAAGCTCACCAACTCCGCGCGGACCGAACGGGTCGTTCTCGTCCAGATCCTCCAACGCGAAGGTCGCGAGGCTTTCCGGCGTGTCGGCAATGCCTGGCAGCATGTAGAAATCGAGGTTGCCGGCAAGATACCGGCCATCCCGCATCGCCGCGTCCTCAGTGAGGGTGAAGCCCAGCCCCTGGACGCCGCCGCCTTCGATCTGGCCAAGATAGGCGGCAGCATCGAGCATCGGTCCGGCCGCGGTGTGCTGATGGAGCTCGAGCACGCGTACCTGCCCAGTGATGCGGCTCACGGCAACGCGCGCCAGTGTCGCGCCGAAGGCGAAGATCAGACGTGCATTGCCTTCCAGATAGTCCGATTTCGGAAACTCAAAGCTGACGGCAGCAGCTGGCAGCCGGTCCGGAGGCAACGCCTTGGCAAGCTCGGCGAAACTCATGAGCCGTGAGCCGCTGTTGGAATGTCGCTCGACGATGCCGCCGGGCGCCAGCGCCAGCGTCCCGGCTTCGCGGCAAAGCAACTGGCCCGCTGCGGCCAGCAGGTCGCGCGTAAAAGGTGGTGCGGCGACTGCCGCGACCCGCCAGGCCACGTGAGTGCCGCGCGAGGCGGTAGAGGAACCGGATTCGGGCGTCGCCGCCGTATCGCCGGTGACCGGCCGGACATCGTCGCGGCCGCAGCCGAGCGCTCCGGCGACCGCGGCCTTCACCGAGGTGAGCAGGCCCTGTCCCATCTCGTCCAGGCCGTAGAGAGCTTCGATCATGCCATCCGGAGCCAGGCGCAACGCGCCTCCGGCCGGGTCCGGCGGCAGCGTGCCGAGTCCGTTGCCTTGATAGTTCATCGCCATGCCGACGCCGATCGTCTCATAGCCGTCGAACGACGGGCCGCGCGCCTTGGCCCAGATCGGGTCAGCAGCGGCGGCTTGCAGCATCTCGGCCAGACGTTCGGACGGCGCGACCTGCTGGCCGAGATGGCCTCGCGTGCCAGGCTCGCGCAAATTGCGGCGCCGTATCTCGATAATCTCGATGCCGGCGGCTTCGGCCAGCCGATCCAGCTGGCACTCTACCGCAAAGGCCATCTGGTTGGCACCGAAGCCACGAAACGCGCCGCAGACGCCGTTATTGGTGTAGGCGAGCCGGCCCGAGCTGAGGATGTTGGCAACGACATATGGCCCGCAGGCGTGTTCGAGCGCTGTCTCAAGAACGCCCGGGCCGAGCGACGCATACGCGCCGGCATCCGCGATCACATCCACCTGCTGGGCGAGCAGCCGACCCTCGGCGTCGCAGGCGGTGCGCATATGGATGCGCATCGCATTGCGCTTGGTACCCGCGATGACGGATTCCGCCCGGCCGAGATGCAGCCGCACGGCGCGTCCGGTCTTTAGTGCCAGCAGGGCCAGGGCCGGCTGCACGGTCAGCTCGTCCTTGCCGCCGAAAGCGCCGCCAGTCGGGCTGGTGACCACCCGTATCTGCTCTTGCGGCATGCCGAGGATGCGCGAGAGCTGCATGCGGTCGCGGCGGCCATGCTGCCCACCGGCAAAGACGTTCAGGGTGCCATCCGTACCTACGAAAGCGTAGCCGCCCTCCGTCTCCATAAAGCCGTGCATCTGGCTCGGCGTTTCGTAGACAGCCTCGACGATATGAGCCGCCTTGGCAAAAGCCGCGGCGGCATCGCCACGTATGAACTCGAAGCTGCACTGCAGATTGCCTGAGACGTGGACCGGCTCGGCTCCAGCGGCGAGTGCCTGTTGGGGATCGCTCACAATTGGCAGCGGCTCGTATTCGACCCTGATGAGAGCAAGCGCGCGTTCGGCCGTCTTCGTGTCAACAGCGGCAACGGCAGCAACAGCGTCGCCGATATAGCGCACCTTGTCGAAGCACAGTGCAGGCTGATCCTGCACGACAATGCCGTAGGCATTGCTGCCGGCGATGTCGCGGTGCGTTACAACCGCCGCGACGCCGGGCAGCGCCTCGGCCGCGCTCGTATCGATGGAAACGATCCTTGCATGGGGAACGCCGGCACGCCGAATGCGCCCGACCAGCATGCCGGGCTCGCGATGGTCGGTCAGGTATTCGAGCCTGCCTGCGATTTTCGGCGCACCGTCCGGCCGCTGGTACCAGCGTGCACCGGTCTCCGATCGGGACACGAGAATTTCGGCAGGTGGGTCTCCGGACGGTACGGTCCGCCGGCGCGGCGAATGTGCTCCTTGGGACAACTTTCCGCCGAGCCCGAAGACCAGCGCATTCGCCACGACACTGCGCCGATAGCGGTCGGACCGCCATGCATCATCGATCGCCGGCGCCTCTTCGAGAATTGCGGCGTGCAGCTCGGCCCAATCGATCTCCCGCAGGTGCCGGCCGACAAGCAGCGCTTCAGCGCGGTCGAGACGGGCCGCTTGCCCGCCGCCGCTGGCCGCGAGCCGCGCGACGATGATGCGATCATGCGCCGTTTCGATCAGCCCGGCGATACCGGCCACGCTTCGGGTAAAGGCGGCGCGCAGGCCGACTTTGCGATGGGTCCAGCGAGCGGCAGTTGGTTGCGGTCGAACAATCACCGCCTTGATGAGGCCCGCGGACGGCGCGGCGGCCAGCCATTGCGCGAGCGACACGACGGCGTGCCCGGCCGGTGAGACGATCTCCAGCTGCGCGTCGGTCGCGAGCAGGGCCGGCAGAAGGCAACCCATGCGCCCGGCGACGTTGCCGCCCAGAGTTCCGAGATTGCGGACGGCAGGTCCCGCCGTGGCGCGGACGGCGGCGGCGAGCAGAGGCAAATTCTCGCCTATTGCCCGGTCACGCTCCAAGGCACCCAGGGTCGTCAGTGCGCCGATGCGAAACCCATCGGCGGCCGGTTGGATGCCCTTCAGGCCGGCGATACGGCCGATGTCGATGAGGCACCGCGGCTTTGGCAGGCCCTTGGCCCAGCAGAGTTGCAGCGCCGTGCCTCCGGCGACCAGTTGCGATGCGCACTCCCCTGCCAACGACAGCGCCTCGGCAACGGAGGCCGGGCGAAGCACCTGGAGATCCGGCCCGGTCATGTGGCTACCGCGGTCGTGCCGAAACGAATGCCTTTTTCCTTCAGCCAGCGGCGATAGGCAATGGAGGAACCGTCGGCGCGTGTCGGGATTTCCATCCGCGGCTCGAGCGGAAGGCGCAGCGGCCGCTGGTTCTCCACGATGATCCGGTCTTGCAGGAAGATGACCTGTTCGAAGTTGAGCAACGCCGTCTGCGTCGAAGCGGAGTCGACAAGATACATGACCGGCTGGGCGCGGCAGAGGTCTTCCTCGATGGGCTGGATGAACAGCGCGATCGCATCGAGCCGACCGGGCGCTCCGGGGCATACACGGTAGAGCATCACAACGAATGGGCTCGGCACACGATAGGTCAGATGCACAAACGCGCCGGAGCTTTCCGTTGCGGCAATGCGCGGCTGGAAGAACGTGCAGTTGGTCGCCCAGACCTCGTCCACCTCGCGACGTATCTCGCTCAGATAGGCCGGCACTTCCGTGTGCGGCTCCGAACCGAGAATGTCGGTATGCACGAAGGGGAAATGCGCCATGTCGAGGAAATTCTCTACGACGCGCAAACCCGAAGCCCGCATCGTCACCCAGCCGCAGGGCACGTATCGGCGGTCGGGCTCCGATGCCTCGGCGATCTCGAAGATTTCCTTCCCGGGCCGGCCCAGCGTCGTCCAGACGCAGCCGTAGCGCTGCCGGACGGGCAGCGCGGGGCCGCGGTTGCCGTCGTCCAGTATCTCCCGAACCGTGATTGCACCCGTGATGTCACGGACCAGTTCGATGTCCTGGCCGAGCAGCCGCGTGCGGCTCGGCGCGCCATCTAGATCGGCGACCGTCTCCACCGCGTACCAATCGTCCAGTGCCGCCCTGTCCGTCGTCTTCATCACCGAGGCCCGCCCTATTGGGTCCATTGCAGGCTGCCGCCGGAATTCTCGGCAAGGAAAGCGGCGCGCCGGGCGAACAGACCAGGCGCGACGCGATGGATTTCGGCGATGATCTCGCGCAGGTCGCCGGTGCGCAACGCGCCGTCCTCGGCCAGGATTTCGCCATCGACCATAGTCAAAGACACGTCGCTGCCGCGCACAGCGTGGACAAGATTGTGATGGAAGTTGAAATAAGGTCCGTCGCGGAAGACGGGCGTCATGCGCGGCGTATCGGTGCGGACCGCGATGATGTCGGCGCGCTTGCCGACTTCGATCGAGCCGATCTCGTGGTCGAGGCCGATCGCTCTGGCGCCGAGAATGGTGGCCATCCGCAGCACCTGCCAGCTATCCATGGCGGCGGCGTCGAGGTCCTTCAGCTTGCCCAGCAGCGAAGTCACCTTCATCTCTTCGAACATGTCGAAATTGTTGTTCTCCTTCTCGCCGTCGGTGCCGATCCCGACAGGCACGCCGGCCTTCAGCATCTCGGCCACCAACGCGATGCCGCTTGCCAGCTTCATGTTGGAAACAGGATTGTGGGCCACCGAAACGCGGCGCTTGGAAATAAGCTCGATCTCTTCTCGATCGAGCCAGACGGCGTGGGCGATCATGGCGCGCGGCGTTTCGAAGAAGCCAAGGTCGTCCAGCGCGAACATCGGGCGTTTGCCGTAGCGCCGCTCAAATTCCGCGATCTCGATCTCGGCCTCGCTGCAATGGGTGTGGAAGCCGGTGTCGTGTTTCCTTGCGAGTTCGATAGCCCGGCGTTGGCCGGCTTCGTCGGCATAAAACAGATGCTCCAGCCCGACCCACACATTGATGCGGCCGCCCGCCTTGCGATGCCAGCCCTCGATCATCGCCTCGTTCATGTCGAGCGTGTCGAAGTAGTTGTAGTCGGGATGCTCGCCGACGTAAGGCACGGCGACCAGGCGGTTGCCGATCGCCTCGGCCGCCCTGGCGCTTCCTTCCATGAACCGCCACATGTCGACGACGGTGGTCGTGCCGCCGAGCACGGATTCCGCGTAGCAGAGCCACGATGCCGCCTCGGCCTCGTGCGGCTGCAGCACGCGATGCATTGGATTGATATGGAGCGTCAGCCAGTCCCAGACCGGCAGGTGCTCCGCCGTGCCGCGCAGAAAGCCGGAATGCGCATGCGCGTTGACCAGCCCGGGCAGAAGCACCGCATTGTCGAGCTTCTTCACGGCCACGGCCGGATACGCAGCGCGCAATGCTGCGAGTGCGCTGACCGCGGCGATACGACCATCCTCGACCAGCACGGCGCCGTCAGGCAGCACGTGGTTATCTTCATCCATGGTGAGCAGCGTGTCGGCAGCAAGGATGAGGCTTGGGGTCATCGCGGGTACCCTGTGTGCGTTCCGTCGGTCATGGCATCCTCAAGCTGCCGCCGCGAGCAGGAAATCGGCGGCGCGCTCGCCGATCATCGTGGCGGGCGCGTGGGTGTTGCAGGTCGGGATCGTCGGGATCACCGAGGCATCGGCGACATGCAGGCCGTCCAGCCCGTGCACGGCGAGACGGCTGTCTACGACGGCCATCGCGTCCTCGCCCATCTTGGCGGTTCCGCAGGTGTGGAAGAACGTCGAGCACGCCTCGCGGATGAAGGCGATGGTCTCGGTGCGGGTCAGTCGGCGGTCAGGTGCGGCAAAGTTGCGGAAGAGACCGGCGTTCGCCTTTGCAGCCGCCATCTCCATCACCATCTCGACCGCAGTGACCATGGCGTCGAGGTCTTCCGGTTCCGCCAGAAAGTTCGGTTGGATTTCGAGCCGCCCGCCGGGCGTGCCGTCGAGCAGCTTCAAGTGCCCGACGCTCTTCGAGCGCATCAGGCCCGCACCGAAGGAAAAGACATCGCCGGATGTATCGTAGCGCGCGCGGATCGCCGGTTCGGCGCTGTTGCCCTGGACGGGGAAGGCATGCAGGTCGGGCTGCGACAGGTCCGGCCGTGACTTCCAGTTGACCATCGAGCCACCGCCATTGCCCACTATCGGTCCGATCGGTCGTTTCGCGCGGAAGACGCAGGCCTGCGCCAGCGGATGGTCCTGAAGATTCCGGCCGACACCCGGCAGGGCGCAAATGACCGCAATACCAAGCCGCTGCAGTTCGACCGGATCGCCGATGCCCGACAGCATCAGCAGGCGTGGCGTGTCGATGGCCCCTGCCGCGAGCACGATGCTCTGTTGCGCGCGCGTCTCGCGGATTTCGCCGCCGACGAGGTGCTTGATCGCGACGCATCGGCTGCCTTCGACCGTCAGGCCGATGGCCGCGGATCCGGTCAGCACCGTCAGCATCGGGTGATCCAGGATCGGCACGAGATAGCCCGTCGCCGAACTCCAGCGCTTGCCGTCGAAGATGTTGAAATTCGCGGCCGCCGCCCCCTCGTTGCTCGGGCCGTTCGGATCGTCGATCACCGGGATGCCGATCTCGGCCGCGCCATCGATCAGCGCCTGCGCGACCGGGTGCAGTGCCGCCGGGCGCTCGATACGGAGCGGACCGCCCGCTCCGCGAAATTCGCTTGCACCGTCGCGCCAGTCCTCGCAGCGCCGGAAATAGGGCAGCACGTCGGCGAAGCTCCAGCCCTTGGCGCCGCCAGCCTCCCAGGCATCGTAATCATGCGGATGGCCGCGATACCACATCATCGCGTTGATGGCGCTTGAGCCGCCAAGCAGGCGCCCGCGCGGGATGCCGATAGTACGCCCGTTCATGCTCAGTGTCGGAGCATAGTCATAGCCCCAGTCATAGGTGCCGCGGCCAAGCGGCACCCACTTGCCGGGGTCCTCGATCTCTTCGATCCCAAGACCCGTCGGGCCGGCCTCGATCAGGAGGACGTCGGCGCCGGCATCGACCAGTCGCCGCGTCACCGCACAGCCACCGGAACCCGAGCCGACCACCACGTAATCGTAGCTGCGTTTCAACACGCGTCGGGGGACGACAGGTCCGAGGATGCCCATGATCTCGTCAGTTGTGCTCGCTCGGGCCCATGATGACGATGCCTTCGCTCGCCTCGACGTGGCGGACGAAGATATACTTGTCCTCGCGGCCGTCGCTGTGTTTGCGCTTGATGTCCGGCTGGACCGTTCCCGAGACCTTGGCGACCACTATATAGGGTGCCTCCATCGCGAGCCCCCTTGCGCAATGCGCGTCGAACTCGTCCACCGTGCGCACTGTATGGGCGTTCTCGACACCGGCGCCGCGCGCGATCGCAGCAAGGTCGACGCGGCCCAGCGCCGTATGCGTCGGCGGCCCGCCGATCGACTGGTAGCACTCATTGTCCCAGACCACGATGAAGAGGTTTTTCGGTTGTTCGTTGCCGAGCGTGGCCAGGATGCCCAGATTGAAGAGCAGGCCGCCATCCGTATCAAGCGAAACGACGCGGCGGTGCGGCAACCCGGCGGCGAGCCCGAAGGCCTGCGGCGTGACGCAGCCGAGTTGCTGCTGGAACAGGCTCGCCTCGCGCATATGCGGCGCGGCGTTGTACCACTCGTCGACGCTGCCGCCGAGCGAAAGGATCACCAGCTCATCCTTCAGCCGCGCGGCAAGAGCCTTCATGCAGTCGAAGCGTTTCATCGCACCACCTCGCCGCCGAGAGCCACGGCCGAATGGTAGTAGGACGCATAGGACCAGGAATAGGCGTCGACGATGGCGCGCTCGATCTTCGCCTCCTCGGTGACGATCCGGTAGGGCACGCGCAGCGCGTTCAGCACCGGCTCCATGGTGATGCCATGCGGAATTGCCCACCAGTTGTTCTCTCCGAGCTCGCCGCGATAGCTCATCAGCATCACGACCGGGATGCCGGCTCCGAGGCCCATGCGGGCCAGCGGCTCGACCGACGCGCGCAAGCCGGAATTTTCCATGACCAGCGCCGCGCGCTTGCCCGACAGGAAGACCCCGCCGCAGATCGCCGCGCCCTCACCCTCGTTGGTGACGCGGATCGTGCGGATATCCGGATCGGCATCAAGGGCCGGGTAGAGCTCCTTGAACAGCGAATCGGGCAGGTAGCAGACGATGCTCACTCCTGCCCGTTTCAGCCCCCGAATGACCGCGTCGACCGCACTCTGCTTCATGACATCCCCTTCGGCCGGGAAGTCTCGCAAAGCTCAGTTGTTCGAGATAGAGACAAATTTCTCTCTCTATCGATGCGCAAAATGCAACAACTAATCATGCAACGCCTCGACCATGCGGGCCAGCAGCGCCGCGAATGCGGAGGCCGCATCCGACATTTCGCGTTCAAGTCGGGCGAGCAGCATCAGCCGGTGCGGATTCATGCGAGAATCGCGCAACGGCACGAAAACGAGCGATCCGTCAGCCACTTCCGGTTCGATGCCGAGCTTGGTGCGAAGCACCACGCCGAGGTTGAGGCGCACCATCTCGGTCATCAGTCCGATCGAGTTGGTCCGTGACCGTCGCGTGAGGTCGATCATGGAGCGCCCGATCGCATCGTCGATCGAAATCCCCAGCGCAAGGCTGTTGTCCGAGACGATGACCTGTTCGCCGGCAAGATCGAACAGCTTCACTTCCTTGCGGCCGGCAAGGCGGCTGTCCGGATGAGCGACGACGCCCAGCGGCAGAGGCGTGCTCGCGATCTTGCGCACGTTGCGCGGCACGCGCACGTCGAAAGCAAGCGCCAGATCGCATTCGCCGTCGGCAACCGCATCGCAGGCGCGTTGCGACCCGGCGACATGCACATCGACCGATATCTGCGGGTGGCGCTTCCAGAATTCCTTCAGCGCGTTCGGCACCAGCCCGCGCGCCGCGCTCTCCACGATCGCCACGGACAACGAGCCGCGGTTGAGGCCACTGAGATCGTTGATCTCGGACGAGGCGCGCGCCAACTCGGTGATGCTCTGACGCGCGTGGTAGAGCAGAAGCTCGCCTGCGCTGGTCAGTTTCAGTCGCTGGCGCACACGCTCGAAGAGCGGCGTGCCCAGTTCGTCCTCCAGGCCCTTGATGACGCGGCTGATGGAGGATGGCGCCACGTTGAGCGCCTGCGCGGTCTGGCGAACCGAGCCCAGCCGCGCGACCATTTGGAAATAATGGATGCGCGGTGAGACCAGCCCAAGTCGGAAGGGATCCACTCAGGCGGCCTCAAAGGCGGGGACGATCTCCATTTCCGGCACCAGCACGAGACCTTTGTCGGTGATACGAATTTCGGGGATGACCGAGAGCGGGATGAGGTTGAAGCCCATATAGGGAATGCAGCAGCCGGCCGCCTCCCATTCCCGTTTGAGGATCTTCACCTCCTCCGCGACCTCGGTGACGCGCTTGTCGGACAAAAGGCCGGCGATCGGCAGTTCAACCATGGCAGTCACTTTGCCGTCGACGACGACACAGACGCCGCCTTGCGTTTCCTCGATGGCCCGCAGCGCCACCTGCATGTCGGCCTCGTTGAGGCCGGCGATGATGATGTTGTGACTGTCGTGGCCGACAGACGATGCGACGGCGCCGCGTCGCAGCGTGAAATTGCTGAGCAGCCCGTAGGCGACGTTGCCGTCCGACTTGCCATGGCGCTCGACCACAGTGACGAAGCACAGGCCGTGGCGGTCGAAATGGTTCTGCCAGCCGTTGGCCGGATCGAGCGTGATCTTCTGGTGGCCGAGCGTGATCCCCGGCAGTTCGGTGCGGATGGTATGGGCCACCACCTTGCCGGTTGGCAGGTCCGGCGTCAGCTTGATCTGCTTCGGCAGCTTCACTGTGTGGTAGGCCGCGTCCGGATAGCGGTAGCGGGTCGACAGGGCCTGGTCGAGCAGCGGCGTGATCTTGCCGTCATCGACGACGAGTTCGCCGCCATACCACGTGCTGACGGGATCGAAGCCGTCGTCGAGCAGCACCAGGTCGGCACGGCGGCCACCACCGAGGCCTCCGATTTCGCCTTCCATACCAAAGCGCGTCGCGCCATGCAGCGAGCCCATCGCCCAGGCCTGCTCCGGCGTCATGCCGGCCTTCATCGCCTCGCGCGTCACCCAGTCCAGGCCGAAGAGCATCAGGTCGTCAGCATCGCGGTCGTCGGTGCAGACCGCGACGCGCTTGTGCGAGGCTCCGAGTTCCGTGATCGTTTTGATCGCTGCGGGCAGGCTGTGCCAGGGCGTCGTCGGCGGGCCGCCACGCAGGAACAGCCAGATGCCGGCTTCGAGCATGTCGTCAGCGATCTCGCGGTCGATCGCCTCATGCGTATCGGTGACGCCGGACGCGGCATAGGCCGACACGAATTCGCGTCCATAGACGTGGCCCGACACCGGACGGCCGCGTTTCAGCGCCGCAGCGAGGATGGCATGGCTGCGCTCATCGCCCATAGCCACTGGCACGAAATCCATCTTCTCGCCGAGCGCCACGGCTTCCGGCCATTTGTCGAACAATGCGCCCACCTTCTCGGCTGTCAGGTCGCCACCGGCCGTTTCCAGCAACGGCGAAGTTGCCGGGACGGTGCTCGGAACCGTCAGGAAAATGGACAATGGCGCCAGGCGTGCGTCCTCCAGCATCGCCTCGATGCCAGCAACGTCCATGACGTTGCCGATCTCGTGGCTGTCGCAGAAGAGGGTCGTGGTGCCGTTGAGCAGCGCCGCCTCGGCATAGGCGCAGGCCGTCACCATCGAGGATTCGATGTGGATGTGCGGATCGACCAGGCCGGGGGCGACGATGCCGCCCCTGGCGTCATATATCCTGGCGGTACCGCCCTTATAGGTGCCGGCCGGCTTCACAGCGGCGATCCGCCCTCCCCACAACCAGATCTCGCGGCCCGGAAGCACGCGCTCCGAGTAGGTCGACAACACGCGTGCGCCGGCAATGACCAGATCGGGATCGGCTCGCCCGGAAGCGACGCCGGCCAGCCGCCGGGTCATGGACGAGAGCGGCTGGACGGAAAAGCGCGTGAGAAAGGTCATTTTGCTGCCAGCCTCGTTCTCGTTGAATGTTGGGCGTCAATGGTAGTCGGGGATGCCCGGCATGGTCATGAAGCCGGGAAGCACGCGGAAGCGCCGCGCCCAGCGGCGCAGCGCCGGATACTCGTCATGGTCGACGCCGAAATCGCGGCTCAGCGCAAAAGCCGGAAAAAGTGCGATGTCGGCGATGGTCGGGCGGTCAGCAGCGAACCATTCTTTCTTCTCGAAACCCCGCGCGGTCATATGGTCGTCCATGGCGCGGAGCGCGTGCGCGGCACCGGCGCGCAGCGTAGCCTCGTCGCCGGCGGCACCGAACATGGCATGGCGGCGCGCGGCGCCTGCAACGCCAAGATCGCCGGCCGCGAAGAAAAGCCACTGCATCACCTTGGCGAAATCCGCACCATCCGCCGGCAGCCATGCACCCGTTGAATCGTGGCTGCGCGCCAGATGGACGACGATGGACTCGGCGCCGAACATCGTTACCTCGTCGTCGCGGAGAATGGGCAGGCTGCCCGCCGGGTTCATGGCCAGGAATGGCGGCGTCTTCTGCTCCGCCCCCGGAAATGCATCGACTGCAACGGTCTGCCATTCCAGGCCGAGCATGGAAAGCGCCAGCCGCACCTTGTAGCAGTTTTCGTCCAGCTCGTAGTTGTAGAGCGTGATCCCCGCCATCATGCGGCCCGCGTCGTCGAGGTCGCGCCGGTACGCCCGGTCTCGAGATGATGACGCAGCTCGCTCGTCCAAGCGAAGAAGTGCTCCTGCCCCCTGCCGGCATACTTGGCTGCCGGTCCGTCAATCACGACGTGCAGGGCCGATCGTTTGCCGGTCAGCTCCTGCAGGCCAAGAAGCAGCGTGTCTTCGCCGGCCGTCAGGCTGAACAGCATCCCGCTCAGCACCTTCAGATCGGCCACCCCGGATCCGCTGGAGGAGGGCGAAGGCGGCATGGCCTTCACGACATCGATCACCATTGCGGCGGGACTGTCGAGATACAGGCTGCGGACCGGCACCACCTCCTCTGGCAAGGCAGGCAGTTCTGGCAATGCTGCTGCCGGGTCCAGCGCCGTCCAGACCATGCCAGCCGCTTCGGCCGAGATGTAGGCAGACACGGTAATGGACGCCGGCACCCTGAGATCGGGGTGGGCCGGAATGTATCGGCACTGGCCGGCCGCATCGTACTGCCAGCCGTGATAAAGACAGGCAATATGATCGCTGCGGACAAAACCGAAGCTCAGCTTCATACCGCGATGCGGGCAGCGATCCTCCCACACATGCGCTGCGCCGCTGTTGTCGCGCCACACCACCAGTTCGTTTCCACAAAGGCGCGCCCCCGCCGAACTGCCCGGTTCGATCGACCCCGACAGCGCCACTGGGTGCCATCCAGCCTGTATCGTCATTCTGCGTCTTCCTCTCTGGAATATTCCCGAATTTCGGCCCGTTCGCAGTCCATCACCAGACAGTCGATTGGTCCCAGGCTACATGCCATCTCGAAGGCATCGATGAGATCGGGCTGGCCCGAAACCTGGACGACAAAAAGATCGTCCGCGGCTTCGTGCACCAGCAGATCGAGATTGAGCCGAGCGGCACGCCTGTCGGCGAACTCGCTAAAGCTCGACGACACCAGTTGGCCGACGAAGCGCAGGCACGTTGTTTGAGGCGGAGGCGCAAGGTTCTGCGCTTCCAGTAGGTGCTTCATGCCTATATTTCTCCCGGCCTGCACATTTTTTATGCAGTTTTAGAATGTGTCTAGTTAGGCATCATTTTTTGGCTTGTGCAAGCCCCGTTTCCCTGACATCTGTTGCGTATCAGGTGATCGGACAGTTGGAAAAAGCCGCGATTATCGAACAACTCGGCAGCCGTCCGTCGCCCAAGAAAACCAGGTACGGCTTGGGATTGCCGGTCCGGGCGGGTGAGCGTCGATGTCGTTGTCAAGTTTCATTCAGCTTATACCCAAGGTCGAGTTGCACTTGCACCTCGAGGGCGCCGTCTCCACAGAGACATTCGCCGAGCTGGCGGCGCTGAACGCGGTGCCGCTGCCGGACGGCAGACCGACATCGGAGCTCTACAGCTACGGCAACCTGCTGGATTTCCTGAAGATTTACGATCTGGTTTGCGCCTCGATCAGGACCGCGGACGATTTCTCTCGCATCACGTTCGAGGCATTGGAGCGCTGCGCGAAGGCCGGTGCGCGCTACGTCGAACTGTTCTTCAGCCCGCATGCGCATCTGGCTCATGGCGTGGCCTATTCGACTATGCTCGAAGGCATCCTCGACGGCTTTCACCGCGCGAAGGAGCGCTATGGGCTTATAGCAAAGCTGATACCGGCGCATGCGAAGCCGCTCGGCGCGGCAGGTGGCGAGCGCTTCCTCGACATGGTTCTGGCCGAGCGCCCGGCAGAGGTGATCGGCATCGGCTTCGATTACGAGGAACGCCCGAACCCGCCGCCGATGTTCGCGCGCATCGTCGAGCGGGCGCGGGCGGCCGGGCTCAATGTCACCAACCATGCGGGCGAGGACGGCCCGGCGGGCTACGTCCGCGATACCGTCGACGTCCTCGGCCTAAGACGGATCGACCACGGCTACCACGTGGTCGACGACCCGGCGCTGATGGAACAGTGCAGGGAGATGGGCATCGTCTTCACCTGCTGTCCGAGTACGACGCTGGCCACCACTGTCTGGCGCGACCTTTCCGCGCCCGACCACGCGATCCGCCGCATGATCGAGGCCGGGCTTACCGTGACGATCCACTCCGACGATCCGCCCATGTTCGGCACGACGCTCGACCGCGAATACGCGCTGATCGCCGAAAATTTTGCGCTCGGGCCGCAAGCACTGAAGCAGATCGCGCTGGCCGGCGTGTCCGCCGCATGGCTCGACGACGACATCAAACAGGCATGGCTGGCCGACTGGTCGGCAGAAATCGACCGCCTCATGGAAACCGAACTGTCTCTCCCGAACTGAACATAACACGGAACAAAGGACCGACGCATGATCGACCTGCGCAATCTCTCCCGCCGAGGCTTCCTCAACATGGGCGCCGCAGCCGGCGCCTCGCTGCTCCTGCCGAAATCCGGCCTTATCACGCCCGCGCATGCACAAACGCCGCTCGCCGCCGTCGCCGAGGAAAACGCTGTCATCGCCTTCGGCCACACCGGTCCGGTGACCGATGAAGGCTGGACCTGGAGCCACGACCAGGGCATGAAGGCCGTGCAAGAAGCGTTCCCGAAGCTGAAGACGCTGTTCGTCGAAAGCATCCCCTACTCGGCCGACGCGACCCGCACTTTCCGCCAGTTTGTCTCGGAAGGTGCCAACATGGTGTTTGCCACTTCCAACTATGGCGACTTCCTCTACGACGTGGCCAAGCGTTCGCCGGACGTCGCCTTCTATGAATGCGATGGCCGCAACCCGCTCGAAAATCTCTCGACCTATTACCTTGCCCACTGGTATCCGACCTACGTCACCGGTGTCGCCGCGGGCCTGATGAGCAAGAGCGGCAAGCTCGGCTACGTCGCCTCCTTCCCGGTTCCGTCGGTCTTTTCCGGCACCAACGCCTTCCTGATGGGCGCCCGTTCGGTCAATCCCAACGCCACGATGCAGACCATCGTCATCAACTCGTGGTTCGATCCGCAGGCGGCCACCCAGGCCGGCACCGCGCTAATCGACAACGGCGCCGACCTTCTGTTTGGCATCATGGACGAAGCCGGCTATCTGCAGGTGGCCGAGCAGCGCGGCGCGAAGGCCGTCATGTGGAATACCGACATCCGCCGCTACGGGCCGAAGGCCTACGTCTCCTCGATCGCCATCGACTTCAAGAAATTCTATGTCGACCAGGTGCGCCTGCGGCTCGAAGGCAAGTGGACGCCCTCGCAGACCATCCTGCCGATGGGCGGCGGTATCGACCGCGATGCCTGGGGCGAGACGGTGCCCCCGGAGGTCGCAAAGCAGGCAGATGTCGTGCGCGACAAGATTCTCGGTGGCTGGAGCCCGTTCGAGGGCGAGATCAAGGACACCAACGGCAACGTCAAGGTGGCTGCCGGCCATCGCATGACCGAAGAGGAACTCTACAACTGGGATTGGTCGATCGAAGGCGTCAGCGGCCTCCAAGCGTGATCCCGAAGATTGCAGAGTTTTCGGATAGACTATGCGGCAGAGGGCAAGAGCTAAGCAGGATGAATGATTTTGTTCCAGTTCATCATGCTTCGAGTGAGCACCGCTACGGCGGCGTGCAGGTGCCGTCCAGCTCCCCGGGGCGTTACGAGCCGGGCTCCGGCGCGCCGCCGCTCGTGCTGCTCAAGGGCATCAGCAAATATTTCCCCGGCGTCGTTGCCAACCAGGATGTCGACCTGGACGTGATGCCGGGGGAGATCCACGCCTTGCTCGGCGAGAACGGCGCCGGCAAGTCGACCTTGATGAACATCCTCACCGGCATCTATCAGCCGGATGCCGGTGAGATCGTCGTCGACGGCTATGCCAAACGCTTCGCGTCTCCGGTCGATGCGATCTCCGCCGGTATTGGCATGGTCCACCAGCATTTCAAGCTGGTGACCGCCTTCACGGTCGCCGAGAATATTCATCTCGGCTGGTCCGAAACGCCCAAGCGTATTGGCTCGTCCGTGCTCGAGGCGCGGACTGCCGCACTGGCCGAGAAGCTGAACCTCGCGGTGCGGCCATCCGCGCGCGTCGCCGATCTTTCGACCGGGGAGCAGCAGCGCGTGGAAATCCTACGCGTGCTCGCGCGCAACGCCCGCGTTCTGATCCTCGACGAGCCGACTGCAGTGCTTACTCCGGCGGAGGCGCGCGAGCTCTTCAAGGCGCTCAAGCAGTTCGTGTCCCGGGGCAATGCGGTGGTCTTCATCAGCCACAAGCTCGACGAGGTCCTGGAGATATCCGACCGCATCACCGTGCTGCGCGGCGGCCGCAAGGTGGCCACCGAGAAGACCGCGGACTGCAGCGAGAAGATGCTGGCGCGCCTGATGGTTGGCCGTGAGATCGTGCTCAGCAATCTGCGTGCCAGGCAGCCAGGCGCGGCCGGCATCTCCGCCGAGCCGGTGCTCAGCCTCAAATCCGTCGTCGCGCGTGACGACGTGGGCGGCATCCTTCTCGACGAGATTTCGCTCGACATCCATGCCGGAGAGATTCTCGGCATCGCCGGCGTGGCCGGCAACGGCCAGAAGGAGCTGACCCAGGCCGTCACCGGCTTACGGCCGATCCACTCCGGCCAGATAGTGCTCGGCGGAAAGGACGTCACGACCGCCGGCGCGGTCGATTACGCGAAGTTCGGCGTCGGCCACATTCCCGAAGACCGGCTGCACAGCGGCCTGGCGCCGGCGCTTTCAATCACCGACAACGCCATAATCCGCGAATATGCGTCGGCGCCTGTTTCAAAGGGCCTCGCATTCCGACCGCGCCTTGCGGCTGCTCTCGCGCGCACGATCGCCGAAGCGGCATCCGTTGCGGTGCCCGATTTCGGCATGCCCATGCGCAACCTTTCCGGCGGCAACCAGCAGCGCCTCGTCGCACGCCGCGAGATGCGCATCGCAAGCAAGGTTCTGATCGCCGCCTATCCGAGCCGCGGCCTCGATGTCGGAGCGATCAACACGATGATGCACCATCTCGTCGAATTGCGCGATGCCGGCGTCGGGGTGCTCTTCATTTCCGAGGAACTGGAAGAGCTGTTCAACCTGTCGGATCGCATCGCCGTGATGTTCCATGGCAGGATCATGGGCGCGGTGGAGACTGCCGCCACCGACATCGAGGAAATCGGCCTGATGATGGGCGGGCATATGCGGTCCAGCGCCGGCGCCCAGGCCGCTGCCGGGAAGCACTGACCTTGGCGATCAAGCTCCAGCGCGTTCCATCCGCGCAGCCCTCCGTTGCCTTTGCGGCACGTGCCCTGGCGATCGTGCTGGCGCTGGTGGTCGCCGGCCTGGTTCTGGCCGCTCGCGGCAACGCTCCCATCGAACTCGCCTGGGAGGTGCTCAGCTCGACTTTTGGCTCGAGCTTCGGGCTGGAAGATGTCGGACTTCTGGTCACTCCCCTGATTCTGACAGGCCTGTCGGTCTGGGTAGCGCTGAGAATCGGCGCCTGGAACATCGGCGCGGAGGGCCAATTCTATGCCGGCGCCTTCGGCGCCACGGCGGTCGCGCTGTTCATTCCCGGCCCGACCTGGCTGATCCTGCCTGTTATGTTCATCGCTGGCGCGCTCGGCGGGCTGCTCTGGATACTGGTGCCGACGCTGGCGCGCGCCTACGCCGATGTCAGCGAACTCATCACCACCCTGCTTCTGAATTTCGTGGCGACGCTGATGGTCTATTATGTCGCCACCGGCCCATGGCTCGACCCGAGCGGCCACGCGCTCGCGACCACTGCGCGTCTGCCGCATGACGTGCCCGAATTCTGGGGTATCGTGCACTACGGTTTCCCGCTGGCGATCCTGCTCACCTTTGCCATCGCAGGACTGCTCAACTACACGCGCTGGGGTTACGAGGTGCGGGTCGCCGGGTCGAACCCGAGCGCGGCGCTTTATGCAGGCATGCCGTTCCGCCGCCGCCTGATCGTCGTCCTGCTGATGTCGGGAGCGATTGCCGGCATCGCCGGTATGCTGGAAGTAGCTGGCACGGTGCATCGCCTGCAGGGCGGCATCTCCAACAATTTCGGCTATCTCGGCATCATGGTCGCGGTGCTGGCGCGTGGTTCCTCACTTGGCGTGCTCGCGGGCGCGGCTTTGATGGGCGTCATCCTGAATTCGGGCATCATCCTGCAGACGCAAGGCATCACCGTCTCGGCCGTGCTCGCCATCACCGGACTGATCCTGTTCTTCACGGCGATCGGCAACGAACTCGCTCACTACCGCATCACGCGGACTGAACCGGCCGCGAGCTGAGGAAACACCCATGGACATGATCGCCGGACTGATCCAGACCTCCATTCTCGCCGGCGGCGTGCTGGCGCTGGCGGCGCTGGGCGAGACGCTCTCCGAGCGCGCCGGCGTTGTCAATCTCGGCGTCGAAGGGCTTATGGCGCTCGGTGCAATCACTGGCATCGCGGTCGTCGTCGCCACGCCGCACCCTATGCTCGGCTTCGTCCTTGCGCTTGCCGTCGGTTTCCTCGTTGGCTGTGTCTTCGCGCTTGGCACCGTCGTCGTCAAAGCGAACCAGGTGTTGTGCGGCCTGGCGCTGACGCTGATGGGCACCGGCATGGCCGCAACGATCGGTCGCGCCTATTCCGGCATGCCGGCGCCGGCGACCTTCGCGCCGATCGCTATTCCCTATCTTAGCGACATCCCACTGCTCGGTCGCGCGATCTTCACACAGAACATTCTTGTCTACCTGATCTACATCGTCTTGCCGGTTGTGCTGCACTACATCATGTTCCGCACGCGCCACGGGCTGAATATGCGCGCGGTGGGCGAAAACCCCGCGGCAGCCGACGCCGCCGGCATTTCGGTGCAAAGCATCCGCTTCTGGTATGTCGCCGCGGGTTCGGCGCTGGCGGCCGGCGCCGGCGCTTACCTCACGCTTGCCTTCGTTCCCTCCTGGTCGGAAGGCGTCGTGGCCGGCCGCGGCTGGATTGCCGTCTCTCTCGTTATCTTCGCAGGCTACCGGCCCCTCAACGCCGTGCTGGCCGCTCTGCTGTTCGGTCTCATCACCTCGCTCGGCTTCGTCGGCCAGGCACGCAACTGGCCGATCGCCGCGCCGATCCTGTCGATGCTACCCTATCTCGGCACAATCGCGCTGATCATCGTGCCGGTACTCACCTGGCAGCGCATGCGCCGGGTAATGGCCGCGCCGGCTGCTCTCGGCGAACCCTATTTCCGCGACATGCGTTGAGACCATCATGCCTCGCCTGCTTGTCAAGAACATCGATCTGCTCGCCACCTTCGACGATACGCGCCGCGAGATTTCCGACGGCGCCTTGTTGATCGACGACAACGTCGTCGAAGCGGTCGGCACCACCGCCGAACTCAGTGCCTCCAGCGCCGACGAAGTGCTCGACCTATCGGGCCATGTCGTCATGCCGGGCATGGTGAACACGCATCATCATATGTACCAGAACCTCACCCGTGTGATGGCTCAGGACGACGAGCTGCTTGTCTGGCTGAAGACGCTCTATCCGATCTGGGCCGAGCTCGACGACGATGCGATAGGCGTCTCGGCGCGCGTAGCGATGGCCGAGCTCATCCATTCGGGCTGCACGACCAGCTCCGATCATCTCTACATCTTGCCCAACAACTGCACGCTCGACGCGACGATCGGTGCGGCCCGCAATATCGGTCTGCGTTTCCACGCTGCGCGTGGAGCCATGTCGCGCGGCGAAAGCCAGGGCGGCCTGCCGCCGGACCGCTGCGTCGAAAAGGAAGAGGATATCCTGAAGGATGCCGAACGGCTGATCGGCAGCCATCACGACGCGTCGCGGCATTCGATGAGTCGCATCATCGTGGCTCCTTGCTCGCCCTTCTCGGTGACGCCGGAGCTGATGCGCGATGCGGCATCGCTGGCGCGCAGCCACAAGGGCGTAAACCTGCATTCGCACCTTGCCGAAGAGCTTTTCGAGGAGAAGTACTGCCTCGAAATCTATGGCAAGCGGCCGGTCGAGTTCGCCGAATCCGTCGGCTGGCTCGGTGACGACGTCTGGTTCGCCCACTCGATCTTCATGACCAGCGACGAGATCGACCGCTTCGCCGAAACCGGCACCGGGGTCACCCATTGCCCGTCGGCCAACATGCGCTGCGGGCAGGGCATCGCGAAGATCCGCGAGATGCTCGACAAGGGTGTGAAGGTCGGCCTTGGCGTCGACGGCTCGGCCTCGAACGACACGTCGAACCTGTTCATGGAAGCGCGGCTGGCGCTGATGCTTCAGCGTGTCGCGCCGCACCACTATCTCTCCGAAAAGCCCGGCGGCCGCGGCGGTTTCGGCGGCACGCCGACGGCGCTGTCCGCGCGCGAAGCCCTCGAAATGGCGACGCGCGGCGGCGCTGCCCTGCTCGGCCGCAATGACATCGGCCATCTCGCACCCGGCATGTGCGCCGACTTCATCGCGGTCAAACGCAGCCAACTCGGCCTTTCCGGCACCGAGCGCGACCCGCTCGCCGCGCTGGTGCTTTGCGGACCTTTCAAGGTCGACTATTCCTACATCAACGGCCGGCAGATTATCGCGAGAGGCGACTTCGCCTCTTTCGATGTCGAGGCGGCGATGGCCGACCACCGGGCCGTGATGGACCGCATCTATCGGCAGTGAGACAGCACAGGAAGGACGCAACAATGACCATTAAGCGAGCTGCGGAGCAGGCGGCCCTCGATCAATGGTATTGCATTGAAGCGGTGAACGAGATTCCGGTCGGCACGATGCCGAACCGGCTTCTGGGCATCGATCTGTTGGTAGCCCGCGATACGGCAGGCGCGGTCAATGTGTCGCGTGCCGGTGACGGCAGCCAAGTCCCGGCCAAGGAACGCTACGGCTATCTATGGATCACGCTCGGCATGCCGGCCGGCGATGTGCTGTCGATCCCGGAGGCCTATGAGGACGACCGCCGGCCTGTCGTTTGCGGAGCAATCGCGGTAAAGGCGTCCGGCCTGCGCATCATCGAGAATTTCCTCGACATGGCGCATTTCCCCTTCGTCCATACCGACATATTGGGCGCCGAGCCGCACACGGAAGTGCGGCATTACACAACCGAAATCCGCCGCGACGTGGATGAGGTATGGGCGACCAACTGCGAATTCTTCCAGCCGCAGGCAGCACTCTCGGCGACCGGCGGCATCATGACCCAATACATGTACCGGGTCGCCAATCCTTTCGCGGTGATGCTCTACAAGACCTGCCCCAACTCGGCTACCCGGTGGGACGTGATCTGCCTATTCGTGCAGCCCCTCGATCCGGACCGCTGCCGCGCACACCCCGTCATGTTCCTGATCGACGACGTATCGACCACGACCGAACTGGTGCAGTTCCAGCAGCTCATCTTCCTGCAGGACCGCATCATCCTGGAGAACCAGCGGCCACTTCTTTTGCCGCTCGAGCCGCGCGCGGAAATCCCGACGCGGGCCGACGGCTCGTCGATCGCCTATCGCCGCTGGCTGAAGGAGAAAGGCATCACCTACGGCACGACGGCGCAAGCCGCATGAGCGGCAGCCCTTCCGCTATTGTCATCGGCATCGACGGACGGGCAAACGCGCTCTGGCGCTTCGCGACGGCAGTGCGTAACTGTTCTTCGGCGGAGGACAGGTGAGCGACCTGAGCGGCAAGACGCTTCTGGCCAGCGGCTTTCACGCGCCGGAGCGCGGGCTCGTGGAAGAGTTGCGCCATGCCCTGATCGCAGTCGATCAATCAGGCATCATCGCCTCGGTGCTGCATCCGCATGATGCCGGCTATGACGAGGCGCTGGAGGCCGCGCGCCGGACCGGTTCGCTGGCGACCTTGCCGGCGCAGAGTTATCTGCTGCCCGGCTTCGTCGATCTTCACGTGCACGCGCCACAATATCCGCAGCTCGGCCGGGCGCTGGACGTGCCGCTCGAGGCCTGGCTTCACAAACACACGTTTCCCCTGGAGGCGCGCTACGCCGATCTCGCCTTCGCCCGGCGCAGCTACGGCCTGCTGGTCGACGACCTGATCGCCAACGGCACGACCACAGCGCTCTACTTCGCAACCATCCACCAGGACGCGACAAGGCTGCTCGTCGACATCTGCCTCGAACGCGGACAACGTGCGCTGGTCGGCAAAGTGGCGATGGACAATCCCAACGAATGCCCGGCCTATTATCGCGATAGCTCGGCGGACGCGGCCATCGATGGCACGCGCGCTCTGATCGACTACGTGCATGGGCATCCGGACAATGCCACGGGACGGGTAAAGCCGGTCATTACGCCGCGCTTCATCCCCTCTTGTACCGACGCCGCCCTCGAAGGGCTCGGCACGCTTGCGCAGGAATGCGGCTGCCATGTGCAGACGCATTGCTCGGAGAGCGACTGGGCGCATGGCTACGTGCTGCAGCGCCACGGGATCAGCGACACGTCGAGCCTTGATCGCTTTGGCCTGCTGCGCGCCGGCAGCGTGCTCGCGCACGCCAATTTCATTACGCTTGCCGACATGGAGACGATCCGCGTGCGCAAGGCGGCCGTGGCGCACTGCGCCGTTTCCAACGCCTATTTCGCAGGCGCCGTGTTCCCGTTGAGGGCGGCCCTCGAGAAGGGTGTCAAGGTCGGGCTCGGCACCGATATTTCCGGGGGACCGAGCGCCTCGATGTTCGATGCGATGCGCGCGACGGTCATGTCGTCGCGCATGCTGGAAACCGGCACCGACCCGGCGCTAGCGGCCGAGGCGCGCGGCACGGCCGGAACAGCCCGCGTCGACTTTCGCGAGGCCTTCCACCTAGCGACGGTAGGCGGCGGCGCGGCACTCGGCTTGCCTGTGGGGCGATTCTCGCCTGGCTACCATTTCGATGCGATCCTGGTCGACACCGCCGCGCCCAGAGGCACAATTCACCTGTGGGACGAACTCGACGACGGCGACGGCATCCTTCAGAAGATCGTCTACTCCGCTTCCAAGGCCAACATCGCGTCGGTCTGGGTCGGCGGGAGAGCTGTTCTCGCCTAAGCCGACAGGAGGCTGTGCCGAGAACCAGAATGGATATCAATATTCGCCGACGTCGATGACAGCCTGGGCAAAGGCTTGCGGGGCTTCTTGAGGCAAGTTGTGGCCGATACCGCCGGTGATGATCCGGTGCGTGTATCTGCCCGAAAATTTCTTGGCGTAGGAACTGCTGTCGGGATGGGGTGCGCCGTTGGCATCACCCTCAAGGGTAATAGTCGGCACGATGATCACGGGAGCTTCGGCCAGCCGGTTTTCCAGACCGTCATATTCCGGCTCGCCCTGCGCCAGGCCGAGCCTCCAGCGGTAATTGTGAATGACGATGCTGACGTGATCCGGGTTGTCCAGGGCTGCGGCGCTGCGCTGGAAGATGTTATCGTCGAAATTCCACTGCGGCGAAGCGAGTTGCCAAATGAGTTTGGCGAAATCGCGCGTGTATTTCTCATAGCCGGCGCGGCCGCGATCCGTGGCGAAGTAATACTGATACCACCATTGAAGCTCCGCCTCGGGTGGCAGCGGCACCATGCCGACCTGCTGATTTCCGATGAGATAGCCGCTCACCGAGACGATCGCCTTGCAACGCTCGGGCCAGAGCGCGGCAACAACATTGGCCGTTCGGGCGCCCCAGTCGCAGCCGGCGATCGTGGCCTTTTCGATCCCCAGCGCATCCATCAGGGCAATCGTATCCACGGCGAGCGCCGACTGCTGGCCGTTGCGCATCGTCTCGTCCGACAGGAAGCGCGTAGTGCCGTAGCCGCGCAGGTAGGGCACAATCACGCGGTACCCCTTTGCGGCAAGCAAAGGAGCGACGTCGGTGTAGGTGTGAACGTCATAAGGCCAGCCATGAAGCAGGATCACTGGGGCACCGTCAGCAGGCCCTAGCTCGGCATATCCGACGCTCAGTTTTCCGGCATTGACCTGTCTAGGCGAGCCGAATGATTTCTGCCGGGCTTGCGTCGCGGATGCCCTTGCCTCGACCGTCCAAGTGGCTGCCGGCGCGCTCAAGCCGAGTTCGGTGGCGGCGAGCGTCATTGCTGTTGCACCAACAATGCGCCGGCGGCGATGATCGACCGTCTCGGGAGCCTTACTCGCATTCATGATAAAGCCTCTATGATGACCAACAAGCCGGAACGACCAGACCGCCCGCATCGGCCGACAGGAAATATTGCGCTTATTTCGACGGTGACTGGGGCGAATCCAGGATTGTAACCACTCGGCCAGGAGGCAGTGCGGCGAGCTCTGACTGAATGTCGGTAAGGTCCAGCGTTTCCTCGATTTCCCTCCTCAGAAATTCGAGACTTTGGCCTTCCCCGCGCTTGGAAGCGGCTGGATGCAGCATCCGCAGAAACTCCAGCATGAGAATGACTCCTGATCTTCTGTTGGGGCGAGAGGATATGTTGCGTCTGATCTTATGCTCGAAGCCACCCTCGGCTTTAGACGAGGCCCTCACGATCCATTGCGATGCGCACGGCCGGCCGGGCAGCCATTCGGGCGCGGAGCGCTTGCAAAGGCGCGGGAACAGGGACGTGGAAGCGCGCCGCCCAAAGCAGCATCACGAAAAGATAAAAATCCGCGACGCTGGGTTTGTCGCCGAACAGATAGTCGGTCTCGAGCCCGTCAGCGAAGAACTCGAGTTGGCTCGTAATCGTCGCGCTCGCCTTGGCCTTTTCGGCATCGCTGCTTTGGTGCCACATCGGCTTGAAGCTTCGGTGTATTTCAGTTGAGACGTAGGCCAACGCTTCGAGAAGGCGGGTACGGCCCAACGGCCCCGCCGCTCCCAGTGCCGGGTATTGCGACGCAATCCACTCGAGGACGGCGATATTTTCCGTCAGCGTTTCGCCGCTGTCCAGCACGAGGGCTGGAACATAGCCCTTGCGCGTGACGGTAGTGAAATCATCCCCGGAGCCCGTTCGTTTGGTCTTGAGGTTCACGCTTTCGCGCTCGAAGGAAACACCCGCTTCTTCCAGTGCGATGTGGTCCGCCAGGCTGCAGGAGAGAGGGCTGTAATAGAGTTTCACCGCTTTTCCCTTTTTCGGAACCCGATTGAATCGCGCTGGTCCTCGCCGGGCGGAAAACCTGCCACGCGAGACAGCCGCCCCAGAAACTCGCACCTGGCGGAGACCACGACTACAACACCGACAGCTAGACGTGCCTATGCCGAGGTATGGTCGGGCTGAAGTTCGGGGATCGCCGTGCGCAATGCCGGGGCGCGTGCCAGCTCAGTGACCAACGGTTATCTCGAGAGATCCAGAACCTTCCATGATGGCATCATCGCCAGCCCGGCCAGTCCTTCGCTCAGGAAATCCTAAACGAAAGTATTGGACGCACGTGCCGTTGGCACGATGGCTCACACCCGGCCACGGCCGGCATATTCCGCGCGGCATGAGCAGACTGGAAAGGCGAAAGCCGTGGCCTGCTTTTGCTCGATTGCCACCAACGCGATGACGCAGCTTCCAACAACAGGAGTCGCCATCATGGCCGACCTTTCCGAGACCTCCACAGCCGAGCACACATTGCGCGTCGAAGCGCCCGCCGCGATCGAGGTCGACGTCTCCTCGCTGGCGCCGGGAACGTCGCTGATCGTCGACTGGCACGGCAAGCCGGTGGTCGTGCGCAACCGCACCGAAAAAGAGAGGAAGGAAGCCGAGGCGGTCAATCTCGCCGAGCTCAAGGATCCAATCGCCCGCAATGCCAACCTGCCGGCCGACGCGCCGGCAACCGATGCCAACCGAACCACGCCGGGCAAGGAAGCCTGGATGGTGATGGTACAGGTCTGCACCCATCTTGGCTGCATCCCGCTCGGCCAGGAAGGCGATTTCGGCGGCTGGTTCTGCCCATGCCACGGTTCCGTATACGATACTGCCGGCCGCATCCGGAAGGGTCCGGCGCCGGAGAACATGGCGGTACCGGTGTTCCAATTCGTTTCCGACACCAAGATCCGCATCGGTTGAGGCGGGGCATTTCGATGAGCGGCAACAAACACTCGACCTATACGCCCAAAACCAGAATCGAACGTTGGTTCGACGCCCGCCTGCCGCTGCCGCGGCTGGTGCACGACAGCTTCATCGTCTATCCCGTCCCGCGCAACCTGAACTACGCCTATACGTTCGGCGGCATTCTCACGATCATGCTGGTTTCACAGATCCTGACCGGTATCGTGCTGGCGATGCATTACGCACCTGATACGGGGCTGGCCTTCAATTCGGTCGAGCAGATCATGCGCGACGTGAATTCGGGCTGGCTGCTGCGCTATCTCCATTCCAACGGCGCGTCGTTCTTCTTCATTGCCGTCTACATCCATATCTGTCGTGGGCTCTACTATGGTTCGTACAAGGCGCCGCGTGAGTTGCTGTGGGTGCTCGGTTGCACCAACCTCCTGCTGATGATGGCGACGGCCTTCATGGGCTACGTGCTGCCTTGGGGACAGATGTCGTTCTGGGGCGCTACTGTCATCACCAACTTCTTCACGGCCGTCCCACTGGTCGGCGACTGGCTCCAGCAGCTTTTGCTCGGCGGCTTCGCGGTCGATAATCCGACGCTGAACCGCTTCTTTGCGCTGCATTACCTTCTGCCATTTGTGCTTGCGGGCGTGGTGACCTTGCATATCTGGGCGCTTCACGTCGTCGGCCAGAACAATCCGACCGGCATAGAGGTCAAATCGAAGACCGATGTCGTGGACTTCACGCCCTATGCCACCGTCAAAGATGCCTTCGGCATCCTCGTATTCCTGTTCTTCTTCGCCTATTTCGTCTTCTACCTGCCGAACTATCTCGGCCATCCCGACAATAACAGCATTGCCAATCCGCTGAAGACGCCGGCCCATATCGTGCCGGAATGGTACTTCCTGCCGTTCTACGCGATCCTGCGCGCCATCACCTTCAATATCGGGCCGATCGATTCCAAGCTCGGCGGCGTGCTCGCGATGTTCGGCTCGATCGCGGTGCTGTTCCTGGTGCCCTGGCTCGACACCTCGAAGGTACGCTCGGCTGTCTACCGGCCCTGGTACAGGGTGCTCTTCTGGCTGTTCGTTGCCAACGCCCTCTTTCTCGGCTGGCTCGGCTCCCGGCCGGCGGAAGGCGCATACGTCGTCATGTCCCAACTGGCGACGCTTTACTATTTTGCGTTCTTCATCGTCGCCATGCCGGTGCTCGGGCTGATCGAAAAGCCGCGACGGCTGCCGAATTCGATCACCGAAGCAATTCTCGAAAAAGACAAGGCCAGCGGCAGAGGCCCGATCGCCGGGCCGGAGACCAAACATTGAACTGGGCATCGCGGTGATCGTTCATGAACTGGTGGAACTCTCCTCTGGTCTACATCGTGTTGCTCGGCCTCGCCGGGATCGTCGTTTGGACCCTCATCCCCAGACGCTTCGCCAATGCGAAGCTGGTCGTCCAACTCGGCTTTTTCGTCGCGATGTCGGCCATGATTCTCGACCTGCGAGTCGTGCCATACGAGGCCGCAGGGGACAACGATACAACCGGAGGAGCGATCCTCATCGGCTCGGTCAAGCTGCTCTGGTGGGTTCACCTTGCCTGGGCGCTGATCGGATTTGTCCGTATCTATCTCGTCTTTGAGCGAAAGCCGCGCGAGGCACGTCTCCTGCAGGACGTCGTGGTCGGTGTTGTCTACGCTGGAATGTTCCTGTCGATCCTGGCGTTTGTCTTTGCGGTGCCGGTCGGAACGCTCATTGCCACGTCGGGCGTCTTTGCCGTCATCCTTGGACTGGCGCTCCAGAATACGCTTGGTGACGTATTTTCGGGGATCGCGCTTAACCTCGGCCGCCCTTACGTGCTTGGAAACTGGATCATTCTGGGCGACGGAACCGAAGGCCGCGTTGTCGAGACCAATTGGCGGTCGACTCAACTCCTGACCCCGACCCACAATGTCGTCGCGCTGCCAAACAGCCTTCTCGCCAAGATCGGGGTAACAAATTTAAGCGGTCCGGACGAGAGCCATGGACTTGCCGTAACCGTCAAGGTGGCGCCAACGAAGACACCGGCGATCATCGTAGATCTCATGCGCACTGTCTTGCTGAGCTGCAATTCAATCCTCCAAGACCCTTCGCCTTCAGTTACCATCAGAAGCCTGGATGCCGCAGCTATCGAGATCGAGTTGTCGTTTCGCGTCGCAAGTATTGACCAGCGAAGTGCCGCTCGGAACGACATCTTCGATCTCATTTATCGCCATTCAAAGTCGACCGGCATGCTGCTGGCGCAGCCGCTTTCGGCTTCGATTGCTATGACCAACCGGCCGGGCGACGAGACGGCAGCCTCGCAAGGCTTCACCCCGATCGAACTCATCAATTCCATACCGGTATTCTCAGCACTGACGGGTACCGAGCAGGAGTCGCTCGCCAAAGCGGCCTCGGTTCGCACCTACCACAAGGGCGAGATCGTCGCACAACAGGGGGAGATGCTGCCGTCGCTCATGATCGTACGGACGGGAGTCATCGTCCGGCAAATTGGCGAGGACGATGATCGACTGCAGGAGATCGGCCGGCTTGCACCTGGCGATTTCTTCGGCGAGACCGGCTTGCTCGCCGGCATTGGCGAGATGTCGAGTTTGCGGGCAATGACCCCTGTCACGGTTTACGAGATAGACCAGGAAAGCTTTGCGCCGCTGCTGCACGACCGGCCCGAAATGGCCGAAGATCTTGCCGCGATCCTGTCGATGAGGGTGTCGGCTTTTAATGAAAGCGGCATCGCCGGACAGCACCACGCGAGCTCCAAATTCGCGCTCCTCAATGCCATTCAGACGGTCTTTCGCGCCGCTCCGTTCAAGCGCGTTCGAGCACCTGGCTGACAAGGCATGCAGAAGGACAGAGATCCATGACCATCCGCCAAAGCGATATCACAGGCATCGATACACTCGTCCAGCCGGCTATCCGTGATTTTGCGGACGGACTGAAGATAAGGCGTGTATTGCCCTCCTCGAATCGCCTCATGATCGGGCCCTTCATCCTGTTCGACCATTTCGGCCCCGCCATATTCGATGCCGGTCACGGTTTCGATATGGGACCGCATCCGCATATCGGCGTTGCGGCCGTGACCTACCTGATCGATGGCGAGATCGTCCATCGCGACAATTTCGGTAAAGTGCAGACCATCCGTCCTGGCGAGGTCAACTGGATGACGGCCGGGTCGGGCATCGTCCATTCCGAGCGCACGCCACCGGAAGTCCGGGCGTCGGGAAGCAATCTCTTCGGCGCTCAGGCTTGGATCGCCCTCCCCTCCCGCTATGAAGAAATTGCCGCCGACGTCGCACATTTTGGCGCTCCCGAAATACCGAGGATCTGTGCCGACGGCGTCGAGTTTACGTTGATCGCCGGCGCGTCCGACGGGTTGGTCTCGCCGGTAAGGACGTTCTCCGACATGATCTATGCCGAAATTGTGCTCACGAGCGGTGCCCGATACCAGGTGAAACCCGAACACCGTGAGCGTGCGATCTACATCGTCGCCGGTGAGGTTGGAATTGTCGGCCAGCTCGGTAGGTTTCATGAGGCTGAATTGATAGCTCTGGCGCCCGGCGCTGAGATTGTGCTCCAGGCGCCTGCCTTTCATGCGGCGAGACTGATGCTGATAGGAGGCGAGCCCTTTTCCGAGCCACGTCATATCTATTGGAACTTCGTCTCGTCTTCAGCCGAACGGATCGAGCAGGCAAAGGCGGATTGGCGCGAACGCCGCTTCCCCGGCGTGCCGGGAGAGCACGAACTCATGCCTCCGCCAGATGACAGCGTGTAAGGGATAAGGCAGCGGATGGTGACCTCTGCGCCGCGACGGCTTTACGCCGGTGGCGCAGGCAGACCGCTACGACATCAAGTAGAGATCGTTCATCGTTTCCTCATCGAGCAAACCGTCGAACCAGACGTCGAAGATTGTCTCGAGCAGGAACTCGTCGTTGCTTGCTTCGGAAAACAGCGTGAGGGACGCGTGCAACTTCTTCGCATCAACCTCACCGAAGACAGCGCGAGCGCTTAGGCCGGAGAGCCGCTGCAGGGTGCCAACGCATTCCCGATAACGGCCTCCGAGAATCGGAAATGAGAGATAGGCGCTGGCTTCGTCGAGCGATGCGATTGCATATGGCTCAAGCGCAGTACCGCTTCGCCTGGTGGCCAACATTGGAAAGATGAACTCCATGTAGGGAGTGCACATCATTCCTCGACGTAGAATGGCCAGCGCGTCGTCGTAGACCGGATCCTGCGCGCTGACGAACCTCTGCAAATCATACTCGTCAGGCATTTGGATAGATCCCTGAGAAACCCTCAACATTCGTGCCCTGACTAGCCGTCAACGACATCTGCATAGTCCGGGTGCTTGGCGAAAAAGCGGCTCATGAAGGGACATTTCAAGATCGCTTTACGGCCGGTTTTGCGGAGCAGTTCGAAGGTCCCTTGGGCCAATCGCGACGCGATCCCTTGTCCGGAAAATTCCGACGGGACTTCGGTGTGTATCAGCGCGACCTTCCCGCCCTCGAGCCGATAGTAGGCCACCGCAAACATATCGCCGGCGATCGGCAGCTCGAAACGGTGCTGTTGGACGTTTTCAACGACTTGTGCATCCATCTTTATCTCTCGATTGTATGTCACGTCTGTCACCGGAGACAGATTGGCCGGCCGCTATCGCACCGCAGGCAACCGCAGAGTGACGGTCGTGCCTGCCCCAAGCGTGCTCTGAATATCGATGCTTCCGCCTGATTGCTCGGCAAAGCGCTTCACCATAGGCAACCCGACGCCGCCGAGGCCTTCGCTTTTGGTGGTGAAGAACGGATCGAAGGCGCAGACCATCGTCTCGCTGGTCATTCCGATACCGTTGTCCGCGACACGGATATCTACCTGACCGGTGGTAGAGCTTTCAGAGGCCAAGCCGGCATCGATCGAGATCAAACCGCCGTCAGGCATTGCATCGCGCGCGTTGAACAGAAGATTCAGAACCGCATTTTGCAATCCAAAGCGATCGCATCTCACCAAAGGCAGGTCCGGCCCCACCCGAAGCTCAAGATCGAAATTGGCATCCAAGGCGCTCCGCACGAGAGTTTCGATCTCAGCCAGGCAAGCACCTACGTTTGTGTATTCGATTTCCGCGTGGCTCTCTCGGGCCAGGCTGATGGTTTGCCGGACAAGGCCCCCGGCCCGTTCCAAAGCCGTTTTGGCGCCGGCAATTACAGGCCCAAGCGCCGGAGCCGCCTGGATGCTCGGATCGCGGGCCAGATGGTTCAACGCCGACGAGGCGACCTGAATGAGATTGCCCAGGTCATGGACTATGCCGGCCGTCGACATTTGCACGGACATACCACTTCCAGGACCATCGGGCGGGCTGTCGAAGACATCTTCTTTTATGTCCGGACGAAACATTTCATTCCCCCGTCGGCTCAGTCGACGCCTATTTGCTTCAATACTCTATAATTTATGATATTTATTATCCATTATATCTAAGAAGACTTCGATACATACTTCTGTATACCCAAACGCGAGACCATGATCTATTGATAGCCGATCCCGCTGATATAGTTGGCAAGCAGCCGTTCCTGCAGTTCCTCTTGTTTGAAGAGCGCCTTCATCGCATCGCGGATATCGAGGACGCCTAGCGGTTTCGAGTCAGCCCCGAGCACCGGCACATTCTGAAGGCCTTGCGCGGCCATGGTCTGCCAGACTGAATGAAGGTCGTCATCGGGACCACAGGACACGATGGACGTGCTCATCAATGCTGCAATCGGCGCTTCTGTTGGCCCTGAATTCGCCAGATGACGGACGAGGTCGGACTTGCTCAGCACGCCTGCCGCCTCCCCACTGCCGTGGCACACCACGACCAGGCCTATTGCGGGCCTGGAAAGTGAGAGTGCTGCACTGCGGAGTGGAGCGTCGACATCGATCACCATAAGACGGGCCGATATTACTGGATGCAGACTGTCAATGCGCATGACACCCTCCTGAGAGCGCCTCGCGGCCGCGGCCGGGAGGTTGGGATCGGTTCCAGGTTGGTCGCCTAGGTCGGCGCGCCTTCGCCTGGCCGGTCAGAATGGCGCGCTAACAAGCGCCATTCTGACCCATTCCAAAGATTAGCTTAGTGCTGCTTTGCTCAGGCCAAACTTCGCATCGCCTGAGCCCGGGACGGGTTTGAAGCCGATGTTCAGACGGTTCCAAGAGTTGACCGCCATGACGACGAAGGTCAGATCGGAGATTTCCTTCTCGGAGAGCTGCGACCTGACCCGATCGTAGATCTCGTCCGGGACACCCTGCTCGGGCAGCTTGGTCAAGACTTCCGTCCATGCCAAGGCTGCACGCTCGCGAGGAACGAACAAGGTCGAATCCCGCCAGGCTGCCAGAT
The DNA here is from genome assembly GCF_055811495.1 of Mesorhizobium sp. WSM4830. Lineage (NCBI taxonomy): Bacteria > Pseudomonadati > Pseudomonadota > Alphaproteobacteria > Hyphomicrobiales > Phyllobacteriaceae > Mesorhizobium > Mesorhizobium sp. WSM4830. Next base: position 429,038 of record NZ_JBVVQI010000001.1, on the reverse strand, counting down.
GGTAAAGGCGCAGTTCGCGCTCGCCATGAATCTTTGCCTGTTTGACGTGCATATCAAGGCAGAAGGTGCACCCGTTCAGCTGCGCGGCTCGGACTGCAACAAGGTCGCGGATCGGTTCTTCGATCGACCCCTCTCGCGTCGCACCAAGAAATTCAATAAATTTCTTCAGAAATTCCGGCGACTGCTCCGCGTAACTCGCGCGTTGGGCGACGGCTTTTCCTTTCGGAGCGACCGGTGGCGCTGCAATATTCATTACTTATCTCCTTTAGGTGTTTGCAATCCATTGCAGCCTAAGGATGACCAGTGAGCCAAAATGTTGCTGTCGTGCCGGTGATATGTATTGCCAATCGATTGGTTTGGGGCGCCTAAACCGAAGTATAGGAGGTGGAAATCGGCACCCAGAACGCTGCGCTCGGCAATTCGCTTTGCCGCAGGCATGCGACAGGCGCTCGGCGTTTGGATCATATGAAGGGCTCGGCTGAGCTGGCGTCGATCGAGAGACCTGGATAGAAACTGTGTTCATTCTTCGAAGGGAGCGTTCATCACAAGATCAACTGCCGAAGTCGCCTTGTAGCCTGAAACAAAGCGCTCGCCGAAGTCCCGGGCAAAGTTGTCGTAGGTGGTTTCCGGCCGGACCTCGGCGACATGGCAAAAGCATCGGGTCATCCGTCGCTTCATTTGGAGGCGTGGAAACTCACCGATGATCTTTGCAAACTCGGCTGACGAAACGAGGCTGTATTGCAAGCCGACGACATCGAGGCAGATGCCGGCTGTGCAAAGCGCCACCTCAGCCTCCTTGTAGAGGCCGATCGACGGCGTCGAGTTGAGGGCAACGCTGTCCCAGATCAATTGGGCGCGCCGCTCGTCGAAGCCGCCTTCCCGAACGAAGGTGCGGGCAAGATCGGCGCCTTCCACTTCGAAACGGCGCGGCCCGGCGAAGTCCTCATTGAGCGTGACGTCGTGCAACAGGGTTGCAACGGCAACAACCTCCGCGTCGTGCTGGATATTCTGAATCTGTCCGATCCGGGCCGCGAAAAGCCAGGATCGGACCACGTGGTTGAACAAGTAGGGTTCACATCGCTGGCGGGCATGTTCGATTGCTCGGCCAACAAGCGGTGTATCGGGGACCGAAATCCCCGCAAGTGTGCGGATGGCGATCGAATTCATGTCACTGACCGTCCCTTCGCGTACGCCCCGGGGGCTACGATTTCAGTTCGCGTTCGTCGTCAGTTCCGTCTCGCTGGTGTCGACGACGAAAATAGCAAGCAGGCGAGCGCCTTCCGTCTTGCTGGCGTTTTCGCTGACGGCATGACGGTCGCCCGGGAATTCCGAGAAACTCTCGCCGGCGCGATAAGTCTTCACCGGTCCATCGTTGACCTGGCTTCGGATCGCCCCCTCAAGGACCGTGGCATAGATGAACGCGGATTTGGGATGGGTATGGGCCGGCGACGTACCCCCCGGCGCGTACTCGACGAGCACGGCTTTCATGCTCTTGCCAGGCACGTTTGGGAGAGCCTGGTCGTAGACAAGCTTCACGCTGGCGGCGTCTTTGGCCATTGCCGCGGTGACGGAAGCGGCGGTGAGCGCGGCGCAGAGAAGTATCTTGATCATGTCTGGTCTCCTTGTTGTAATGCGAATGGTGGGCCTATCCGATGATTACTTACTTCGGTGGTGTGTATCGGCTGAGCCAATCATCGAAACGCACGGCGCCGATGCGCGCGTCCTCGCCGGGCACAAGCGTTCGATCGTCGATTGCCACTTGGCCGTAGTAGAGCGCGCCGGGATCCGGGACGACTTTGCGAGGGTCGTTGGTGGCCTTCAGGAAGCGCTCGACAAGTTCGCTCATGCGAACACGCTCCGGACCGGCAATTTCGATCATGCCGTTCAACGGCGCGGCAAGCGCGACGTCCGCCATCGCATCGGCAACATTATCAGCCGCCATGGGTTGGAAGTAGGCCGGCGACATATGAATGGTATCCCCGACGGCGCCCGTGTTTGCGATGGCGGCGGTGAATTCGAAGAACTGAGTGGCGTGAACGATGGTGTAGGGAATTCCGGACTCCCTGATCAGCTTTTCCTGAAGCAACTTGCCGCGGAAATAGCCCATGCCCTGCAGCCGGTCGGTACCGACGACCGACAGTGCCACGTGATGACGGACGCCGGCGGCCGTTTCGGCCGCAAAAAGATTACGCCCGGATGCCTCGAAGAACTCCAGGGCAGCCTTTTCCTCGAACGACGGCGAGTTCGCGAGGTCGACAACAACCTGCGCACCGGCAAGCGCGGCCGCCAGACCCTCTCCCGTAACGGTGTTGACGCCCGAATTCGGCGACGCCGCAAGCACGTCGTGTCCTTTGTTTCGCAGTCTCTCCACGGTCTTTGAACCGATCAGCCCGGTTCCGCCGATGACGACGATCTTCATGTCTAGTCTCCTGGTGTTGCGTGTTTATTTTCGTTGCTCGATCGAATGCTGGCGTTTCCGGCCTGCTACTGACTGACCGATGCAGCAGCATCCTCGATGAGTGACGTGACCTCGTCGGGATGCGAAACCATGAGCGCATGGGACGCACCCTCGATGACGACGGTCTTTACCGCGTGCGCACGCTTGGCCATGAAGCTCATGACGGCTGCCGGGATGTTGCGGTCATCCGAGCCGTAGATCATGTAGGACGGCAGCGTCTTCCATGAGGCGACGCCCGAGGCTTCAGCCAGAGCTGCCTGCGCAACAGGGCGCTGAGTGGCAGCCATCAGCAAAGTCTGCTCTTGCGGAACGTCGGCGGCGAACTGGGCGCGGAACTTGGCCGGCTCGATGAAGAGGTCTTGTCCGCCGTCCGGCAACGCTACTGGAGCAAGCGCGCTCCCCAAGGTGCTGCCGGGAAACATGCTGGACAACGTAAGGCTCGATTCGCCGGTATCCGGCGCGAAACCCGCCACGTAGACCAACGCCTTTACATTGGGATTGCCATTGGCGGCCTCGGTGATGACGGGCCCGCCGTAGGAATGCCCCACCAGCACGACCGGCCCGGAAACCGACCGGACGATGGCTGAGACTGCTTTCGCATCGCTGGCAACGCCGCGGAGCGGATTAGCTGCGGCTATCGCTACATAACCGTCTTTGCTGAGCTTGGTGATGACTGCGTCCCAGCTCGACGATTCCGCGAAGGCGCCGTGCACTAGTACGATCGTCGGCTTGGGCTGAGAATTCGCCGCCTGCGCCATCCCGCCGCCCGACGCGGCAAGCGCCGCTGTGAGCGCCAGGACTCGAGTTATGTTTCGCATTTGCTTTCTCCCGTGTGGCCTGTGGTGACCAATGCTCAGGAGAATGCGCCGACGCGGCCCGCCAACCTATTGTGCGGAAGGGTCTGTCATACAATGCCAAGGTGCAGGGTAGGTCACCAGGGAGATCAGGTGCCCTGCAGCATGATTGAGGTAGCCTTCGGCCCGCATCGCCCAATGCCTTGGTATGGGTCAAACAGCCGGACCGTCTGATCGTGTCGCTGCGTCACGGCATTTATATTTGTATGGGTGAATACCATCCAAGCTATCAATGGAGTTACTGAAATGAAAATGACAGTCCTTGCTGTCGCCGCGCTTGTTATTACAGCAGGAAGCGCCATTGCCGGAAGCGACCACTATGGATCAAACGGAGCCCAGCAGCCTGCGACTGCGTCTGACAACATGTATACATCCTCGACCAAGAAATGAACAACGATATCGGGGCGCCGAAAACCGTACGCAAGCCGACTGTTCCCAACGATGAATATGGCCAGGGCATCTGGGGTCACTGATCCCGACCTACAGAAAATTGAAGGACCGGGGCGAGACCTCGGTCCTTCCGTATCGGCGAGCGGACTTCCCTCTTGCGCGTCGATCCCTGCAATGCGACTTGCCGCTTACGTGGCTCAATTTGCACCACGTCGACGAAACGTCTCGCCTCCGACCTATTTGGCGGGATTCGTGCGGCAGCTTCCCGGAAAATCGTCGTGAGGAAGACCGATTGCTCCGGCGTTATTCGGCAGTCTATTGGCGCGACGACATCGCAGTCATGGCTCAGAGCACTGCCATCCCGCCGTCGACCCGCAGATTGATGCCCGTGACGAAACTGCTCGCGTCCGAGGCAAGGAACAGGGCGGCTTTTGCCAGTTCGTCCGGCTGCCCCATCCGGCCAAGGGGTATTGCCTCCGCCATCGCCTTTTCAAACAGCCCGCGCTGCTCAAACGGTATGCCTAGCTTATCGAGAATAGCCGTATCCACCGGACCTGGGCTGAGCACGTTGACCCGGATGCCGCGAGACTTCAGTTCGATCGCCCAAGCGCGCGCAAAGGCATTTATTGCCGCCTTCGAGCCCGCGTAAACAGCATGACCGTCCAGAACCTTCTCGCTGGCCAGCGAGCCTGTGAGGATGATTGCGCCGCCGTTCCGCATGATCGGAATCAGCTTCTGGACGCCGAAGAAGACGCCTCGCGTGTTGACGGCAAATTGCGCATCATATTCTGCCTGGGAGACGTCGGCCGAGTGCGTGATGGTGTTTATGCCGGCGTTCGCCATATAGATGTCGAGCGTCCCGAACCTCTGGAGGACCTGCTGCGCGACCTCATCATGGTGCGCCACGTCGGCCACATTTCCCTGAATGCCCAGCGCGCCTGCCCCGATCTGTGCGACCGCTTCCTCGACCGCCTGCCGCCGGCGGCCGGTAATGACGACTTGTGCGCCCTCGGCCGCAAAGATTTTTGCAGCCGATAGTCCGATCCCGCTGTTTCCGCCGGTGACCACCGCGATCTTGCCTGATAGTGCGCCCATGTCGTTCCTGCCTTCGAAAAATTGTGCCGGTGCTGCTGCGATAGTCGCAACTGCTGGCCAAGAAAATTTCACGCCGAATTGAGACCGCCAAAATGAGCTGCAATCGCAAACGGCTACCGATTGATAAACTCCCGGCGCTTAGCCAGTTTGATGTCTTCGAGAGCGCTTTGGCCTTCAAGGCAGAACAAGCGCGCGGCGACGACCCCCGACAGCGCGACGTAGTGTCGAACGCCGGCGATCGCCTCCGCGCTGCACAGGCGCAGTTGCCCGAATGGCAGCCGTGGCGCAGCATATGTTTCGCGCCTTTGCCAGCGCTCCAGCTCGATGGCGCAGTGGTTCGGTTCCACAATCCGGGACATGAGCCGGCAGAACCAGCATTCAGGCCACCGCTCGGCTATGCGAGCGCACAAGGTTTGACCTGGCGCGCCACCTGAAATGCGATTCAGGGCGCGCGAAATACTGCCAAAGGTGGTCATCGGCGGCTCCAGGAAATTGCGGAGAACGTGCGGTCGTGACTGAGGGCGTGCTATCCTTTGATGAAGGCGAGCAGGTCAGCATTGACCTGATCCTGGTGCGTGGCCGTGATCCCGTGGGGCGCGCCGGGGTAATAGACGTCCTTTGCGCCTTTGATCAATCGGGCCGACTTGACTGCCGAGTCCTTGACGGGGACGATCTGATCGTCCTCGCCATGCAGGACCAGGGTTGGTACGTCGAACTTCTTAAGGTCCTCGGTAAAATCGGTCTCGGAGAACGCCTTGACGCTTTCGTACGCGTTCACGAGACCCGCCTGCATGCTCCAGAGCCAGAACTGATCCAGAGTCCCTTGGGAAACCTTGGCGCTCGGCCTGTTCGCGCCATAAAACAACGGTGCGAGGTCCCGGTAGTACTGCGAACGATCCTTGACGAGGCCAGCCCTTATGCCGTCGAATACCTCGATCGGCAGACCTTCCGGATTGGCCGGCGTCTTCACCATGATCGGCGGAACAGCGGCGATAAGAACAGCCTTGGCCACCCGCTTCGTCCCGTGCCGTCCGATATAGCGAGCAACCTCGCCTCCTCCGGTGGAATGGCCGACCAGCGTGGCGTCCCGGAGATCCAGCGCCTCGATCACAGCTGCAAGATCGTCGGCATAGCCGTTCATGTCGTTGCCGGACGTGGCCTGGCTCGATCGGCCATGGCCGCGCCGGTCATGCGCAACGACGCGAAAGCCGTTATGCGCAAGATAGAGCATCTGGCCGTCCCAGGCGTCGGAATTCAGCGGCCAGCCGTGCGAGAACGTGACGACAGGACCCTTGCCCCAATCCTTGTAGTAGATTTCGGTGCCGTCCTTGGTCGTGATGGTGCTCATCGTCTTGGTTCCTTTGATTGAGGGCGAAGAGGAAAGGTTTTGTTTTCGGCTCGCAGCCGAAGCAGCGCGGGGCAGTCCGGCGGCAACGGTGGCGATCAGGCCCGCCAACAAGACATCGCGGCGAGATCCGCCGACGGAGAAAAGTCCGTCTTTGTTCATCATGTCCATCCATGTGCTTTGAACATCCTGCTCACCATCACGACCGTCGAGTCGGCCTGCGCGGTCGCGTTCGGGGAGGAGCGAGCGAGGAGCGCTCGAAACCCGACGGTCGTGATGGCTTGCGAGGAACAGGATGCATCGATCCGGGCCGCGAACCTATTCTACGGAAGCATCTGTCATACGATGCCAAGGTGCAGGGCAGGCACGCCGAGGATAGGGCCGGGCTAAGGCAAGCTCTTATAGACACACGTCAATTTAGGCTTGGTAGCGGCGCGGGGACCGACGCGGCATGGCCGGCGTCAGTTGCTGTTGCATGAAATGTTGCGAGTTTGTCGGTCAGGCTGGCGCCGCCGAGGAGCGCCGCTCAATGGTAACCGATGTTGGCGCGGGCCTTGCCGCGAAACACCCAACAGGACCACCGATGTACATCAGATCACCCGCAACAGCACGAGCGTACCAACAGGCAGAAAGGCCTGGGCGCGCTGAGGAAGCAATTTCCCGCAGCCTGAAACAGCCGGGCGCGCCGGGCGATCCTATTGGATGGGCATGGTTCGGCTTGTGCCAAATTCTAGACCTGGCGCATCGGCGCGGGCAGCGTTTCCCACGCCCGGATCAGTTCACCGATAGAAGCGGCCTCCATCTTCCGCATGACATTGCCGCGGTGAAGCTTGACCGTCACTTCACTGATGCCGAGGTCGAAGGCGACCTGCTTGTTGAGGCGCCCGCGCGCCACTTCACGCAGAACCTCGCGCTCGCGCGGCGTCAGCGTCTCGACGCGCTCGATGTTGCGCTTGACGATCACCGCATCCGCCCGCCGCTTGGCGTCCACCGCAATGCCCGCGATCACGGCGTCAAGCAGCGTCTGATCGCGCACCGGCTTGGTGAGAAAGTCCACGGCGCCGGCCTTCATCGCCTGGACAGTCATCGGGATGTCGCCATGCCCGGTCAGGAAGATGATGGGTTTGGGGTTGCCGTTTTTCGCAAGATGGTGCTGCAGATCGAGACCGCTCGTCCCTGGCATGCGCACGTCGAGGATCAAGCAGCCGGGGCTCTCCAACACGTCGGCGTCAAGCAATTCACGGGTCGAGGTAAAGCACACCGGCAGGAAACCCGCCGACAGGATCAATTCAGACAGCGCCTCCCGGACAGAGGCATCATCATCGACAATAATGACCAGCGGCTGCTCGGCTTCAACCCTTCGCTGCTGTGATGACGGCGTCGATCTCCGTAAGGGCAATTGGTCAACTCTCATGTTTAGCCTCCGTTTCTGGGTTGCGTAAAGCGTCGCCGATCGCCGCAAGCAGTGCCTGGCCATCGAATGGCTTGCGAAAAAGCCCGCCAATGCCCTTGGCGCGGTGCTGATCCACTATCTCGTGGCGGCCGGTGATCAGGAACACAGGCAGGTCCGGACGCGCCTTCTTGACCAGGTCACGAAGTTCAAAGCCGTCCATGCCGGGCATCCCGATGTCGGTGATAAGCATGTCCAATCCAGACAGGCCGCTGACCAGCAATGCCCCCGCCGACGAGAAGCTGCGGGCCACATAGCCGGCGGACTCCAGAAGGTCCTCCAGCGACTCGAGCAGTCTTGGGTCATCGTCGACAATCGCCACGACAGGCCTCCGCTTGCTCACGCTCAGCTCCCCCCTGCCCTGCGCGAGTGCGTGATCGGTATTCCCAATCGCTCGGCGATGCGCACGAGGTCGGCGAGCGACGCCGCGACCATCTTCTGCATGACGTTCCTTCTATGAATTTCCAGCGTAACTTCGCTGATCCCCAGTTCAGCGGCCGCCTGCTTGTTGAGCAGGCCGCTGACCACCAGCGGCAGCACCTCACGTTCGCGCGGCGTCAGTTCGAGATAACGTTGCTTCAGCACGCCCAACTCGGCACGCTCCGATCGCTGTGCCCGATCTTGGGCAATCGCTGCATGGATTGCGGCCATGAGGTCTGCATCGCTGAAGGGCTTAGTCAGGAAATCCACGGCGCCGTGCTTGATCGCACGCACGGAGGACGGGATATCGCCGTGTCCTGTCAGGAAAACGATCGGCGGATGATCGCCCTCGGCAATCTGCCGCTGCAGATCGAGGCCGTTAATATCCGGCAACTCGATATCGAGGATGAGGCAGGCAGGGACGTCCGGCTTGTCAGCGCGGATATAATCGCCCGCCGATCCGAACACTACGGCACGCATGCCGTGTGCGGCCAGCAGCTCACTGAGCGCCTCCCGGATGCGTTCATCGTCATCTACGATGAAGACAATTTGGCCGTCCGTCATCATGACGCCGCTTTCGCCTCAATCGGCAACGTGAACATAAACGTCGCTCCACGTGGTTCGTTCTTCTCGACCCATAAACGCCCGCTGTGCGACTCGATGATCGAACGGCAGATCGCCAGTCCCATGCCCATCCCTTGCTCTTTCGTGGTAAAGAACGGTTCGAATATCCGGTCGGGAAAATCGACGCCCCGGCCGCGATCGCTGACTTCGGTCTGGACAACATCCCCGATATGGCGCACGCGGATTTTGATAACTCCGTCGTCCGCACCAGAGTCCATCGCCTCCATGCCGTTGCGGATGAGATTGACCAGAACCTGCTGGATTTGGACGCGATCGAACGCGACTAGCGGAATGTCGCTTCCGACATCAACGCTGATGCGAACGCCCCGCCGCATCGCTTCCTCGGCCACGAGGTCGCGTGCCTCTGCGATGACACTGCTGAGCGTCGCGTTGGTCCTCGTCTCGGTGGATTGCTTGAACAGCGCGCGGATGCGGCCGACGACGTCCGCCGCCGAATTGGCGTCCCGGATAATGCGCTCGGCGGTAATCTTCGCGCGTTCGACGTTCGGAGGGACGGCGCCCAGCCAACGGTGGCATGCATGGGAATTGGCGACGATCGCGGCCAGCGGCTGATTCACCTCGTGCGCGATCGAAGCGGAAAGCTCGGCGAGACTTGCAGCCTGAGTGGCTTGCGCGAGTTTGTCGGAGGCTTGTCGCAGCGCTTCCTGCGCGCGCACCTCTTCGTCGATGTCGAGGGAAACCCCGTACCATTGCACAACCGCCCCGTCTTCATCACGCCGCGGCTCGACCCTGCACTCCGCCCAGCGATAGCCATCTGTTTCGCGCCAGCGAAACCGCATCGCGGAACCGCCGCCTGTTTCGAAACAGGTCAGCAACGTGCGCAGCACCTCGGGAGCATCTTCGGGATGAACCAGTTCTTGCAGCAATTCCTCGATGCGCGGCTCTCCGAGCGTTTCGAAATTGGCGATCACGGAGCGGAAATGGTCCTGGTATCGCTTGTTGAAGTAGACCGGCCCGCCAGTCGGCACCGCGCTCCAGATGCGGACCGGCACCGCGTCGATCATCTGCTGAAGCTGCAATTCGCTCCGCCGCAGGGCTTCTTCGGCTTGCATCTGATCGTCTATGTCGTGACAGAGGCCGTACCACTGGACGATGCGGCCAGTCTGATCGCGCATCGGCTCCGCCCGGCTCGACATCCAGTGATAGACGCAATCGGCGCGGCGCAAGCGATACCTCATGGAGAAGCGCTCACCGGTGGCGAGGCAGTGACTGAGCGCATCGCCGAATGCTGCTGTGTCGTCCGGATGGACGGTGGCCGCTATCATCGCCGCCAGCCGGCTGATGCCCTGTTTGTCCAAATCCGTTACGTCAAGGCCGAGAAAGTCGACCATTCGCTTGTTGAAAAAGGTCGGCTCGCCGTCCGGCGTCAGGCGCCAAACGTGGCTCGGAACCATGTCGACAAGCTGCGAGAGCTCCCGCTCCCGGTCGCGCAATGCCTCCAGGCTTTCGCGCAAAGTGAGCACCGCCGCCTGATGCTGCCGGGATATGGCGGCCACGACGAGCGCCGAAAATGCCGAGATGGCCAGGAAAAGCTGCAGCATGATCTGGTTGTGCTTCTGGGACTCGGGATCGCCGGCAAATTGGCTGGCGCCGGATATCGTGAATACCGCCGTGATCAGAGCGAGGACGGTCAATGCTACGGCGGCGCCTCTGAACTCAAAGCGCACTGCGGCCCAAAGAAGAGGCGGCATGATGATGTAGGCGAAGGGCAGATAGCTGCTCAAGGAAAGGGCGGCGATACCAAGAAAAATCAGCCCCAGGACGCAAGCTTCCATCCACCGCGCTGCCGAGAGCTGCGCCTTACCGCGCCAGTTCTGGAACACGACCAGCGCCAGTGGTGCTACGATCAGGACTCCCGTCGCGTCTCCGATCCACCACAGCGGCCAAGCCGTCGCAAAGGTTTGCGATTGTATGCCAAACCACGCAAGCGCCGCACTCCCCACCGTCGCGCTTGCGACTGGCGCAATTCCAGCGGCCAGTACGATGAAAGCAAGAACGTCCCGCAACGTTTCCAGCCGAACTGGGCGCTTGCAGGTCTGGTTCACAAGCCATGCGCCGGCCACCGCTTCAAGAGCGTTGCCGGCAAAGATCAGGAAGGCCGGGGGCAGCGGAGTGTGGAACCACAACAAGTTGCCGAACAGTTCGGCCAGACAGGCCCCCAGCACCCACCACGGCCAGCTATACCTGGAGGCGAAGACAAGCGTAGCGATGAACAGCCCGCTCGGAGGCCAAATGGAAATCCCGGTTCCAGATATGATTGCGAGCGACTGGGCGAATCCGCAGCCCAGGACATAGGCCGTAATAAAAAGCCCCAGGTGCAAGAGTTGGGGACGGTGCGACCAGACGCGCGACAACCTGCCTCTTTCAAGATCGCTGATCATGTTGCCGTCAATCAGGCCCGATTCAATCGTCGCGAAAGGTCGGCCACTTCCCGGTCCGGATCGGTCCAAGTCATGCGTTAACGCGAGCGTTGCGTTGGAATCGGTCTCGCCAAGTGAGTTGGGCGCTGTCGTCATCGGGTGCCCCTGACGGACAAACAAACTCTGGAGATTGTCGGCGCTTCTTGTAGCACTTGCTCTTGATAGCTGGACTGGGCTGACGGACTCACGTCGCCACCCTAATCCCGCCACGCCCCAACCGCACCTCATGGAAATCCATGCATTGCACGGGGCGGCGGCGCCCCTTCACCGAGAGCCGAAAAAACTAAGCGCTTACTGAGCGCCGCCCGTTATTGCGCAGCTTTCGCTTCAACCGGAAGGGTGAAGATGAATGTCGCCCCACGCGGCACGTTATTCTCCGCCCAAAGACGTCCGCCGTGAGACTCGACGATCGAACGGGAGATCGCGAGCCCCATGCCCATCCCGTTCCCTTTCGTTGTAAAGAACGGCTCGAATATCTTGTTGAGACGTTCGATACCCGGGCCGCGGTCGCTGACCTCGGTCTGGGTCGTGTCCTCTATCCGGCGCACGCGCATCCCGAGAACCTTGTCGCCCGCGGTGGTGTCCATTGCCTCCATGCCGTTGCGAATGAGGTTGACCAGGACCTGCTGGATCTGGACGCGATCGAACGCAACCAGCGGAAGGTTGCTTTCGACGTCGATGTCCATGCGAACGCGACGCCGCATGGCCTCCTCGGCCATAAGGTCACGTGCTTCGGCAACGACGCTGGGGATCGGCGTGCTGGTTCTCATTTCAAGCGAAGGTCTGAACAGGGCACGGATGCGGCCGACGACCTCCGCCGCCGAGTTGGCGTCGCGGCTGATGCGCTCGGCCGTGATCTTCGCGCGCTCGACGTTCGGGGGCTCGGCGGACAGCCAACGGTGGCATGCGCTGGAGTTGGCGACGATGGCGGCCAGCGGCTGGTTCACCTCATGAGCGATGGATGCGGAGAGTTCGGCAAGGCTCGCCGCCTGGCTCGCGCGCGCAAGTCTCTCTTGTGCCAGCCGAAGCTCCTCTTGTGTCCGCACCTCATTTTCGATGTCGAGGCAGATAACGTTCCACTGCACGATGGCGCCTTCAGCGTTGCGCATCGGCGCGGCGCGCGTCTCGACCCAGCGATATTCACCATCGAAGCGCCGCAGACGGTGCCGTCGCGCATACGGCTCGCCTGTGGACAGACAATGGGCATATCTCTCTTTGACACCTGTCAGGTCGTCGGGATGAACACCGGCGTCGAGTGTGCCGGCCAGCCGGGACTTTCCCGCTTCGTCCAACTCCTCAAGATTGTATCCGAGAAATTCTCGGAGCTGCTGGCTGCGATATATCGGTTCGCCGTTCGGCGCGGCGCAATCGATCATTGCCGGCAGCGTTTCAACGAGCTGCCAGAGCGCGCGTTCTCTCTCGCGCAGCGCTTCTTCGACGCGCAGCTGATCGTCGATGTCGTGCGTAAGGCCGTACCATTGGACGATGCGTCCACCCTGGTCCCGCAGCGGCTCCGCGCGGCCCTCCATCCAGCGATAAGCGCCATCGGCACGGCGCAGGCGATACTTCATGAAGAAGCGCTCGCCGGTGGCAAAGCAGCTGTCGAGTGCTTCCCTCAGGCTGGCTGCATCGTCGGGGTGGACGACGGTGGCAATGAAGGCCGCCAACCGGCTCGTGTCCGGCTTTTCCGCGTCCGCTATGTCCAGGCCGAGAAAATCTATCAGGCGCTTGTTGAAGAAGGTCGGCTCACCGTTGGGAGACAGCCGCCAGAGGTAGCTCGGAACCATGTTGACGAGTTGCGAGAGCTCTCGTTCCCGGTCGTGCAACGCGGCTTGCGTGGTCACCAGGTCATGGATGTCGACGCTCACGCCGTACCATTGGAGAATGCTGCCATCTTCGTCGCGCAGCGGCTCGGCGCGAGTCTCGGTCCAGCGATAGCCGCCGTCGGCCCGCCTCTGGTGATATCTCTGAACGTAAGGTACGCCCGTTGCGAATGAATGGCGGATCGCCTGCCGTGCGGTGTCGATATCGTCTGGATGGATCACGCTCAGCGACGGCGATCCGTCCGGGGCGGTGATGTCATGGAGCGTGGCCCCGGTTACATCGGTGAACCGCTTGTTGACGTAGGAAGGCGTCCCTTCCCGTGTCGTACTCCAGATCAAAGCGGGCACGGTGTCGATAAGCTGCTGAAGGCGCCGCTCGCTTTTGCGCAACGCCGCTTGCGCGCGCACCTCATCGTCGATGTCGAGAGAAACCCCGTACCACTGCACGACCGTTCCGTCGTCATCGCGCCGCGGCTCGACCCTGCACTCAGCCCAGCGATAGGTGCCGTCTTTTTCGCGCCAGCGAAACCGCATCGCGGAGCCGCCGCCAGTTTCGAAACACCTCAGCAACGTGCGCTGCACCTCGGGTGCATCTTCGGGATGAATCACCTTGTGCAGCAACGTTTCGATGCCCGGCTCGCCGAGCGCATCAAAGTTCGCGATAACGGAGCGGAAATGGTCCTGGTATCGCTTGTTGAAGTAGACCGGCCCGCCGGTCGGCATCACGCTCCAGATGCGGACCGGCACGGCGTCGATCATGTGCTGAAGTTGCTGCTCGCTCTGCCGCAACGCCGCTTCGGCGTGCATCTGATCGTCTATGTCGTGACAGAGGCCGTACCACTGGACGATGCGGCCGGCGTCATCGCGCATCGGCTCCGCCCGGCTCGACATCCAGCGATAGACGCCATCGGCACGGCGCAGGCGATAGCGCATGGCGAAGCTCGCACCGGTAGCGAAGCAACCATGGAGTGCATCGCCGAACGCTGCCGCGTCGTCCGGATGAACGGCGGCCTGTATCATCGCCGCCAGCCGGCTTATGCCCGGTCGGTCCAGATCCGCTACGTCGAGGCCGACAAAGTCAACCATGCGCCCATTGAAGAAGATCGGCTCGCCGTCGGGATCGAGCCGCCAGATGTGACTCGGGACCATGTCCACCAGTTGCGAGAGTTCCCGCTCGCGGTCACGCAATGCTGACTCGGCCCGCTTCTGGTCCTCAATGTCTATTGTCGTGCCGTACCATTGAACGATGCGCCCCTGGCTATCGCGAAATGGTCGTCCTGAGCTTCGAAACCAGCGATAGACGCCATCGGCGCGCCGTAGACGATGCTCGGTATCATAGGGATCGCCGGTTTCGAGGCAATGCCGCCATCTGGCGGCTACAGGATCATAATCGTCGGGATGGACGGCTCGACGCCAGCCGAACTCATCGTCGTCTTCGGAAGTGTTGAGATCCTCATGCGTGTTGCCGAGGAACGCCAGGGTGTTTGGGCTGACATAGGTGAACCTTCCGGCGGCATCGGCTGCCCACGCATGGCCGGGCATGCTCTCGATGATTTGCAGCGCGAGCGTTGCTTCGGGGTCGATTTCGCCAAGTGAGTTGGACGCTGCTGTCATTGGCTTCTCCTGTCGGACAAAAAAGCCTGGGGACGGTCAGCGCCTGATATAGCACTTGTTTTCAATATCTGGACAGGCGAACTCACCGCCTAAATCTAGGCCCGCCATGCCTCGGCTGCATCTCATGGAAATCCATGCATTGCGCGCAGATATCGCTGCTACAGGGGCCCTAACGATCGCCTCGCGCGAGGAGCGACGCGGATCGATGCATCAAGACCTACCACTGGGAATACGAGCCGGACAGGTAAGACGCTCGGCTGCCTCTTCGTCGGCTGCAGAGTGAAACCGGAAAAACCTCTGCATTCGTCATCCCTGTCTCGTCCGGTTAACACGGCTCTTGGGGTAATCTGGAAACCTCTCCCGTCCAATACATCTGTTCCAAAGTATAGAACCTGTACGCGGTTTAGTTCTGCGGAGCGGCTTGGCGGCCGAGCAATTGTTTGGCGACAATGAGACAGGGAGCAGCGACCGCGAACAGCAGGACGAGCGCGAAGAAAGCTTCGTCGAACGAGATCGTGGCGACCTGCTTCTCAAGCGCGCGCTGCAGCAGCGGCAGGGCGGCCTTGGTCGCCGCAGTGCCGTCGACACTGTTCGCCAGAGCGTTCGCAGTGGCTCTCAAGCGCTGGTCTACGGCTGGATCGCCATTGACGAGGTGGGACGCCAGTATCGTCCGATTGTGGGCATTCTGGTGATCAACATACGTTTGCAAGAGGGCTGTGCCGGTCAGACCGCCCACCTGCTTGCCGAAGTTGAACAGCCCGATGCCGAACGGCAGCGCATTGGCGGCAAGGCCCTGCAGTGTAACCAGCGTCAGTGCCACGAACAGAAGGCCGAGGCCGAATCCTCGCAGCAGCAGAGCAAGGGTCAGGTCCGGTGATCCGCTACCGCTCGTCGAAGCGGACAGCATCCACATGGCGCCTGCGAAGAGCAGAATGCCAAATGGCGCAAGCGTGATCGGGCGCATCCCGGTCCTTTGGATGACGAAGCCGGACAACAGAAGTCCAAGCGCGAGCATGGCTCCGCTGGGCAGCAGAAGCACTCCTGCGCCCGTGGCGGTAAAATCGAGCACGTTGAGGGCAAAAGCCGGAATGAGATAGGCGCTGCTTGAAAGAGCAGAGCCGGCGACGAAGCTGACGAGCAGGCCGAAGCGAAAGTCCGGATTGCCAAGGGGCGAGATGGCCAGCAGTGAGCCTTCTGAACGAAAGCGGGTCTCCCAGACGGCCAGAAGGCCGGCGGCCGTCACACCGGTTGCGGCAAGGAAGGTGATGTCGGTGTCGTCGAACCAGTTGAACCTGCTGCCTTGCAGCAGGACGTAGGTCAAAAGCGCGGCGCTGATGCCGAGCAACAATATCCCGACGGCAGGAAACCTGGTTTTCCGCCAAAAGGTCTGATCGCCGTCCGCCGCCAGAAGGAGAAGGGAGACGATGCCGAGCGGACTGATGCTCAGGAATATCCACTCCCAGGTCAGATGATCGACAAGCCAGCCCTGCAGGGCCGGCGTGACGGTCGTCGGAGCCATGACGGCGCCTACGGCAAAAACCGCCTGAACGACGGGCTGATGCCGGTGCGGGAAGCGAAAGAACAGTAGTGTCTGGCCGGCGACGAGAACTGTGCCGCCGGCCAGTCCTTGGACAATGCGGCAGATGCAAATCCAGGTGAGGTCCACCGACAACGTCAAGGTCGCGGATGCCAGCAGAAGGGCGACAACCCCCGCGCGCAGGCAGGCGGTCGGCCTGGCTGCTGTCACAAGAAGCGGAGCGACAAGGAACGCCGTCAGCTTGGCCGCGATGAAAACAACGTCGATCATCGCCAGTTCGTCCAACGTTGCGTAGGTGTCGCCGAGCATGTCGATCCGGCCGATGGACAGTGCGGTGGATGCGACCGCGTCCATGAAGGCGGCAAGCACGACGCCGGTTGCTATCAAGCAAGCGCGCAGGGTGCCGGGATGGCGCTGCACAGCCGCCGTTTCGGCGAGGTGCATCATTGTGCTGAGCGCCCGTCCGCGGTCCCGCCTGTCTGCATTTCCTGCGCTACTGCCGGAGCATCCCTGGTGCCGACGGTGATGGCAACACGAGCCGAGAGTCCCGGAACCAGGCGGCCGGGCAACGGATTGCGCGTCATCCTGATCTTGACCGGCACGCGTTGGACGACGCGGATGAAGTTTCCGGTGGCATTGTCCGGCGGCAGCAGGCTGAATGCCGCGCCACTGCCGGGAGCGAAGCTGTCGACAAAGCCGTCGATTTGCAGATCTGGATATTCGTCAACCATGACGCGGACGCGTTGGCCGATCTCAACCTGCTTCAGCTGTGTTTCCTTGAAATTGGCGACGATCCAGACATCGTTAACCGGAACGATGTCCAGGGCTGCTGTCCCTGGGTTGACATAGCGGCCGACACGGATCTGGCGATTGCCGACGATGCCGTCGACCGGGGCCCGCACGACGGTGTTGGCCAGGTCGAGCATTGCCAGGTCGAGCGCTGCCTGTGCCTGCGACAGGGCTGCCTGCGCACCGGACAATTGTGCATCCAGAACACCGAGCTTCAACTTTTGAGCCAGCAGATTGGCCTCTGTGCCGTCCAGCGATGCCTTTGCCTTGTCATGGCCGGCCTGCGCATCCTGCAGCTTCTGATCGCTTGCGGTCCCGTTCTTCTGCAGCGTGACGTAGCGGTTCAGGTTGGCGCGGGCGAATTGCAGGTCGGCTGCGGCAGATTGCTTCTGCGCCTCAGCCTGCGCGATCAATGCGTCCTGCAGTTCACGGGTCGCCTTGATGTTGGCGATTTCCGCCTGCCGAGCGGCGACGTTGGCTTTCGCCTGCTCCGCCTTGGCCTTGTAGTCGCTGTCGTCGATGCGAAACAGGACAGCACCCTTAGACACACTGGCATTGTCGTCTATGTCGACTTCGACGACGTAACCGGCAAGCTTCGGAGCGATGCTGGTAATGTCTCCGCGGAGATAGGCGTTATCGGTCGTTTCCTCGAACCGGCCCCGCGTGAACCATTGCCAGCTCCATATAGCTGCCATTGGAATCACCATAAGGGCAACGATGACGATTGCGATCTTGCGGGCTCGGCTCATGATTGCCTCGACACCCGGTCGATGCGCTCGCTATCGAAGGAGGTATCCGCCTCCCGAAGAGCGAGATGTTCGCCAAGGCTGGAAGCCCATGGTGCGCAGTACAGTTTCACGAGAACGTCTCCGTCGAGCTGCGGTTCTGCAACAAAGCAGAACTGCAGAACGATCGCGGATTTCACGGCCTCGCCGCTATCACGCGGACGAACATCCCATCTGCCCTGATCGGTGGTTCGTACTGAACCTCAGCACAGGTCGTATTATCAGTCAGCCGGATTCCTCAGGCGCGCGAACGTGCCGGCGCCGAGCTCCGTATCGCCGAAGACCGTGGCAGCAATGATCGCAGAGAGCGCCCTCTTGAAGAGTTCGGTTGTCTTAACGTTCACCTATTTTGACATGCGCGCAACACGCGTTCGCTGTGCGGCAGTCACGACGGTTCATGAAAGCAACCCGCTATCTTGCCTCCGGCTAACGCGGTGCGACACGCAGCCCGGCGGCATCGAAGAGATGCATACGCTCCGACGGCAGAGCGAGGTTGATCGGCGGCCCTTGCGATTCAACCCCCTGCTGCTTGAGAACGGCGATAAGTTTGCTGTCGCCGGCAATGGTGGCGTGGACAACGGTTTCCGGTCCCAACGCCTCGGCCAGCGTTACCCGCGCTTCCACCGATCCCTTGCTGCCATTCGAAAGTTGGATGTCGTGTGGCCGGATGCCAAGCGTCGCGTCGTCCCCCGGTTTCAGCGCGACTCCGTCGGCCGCGACCGAGGCCGACAGCCCGCCTGGACCTTCGACACGCACCTCGGCGGCGCTTGCCGAACGCACCTTTACCGGCAGCAGGTTCATCCGCGGCGCGCCGATGAAGCCGGCGACGAACAGGTTGGCCGGCGCGTTGTAGAGATCGAGCGGCCGGCCGACCTGTTCGATCCGCCCCGAGCGCATGACCACGATGCGGTCCGCCAGGGTCATCGCCTCGATCTGGTCATGGGTGACGTAGACCATCGTGGTTGCCAGCCGCCGGTGCAGGCCCGCCAGTTCAGCGCGCATGGTGATGCGCAGTTCGGCATCGAGGTTGGACAGCGGTTCATCGAGCAGAAAGGCGGTCGGATTGCGCACCACCGCACGGCCGATCGCGACGCGCTGCTTCTGGCCGCCCGACAATTGACCGGGCCGGCGGTCCAGATAGGGAGCAATTTCCAGCATGCGCGTCGCTTCCGTGATCCGCGCGTCGATCTCGGCTTTCGGCATACGGATGTTTTCGAGCCCGAAGGCGAGGTTCTGGCGCACGCTCATGTGCGGGTAGAGCGCGTAGGACTGGAACACCATCGCCAGGCCGCGCTGCGCGGCCGAAACGTTGGTGACGTCGACCCCGTCGATCTCGATCTTGCCGTCGGTCGGCCGATCGAGCCCGGCAATCAGCCGCAGCAGCGTGGACTTGCCGCAACCCGACGGGCCGACGAGGACCAGCATCTCGCCGTCACCGACGTCGAGGTTGATGCCGTGCAAGATCTTCATCTTGCCGTAAGCGCGATCGATGTTGGTCAGCGTTATCCGTCCCATGACATCCTCACTTCAGCCCGGTGCCGGCAATGCCGGAAGTGATGTAACGCTGCAGGAAGACGAAGACGAGGACGACGGGGATCATCGTCACGACTGTCATCGCCAGGATGTAGTGCCACTGCACGTTTAGCTGGCCGGCATAGGTGTTGAGGCCGACCTGGAGTGTGTAGAGTTCCTTGCGCGACAGCACCACCAGCGGCCACAGAAAGTCGTTCCACCGCCAGACGACCGAGAAGATCGCCAGCACGGCGAGCGCCGGTGCTGCAAGCGGCAATACGATCCGCCAGTAGATCTGCCATTCGGAAGCGTTGTCCATGCGCGCCGCATCGAGCAACTCGTCGGGAATGGTCAGCATATATTGGCGCAGCAGAAAGACGCCGGTCGGCGTCGCCACGGTCGGCAAGATCACGCCCCACAGCGAATCGAGCAGCCCGACGGCGCCCACCACCGAATAGAGCGGCACCAGGATGACCGACAGCGGCACCATCAGCGTACCGACGATCACAAGCATCGTCAGATCGCGGCCGCGGAACTTATATTTCGACAAGGCGAAGGCGGCCATCGAATTGGTGAGCAGCGTGATCAGCGTCGCCATTGCCGTCACAAATACCGAATTGCGCAGATAGCGCAGGAAGTCGAAATGGACGAAGGGCTCGGTGTAGTTCTCCGTCGCGAAGCCGATTTCGCGTACCGGCTGCCGGTCGGCGATGTTGACCTTGACCACATCGTTCGGCGCCTGCGGGTCCACCATCTGCGCCATGATGCCGATGCGCCGCACCTCGGCCAGCACCTTGGTCGAACCATCCGGCAGCTTGACCCTGTAGAGGGCCAGCGGCTTTTCGTAGCCTTCAACCCTCGCCTGTTGGCTGACATAAGGCATTATGGTCGGCGGGAACTCGGCGAGCTGTGCGGGCGTCTTGAATGACGAACCCACCAGCCAGACGGCCGGACCGAACATGATGACAACGCCGCCGAGCAGCCACAGCCAGCTCACGATATCCGTCCAGTGCCAGCCGCGACCGCCGCGCCTGCGGGTCAGGAATGTCACGACCCGGCTCATTCGCGGGCTCCTTTCCGCTCACCCCGGCGTCCGACCTGCAGTTGAACCAAGGTGAGCACGACCAGCACCAACCCCATCAGGATCGAAGCCGCCGAAGCCAGCCCCGGATTGCGCAGCAGGGAGGCGAAGCCGATCTCATAGATGTACTGCGTGATATAGAGGGTCGAGGTTCCCGGCCCTCCACCCGTCAGCACATAGACTTCGTCAAAGATCTGCACAGCGCGGATCAGCGTCAGTACGATGACGACAAGCAGATTCGGCATCAGCAGCGGCAGCGTGATGCGCCAGAACACCCGCGCCGGCTTGGTGCCGTCCATCTCGGCCGCTTCGTAAAGGTCGCGCGGGATCGCCTGCAATCCGGCAAGCAGGATCAGCGTATAGAAGCCCATATGGGCCCAGACCGAAACGCTGACCGCGGCGGTGAAAGCCCAGAAACGGTCCGTCAGCCAATTGTGCGGCTCGCCGCCCATATCATGGACGATCAGGTTGAGCAGGCCCTGGCGCTGCAGGATCCAACGCCAGATCAGGCCGGTGACGACGGGCGACAACAGCACCGGGAAGAAGAACACCGCGCGCCAGAAGCTACGCCCGACGATCTCGCGGTTGAGGATCAACGCCGTCGCCATCGACACGACCGTCATCAGCGCCACCTGCACGACGACGAACAGGCCGGTATTGTGCACGGCCTTCCAGAAGAGATCCTCGTGGCAAGTCGCAGTGTCCAGGTAGTTGCCGCAATCGAGCAGGCGCTGGTATTGCTCGAGCCCCACATAGGTTCGGTCCTGCAGGAAGTAGGCCGTTCCTGACGTGGCCGAATAGAAAAAGTTGATGATCATCGGCACCAGGACGAAAATGCCGAAGATCGCCATGTTTGGGGCGAGGAAGAACGCGGCCATGCCGCCGGTGCCCGTCGCGCGCTGCCAGAACTTCAGCGGCACGTTGATGATCGACGCCAGCCACACGACCGGCCCCGCGAGGGCGGCGCCAATCCATGCCTTCAGTGTCGCGGCGGCGGTCACTTCGCCTCGGCAACCTTGTCGGCGATATCCTGGTCGATCCTGCCCCAGGCATCGTCGAGGCTGAGCTCGCCGGCCATCACCTGGCTGACGCGCGTCACCAGCGCGGCGAAGTAAGCGTTGGCCCACTTCCACGGCGGCAGTGCATCGGCCGCCGGCAGGGTTTCACCCGCCGCCTTGACGAACTTGTCGAGCGCCGGACCGACGTTCTTGTCGGCAGAGACCCATTTCAGCCCGCCCTTGTCTACGACGCCCTTGTGCGCGGGCAGAAACAGCGTGCGCTCGCTGAATTCTTTCACCACGTCTTCACGGGCCAGATAATCCATGACCTTGGCGACGTCCTTGGGATTCTTCGTGTATTTGATGGCGACCAGCGCCGCGCCGCCCTTCACGCCCGAACAGCCTGCGGTACCGCAGGGCGAGCCGGTTGCCACCCAGTCGAAACTGTCGCCGATCTTGGTCGACAGATTGGCGACCTGCCAGCTGCCAGAATAGTAGAACGGGATCTGGGCGTTGATGAAGTCATCGGCGGCCGCGCGGTAGGTCGAGCCTGCCGCCGACACCCACGTATCCTTCAGCATCAGGCCCTTGGCGGTCCAGTCGACGAGCTTGCCGACGAAAGCCTTGGTGCCGTCGTCCACTTTCGCCGGCATGTCATCGGGGCCGATATAGTTCGCTCCAAAGGAGACATTCGGACCCGAAATGCGGTGACCGGAACGGTCGATGGCGAAGGCAGCCGGAAGCTGCTGGCTCTTCGCCACCTCGGCGGCGGCGTTGATCCAGTCGTCCCAGGTCGCCTTGTCGCCGGGCAGCGGCACGCCGGCCTGTTCGAACAGCGTCTTGTTGGCGAAACCGCCGGTGAGCGTGAGCTGGGTCATGAAACCCGGGATGGCGTTGGAGCCGTCGGGGCGCATCCAGTCCAGCGTGTCGGCGAAATTGTCCTCCCAATATTTCGGATCGGCCAGCAGTGGCCTGAGATCGAGCCAGTGCTGGGCAAGCTCCTTGATGTTGGTGACGCGGGCGATGTCCGGGCCCTGGCCGGCCTCGAGCTGGATGGGCAACTGCTCCTGGATCACCTTGTAGGCGACGTTGTCGAGCGTGACGTGGATGTCGGGATTGTCCTTCATGAAGCGGTTCAGGATGTCCTGGATGACATCGCCTTCGACACCGTCCGAATACCACATGATGCGCACGTCGCCGGCAAACGCGCTGGTCGATGCGAGCAGACTGACCGATAGCGCGGCCACCAAAGTGCGGGTCTTATTCATGCTTCGTCTCCTCCTTTGCCGGGGCGGCGCCCCGATGGTTCAAGCGGCCACGCCCTCTCCTCTTGAGCGTCGCAGCCGATTTCCTCCCTACTCTCTTTGCTTCATGCGCATCGCCTCGCCGCGCACGGTCCAGTTGGCCGGATCGAGTATACGTCCCTCAGCCACGATCCTTGCGTCGGCGAGGAAATGCACCGTGCCGTACTCAGGATCCTCAACGATCAACTCGCCGTCGGGACCCGACCGCACCGACAGGCCGGCAAAGGCGCCCGCCCAGGCGTCGAGGACCGGCAGATTGGCATTCCGGTCACCGAGGCGGACGATCCATGTCGTCCTGCGTCCCGCCGCCCGCAACTCGTTGCCGGCCGTCGGGCCGGCCACGACCTGCGTGAGCGGAACATCCGTCTTCAGCATGACGAAGGCTTCGCCCGATTGCGCGAACGCCCGATCGCCACCCACTTGCACGGCATCAAAGGCACGTGCGGGGAACCAGGCATGCGTGAAGTCGGGCTGTTCATCCGAGCAAGAGAAGCTGACGACGGCGAGGTCTCGGTATTGGTGGAGCCGGGGCAAAGTGCCTGAGCCACCCCAATATGATGGTCTGCCATATCCCGACTGCAGCACTTCGCCGGGGTGGTTGATCCAGATCTGCGCATCCGGATTCTTGCCGAGCCGGGCGTGAATGACGGTCTCCTGATAACCCCATTGATTCCAGCGGTAACCAGCGGCGCTGCCCATCGCATGGTCGCGCGTCTTATAGTGGTAGAGCCGCGCGAAGCGGTCTTGTCCCTGCGCAAAAGTCCATTCCCACGCCGCATCGCCGGTAAGGGAAGCAATTGCTGCCAACCCCTCCGGAACGCTCAAATCGTGATCCCGCAGGCAGAGTGCCAGCTGCGGCAGCGCGTGAAAGCGCATGCCGTAATTGCCCTTGCCCCATAGCATGCGGCAGATGCCGGATAATTCCAGGGAACGCGCCGCGCGCAGCGTGTGCTCATAGGAGCGGCCCTGCGCCCCGGTGAGGATGCCGCGATGCGCCGAGCGGGCGACGATTTCAAGCAGGCGTGTGATTGCCTTGCCAGCACGTTCGGCGATGTCCCAGTCCGGGGCCAGCGCGTAGAGCGCACACAGGCCCTTGAGGTCGATCGGGAAATAGGGCGCCGAGTTGAACTCGGCCATCTCCCATGCCTCGAAATGGTCGAGCCAGGCGCGTACCCGCGCGGCTCCAACCGCGGACTGTTCGCGGCCAAGGCGGCCCGACCGCACGAACCGTGAATCGGGCAACAGCACTCCCGCAATATAGGCGGCGGTGTGGAAGAGCAGCGCGTGGTTCTCGGAGAAGTACCACTGCACATCATTGCCGGGCTCGTCCATCCAGTAGCGATAGCCGAGGATGGCGTTGTCGACGCGCGCGCGCAGGCTCGCTTCCAGCCGATCGCCATAGGCCTTGCGGCACCACAACAGCGGCACCAGGATGAAGTCGGCGCAATCGTGACAATCCTCGATCGCCGGCAGCGTGCCGGAGATCATGGCGTCGGTCTCGGAGCCCTGCTGTCCGATCGCCAGGCGCGCCAGCGCGCGCACGGTGTCGGCCTCGGCGTGACCGGCGACCTCGCGCAAGGCCTCATCGATACGCGCAGTAAGCGTTTCCGGCGCCTCGCCCTGACGGCGCGCGTGGCATATCTCGACGCCGAAGACACGCGATACGGCATGGTCTGCGACCGTAAGCGTCACCTTGAAATGGCGAAAGTCGGCCGGCAGCTGCTCGGCATCGGCGATCGGCAGCCGCGTCTGGCCCGCCGGCAGATCGAAGGCGAAGCGCACCGGCGTCTCGATCGACATGAAATCGCCCTCGATCTCGACCTCGACTTGCGCGTCGCGCGGCAGGGCCACGCCGGTGACGAGCGCCACCTCGCCGCCGTCATAGGCGGGACGCTCGAAATGCATGTCGTCGAGGGCTGCTTCCATCGCATCGGCAACGCCGCTCTCGACTTCGATCGGCAGTGCCACCGAAGCAGCCGGACCGGATAGATAGTCGAGCTGAAAATAGTAGCGGGCATCGCGCTCGGCGAGATCGTCGAACCATATGCGAATGTCGTTGCGGCCGGCCCTCAGCGCGATCTTGAAGTGCTCGGCACTTTCCAGATTGCGGCCGTAGGGCGCCATCCAGCCGGCTTCCTCACCATTGGCAAAGAGTATGGCGCCGCCGCATGTGCGCAGCCGCACCATCACCTCGCCACTCGAGGCCACCTCGATGGTGGTCTCGACCCAGGTTCCAAGCACCGTCGGCCGAAACCAGAAGCCCGATAGGTCGATGCGCGGCGAGGCGAAGGGCAGCCAGAGGCGCTCGGCGCCGAATTCGGCGCTGACCTGTGGTCGCTTGCCGCGTCGTTCCGCCGCGAACCGCGTGCGGCACGGATATTCATGCGGAATGAAATTCTTGTGCTTGGTCAGGAAGAAGAAGGGATCCATCTCGCCTTGCATGGGCTGGTCGGCCACGTCGTAGCGTTGCTCGGCGATAGACCCGAGCCGCCAATAGACGATTGGCTGCCCCGCCATGAGCGGCCGGCGCAGCGTAAAATCCGTCCGAACGCTTTGCGCGGCCTCGCTCATCGCAAATCCTTCACGGCAACTGGATCGACATCGGTGTAGGCCTGGTTCTCGCCGGTCATGCCCCAGACGAAAGCATAGGGGCCGGTGCCGGCGCCCATATGGATAGACCAGGCGGGCGACAGGACAACGTCACCGTCAGCGGCCATCAGGTGGCGCGTCTTGTCTGGCCGGCCCATCAGATGGATTACACGGTCGGCTTCGGCGAGGTCGAAGTAGCAATAAGCTTCCATGCGCCGCTCATGCAGATGCGGCGGCATCGTGTTCCACACGCTGCCCGGCGCGAGGTCGGTGATCCCCATCAGC
This sequence comes from Mesorhizobium sp. WSM4830, assembly GCF_055811495.1. Taxonomy (NCBI): domain Bacteria; kingdom Pseudomonadati; phylum Pseudomonadota; class Alphaproteobacteria; order Hyphomicrobiales; family Phyllobacteriaceae; genus Mesorhizobium; species Mesorhizobium sp. WSM4830. The sequence continues at coordinate 403,644 of NZ_JBVVQI010000001.1, read as the reverse complement.
AAGAGGCAGGACGGGGCCACTTCGGGATGGATGTACATGCGCAGCGTGCGCCTGTTCGCACGAGCCTCCTCGCCGAGCACAAGCGGCTTGGCTTCGCTGCTGACGACGAGACGGTGCGCAATATCGGCGCCGGCCGGCACCGAGTTCATGTAGAAGCGTGCCGGCCTCTCCGGATCGTCGCTCGCCAGCGTCACCTCACGCGCTCCGCGTCCGACATAGACGATGTCGCGGTTAGCCGCGGGAAAGCGCCGGCCGTCCACCGCGACCGCACCATTGCCGCCGAGATTGGCGATGCCCATCTCGCGCGCGTCAAAGAAGAGCGGGGTGCCGACTTCGGCCCCGTTGCCGAATGCCAGCGGGTTGGCCAGCGGCACCGCGCCACCGACGATCATGCGGTCGACATGGGTGTAGACGAATTCGATCGCGCCAGGCCGGAACAAGCCGTCGACCAGGAACTCTGCCCTCAACCGGTCCGTGTCCATGCCGGCAATATCGGCCGGCGACGCGCCATAGAGCGTCCGCATCATGCCGCCTCCACCTTCGACTGCAGATGCCGCGCCCCTTCGGTCAGGCACAGAATGGCCAGCGCCTGCCCGTAGCCCGTCGGATGGATGGGTATATCGCGATAGAACTGCAGGTCGGCGCCCATGCGTGTGCCATAGGACACGTTCGCCACCACACCTTTGTCATCGATGTTGGCCACCACGGCTTCCAAGGCGCGGAGGCCGGCGGCACGGCACTCTGTCGAGCCGATGCCGAGCCGCGCGGCCTTCATCAACCCGTAGCCGAAGCCGGCCGTGGCGGAAATCTCCTCGTAAGACGTCGGGTCGTCGAGCAGAGTGTGCCATGCTCCCGAACCTGCCTGCACCTCGAGCAGGGCGTTGATCTGCGTCTCCAGCACGCCGAGCAGATAGGCCCGGACCGAAGGCGCAATTTCGGCGAACTCCACCAGTTCGAGGATACCGACAGTAATCCAGGCATTGCCTCTCGCCCAACGCGCACGGGCGAAATTGTGCCGTCCCGCGAACGTCCAGCCGTGAAACCACAGCCCTGATGCCGGGTCGGCGAGATAACGGGCGTGGACCAGGAATTGCCTTTCTGCTTCTTCGACGAAGCGACGTTGGCCGGCAGCCTGGCCATACGATGCGAGGAACAGCGCCACCATGAACAGCGTGTCGTCCCACAATTCGTCGTCGTTGACCCGGTCCGAAACATCATGCTGGAAACCGCCTTCGGGCGTCCGCGGCAAGGCGGTGGCGACCCGCTCGGCCCATTCGCGCAGCACCGGCTCGAAGCGCGGCTGGCGCCGGCGCCGCCACAATTCGCTTAGCGCCAAAAGGGGCGCGGTGGTGTTGACGTTCATCGCAGGCAGACCGGCAGCGATGCGTCGGTCATACCAGGCCTCGATCGTCTGCAGCAGCCGATCGTCGCCGGTCTGCGCCCACAGCCGAACCAGCCCGTAGAGCCCGACGCCTTGCGGCCATTCCCAGCTGTCGAAGCTAACATAGTCGCCCGGCGTGCCGTCGAGATTCGGCTCATGGAACCGCCCGTCATGACGCAAGCCGGTCATGCCGGCCACGAGGCTGGCAAGCGCGGAATTCAGGCGTTCGGCCGATAGCGGCATCACTCCTCCCGTTTCTCCCGCTTCATCGGAACTGTTTCACAGCCATTTTTCTTGCGCAATCTGAAAATTTTTTGCATTAATCGGATGACTTTGCCGGAGGTGACGGAGCGGATGAATATCCAGTGCAAGCGCGGCCGCCCCAGCCGCCGCATTCGACTTGAAGAGATCGCGGCGCGTTGCGGCGTGTCGGTCAGCACCGCCTCTCGTGCGCTGAGCGGCGTCGGTGGCGTGAGGGATGAGCTTCGTGCCAAGATCATCGAAACGGCGAAGTCGATGAACTATGCCGTTCCCGCTTCGGTTGCCGGCCGCAAGGTCATTCTGGCCGCAAGCAGCGTGGCAATGGTGGACAGTGCCCGCAATCAGTTCACCTACCACGTCCTTGACGGGCTCAGCGAGCGCGCCCGGTTGCTGGGCGTCGAACTGGTGACCCGGCCGGTTTCGGCGCCCGAGGACGAAATCGCGCTGCTGCGTGAATCCGAGCGCGACGACAGCGTCGCCGGCTGCCTGTTTCTGACGCTGGACGATGACGATGTGCTGACGCTGACAGCCGGCTTCGCTAAGCCGATCGTGCTCGTCAACGGCGACGATCCCTCGATGCGCCATTCGAGCGTGACGCCCTGCAATCGCTCTGCCGCCATGCTTGCGGCGCAGCATCTGATCGGCCTCGGCCACCGCCGCATCCTGTTCCTGATGCGGCGTGGCCGGCGCACGATCGAGCGGCGCTACGAAGGTTGGCGCGACGCGCTGATCACGGCCGGCATTGCCGGCTTCGACGACTTCGTGGTCGAGGTGCAGGACTGGCTGCCGGAACTTGCGAGCAGGGCCGTCAGCGAGCGCATCGCGGCCCGCGGCCTCGATTTCACCGCCGTGCTGACGGCTGGCGACAGCTTGGCGTTTGGTGCCATCGCCGGCGTCCAGGAGGCCGGATACTCGGTGCCTGGCGACGTGTCCGTGGTCGGTATGGACGACTTGCCGCTCGCTGCCTTCTGCAATCCGCCGCTGACGGCGATGCACATTCCTATGCGCGAGATCGGATCGGCGGCGCTTAGCCTGCTGCTCGACGATATGGCCCATTCGGGGTCGCCGCCGCGTCGCGTCGAACTTGCCTGCAATCTCGTGGTGCGCCAGTCGACGGCACCAGCCCGAAGCGGCGGTCATCAGCTGGCCTTTTGAGCGCGCGACTTGCCGCCAGCAAAGAGCAGCGGCAAACCCTCTTGCGTCTCCAGTTCAAGGACACGTCCAAGCAGGATCATATGGTCGCCAGCCGGGAAGCGGTCGACGACGCTGCATTCGAACCGCGCCAGTGCGCGCGGCAGCAATGGCACGCCGTGCTCGCTCCACGACAGGTCAAGATCGGCAAAGTCCGTCCCCGACTTCGAAAAGCGCCAGCACAGATCGATTTGATCTTCCGCCAACACGTGAATGGCGTAGTGCGCGGAATTGGCGAAGGCTTCGAACCGGCGCGAGTGGCGGCCGATTGACCAGAGCACCAGCGGCGGATCGAGCGACACGGATGAGAAGCTGTTGGCAGTGATCGCGACCGGGCCGCCGGCCGTGCCGGTGGTGACGACCGTGACGCCGGTGGCGAAACGTCCGAAGGCGTTGCGCAAAAGGCGGGGATCACACACGACATGCTCCATCAGCGGCGCTCTCCCGTTCCCAGTGGTGTCGCCGGGATCCGTTCCGGCACCCGGCCATAGGCGTGCGGGAGCGAGCATGTCTTGAGCTGGGGCAACACCTTGGTGCCGAAATGACGCGCCTCGTCGAGATGCGGGTAGCCGGAAAAGATGAAAGCGCGGATCCCCATCTTCATATACGCTTCGATTTCCGACAGAACCTGATCGGTCGAGCCCACCAGCGCCGCGCCGCAACCAGAGCGCGCCCGCCCGACGCCCGTCCACAGATGCGGCTCGACATAGCCTTCGGCGTCGGCGATCTGGCGGTTCCTGGCCTGGTGCGATACGCCGAGCGATCGGGCGTCGAGCGCGCGCTCGCGGATCGCCCTGCCCTGCTCGTCGTCCAACCTCGAAACCAGCTCCCGGGCATATTCCTTTGCCTCGGCCTCGGTATCGCGCACGATCATGTGGACGCGCAGGCCATAGTCGAGCGTCCGCCCATGACGCTCGGCGCGTTGGTGGACGGCTCTCATGCGGCCGGCAAGCTCCTCCCTGGTTTCCGGCCACATCAGGTAGACGTCGCACTGTTCGGCGCAAAGCTCGAGCGCGTCGGGCGAATAACCGCCGAAATAGAGCAGCGGACCGCCATTCTGCTGATAGGGCTTCGCCGGTGCCGTCGAGAGCCCGTTATAGCGATAGACCTCGCCCTCGAAATCGATGCTGTCCCTGGTCCAGGCCTGGCGCAGGATCTGCACCACCTCGCGGGAACGGCGATAGCGGTAGGCGCTGTCGGCTGTCTCGCCCGGAAAGTCCGATGAAATGATGTTCACCGTCAGCCGGCCTTCCAGCATGTGGTCCAGCGTCGCAATCGTGCGCGCCAGCATGATTGGCTGCATCTCGCCGCAGCGCACAGCGGCAAGCAGATTGATCTTCGACGTGATCGGCGCACAGCCGGCAACGAAGCTCAGCGTGTCCTGGCCGACCTGATAGGACGACGGACACAGGATGTTGCGGAAACCGAGTTCCTCGGACGTCTTCACGATCTCGGAGCAATGCGCCCAGCTCGAGCGCAGCGCGCCGTCCGGCACGCCGAGATACTGGTAGTCGTCCGAGCAGAGTGCGGCGAACCACGAGACTTCGGCAGCATCGAGATCCGGCGAGGTGATTGGGACGGTGCTCATTTCCACTCTTCAGAAAAGACGTCCGGGCCACTCTTCAATGACGTCCGGAGCTGCGAATAGGGCTTGCGTAGCATTCGTTTTGATGTAGATCAATACTGTATCAATTTGGAGCCAAACCCGAAACCGGGATGCGATTGGAACACCGGATGCATTTGACAAGGGCTGACCCCGGCCACCGATCCAGCCAGATGCGTGGCCCCTTGCCTGTGCACTTGCAGACGAGCGAAATGCTGATCCGCGAAATCGCGGCTGGACGGCTGGCCGACGGGGCGCGGCTGCCGCCCGAGCGCGAGATGGCCGCGAGCCTCGGGATTGCCGTCGGCACGCTCAGGCGGGCGCTGGCAGATTTGACCGAAAAGGGCCTTCTCGACCGCATCCAGGGCTCGGGTAACTATGTGCGGGCGCGCGGCGACTTGCTTGGGATCTATGCCTTCTTTCGCCTGGAGCGCATCGGCGGTGGCGGCCTGCCGAGTGCCGACGTGCTGTCCGTCGAGCGGCTGCCCAAGCCCGCCGACCTGCCGCAATTCGGCAGCGCCGGCGAAGCCCACCGCATACGCCGGCTGCGACGGCTCGACGGCGAGCCGGCCGCAGTCGAGGAGATCTGGCTCGACGTCAGCCGCGCCGAGCGGCTCAAGCGCGAGGATTTGTCGGAATCCCTCTATCTCCATTACCGGCTTGCGCTCGGCTTTTCGATCGTTCGCGCCGAAGACCGTGTCGCCGTCGCGCCTGCGCCGGACTGGGCCCCGCTCGAGTTCAGGCCACCGCCGGGGACGGTCGTGGGGTTCATAGAACGTATCGCCTGGGCTGGCGACGGCGCCAGCGCGGAATATTCCCGCAGCTGGTTCGATCCGGGCGCGGCGCGGTATGTCACGCGTTTCAGATAGGCCGGAGGAAGACGCAGCGTGACCAGATCATCAATCGGCTACGGCATCATCGGCTGCGGCATGATGGGCCGCGAGCATATCCGCAACATCGCTCTGTTGCCCGACGCGCATGTGGCCGCGATCTTCGAGCCGGACCCCGGCATGTTGGCGGCGGCGCTGGCGACGGCGTCGGGCGCGCGATCGGCGGCATCGATCGCCGAGCTGCTGGCGATGGACGAGGTGGACTGCGTCTTGATCGCCAGCCCCAACCACCATCACCTCAGTCAGATGGAGCAGATCGCCGCACTTCGACCGCTGCCTGTGCTGGTGGAAAAACCGCTTTTCACCGAGACCGCCGACGAGGGGCGGATCGCGGTGTTGAAAGCGCGGCTTCCGCTCGTCTGGGTGGCCATGGAATACCGCTATATGCCGCCCGTCGCCGCATTCGTCGAGCAGGCGCGCCACGCCACCGGCGGCATCCGCATGCTGACGGTCCGCGAGCACCGCTTCCCGTTTCTGGCCAAGGTCGGCGACTGGAACCGCTTCAACCGCAACACCGGCGGCACGTTCGTCGAGAAGTGCTGCCACTTCTTCGACCTGATGCGGCTGATCCTTGAATCGGATCCCGTCCGCGTGATGGCGAGCGCTGGACAAGCCGTAAACCATCTCGACGAACGCTATGGCGGTGAGAGGCCGGATATCCTTGACCATGGCTATGTGCTGGTTGATTTCGCGAGCGGCACGCGCGCCATGCTGGAACTGTGCATGTTTGCCGAGGGCAGCCGCTACCAGGAGGAACTCTGCGCTGTCGGCGGCGACGGAAAGATCGAATGTCTGGTGCCCGGACCAGGCCGTTTCTGGCCGACCCACCTTGGCCCTGCGCCAGTGCCCCAGTTGATCGTCAGTCCGCGCAATCCGCCTGGACCACGACTGCTGGAGATTCCCGTCGACCCCCGGCTGCTCGAGGCAGGCGACCATAACGGTTCGACCTATTTCGAGCACGCCCGCTTCACCGCTGCGGTGTGCGGACAAGGCAAAGTGGAAGTGACCTTGCAAGACGGCTGGTGGGCCGTCGTCATGGGTCTCGCCGCCCAGAGATCGGCCCGCGAAGGCCGCGCCATCGAACTCGCCGGTGAATTCGCGTTGCCTACCTAGGCCGACCACGCATTAATCGGACCACCGAGTCAGATGCGCCGACCAGTTTCGGCGTCGAACAGATGCGCACATGCGCGGTCGATCTCGATCCGCATCCCTTCGCCTTGCTTGAGCGCAAGCCTTTCTCGGAAGAGGCAGGAGATTTCTTCACCGGAGCAGTCGACCCTGGCGAAGATTTCCGAGCCGGTCGCCTCGAGAAGCGTGACCGTGCCCGGCATACCTTGCCCCGTCGCCCGGATATGTTCCGGGCGAATGCCGTAGACGAGTTCGCGTCCTGCGGCATCCGCCGGCTGGGCGCCTTCCGGCAACGGCAGGATCAACCCGCCGGCGCTGCGGAACACGCCCTCCTCGATGCGGCCGGCAATGAAGTTCATGGCGGGCGAGCCGATGAAACCGGCAACGAAGAGGTTGGCCGGACGGTCGTAGAGGTCCAGCGGCGCGCCGATCTGCTCGACCAGGCCGTCATGCAGCACGACGATCTTATCGGCCATAGTCATGGCCTCGATCTGGTCGTGCGTGACATAGATCGTCGTGGTACCCAGCCGCTGGTGCAGGGCCTTGATCTCGCCGCGCATCTGGACGCGCAATTTGGCATCGAGGTTGGAGAGCGGCTCGTCGAACAGGAAGACCTGTGGGTCGCGTACGATCGCGCGGCCCATGGCGACGCGCTGGCGCTGGCCGCCCGAAAGCTGGCGCGGATAACGGTCAAGCAGCTTTTCCAGGCCGAGGATGCCGGCTGCCTTCCTGACCCGGCCAGCGGTATCGGTCGGGTCGGCTTTCTTGATCTTGAGGGCAAAGCCCATATTGTCGGCAACAGTCATATGCGGATAGAGCGCATAATTCTGGAACACCATGGCGATGTTCCGGTCCCGTGCACGCAGGTTGTTGACCATACGCTCGCCGATGGCGATCTTCCCGCCTGAGATCGTTTCAAGCCCCGCAATCATACGCAGCAGCGTCGATTTTCCGCATCCCGACGGGCCGACCAGGATGACGAATTCGCCGTCGGCGATATCGACGCTGACGTCGTGAATGATCTTGGTGGCCCCAAAGGCCTTCTGCACGTTGTTGATCGTTACCGATGCCATTGGATCTTTCCCAGAAAAGAGTGATGTCCGGATCCGCCCTCAGCCGCCCTTGACGGCGCCGGCGGTCAGCCCCGCGACGATCTGCCTTTGCGCGAACATGGTCAGGATCAGCACCGGCAACGTCACCACCAGCGCCGCCGCGGCGAGCGGCCCCCAGCTGACCTGTTCGTAGGACAGCATGTTGTAGACGGCGACCGGCAGGGTGCGCGTCTCACGGCTGGCGAGCACCACGCCGAAGACGAAATTGTTCCACGAGAAGATCACGGACAGGATGAAGGCCACCACGATGCCCGGCTTAGCGATGGGCAGGGCGACCAGCCGGAAAACCTGCCAGGAGCTGGCGCCGTCGATGTTGGCCGCCTCCTCCAGTTCCATCGGCGTGGTCTCGAAATAGCCGATCATCACCCAGACCACGATAGGCACCGTCACAACCAGGTGGATGATGATCTGCGGCCATAGCGTGCCGAGGATCCCGATCCATTGGAACAGCAGAAACAGCGGGATGAGATAGGATAGCCCAGGCGTCATGCGGGCGATCATGATGACGACCGCCGACCGTTCAGCCTTTAGCCGTGCGATGCCATAGCCGGCCGGTACGCCGATCAACAGCGCCAGCAAGGTCGCCGTGCCGGTCACCAGAACCGAGTTCCAGAGATAGAGCAGGAAATTGTTCTCCTCGAACACCTTTACATAGTTCGACCAGGCGAAGCGTTCGGGGACCAGGATCGGCGGATAGGCACCGTTATCGATCTCGAATTTCAGCGACAGCGAGATCATCCAGAGGAAGAACAGGATCGCCGGCGAGACGAAAACCAGGGCAGCGAAAAACAGACCGATCTGGTTGAGCAGCCGTGAACTCATCTATTTGCCCTCCGTATCGATCCACTGCGAGCGTTGGCGCAGCATCAGCAGGACAAACGACAGGGCCACGATGACAATGAAGAACACCACGGCCATGGCCGAGCCGTAGCCGATATCGTAGTAGGAGAAGGCGGTGTTGTAGAGATAGATGTTGATGGTCTCCGACGCCGTTCCCGGCCCGCCCTGGGTCATCGCATAGATGATGTCGAAGCTCTTCAAGGCATCGATGGTGCGGATGATGACCGCGATCATCAGGAACGGCGCGATCATCGGCAGAGTGAGATAGCGGAATTGCTGCCAGGCATTCGCGCCGTCGATCTCGGCGCTTTCGAAGGGCTCGCGCGGCACCGAGGCCAGCCCGCCAAGCACGATCAGCATGACCAGCGGCGTCCACTGCCAGGTCTCGACCGCAACCAGCGACGGGATGACCGTGTTGGCGTTGAATATCCATTCCTGAGCCGGGATGCCGACCAGCGACAGCAGGTAGTTGAGCACGCCAAGCTGAGGATGGAACATCATTGTCCAGACCAGTGCCACGGCAACGGGTGTCGCCATCATCGGCATGACGAAGACGCCACGCAGCAGGCCGCGCAGCGGAAACCTGGCGTCGAAGATCAGGGCGGCCAGTGTGCCCAGCAGCATCGGCGCTGCAACCGAGAGGAAGGTGTAGGTCAATGTATGAACAAGGGATTCCCAGAACCGTGGGTCGCTGGCCAGGCGGAGATAGTTTTCCATCCCGGCAAAGCTCCGCGACTGGCCGAGCGTCCAGCGATTGACGCTCATCCACAGGGTGAAAGCCCAGGGGAAGACGATGACTGCGCCGACGACGACGAGTGCGGGGACAACGAAAGGCCAGTAGTTGGGAGCCAGCCGGATCGTCTGGCTCCCGTCGATAACCGGCATCGTCACCCCGGTCTGTTCTGGGGTGGTGGCCGACATCAGCCCTGCTCGCTCCTGTCGAGAACCGGCTGGAACTGCTCGGTGGCCTTCTTCAGCTCCGCGGCGGGATCGGCGCCGGCAATCATGTTGGTCAGCGCCACGCCATAGATGTCGCGGAATTCGGTGACGGGGATAATGACCGGCAGCGCCAGCCGGCTGATATTGCCCGAGCCGACCACGGCATCGAGCCAGCTTGCCGGCATGGTGACGCCTTCGCGCACCTTGGGATCCTCCAGCACGGATTTGCGGAACGGAACACCGGCGCCGGCCTGCAACAGCCGCGCGCCCATGGTTGGCGATACCGCCCACTGGCAGAACAGATAGGCGGCCTCCTTCTTCTCGCTGGCGGCGGTAACGCCAATCCCGTCGCCGAAGGTGCCCGAGGCATGCGCCTTGGGACCCTTGGGCATCACGCCGTAACCGACCTTGCCGACCACCCTCGATTTTTCCGGATTTTCCATCGGCGGGGCAAAGCCCACGCCGTCGAGCCACATGCCGATCTTGCCTTGCAGGAAGGCAGATTGTGCTTCGGCCCAATTGAACCCTGTGACGCCCGGAGGGGCGGACTTGGTCATCAATCTTTGATAGAGCGCGGCAGCCTCGATCGCCTCGGGGGCCTCGGTGCGCAGCTTGCCCTTGTCGTCGAGCGGCGTCATGTCGTAGCCGAGCATCAGCGACGTCCACACCGGCGTGTTTGCGTTCTTGAGCCCGCGCGCGACGAACCCGTATGTATTGGTCGAGGGGTCGGTCAGCGCTTCGGCGGCGGCCACCAGTTGCTCGAAGGTCTCGGGGTATTTGAGGCCCTTGGCCTCGAACAGCTCCTTGTTCCAATAGAGGATCCAGTAGTCCACCGAGAACGGTAGCGAGCGCAGCACGCCCTGGCCGTCCTTGGCAAACAGCATGCCGGCTTCGGCGAAGTCGCTTTCGACAAGCGCCGGGTCGGTGAGCGACGGATCGGCGAGATAGCCGGCGATGTCGGCCAGCCAGCCACCCTTCTCGAACTGGCGCTTCTGCACGTGGTAGCTCAGATGCACGACGTCGAAGCTCGGCTTGCCCGAGCTCAACTCGATCACCGTCTTCTGGCGCTGCTGCTGCTCGGGCGTCGCCTCGGCATTGACCTTGATGCCGGTCAGTTCCTCGAACTCGGCGAGATATTTCAGGATGGTGTCGCTGCGCGGGCTTTTCACCAGATTGACGTCAAGCGTCGTCCCGGCAAAGCGTTTCCAGTCAACGCCTGCGGCAAAGCCGGGGCGAAGCCCCACAAGGCCGGCGGCGGTGAGCGCTGCGGTTCCGGCAAGGAGTTGCCTCCTGGTTGGGTTGAACAGATTGGACGACATTTCTTCCTCCCGGTTGCTGTCGTTGTGGATGCGCCGCGAACTGCGGCGCGGCTATATTTCCTCAGATCTGGAGCGCCAGCCGGCGCGCATTGTCGATATGCAGACTGATCGCTTCAACCGCCTTTTGCGAATTGCGGCTCTCCATGGCTTCGATGACGGCCAAATGTTCGCGCATCACCGGCACCACACGTCCATCGATGCGGAAACGCTCCTGGTGGATCAGCCGGATTTTCACCGAGTTGACCAGATAGGCCTTGGCGATAATCTCGTTGCCGAGCGCATTGATGAAGGTGTCGTGCATGGCCCAGTCGATGTTCTGGGCCTTGGCTTCCATTTCCGGCGTCGGCGCCTGTCCCAGAGCTTGAGCCAGCATCTCCTCATGTTCGCGCCGCATGCGGGCAAGTTCGGCGTCAGAAGCGCTGGTCGTGAATAACGCCACTGCCTCGCGTTCCATGAACAACCGAAACTGAAACGCCTCGCGGATCAAATTGATGTCGATATGCGCGATCTGCATGCCGCGCTGCGGGATGGTGGTCAGCAGTCCCTCAGCCTCGAGACGCGGGACGATCTCGCGAATAGCACCCAGCGGCAGTCCGGTGAAAGCGACCAATTCGCGCTGTGACACGAACTGCCCCGGCCGCAGATCGCGGGCCAGCAAATGCCGCGTGAAGCTGGCATAGGCCTTCTCCCGGAGAGTGATCGGTTCGCTGCCGTCTTCCACTTCAGCTCGCTTCCTTATCGGTCAGCCCGGCCTTGTCGGTCAGGCCGCCTCTGTCGCAAACAGCCTGTCGTAAGCCGCGGCAAGCTGCCGCTGTCCTTGCGGATCGATCGCCTCCAGGGGCGGGCGGACCGCCAGCCAGCGCTCGTCGCCGGTCTTGCGCGCAACCATGACCTTCACCGCCGGCGTGACCGGGTATTTGAGCAATTCGAGCACGAAGTCCTCGACGCGTGGGTCGTCGCGGCCGTCTTCGACCATTGCGCGGATTTCGGCGGTAACAAAATTAGCCATGCCGGAAATCGCGCCCTGTCCGCCGTGGCGCACGCTTCTCGCCAGATGCCGTTCGTCGCCGATGAGGATCACCAGATCGCTGTGCGCTTCAAGCAGCGCCTCACTGTAGCTCCAGTCCCCGCCGGAATCCTTCACCCCGGCCACCACAGCGGGAAAAGCGGTGCGCAGCCGGCCGATCAGCCCAAGCGGGAGCGGCACCATGGTGACTGAGGGAATGTTATAGAGCAGCACGTCGCGCGCCAGCGGACCGAGTGCGGCGAAGACGGCGGAAAACCATCCGAACAGCCCGTCCTCGCCGACATTCTTGAAGTAGCTCGGCGGGGCGAGCAGAATGTTGCGAACGCCGCGCTGCAAAGCGTGCCGGGCCTGATCGGCGGCATCTTCGGCTGCATCGACCAGCACTCCGGCGACGAGCTGATGTGCCGGAATACCGGCCGCCAGCATGGCCTCGGTGACGATCCGCCGCTCGTCGGTGCCGACCGAGGCCCCTTCGCCAGTGGTGCCGAACAGCGTCGCGCTGCTGCAACCGGCGCCAAGGCAGGCTCGGGCGTGGGCGATCATCGGCGCGAGCGCTATCTTCCCCGACGGGTCGAAGGGTGTGGTCAGGGCAACCGAAAGACCAAAGCGGGAAGCCAATGCGATCTCCGTTGAAATCAATGTGCACGTAGCGATAGCATGCTAACATGTCAGATGTAAACTGCCAACTCGGCATCGCCGAACGGCGCTGCCGCGGCAGCGCCATCGCCGATCGTTTTCCGACGCTCGAACATCACATATGCAGCTGTCCCCGAGCCTCTGCGGGATTGGCTGGACGAGGCAGCCTAAGCTCGATCAAGTGGCGACGAGGTGGCCGTCGCCAACATCTTCGAGCTTGAGTTTCCGGGGCTCGTCACCGATGCGCCGCACAGCGCTTGGAATTTCGCTGTCCAAACGGGCGAACCGGGCGCGGCGCCGGCCCGGATCGGGAACCGGAACGGCTTCGATCAGCCGCTTTGTGTAAGGATGGCGCGGGTTGGAGAATATCTGGTCGCGGGTGCCCATCTCGACGATCTGCCCCAGATACATTACCGCCACGCGATCAGAGATGTTCTCCACCACTGCCATATCGTGCGAGATGAAGAGATATGCGACGCCGAATTCGCGCTGCAGCTCCTTCAGCAATCTTAGCACGCGCGCCTGCACCGATACGTCGAGGGCAGAAACACTTTCGTCGGCAATGATCAGCTTCGGTCGCAGCGCCAGCGCTCGTGCAATGCAGATTCGCTGGCGCTGCCCGCCGGAGAATTCGTGGGGGTAGCGCTCCATCTGGTCAGCGGAGAGGCCGACGCGTTCGAACAGGGTGGCGATCTGGGCATGCCGTTGCTCTCTGTCGCCGAGGCCGTGGATCAGCAGAGGCTCGGCGACGAGATCGCCTACTCGCATGCGCGGGTCGAGGGACGCGAAGGGATCCTGAAAGATCATCTGCACATTGCGGCGTACAGCCTTGCGCTCCTTGCGGCTGAGCGCAGACAAGTCGTGGCCGCCGATTGAAATGCTGCCAGTGTAGGGCACCAGCCCGGCGATCGCCTTGGCCGTCGTCGACTTGCCGCAGCCCGATTCGCCGACCAGCGACAGGGTTTCGTGCGGCGCGATCGAGAAACTGACGCCTTCGACCGCGTGCACCCTGCGGTCGACGCGGCCGAAGAAGCCGCCGTGCAGGTCGAAGCGGACGTGAAGATCGCTGACAGATACAAGCTCGGCCGGCATGTTGGCGGCGTCTTGTCGGTCTTCGGCGGTCCGTCCTCCGCCGATGCGCGGCACGGCGGCCAGAAGCTCGCGCGTATAGTCGGCCTGCGGGCGATTAAAGATGTCGGCCGCCCTGCCCTGCTCGACCATCCGGCCATCGCGCATGATGATGACGCGGTCCGCCATCTCGGCGACGACGCCCATGTCGTGCGTGATCAGGATAACGCTAGTGCCGTGCTCGCGCTGCAGGTCACGCAGCAACTCCAGCACCTCGCCCTGAACCGTGACGTCGAGAGCAGTCGTCGGTTCATCGGCGATCAGCACATCCGGGTTCAGGGCCAGAGCCATGGCAATCATCACGCGCTGGCGCATGCCGCCTGAGAGTTCGTGCGGATAGTGCTCGAGCCGCCGTTCGGCATCCGGAATTCGGACTGCCTTCAGCGCCTCTAGCGCCCTCAGCCGAGACTCGGAGCGCGACAGCGAGGTGTGTGCCTCGATCGCCTCCGTGAGCTGACGGCCGACGGACAGAACCGGATTGAGCGATGTCATCGGTTCCTGGAAGATCATGGCAATACGGTCGCCGCGGATGCGGCGCATGCCGCTCTCGCTGAGAGCCGCGAGATCCTGATCGCCGAGCCGGATGAAGCCTGATCCGATGCGTGCCGCCGGCTGCGGCAGCAAGCCCATGATGGCCAGCGCCGTCATCGACTTGCCGGAACCGGACTCGCCGGCAATGCAAAGCGTTTCGCCGCGCATCAGGTCGAATGTGAGGTCGGAAACGACGTCGCGCTCGCCCTCCTCACCACGCACGGTGACGCTCAGACCTGAGACGCTGAGTACCGGCCTGATGGAGCCACTCTCCGCGGCGGCCTGCCCGGATCGTTTGATGTCCTCCACCTTCATTCAAAGACGCAGCGGGGGAAGTAGAAAGAAACCACCCAGTTGGGCATGTCGACGATCTCGCTGATGCGCAGGTCACCGCAAACCGACACGAGCATGTAGGCGTCTATCGGATCCATACCGTAGCGGCCAGAGAGCAGGTCGATCATCTGCGAGACGGCGCTCCTGGCGCCGTTCATCAGATCCGGCCCGATACCGGTTGTCACCTCATAGCCCTTGGCGTCGAGATGTCGCGACACCGGACCGGGCGTCGTGAAACGCGGCGTCCGCAGCCGGGCATCCTTGACCAGATCGAGCGTCAGCACGGCGTTCATCGGGCTCTCGATCGCCGTGCCGCAGACCTCGCCGTCGCCTTGCGCGGCGTGCGTGTCGCCGACCGAGAACAACGCTCCCGCGACCTCTATGGGCAGGTAGAGCACCGCGCCGGCGGCAAGATCGCGGATGTCCAGATTGCCGCCCACGCGCCGCGGCGGGATCACCGAATGCAGACCCGGCTCAGCCGGGGCATTGCCGATGGTGCCGGCGAAGGGCTTGAGCGGCACCCGGCCGCTCTTGCCGAACAGCGCCGGTTCGAGCGACGCGGCATCGTACTTCCAGATATTCAGTGCCGGTTGAGTGAAGTCATCCGCCAGCAGACCGAATCCCGGGATATTCGCCGTCCAGCCGAAGCCCGACGGCTTGAACGCCTCGATGGTGATTTTCAGGGCATCGCCCGGTTCTGCCCCGTCGACATAGATTGGCCCAGTGACCGGGTTCACCTTGGCAAAGTCGAGCAAAGCAACGTCGTCGATGGTGCTCTCCATCGTCAGCTGCCCGCCGGACGAGTCCAGGCACTGGAACTCGATCGTCGACCCTGGCGCCACTCGTTCGGCCGGGACAAAGGAATTGTCCCAGCCGAAATGATGGTGGCGCCCATGGATGGTGTAGTCGCAGTTATTGCACATCGGTCACATACACATTGTCGTAGTTGATCGGGATGTGGACCGGGTCGACATAGAGGTTGTCGGCGCCACCCATGCGGGTTGATTTCATGGTGAAACGCTGCTCGTTGAAGACCGGTGCCCAGGGCGCGTCTTCCATAATCTTGCGGTAGATCTCGCTCCACATCTTGGCTCGTTCGCCAGCCTTGGCCGGGTCGACGATGGAGTCGGCTTCTGCTGCCTTGGCGTCGAGCTCCTTGTTGCAATACCACGACCAGTTCCAGCCGCCCGGGACGGCACCAGCACAGCCGAGGATCGGGCCGTAGAAGTTCGACGGATCGGGGAAGTCGGCGATCCAGGCCATGCCACCGGACCAGATCATCGGCGCACCGGCCTTGTCGCCGCCGGCGGCGATGACGTTGGCCTGCGCGAGCGACTGGATGCTGGCCTTGATGCCGACCGCCGCCAGATCCTGCTGAATGGCCTGCGCGATGCGCGGGTTGGGATCGGTGTTCATGGCAAACAGCTGCGTGTCAAATCCGTCGGGATGCCCGGCCTCGGCAAGCAAGGCCTTGGCCTTGGCCACGTCATAGGGATAGCCCTTGAATTCCTTGTCGTAGCCAGGCATCGACGGCGGCAACGGCTGATTGGCCGGCACCGCACGGTTGTTGATCAGCTGGACGACGCGGTCCTTATTGATCGCCATGTTGACCGCCTGCCGCACCTTCACATTGTCGAAGGGCGCCATGGTGGTATTCATGGTGACATAGCCGGTGTGCAACTGGCCGCCCTCGACGACACGGGCCTTCTGCTCGGGATCGGCCATGACCTCCTGGAATTTCGCCGGCGGAATGCCGTCGCCGGGAACGTCGATCTCGCCTTTCTGGAGCCGCAGCAGCGCCACGATCGGCTCCTGGCCGATCTCAAAGGTGATCTTGTCGAGATGCGGCAGACCCTTGTGCCAGTAATCCGGGTTGCGCTCGAAGACCACGCGCTGGCCGAGTGTCCATTCGGCGAGCTTGAAGGCGCCGGTGCCGACCGGATGCTTTCCGAAGTCCGCGCCGTATTTTTCGACCTCTTCCTTCGGCACGACATGCGAGAAGTTGATGGCCATGACATGCAGGAAGGTGGCGTCGGGCCGCGTCAGCTCGAACTTGATCGTGTAGGGATCGACGACGGTTATGCCGGCCAGGCTTTCCGCCTTGCCGGCAGCGACGTCGTCATAGCCTTTGATCGAGCCGAAGAAGCCGGCACCCGGGCTCTGTGTCTTTGGATTGGTGACCCGGTCGAGCGAATATTTCACGTCGTCGGCGGTCATCTCGCGGCCATTGTGGAACTTCACTCCCTGGCGCAGTTTGAAGGTGAAGGTCTTGCCGTCGGGCGCAATCTCGTAGCTCTCGGCAAGGTCGGGCCGCAGGTTGGTGGTGCCCGGCTCGTAGTCCATCAGCCCGTCGAACAGGCTCTTGATCATCGACCAGTTCTGCCAGTCATAGCCGATGGCTGGATCGAGCGTGGCGACGTCGTCCTTGTAGGTGATGATAATCGCGCCGCCCTGCTTGGCGTTCGGATCGACGGCGTCTTCGGCGCGTACGCTTGTCATGCCAAGCACCAGCGCAAGCGCCGATGCCGCCACGGTCGATATCAGATATTTTCTCATGTCATGTTCCCTTCTTTGGTTTTTCTTGGTTTTCATCTGAGCTTGATGCGTGGATCGATGAACGGTGCGACGGTGTCGGCCAGGAGATTACCAAGCACGATGGCAAAAGCCGAAACCAGGGTGACCCCCATGATGATCGGAATATCGATGCGCTGAATGGCCTGCCAGGCCAGCTGGCCGATGCCTGGCCAGCCGAACACGCTTTCGACAACCACGATGCCGCCCATGAAGATGCCGATGTCGATGCCGATCATGGCGATGACCGGCAGGATGGCGTTGGGCAGCGCGTGGCGGAAGATAATGGCGCTGCGTGCAAGACCCTTGGCACGCGCGGTACGCACGTAATCCTGGCGCAGCACGTCGATCATTGACGAGCGCATCATGCGGGCGTACCAGCCGGCACCGAGAATTCCCATGGTCAGCGATGGCAGCACCAGATGACGCCAGGTGCCGTAACCGCCGATCGGGAACCAGCCGAGCCGGACCGCGAACACATAGAGCAGCAGCAGGCCAACAACGAATTGCGGCGCCGAGACGCCGACGAAGGAGGCGACCATCAGCGACTGGTCGGTTGCGGTGCCACGCTTGACGGCGGCGATGAGGCCCATCGTCAGCCCGATCACGACTTCGCAGGCAATGGCGCCGACCATCAGCAGCAGGCTTGCCGGCAGCCGCGAGACGATAAGCTCCGTGACCTCCGAGCGCTGAATGTAGGAGCGCCCCAGATCGCCGCTGAGGAGGCTGGTCAGGTAGTGCCAGTACTGGACGACAAAGGGCTGGTCGAGGCCGAGCTGCCGGCGGATGTTCTCGACCGTCTCGGGCGTGGCACTGCGGCCGGCGATCTGGCGGACGGGATCGGCGGGCAGCAGATAGAGCAGCGCAAAGGTGATCAGAGAGACGCCGAGCAAGATGAGCACGGACTGGACAACGCGGCGGCCGAGATAGGCGATCATGCCCGCCCCCTTTGCGTCGGATCGAGGACGTCGCGCAACGCATCGCCGACCAGGTTAAAGGCTAGTGCCAGCGCCAGGATCGCCGCACCCGGAAAGAAAACCAGCCAGGGCGCTGCCTGGAAATAGGTTTGGTTTTCGAAGATGATGTTGCCCCAGGACGCGGTCGGCGGTTGCACGCCGATGCCGAGATAGCTGAGCGTCGCTTCCAGAAGCACCGTTGTCGAGATGCCGAGCGTGCCCCAGACGATGATCGTCGGCAAAAGGTGCGGCAGGATATGACGAAACAGGATGCGTGGAGCGCTTGCGCCGATGGTGCGCTCGGCATCGATGAACTCGCGCTCGGAGAGCGAACTTGTCTCGGTATAGATGACGCGGGCGGTCTGCACCCAGTTCACCAGTGCGATCACCATGGCGACGATCCACAGGCTCGGCTGGAGCACCGCCGCCAGGCAGATGGCGAGCAGCAGCGCCGGGAAAGCCATCATCAGATCGGTGAAGCGCATAAGCGCGCTGCCGATCCGGCCGCGGAAATAGCCGGCGGTGATGCCGACCAGCGTGCCGATCAGAAGCGCCACGCCATTGGCGACGATGCCGATGATCAGCGACGTGCGCGCGCCGAAGAGGAGACGGGTCAGCAGATCGCGGCCAAGCAGGTCGGTGCCCAGCCAGAACTGGGCTCCCGGCGGCAGTGGCGCGCCTTCAAGCGTGAGCCCGTCGAACATCTGCTCATTCGGATCGTAGCCTGTCAGCCACGGTGCAAGAATGGCGCCGGTCAAGACAACGGCAACAATCCCGAGGCCGAGCAAAGCGAGAGGCCGTTTTAGCAGACGTCGCCAGACGCCGGCGCGAGGCTTGGCTGGCATACGCCCGGCGGCTGAAAGCTCAGGCGCGATCGGATTGGTCATCGTCGCCTTCTTCCTGTGTCATCGCCACGATCCTGCGCGCGGCGTCCTCGACGCTGATTTGCCAGCTCATCGCCAGCGAGCGGAGCTGCGCATAGGCACGGCCGTCCTCGGCGCCCTTCGACAAGACCTCCACGGCGCGTACGATGGTCTGGCGCTCCGCGACCCGCTGACGAAGCGAGGCAATCTCGCTGGCCAGAAGCTTGCGCGCCTCGAAACTCTGCCTTGCGATCAAAAGCGCGCTATAGACGCCGGCATTGCCGACCGGTTTCAGCAATTGGGCATCGGCCTTGTGCGACAGTGCCCATTCGACACGCCCCGGCGCCTCGGAGCCGATCAGTGCTATCAGCGGCATTGGTGCCTCGCCCGGCTTCCATGGAAATTGCTCGTCAAAGCCGAGGTCGACGTCGAAGAAAACGAAGTCCGCCGCCAAGGCTTCGGCCGGCAGTTCCGGCCAGAAGCCAATCGCCTCAAGGCCGATGGCCGACAATTGCCTTGTGATCGCCTGCACGATCGGATGTGGACGATGCAGGACAAAAGCCCTGGCGCCTCCAAGGTTCGGGATACGCGCCATCTTGCTCACGACACCACCCGCAGGCGTGGCCGCCCGAACGTCTCCGTCCGGTCATAGCGGGAAAGGTAGGGATCGGGTGCCACGCCCTTCGTCAGCGTGACCGTTTTGAACGATGTTCCATCGATACGTCCGATCTGCACCGGCAAGGTAGTGTGCTGGGTTTGCGGGTCGATGGCGATGTCGCCCAGCGGCGTTCGAAATGATGTTTCGGCAAAGACCTTGGGAAGATCCATCCATTGTGCATCGGGGCTGCGGGTGAGGATCTCGGCGAGGGTGCGCACCGAGGCATGAGCCGCCGCCTCGAAGGATGAGGCAGGCATGACGGAAGACACTGAAGCCGCTCCGCGATCCGCCCCCGAGATGTCATGAAAATAGGGCCCAACGGAAAGATGGCCATCGCCTGCCCCGTTGAGCGCCGGCAATTCGCATTCCGTGAGATTGCAGGACAGGATCGGGCAACGCTCCGGCCTGAAATGCGGGTCGCGCCGGCCAAGCTCGGCATAGGCAGCGATGAAGACATAAGAAGAAGGGCCGATGAGATTGTTCAGAATGAAATCAGGTCTCGTCGCCTGTATCTCCGCGATCAGCCGCGCAACATCGACCTCGCCGAGCGGCAGATAGCGTTCGCCCAGCACCTTGCCGCCGGCGTCCGCAATCAGGTCGCGCGCCACGCGGTTAGTCTCCCAACCCCAGATGTAGTTGGAGCCGAGCAGGAAGCCGTCGGCGCCGAAACGAGGCACGACATAGGCAAGCAGCGGTACGAGATGCTGATTGGGGCAGGCGTGCGTGTAGACGACATGCTCGTTGGCTTCGAAGCCCTCGTACGGGCAGGCGTACCAGAGCGTGCCGCCTGCCCTTTCCAGGATTGGGATGACCTCCTTGCGGCTCCACGAGGTGACGCAGCCAATGATGTGACGCGCGCCGCTGTTGGCGAGAATGTCCGCGCAGCCGCTTGCATACCGATCGATGTTACCCTGCGGGTCGCGCTCGACCGGGACGAATTCGAACGGGATAGCGGGATCGGCATTGAGGTCGGCAATGGCGTTCATCGCACCCGCACGGCAGGATTCGGACACCAGTCGGTAGTTGCCGGACCGCGAATAGAGAATGCCGATCTCGATATGCCGTTTCAAGCAAAGCCTCAAAATGACAATGCCCCGCAGCCACCGCCGCAAGGCGAGGCATACGAGGCATTCTTGCCGCCCGGCGGTCAGAGCCGGTATTTGTCCTCACCGTATTACGCCCGCGCTCCCAGTCAAGAGCCGCCGCGCGAAACTTTGGCTAGCCGAAAACAGTTCGACGTGGAGCACGCAACTCATGCCCGCGGGTTGTATAAATTCCGCCAGGAACGAAATTGCTGATGTCCAGGTATGGGGCCGGACAAACCCGGTTCGCTACCATTCAAAGGAACGACTTTAATATCGGTTTACCTGAATCTGCTAGCAGCAATGACGCCGGTTTTTCGTCGGTCAAGCAAAGGGTTCCACCTTGCCGCAGCAATTCAGCAATCCGTTCGGTCACCGGGGCGATCGCAACTGGCCGAGGTTGCACGGCTTCATGGGCGTCGAGTTGGAACTCGCGTCCGATGTTCTCGTGCCTCGTGTCGCCTTGGCCCGGAAGCTCGGTGGACGGGACTTTGGTGGCGGGAGCCGGGTTTGAGCGTCATTCGCGCCTTGCAAGGCGCCGACCTCCCGGCAGTTGCGAACATGTTTCAGCGCGTGCTGTTGAAGGAGAGGACCGAAGCGCCGGCCTCTCTCGTGGAATACATGAAACGGTTTTATCTGGATGCGCCCGGTTGCGGAGACAACCTCCGGTCGCTTGTCCATGTCAACGACGCCGGTCGCGTCTCCGGATTTGTCGGCGTCCACGTCCTGCCGATGACGTTCAACGGCCGACGACTACGCGCGGCAATCTGTAGCTCGCTCATGGTCGAGGACCATGAGCATGACCCGCTGGCCGGCGCCCGCTTGCTGAAAGCTTACCTGGATGGTCCGCAGGACATCTCCTTCAGCGAGACGGCCAACGATATTTCCGTGAAATTGTGGACCCGGCTGCGCGGTGTGGTCCTGCCGCAATACAGCCTTGACTGGGTCCGCGTGATGCGCCCCGCGGCCTTCATGCTTAGCCTTTCCGCCAATCGCTTGGCGCTTGCGCGAATGCTCAATCCGTTGGCGCGTACAGTCGACCGATTTTATTGCAGGAGGATGACGTCCAGCGAACGACGTTGGTCGGGTGTGGCGGTGGACGGGGCAGGCCACGGAGCATTTCGTACATCCGAAATCGACAGCCACACATTTGCCAGGCTCATCGAACCGTTTACCGCTCAATTCGCCCTGCGGCCGGATTGGACGAAAGGCCAACTCGACCACATCCTGACCGATGCGGCACAAAAGCCGGATCTGGGCGAGCTTGTCTACGTTTGTGTGACGTCGCCAGTCGGCACCAATGTCGGCGCTTTCGCCTATTACGCGCGGAAGTATGAAATTGGTCGCGTGCTGCAGATCTTCGCCCTCCCCGGCCAGGCGGCCCCGGTGATTGACTGCCTGATCGATCACGCCGCCGCGCGCAGCGTCAGCGGCCTGCGCGGACGCATTCAACCTGCACTTCTGGAGGCGATGCTTGGACGACGCATCGCTTTCCTGACCGTTGCCTCAACGGTGGTACATTCACGTGATCCAGAGCTTTTGGACGCCATGAAGAACTCGCAAGTCTTCCTGAACGGGCTTGCGGGCGAGCAGTGGAGCCGGTTGATCGGCAGCCGTTTCAGTTAAAGCCGGACGCATTCAAATCGAACCGTGCACACCGCTTTACCTGTTTATCAGGTACCGATTTCCTCTACGTCATCAACGAGTTGCGGACGCTGGTGCAGATAACGCGTCGCCTTGCGTTTGGCGATGATATCGGCCCAGACACGTTCCACTTGTGTGGCGGCCAACCCCGCCGCCTGCCCCACCACCTCAGCCGCCACGCCGTTGTTGAGACCGTAAAGGCAAAGATCCATACGGTCATAAGGAAGCGAGAAGTAGAACTCCTCCTGGGTCTGAGCCAGCGAGTAGGTATCGGTTGTCGGAGGCCGGTTCAGGATTTCCTCCGGAACACCGAGATGGGCCGCAAGCGCATAGACCTGCGTTTTGTAGAGGTGGGCGATCGGCTTGACGTCCGCGGCGCCGTCACCGTTCTTCACGAAGAAACCCTGATCGTACTCCAGCCGGTTCGGCGTACCAAGAACGGCGAAGTTCAAGCGATCCGCATGATAGTATTCAATCTGCTTGCGGGTGCGCTGCTTCATATTGGTAGCGGCGACGACGCCGAGATAGACAGGCAGCGGCATTCTCAGTTTCGTCTGCCTGCCTTCCGGATCCTGCACCACCAGGGATGAGATGTTGTAACCCCCGCCCTGGAGCGCGTTCGCGATCACGATCTTCGAGGCCCAGCCTTCGCCGTATTCCGGGACCAATTCGCGGATGAAGGCATCGCGACGCTTGTAGCAGCCCATTGCGCGCAGGATCGGCGCGATATCCTCCGTCACAGCCTCGACACCGAAAGTTTCGGCGACGAGGCGGCCGAGCCGCAGACTTTCAGGATCGGAATCGCTTTCCGGCATGAACAGGCAAAGCACATTCTTGGGGCCGACGGCTCGTGCCGCCAACGCGACCGACACGCTCGAATCGATCCCTCCCGAAAGACCGAGCACAAGGCCCCGCTTGCGAAGCCCGCGCAACTGCTGGCGTAAGGCCGTTACGATACGGTCCGTTTCGGTGGCCAGGTCGATCGCCAGAGCCTGCGCCAGAAAGGTCCGCGCATCCTCGGTCGGGCGAACATTCATTGCGCGGCCTCCATGGTTTCTGCCGCAAGCCGACGGCTGACCTTGCCGGTATCGGTCTTCGGCAGCTCGCTGCGGAACTCGATGACCTTGGGGACCATGAAGTCCTCAAGGTGGCGTGCACAGTGGCGTATGATATCCTTTTCGCTAAGCGCCGGGTCGGACCGTACGATAACTGCGCCGATCGCATGCCCGAGCACGGGATCCGGCACACCGACAACCACCGCTTCCGCGATGCCCGGATGAGCGTGAAGCACGGCTTCCACTTCCTTGGGCGCCACCTTCTCTCCCCGCGACTTTATGATGTCGTCCTTGCGGCCGACGAAATAGAGAAAGCCTTCCTCATCGGCCCTGAACAGATCGCCGGTGTAGAGAACCTTCTCCCAAGGGTTCGGACCCGGGCGCAGGGCTCGTGCCGTCGCAGCTTCGTTTCGCCAATAACCCTGCATGACGTGCGGCCCGCGAATAACCAGCTCACCTGCTACGCCCGGCGGCACCCGTTGCCCCTCGTCGTCGACGACAAAGGCTTCGGTGTTCGGAATGGCTATTCCGACCGAGCCCGGCCGGCGGTCGAGTTCCTCGGGCGGCAGATAGGTGCAGCGCTTGCATTCTGTCAGGCCATACATCGAATAGAGCCTGACACCAGGGAAAAGGAACCGAAGGCGTTCTATGTGAGGCGGCGGCAAGGCAGCCGCCGTGTTGGAAATATAGCGAAGGCTGGGCAGGAAGCCCGGTGCCAGATCCCTCATCTGCAGGATCATCGCTGCCATCGTGGGCACGAGCGGAAGCCCGGTGACGCCTTCCTGGCGGATGCGCTCAAAGACCGCCTGGGGAAAAGCGAAGGACTTCTCGAGCACGAGCGTGGCGCCGAGCCTGACTGCCATCAGCAATTGGTAAAGGCCGTAGTCGAAAGCGAGGGGCAGAACATTCAAGATGATGTCGTCGGGCGAGTTGCGCAGGTAGGTGGTGATGGAGTCGGCCGCCGCGTCGCAATTGCGGTGCGTCATCATCACGCCCTTGGGGCGGCCGGTCGAGCCGGAGGTGTAGATCAACATCGCAAGATCGACGTCAACGCCGCGATGGTCGATCTCCCTGGCTTGGAACGTCAAGCAATCCGCCAGCGATGTGGCTCCTGCCGGGCATTGGTTATCGGCGGCAACGGTGGAAGCCACGAAGATGCCGGTCTTGCCGGAGGACGTCTTGCCGGAGGATCCGGACGCCTCGGCGACCACGGGCATCAGTTTTGCTTGCGTGAGGATCGCAGCGGCATCGCAATCGGCGATGATGTAGGCCAGCTTTTCGGCCTTGGTGGATGCGTTGATCGGACTGAAAGTCGCGCCTGCTTTAAGAACTGCGAAAATCGAAACCGCAGCCTCCCAGCAATTGTCCATGAAGATCAGCACCCGGTCGTCGCGCCTGATGCCATTCATGAAAAGGGCGGCGGCCAGGCGGCTCGAGAGATCGTCCAGCTCTTCGTAGCACAGCCTTTTGTGCTCGGTGATCAATGCCGTTTTGGCTGGATGGGCAGCGGCCTTCGCCGTCAGAAAATGTTCGATCCGCACGGACGCTCCTCGCCGATGGCGCCTAAGCTGCCAGCGCTTCTGCTTTTGCCTTGATGAAGGCTGAGATGCGGTCAATCGAATCCAGATTGGCCGGTACGATGTCGGCATCGACCATCGCTATGCCGAAATCATCCTCTATGAATGCCACTAGCTCCAACACGGCCGTCGAGTCGATGATGCCGTTCTCGATCAGTGATGCGGAGTCTGCAAGCTCGTAGGACGTGTCCCCGAACAGGAAGTTGTCGACGATAAAGGTTTTGACCTTGTCCTTGATTGCTACCATGATTTCTTCATTCCCTCGATTTCTCAGGCCGCTCGTGCTGCACCGACCTTTTCGCCGGTGAAAATCTTCTGCCACAGTTGCGTCGACAAAATGCCGACGAAAGCCGCATTGTCGCGGAATCCGGACGCTGGCTGCAAGCGGCATTTCTCGTGCAGGTTCGCCACCGCCTTGGCGTTGAATAGTCCTCCGGCGGCGATACTCGCTTCGCTCAGCGAGTCGCGTACGTAGTCCAGTTCTCCCGCTCCAACGAAGGAGCGGGCTTCCGGCGCCCGGTAAGGCTGTTTGGTGCGCTCGCGGATGGCCGTCGGAAGCAGGTGGTTGGCAGCTTTGCGCAATATATGTTTTTCCACCAGTCCCTTCAGCTTCATCTCCGGCGGAAGTCTTGCCGCAAACTCTACCATGCGATGGTCAAGGAAGGGGAACCGCCCCTCGATACCGTGCGCCATGGCCATGCGATCGCCCTGGCTGGAGAGGATGTAGCCCGGCAGGAGAAAGCGGGTTTCGAGATATTGCGCCTGGTGCAGCGGATGCCACCGGGAAAACGCCTCAGGCAACCGGCTGGCCAATTCCTCGGCTGCGTCATAGCCCTTCAATGTCGCGCGCAGGTCACCGGAGAAGAACATCTTGGCCGCTGATGTGGTCTTGAAGCGCGGCCGATGCGAGAACAGCGGATCGTCCAGGGCAGCGCTGCCGGTGCCGAAGAACGCAGCCAGGTACTCCACGGACTGCTGTTGCAGGCCCGGCAGATAGGGATAAAGCTTGCGGAACAGTTGTGGCCTTATGCGCGATGCCGGCTGTCGTGCGCAGAAACGGCGAACCCGCGCTTCCTTGAAGACATCATAGCCGGCAAAGACCTCGTCGGCGCCTTCACCTGTCAGCACTACTTTCAAACCGGCCTGGCGAACGAGGCCGGACAGTTGATAGAGGGGCGCCGGGGCGGTGCGGATGATCGGCCGCTCGGTAAAGCGAATGACTTCGGGAAACACACCGGCGATATCGCCGGCACGGCAGGCTATGGTTCGATGACGCGTGCCAAGTGCTGACGCCATTTCGGTCTGGAAGGCGCTTTCGTCATGCTCGGCGCTGTCGAACGTCACGGAAAATGTCTGCAGCTTAAGAGGAGTCATGCCGGCCGCGAGTGCCGAAACGAGGGATGAATCGAGCCCGCCCGAAAGGTAAGAACCGACCGGCACGTCGGCGCGCATGCGAAGCCTCACCGCGTCGGTCAAAAGGGCCTGCAGTTCCTCGGCCGCGTCGTCCTCATTGGTGATCTTCGATGGCGTATCCGGATACGGGTAGTCCAGGTGCCAATATGGTTTGACCGTCACTTGCCCCTGTGTCGCGATCATCACGCTTGCCGGCTCCAGCTCGTGGATGTTGCGGAAAGCCGTGCGTGGAGCTATCGGCGCCCACAGGGTAAAGATCTGGTCGAGTGCAATCGGATCGATTTCAGCCGAGATGCCGGGTACCTTCAGCAGGGCTTTTATCTCCGACGCAAAGTAGAGCACCCCGTCCTTGCTGGTGTAGAACAGCGGCCTAACACCCATGCGGTCTCTTGCAAGCACCATCCGCCGCCGCCGGTTATCCCAAATCGCGAAGGCGAAATCGCCGTTCAGGAGCGACAGGCAGTCTTCGCCCATCTCGTCATACAGCTGCAGGAGAACTTCTGTATCGCTCGACGTGCGGAAGCGTCGGCCTTTGGCCAGCAGCCCTTCCCGCAATTCCACGTAGTTGAAGATCTCGCCGTTGAACGCAATCGTCAAATTGCCGGTTTCGTCGGACATCGGCTGCTGGCCATCACCAATTCCAATCACCGACAGCCGCGCATGCCCAAGTCCAGCCTCGGGCGCTACGAATTTCCCTTGTTCATCCGGCCCGCGATGGGCGATCGCAGACGTCATGCGCGCAAGCAAAGCTTCCGCATCCCGGACTGAACCGAAATAGCCCCCGAATCCGCACATCCACACAGCTCATACTGAACAGCAAGCCACGAAACATAGCGGTCATAAGCGCCTCAAAGGTTAATCGGATATGTTTCAGCAAGCATGTGGTTAACAGGATGTTAGGATAAAATGATGCTTTTGCGGACCGACTTGCGCGCCACTCCAGGTGTCACGCATGAAGGCGTCACGGCGAGCGGTGCAAATCACTGCTTCGAGTACGGCCGGTACCAGTCGACAAACTTCTTCAGCCCGTCCTCTATCGAAACGCTAGGCCTGAAGCCGAAATCCCGCTCCAGCGCGGTCATGTCGGCGTAAGTCTTCTCGACGTCGCTCGCCTGCATCGGCTCGTTGTGGCGGATTGCCTTGACCTCGAGCAGCCTTTCCAGAATGTCGATGAAGTCGCCCAGCCGCACCGGCCGGTTGTTGCCGACATTGTAGAGCCTGTTCGGCGGAACGTCAGCCGACGGCGGCTTGTCGAGCACGGCGACAACCGCCTTCACAACATCGTCTATGTAGGTGAAATCGCGCCACATTTCGCCATTGTTGAAGACCCGGATCGGCTTGCCCTCGAGCATCGCCTGGGTGAACATCCAATAGGCCATGTCGGGACGGCCCCAGGGACCGTAGACCGTGAAAAACCGCAGGCCGGTCTGCGGTATACCAAACAGATGGGCGTAGGTGTGGCTCATCAACTCATCGGTTTTCTTGGTGGCAGCGTAAAGCGAAACGGGCTTGTCGACCTGATCGGCTTCGCTGAACGGCACGCTGCGGTTGCCGCCATACACCGAGCTCGACGAGGCATAGACCAGATGCTCGAATGCCGGTTCGGCGCGACAGAATTCGAGCACTTCGAGGTGGCCCATGACATTGGAGCGGATATAGAGCCGCGGATTGTCGAGTGAGTGGCGCACGCCCGCCTGCGCGGCGAGATGGACGATCCTGACGATGCCTTGCCCGGCCAAAGCGGCCGCAAGCGCGCCCTGTTCGGCAATATCGATCTGGTGGAACGAAAAATCCTTATGGGGCAGAAGGCGGGCAAGCCGCCCCTTTTTGAGCGCCAGGTCGTAATAGTCGTTCATGTTGTCGACACCGACAACCGCTTCTCCCCGGTCGAGGAGATGGTGGCAAACGTGACTGCCAATGAAGCCCGCGGCTCCGGTGACAAGTATAGGCAACAAGCTTCTCCACGCACATAGCCGGGCCGGTATCTGGAGCGGCAGATCCGGGCCATTTCGTCGTGCTATAGTCGAAAGTCGAGGTGGAGACCACCATTAAGCTGATGCGTCAGCTTGCCTCGCGCATGGCTTCGGCCGCCTGCAGGTCGACCGACACCAGCTGGCTGACGCCTTGCTCGGCCATGGTCACCCCGAACAGCCGGTCCATGCGCGCCATGGTGATCGGGTTGTGTGTGATGATGACGAAGCGTGTCTCGGTGGTTGCGGCCATTTCGTCCATCAGATTGCAGAAACGCTCGACATTGTGGTCGTCGAGCGGCGCGTCGACTTCGTCGAGCACGCAGATCGGTGCCGGGTTGGTCAGGAACACGGCGAAGATCAGTGACATCGCCGTCAATGCCTGCTCGCCGCCGGACAGCAGCGTCATCGTCTGCGGCTTCTTGCCGGGCGGTCGCGCCAGGATCTCGAGCCCCGCTTCGAGCGGATCGTCGGACTCGATCAGTTGCAGCTCGGCGGCGCCGCCGCCGAACAGGTGCGAAAACAGCCGTTGAAAATGGCCGTTGACCACCTCGAAGGCAGCGAGCAGCCGCTCGCGGCCTTCACGGTTCAGGCTGTGGATCGCCTGCCGCAGCTTGCGGATCGCCTCGATAATGTCGTCGCGCTCGGAGACGATGGCCTCCAGCCGGTCCGACAGTTCCTTCTGCTCTTCCTCGGCGCGCAGATTGACGGCGCCCAGCCGTTCGCGTTCGACCTTCAGCCGGTCGAGCTGACGCTCGATCTCGGCCATTTCGGGCATCGGGCTGTCGGGTTCGAGGCCGGTGTGGCGGATCACCAGATGCGGCGGCGTGTTCAGCGTTTCCTGGATGCGCGCCTCGACTTCCAGCCGACGCTCGTCGGCGGCGGTCAGCCGCTCTTCGGCGCGAACGCGGGATTCGCGCGCCTCGGCCAGCGACTGGATGGCAGCAGTCGCAGCCTTGTCCAGCTCGGACTGCCGGTTCTCCGCTTCCTGCAAGCGGTCGCCTGCTGCCTTGCGCAGGCTTTCGGCCTCGGCGAGCTGCGACAGCAAGGCGCGCCGCTTGGCGTCGATCTCGTCGGGGGCGTCGGCCAGTTGCTCGCGCTCGGCCTCGGCCTCGGCCTTGCGTTCGCCGAGCGCCGCGATCTGCGTCGAGGCATTTTCGGCGCGCTCCACCCAGTTGCGCCGTTCAGAGCCGATGGCATCGAGCCGGCGCGCACGTGCCTCGGCTTCCCGCCTCAGGCCCTCGTGAACGGCACGCGCATCGGCAAGGGCGGCGCGGTCGCCGGCGACGTTGGCCGCCGACTGCTCGAGCTGCAGTTGCAGATCGCCGAGATCGGGCGCGTCTTGCAGCAGCATTTCGGCCTCGACGAATGCCGCCGCCGTCTCCTCATGGCTGTCGACTATGCGTGCGCGCGCCTCGTCAAGGGCGGCACGCCGGCTCGACAGCTCGCCGCCGGCTTTTTCGGCCTCGGCCAGCGTATTGCGGGCAGCGTCCAGCCCGTGCTGGGCGTCGCGCCCGGCCTGCCGGGTGTTGCGTTCAGCCTCGCTCGCCTGGGCAAGCGCCTGTTCGGCCTGGGCAAGGGCTTGTTCAGCTTCGCGCAGGATGCGCGTGGCATGGACTGCTTCGGCATCGAGCTCGGCCAGCCGGTTTTTCTGCGCCAGCCGCTGTGCGGCGGCGGTCGGGGCATCGGCGCTGGCGGTGAAGCCGTCCCAACGCCACAGCGCGCCTTCGCGGGTGACCAATCGTTGACCGGGAGCAAGCAGCGTCTGCAGCCGTCTTCCGTCGGCGGCTTCGACAATGCCGATCTGGGCCAGCCTGCGGGCCAGCTGTGCCGGCGCGCGCACAACGCTGGCGAGGCTCCTTATGCCTTCGGGCAATGCGGCGTCGGCGGACTGGATTTCGCTCTGGCCCCAATGCACCGGCGCACTGCGGTCGAGCGGCACGTCGAGATCTTCGCCAAGCGCGGCACCCAGCGCCGTCTCATAGCCGCGCTCGACGCTGATCTGCTCCAGCACCGAGGGAAATAGATCGCCGCTGGCGGCGTTGAGTATCTTGGCCAGCGTGCGGGCCTCGGTTTCGATCCGCGCCAGCTCGGCCTTTGCGTCCTGAACCGGTGGGCGGGCAGCACCTTCGCCTGCACGCGCCTCGGCAACCGTCTGTTCAGCGGCAATGGCGGCTGCCTCGGCCTCTTCGAGCAGCGCCAGCGCCTGATCGACCAGCAGCCGCTTCTCGGCGGGATCGGGCAGGCCGGCGACCCTGGAGACAATCTCCGACAGTTCGCGGTCGACATCGGCAAGCTGGCGGGCAAAGCGGTCGCGGCGCTCAGCGGTGTCGCGCAGCGTCCGTTCGATCTGGTTGCGCGAGGCGGCGGCCTCCGCCCGTTCGGCGGTCAACGCGGCGAGCCTGGCCTCGCTCGAGGCAAGGGTCGATGCCGCCTGCTCGAAAGCCGCGCGGGTGCTGGCCTCGCGCTCGGCGGCGCCGGCGTTTTCGGCGTTGAGCGCGGCTTCTTCGGCGGCGAGGCGTTCGAGGATATCCGCATTGTCGCGGACCATGCGCTCCTCGCGGGCAAGGTCGCCATCGAGCTGTTGCAGTCGGCGGTCGAGCTCAGCCTGGCGGGCGCGGATGCGGCCTGCCTCTTCCTCGATCTGCGCCTTGGCGATCGACAGACGCTGGAAGGCGGCAGCGGCAGCGGCTTCCGCATCGCGCAGGTCCGGCAGCCGGTGGGCGTTGATGCCTTGTTCCCTGGCGGCAGCCATCTGGGCGGCGGCGCGGTCGCCGACCAGCGCGGTGGCAATCGCCAGCGCCGAACGCGCTTCGCCTTCCTGCGTCTTGGCCAGCGTCCAGCGCAGATGCAGCAGCGTCGCTTCGGCCTTGCGGATGTCGGCCGACAGGTTCTTGAAGCGCGAGGCCTGGCGGGCCTGGCGTTTCAGGCTTTCGATCTGGCTTTCCAGCTCGCCGACGACGTCGTCCAGCCTTTCGAGGTTCTGTTCCGCCGCCTTCAGCCGCAGCTCGGCTTCGTGGCGGCGCGTATGCAGGCCGGAAATGCCGGCCGCCTCTTCCAGCAGTGCGCGGCGCGCCTGCGGCTTTGCCTGGATCAGCTCGCCGATGCGGCCCTGGCCGACCATCGAGGGCGAGCGGGCGCCGGTCGACTGGTCGGCGAACAGCAGCTGAACGTCCTTGGCGCGAGCCTCCTTGCCGTTGATGCGGTAGAGCGAGCCCGCCTCACGCTCGATGCGGCGCGAGACCTGCAACTCATCGGCGTCGTTGAAGGCGGACGGCGCAGTGCGGTCGCTATTGTCAAGGAAGAGCGTGACTTCGGCGGTGTTGCGGGCCGGACGCGTTCCCGAGCCGGAAAAGATGACGTCGTCCATGCCGGACGCGCGCATGTTCTTGTAGGAGCTTTCGCCCATGACCCAGCGCAGCGCCTCGACCAGGTTCGACTTGCCGCAGCCGTTCGGCCCGACGATGCCGGTCAGGCCGCGTTCGATGACGAACTCGCCGGGTTCGACGAAGGATTTGAAGCCGAGCAGGCGAAGGCGCGAGAACTTCATTCGCGCCGGCCCATAGCCAAGTTTCGCAAAACTGTGCCGCGATTTTGCAACGAGAACCCGCGGCAACACAAAGAAGTGCGCACGCCGAAGCTACGCCGCTTCGGCGCTGCCGAAACGTCAGAGCAGAGGGTCGATGATGGCCGACATTTCCGCAATCGACATCGCCCCTTTGTAGGTCTTTCCGTTGATGAAAAAGGTCGGTGTGGAATCGACCTTGAATTCGTCGGCGCCGCGCTTCTGGACGGATCTCACATCGTCCAGAAGTTTCTGGTCCGTCAAGCAGGCCTCGAAGGACTCCTGTGTAAAACCGGCAAGCTTGGCGATTTGCAGCAGTGCGTCCTTGGTATTGTTCACACCAACCCAGTTCGCCTGCTGCCTGAACAGTACGTCGACCATCGGGAAATAGTTGTCCTTGGAGCAGCGCGCCAGCATGAAACCGGCCTCGGCGCTGGGATCGAACGGAAACTCGCGCAGTATGTAACGGGCCTTGCCGGTGTCGATATATTTCGTCTTCAGCTCCGGAAAAGTGGTCTCGGCGAAATGCGCGCAATGCGGGCAGGTCATCGATGCATATTCGACGATGGTGACCTTTGCATCGTCCTTGCCGAGCTGCATGTCGGGCAGCGCACCGGGCTTCAACAAGGCTGCCATATCCACCGTGCCCTGAGCTTCAGGCGCTGTGGCGGCGGCCGGAGCGGCCGGCTTCGCAGGATCCGCGGGAGCCGCAGGCTTCACATCCTGCGCCTCGGCTTTCTCGCCCGAGTCACTGCAGGCGGCAAGCAGCGCCGCCGCTGGTATTGCGGCCAGCGAAGTCAAAAGGTGTCTGCGGGACAAGGAACGGATCATACGAATCACCTGGCAATAGTTGGATTTTGCAATGCAAAGGCTACAAAAAGCGAGAGTTGGCGGGAATTAAGGCATTACCGCCCCTATTCCAATCGCCAATTCCGGGCATACCATCACGATAGCGCGAGATCACGGCTTCTTTTGCCCGAGAATGGTGGCGCCAAGCCGCTCCAGCGAGGCGCGCAGCCCGCCGTCCTCGATCAAACCGACGGTGCCCGACAGCTTCGCTTTCTCGGCCGCGGTCAATGGCCGCAAGCTGGGTTTCGGCTTTTCCTTGCCCGCCATTACCGGCTTCTGCACGATCCTGATCCGGCCGATCGCATTGAAACCGAGGAAGGCATTGACCCGGTTGATGATCTCGCCGGTCTCGTGCTGCAGGTGCAGTGCCGCTACACCCTCGCAGGCAATCACCAGCACCGCCGGCTCGAACGGATCGTCCTCGTGCATGCGGCGCGGCCACTGGATTTTTTCGGGGCGCGAGCGGCCGGCAAGCCGCGGCCCGGCTATTTCTTCCCATGACTGGACCAACCCGATCGACATGCCGGCCCGCTTGCGCAGCACAGGGTCGAGGATCTCGGTTGCGAGATCGCTCACCGGAACGGGATTGCCGAAGGGCCTTTTCCCTGCCATGTGCGTTCTCCAGCTTCAGCACCAATGGATTAGGGCCGACCCTCGATCAATGGCACTGCACGACCAGACCCGCAAGGCCGTATCCGGAGACAATGGCGAGATCGCATCCCGGCTGCTTGGCTGGTACGACGCGCATCACCGCGACCTGCCCTGGCGCGTTTCGCCGCACGCGCTGGCGGGCGGGGCGCGGCCCGATCCCTATCTGGTCTGGCTTTCCGAGGTGATGCTGCAGCAAACCACGGTTGAGGCGGTAAAATCCTATTTTCGGGCGTTCGTAGAGAAATGGCCAACCGTCCAGGCGCTGGCGGCGGCACCGACCGAAGACGTCATGAAGGCCTGGGCCGGGCTCGGCTATTATTCCCGCGCCCGTAACCTCAAAGCCTGTGCCGATCTCGTCGCGCGGCAAGGCGGCCGCTTCCCGAACAGCGAGTCCGGCTTGAAGGAACTGCCCGGCATCGGCGCGTATACGGCGGCGGCGATCGCGGCGATCGCCTTCGACCGACCAGCCGCGGTCGTCGACGGCAATGTCGAACGGGTCGTCTCACGGCTGTTTTCGATCGCCACGCCGCTGGGCGAAGCCAAGGGCGAGATACGCGGCCAGGTCGAAGGCATGGTTCCCCCGACAAGGCCCGGCGACTTCGCGCAGGCGATGATGGACCTGGGCGCGACGATCTGCACGCCGCGCCGGCCCCGCTGCATGCTCTGCCCCGTTCGCGAGGACTGCAGCGCCACAATCTCGGGCGATCCCGAACGCTTTCCGGTCCGCCTGCCCAAGGCCGAAAGGCCCTTACGCCGCGGTGCCGCCTTCGTTGCCGTCAGGGGCGACGGCGCCGTGCTTTTGCGCAAGCGCGTCGAAAAGGGCCTCCTCGGCGGCATGACCGAGGTGCCGACGACCGGCTGGACGTCGCGCATCGACGGCGCCACCACGGAAGCGGCAGCCCCCTTCCCCGGCAACTGGCGGCAGGCCGGACGCATCGGCCATGTCTTCACCCATTTTGCGCTTGAACTCGACGTGTTCAAGGCGGACACCGACAGTGCCGCCCCGGCCGGGCATTTCTGGTCGCTGGCCCATGAAATTTCCGGGGAAGCGCTGCCGAGCGTCATGAAAAAGGTAATCGAAGCGGCGATACCGGGCGCGACGAAAAAGCAGCGCCCGCGTTGAAAGAGAGAAGAATGACTGAAATCCGCCACATCGTTTTCGACATCGGCAAAGTACTGATCCACTATGATCCGAACCTGCCCTTCAGCCGCTTGATCCCCGATCCCGACGAACGGAAATGGTTCTTCGACAATGTCTGCACGCATGATTGGAACATCGAGCAGGACCGCGGCCGCAGTTGGGAAGAGGCCGAAGCGCTGGCGATCGCGCAATATCCCGAGCACGCCGAAAACATCCGCAATTTCCGCCGGCACTGGCACGAGATGGTGCCTCACGCCTATGAGGACAGCGTCGCCATCATGATCGGCCTGATCGACAGCGGCCATGACGTGACGATGCTCACCAATTTCGCTGCGGATACGCTCGCCGAGGCTCGCGAGCGCTTCGATTTCCTCAATCGGCCGCGCGGCGTCACCGTTTCCGGCGACATCCGCCAGATCAAGCCGGACCGCGCCATCTATGATCACCACGTTGCCGCGTTCGGCCTCGAACCGTCAGCCACGCTGTTCATCGACGACAGCCAGAAGAACGTCGACGGCGCCAAGGCGGCCGGCTGGCAATCGGTGCTGTTCACCGACGCCCAGACGCTTAGGGCAGATCTTGAGCGGCTTGGGATCAAGATGTGATTTGAATCACTTCGGAAGACTGATTGAGGCGTCGCTTTAACGCGATTTGCTGAAACTTCAGGAGCTTCAGGCCCCTGCCCGATCCATGCCCAGGCGAACAATGCGGCGAAGCTCGTCGATCGGGGTCAGGCCGCCGCTGCGCTCATAATGCCAGAAGGTCCAGCCGTTGCAGGCGTCAAGCCCCTGCACCTCGGCGCCAACCTTGTGGATCGACCCGGCACTGTCGCCGATGGCCAGCGTGCCGTCGGCGCGCACTTTTGCCGCCCAGCGCTTCTTGGCATCGTAGAGCGTGGCGCCCGGCGCCACCAGGCCATTGTCGAGAAGGGTGACGAATGCGACGCGCGGCTCGGCGCGCTTGCCAGTCAGTACCGTCAAATTGGCGCCTTCCAGCGGCCGGACCGCATCGATACGTTCCATGGCGGCATCGATATAGGTTTGTTCGCGCTCGATGCCGACGAAGTGGCGGCCAAGCCGCTTGGCCACAGCCCCGGTGGTGCCTGAACCGAAGAACGGGTCGAGCACGATGTCGCCCGGCCTGGTCGATGCCGTCATGACGCGGGCAAGCAACGCTTCCGGCTTCTGGGTCGGATGCAATTTGTCACCATTGTCGTTCTTCAGGCGCTCGCCGCCGGTGCAGATCGGAAACAGCCAGTCGGAGCGCATCTGAATGTCGTCATTCGATGCCTTCAGCGCCTCGTAGTTGAAAGTGTAGCCCTTGCCCTTCTGGTCGCGAGAGGCCCAGATCATCGTCTCGTGGGCATTCTGGAAACGGCGGCCACGGAAATTCGGCATTGGATTGGTCTTGCGCCAGACGACGTCGTTGAGGATCCAGAAGCCCAGGTCCTGCATCTTGGCGCCGACCCTGAAAATATTGTGGTAGGAGCCGATAACCCAAATCGTGCCATTGGGCTTCAACACACGGCGCGCCGCCAGCAGCCAGGCGCGGGTGAAGGCGTCGTAGGCCTCAAAACTGTCGAACCGGTCCCAATGGTCGTCGACGGCATCGACCTTGGATTGGTCGGGCCGGTGCAGATCGCCATCGAGCTGCAGATTGTAGGGCGGATCGGCGAAGATCACGTCGATCGACTTTTCCGGCAGCCGTTCGAGCGCGGCGACACAGTCGCCCTTCAGGATCGTATCCAGCCACTCGGATTGCTGGGGAGCATCGGAAAGCTCGTCGAGAAGACGCACGGCAGACATTGTGACACCCAAGGCACGCGTTACTGTTTACTGTCCGTTATGGTTACCGATCAGCGTAAATATTCAATGAAGCAGGCTGCTGAATTTGCGAAGCCCGGTCTGTTGGTGTATGCCGCGCCGCCTGAGCCGTTTGGACCAACGGGCCCTCGGCATTCCCTTCATCCCGCTTTCCGGATCACCATGCCCCAGCCAGATCTTGTCATCTTCGATTGCGACGGCGTGCTCGTCGATTCCGAAATCATCGCCGCGCGGATCGATGCCGAGCTGTTGACCTCGGCCGGCTACGAGATATCGGCCGAGGAGATTTCCGAGATCTATGCCGGGTTGACTTTCAAGGACATCATGATGCGGGTCGAGGAAAAGTCCCGGATCCCGTTCCAGGCCTCGCTGATCGACAAGGAGGAACAGCTGGTCGATCGCCGGCTGCGCAGCGACGTGCGTGCCATCGACGGGGCGCACGAGGCTGTCGCCGCGGTAGCAGTGCCGCGCTGCGTCTGTTCGAATTCGCGTTCGGAGCGGATCGAATTCATGCTGGAGAAGGTGCAGCTTTTGCCGTTCTTCGCCGGCCGTATCTTTTCCTCGCTGGAAACCCCGACCGGGAAGACCAAGCCGGCGCCGGACGTGTTTCGGTTCGCCGCGGAAAAGCTCAAGGCGAACCCTGCGAACACCTTTGTCATCGAAGATTCCGTGCATGGCGTCACCGGCGCCAAGACGGCGGGAATGCGCGTAATCGGCTTCACCGGCGCGGCGCACAGCTATCCCGGCCACGCCGATGCACTGACCGAGGCCGGCGCGGAAACAGTCATCCGCCGCTGGGCGGAACTGAAAAGCGTGATCGCCGCGCTGTCGGAATGGTCGGCGGACGCCTGAGCGGCCGCCTCCAACCGCCGTGGCGCGAATGCAGCGGCTCAGTTGGTCGCGGCGGCTTTCTTCTTCTTCGGCTTGTCTGTCGCTACTTTCGGAGCGCCCTCGTCATACCCGGCATATGCCTGGTAGTCCTTCGCCGTCGGCTCCGGAACGACGACGTTGGAATCGGTGAAGACGAACTGCGTGGCACTCGAAGGATCGGTAACCTGGACCTGATAGGAGTGAAGTTGCGAATAGAGAACTTCGGTGCCGTGCATCACCGCGATGCGGATCGGCATGGTGATGGTGCCGGGCGTGAACATCGGGCCAGGCACGACCTTGCCGGCGACGGCTATCTTCATCGACAACGAGCCGTTGGCGCGGCTGCAGTCGCGGGTCACATCGGTGATCGAAGCCTGATAGATGATCTTGGCGGAATCGTCCGGCTGATTGACGCCTGCCGCGTCCGCTGCCGGCTGGGCGGCTTCCTCGGCGGCAACATCGGTTTTTTTCTTCGGCTTCGGACCGCTCTTAGCGTAGGTATTGAAGAAGGCGGTGCCGTCACGCAACGTCACTTTCGGGCAATAGGCCTGCAGCTGGCTGGAAAGCACCTTGGGATCGGGTGGCGGTGGCGGCGTCGTATCCTTCTTGCCGAAGCCGAGTATGCCATTGTCGCTCGATTGGCAGCCTGCGGCGGCAAGCATAAAGCCGGCGAGCGCCAGACCCGCGACAAAACGACCGTTGAATGAATGAAACGCCATGAACTGCACTTCCCTCTCGCAAAGCCGGTGACGTATATCAACCGCGCGGCAAAAATGCGACTGAGCCTGCGCAGAAATCCACCACCTCGCAGCGGGCGAAAATTCCCGGCGGCAATGGAAACCTGACGATGCAATATGTGAGTACCCGCGGGGAAGCGCCCGCGCTTGGATTTTCCGACGCGGTGCTGGCCGGACTGGCGCGCGACGGAGGGCTCTACCTGCCGAGCGCTTGGCCGCATTTTTCCGCAGCCGAGATCCGCGCCATGCGCGGCCTTGCCTATCCCGATCTTGCCATCCGTGTGCTGTCGCCTTTCCTCGGCGGCGAGATCGCGGCGCCGGTATTCGAACGGCTGGTACGCGAAGCCTATGCGACGTTCCGCCATGAGGCCGTCTGCCCGCTGGTGCAGACTGGGCCGAACAGCTTCGTGCTCGAGCTCTTCCACGGCCCAACGCTCGCGTTCAAGGATGTGGCGATGCAGCTTCTTGCGCGGCTGATGGACCATGTGCTGGCCGAGCGCGACCAGCGCGCCACCATTGTCGGCGCCACCTCCGGCGACACCGGAGGGGCGGCCATCGACGCCTTTGCCGGACGCAACCGCACCGACATCTTCGTGCTTTTCCCGCACGGCCGCGTCTCGCCGGTACAGCAGCGGCAGATGACGACCTCGACCGCGGCAAACGTCCACGCATTGGCGATCGAAGGCAATTTCGACGACTGCCAGGGCCTGGTGAAGGACATGTTCAACGACCACGGTTTTCGCGACCGGGTATCGCTGTCCGGCGTCAACTCGATCAACTGGGCCCGCATCATGGCCCAGATCGTCTATTATTTCTCCTCTTCGCTGTCGCTCGGCGCGCCCGACAGGCCAGTTTCCTTCACCGTGCCGACCGGCAATTTCGGCGACATCTTCGCCGGCTATGCCGCCAAGAAGATGGGGCTGCCGATCGAACGGCTGATTATCGCAACCAACGACAACGATATCCTGGCGCGCACGCTGGCGACCGGCGAATACCGCATGAAGGGGGTCTTTTCGACCACGTCGCCCTCGATGGACATCCAGGTGTCTTCGAACTTCGAACGCTTGCTGTTCGAGGCAGCCGGCCGCGATGCCTCGACCGTGCGGCGCTACATGGACGGGCTCAAGCAGTCCGGCGCCTTCACCATCGAGGCCGGCGAAATCGCCAAGATCCGCTCCGAATTCGACGCCGGCCGCGCCACCCTGGACGAGGTTGCCGCCACCATCCGTACAACACTTGCGGCGAGCGGCTATCTGCTCGACCCGCATACGGCCGCAGCCGTGCATGTGGCCGCCGGCAAGGCTGCGGGTGAGGTGCCGATGGTGGTGCTGGGCACTGCGCACCCGGCAAAGTTTCCCGCCGCCGTCGAAGCCGCCAGTGGCGTGTCGCCTGCCCTGCCTGCATGGCTAGGCGGGTTGATGAGCGCCGAGGAAAAATACACGGTACTTCCATCCGACCTGAAAATGGTGGAAGATTATCTCGGCCGCCACACGCGGGCGGCGCGTTAGGGAGTAATTGCCATATGGGTGTTGAGGTAAGCCGTCTGTCGAACGGCCTGACAGTCGCCACCGAAACCCTTCCAAGCCTCGAATCTGTTGCCCTTGGCGCCTGGGTCAAGTCGGGCGCACGCAACGAGCGTGACGAAGAGCACGGAATGGCGCACTTGCTCGAGCACATGGCTTTCAAGGGCACC
Source organism: Mesorhizobium sp. WSM4830 (assembly GCF_055811495.1). NCBI lineage: Bacteria > Pseudomonadati > Pseudomonadota > Alphaproteobacteria > Hyphomicrobiales > Phyllobacteriaceae > Mesorhizobium > Mesorhizobium sp. WSM4830. Next base: position 364,207 of record NZ_JBVVQI010000001.1, on the reverse strand, counting down.
AGGCGGCGAAGCGCCTTCGAGATCGCCTCGGAGATCGAGGACGTCGGCGGCGAGATCAATGCCGCCACCAGCGTCGAGACGACCTCCTATTATGCAAGGGTTCTGAGCGACGACGTGCCGCTGGCGGTCGATATCCTTTCCGACATCCTGCAGGAATCCGAATTCGATCCGCAGGAGCTGGAGCGAGAGCAGCATGTGATTCTGCAGGAGATCGGCGCCGCGCACGATACGCCCGACGATGTCGTTTTCGATCACTTTACCGAGACCGCCTTCCGCCACCAGACTATCGGCCGCTCGATTCTTGGCACGCCGGAAACCGTCAAATCCTTCACTTCGAAGCAGCTGCACGACTTCATCGAACGACAGTACGGCGCCGAGAACATGGTGATGGTGGCGGCCGGCGACATCAAGCACGACGATTTCGTGCGCGAGGTCGAAAAGCGTCTCGGCAGCTTCCGCGGCAAGGCCGACGGCACCATCCCGCAATACGCGCAGTATGTCGGCGGCGATTTTCGCGAGGACCGCGACCTGATGGACGCGCAGATCGTGCTGGGTTTCGAGGGCCGCGCCTATCACGTCCGCGATTTCTATGCCTCTCAGGTCCTGTCGATGATCCTGGGTGGCGGCATGTCGTCGCGGCTTTTCCAGGAAGTCCGTGAAAAACGCGGCCTGTGCTATTCGGTCTATGCCTTCCATTGGGGTTTTTCCGACACCGGCGTCTTCGGGGTCCATGCGGCGACCGGACAAAGCGATATTGCCGAGCTGGTGCCTGTGATCATCGACGAGCTGCAAAAGGCCGGTGAAAACATCCTGCAGGAGGAGCTCGACCGGGCGCGTGCCCAATACCGCGCCGGGCTGATCATGTCGGCCGAGAGCCCGGCCAGCCGCGCCTCGCAGATCGCCAGGCAGTTGCTTCTGTTCGGCAGGCCGATCGCCAAGGAAGAGCTGATGGAGCGGCTGGCGGCGTTGACTGTCGAGCGGCTGACGGATCTGTCGTCCCGGCTTTTTTCGACCAAGCCGACGCTTACAGCCGTCGGGCCGGTGGGTACGCTCGCGCCCTATGAGGCGATCCTCGATTCGCTTTCGGGCACGCAGACCACTGCCCGTAAGCTTGCCGTCTAAGCCTATTCGAGCGTCGTGTTCGCGCTCCCTTTCTTTCGCCGCGACCTGCCGGCACTGAAGGGCGAGCTTGTCACGCTGCGCGTACCGCTGACCAACGACTATCGCGAGTGGTCGGTGCTGCGCAGCGAAAGCCGCGCTTTTCTTGAGCCGTGGGAGCCGCGATGGACCCCTGACGAACTCGACCGCCCGGCGTGGCGGCATCGTATCGGCCGCTACCGCGAGGATTACGCGCAGGGGACGGCAATCGCCTTCTTCATCTTCGAGAAAAGCAGCGGCAAGCTGGCCGGCGGTATCACCCTCGGCAATATCCGCCACGGGGTCGCCCAAAGCGGCCATATCGGCTACTGGATCGGTGAGCGCTTCAGCGGACGCGGCCTGATGACCGATGCCGTCAAGGTGGTGACGCGTTTCGCCTTCGAAACGCTGCGATTGCACCGGATCGAAGCTGCCTGTATCCCCGATAACGCCCGGTCGATCCGCGTGCTTGAAAAAGCCGGATTCCGGCGCGAAGGACTGCTACGATCCTATCTCAGGATCAACGGCATCTGGCAGGACCATTACCTATACGCCCGAATCGCGGACGATCCGCCGGGCGTTGGAACAAAGGGCTGATTTTGACGAATTTTCTGCGCAACGGGTCGCTGCTTGCCTTTATGCTGGCGGCAATCGTCACGCTCTGCGCGGCATCCTCGGCGTTTGCCGTCGAACCGATCAAGATCGCCCGCGACGACGTGGCGCTCGACCTTTCGGGCGCCGTCGAAATCTACCGCAACCAGGGCGAGAATTTCCAGGTCTCGACGGCACCCGGCCCGGACGGGATCGTGCGGCGCATCGAGGTCGAGGCCAATGACGCTCGCTCGACCGGCGACTGGGCGGTGTTCGCGCTCGCTAATACCACCGACCAGCAACTCGACAGGCTGATTGTCGCACCGCATTTCCGGCTGGTGAATTCCGGCCTGTTCTGGCCGGATCTCGGCTCGACCCGTATCGCCGCGATCACGCCCAGCGAAGGCTTTGCGCTCGACCGCCAGACCAGCCCCGACGCCGACGTGTTCCGGGTCACGCTGAACCCCGGAACGGTGATCACCTTCATCGCCGAGCTCGCCTCGCCCAAGCTGCCGCAGGTCTATCTGTGGGACCCTGAATCCTACAAGGACTCGGTCAATTCCTACACGCTGTTTCGTGGCATCGTCATCGGCATCGCCGGCCTGCTGGCGCTGTTCCTGACCATTCTTTTCGTCGTCAAGGGGACCTCGATGTTCCCGGCAACGGCGGCCCTGGCCTGGGCGGTGCTTGCCTATATCTGCGTCGATTTCGGCTTTCTCAACAAGATCATAGAGATCTCACCGGGCAATGAGCAGATGTGGCGCGCCGGAACGGAGGTGGCGCTCGCGGCGACCTTCGTGGTGTTCCTGTTTGCCTATCTCAACCTCAACCGGTGGCACGGTCATTTCAGCTACGGCGCACTGGTCTGGATTCTCGGGCTGGTGCTGATCGCCGGCGTCGCCATCATCGATCCGGCGGTTGCCGCCGGCATTGCCAGGCTGTCCTTCGCCGCCACCGCGCTGACCGGGCTCGGCCTGATCATCTTCCTCGGTATCCGCGGTTACGACCGCGCCATCATGCTGGTGCCCAGTTGGGTGATGGTTCTGCTGTGGCTATGCGGATCGTGGATGGCGATCACCGGCATGCTGGACAACGATATCGCCCAGCCGGCGCTTGGCGGCGGGCTGATCCTCATCATCCTGCTGATCGGCTTCACCGTGATGCAGCACGCTTTTGCCGGCGGCGCCCTGCATCAGGGCCTGTTCTCCGATCTTGAGCGGCAGGCGCTGGCGGTTGCCGGATCGGGCGATACTGTGTGGGACTGGGACGTGCTGCGCGACCGCGTCGTCACTCGTCCCGACGTCAGCATCCAGCTCGGTCTTGCGCCCAACAGCCTCGGCGGTCCCGCCCGCAACTGGCTGCCGGTGCTGCATGCCGACGACCGCGACACGTTTCGCACGACGCTCGACGTGGTGCTCGAGCACCGGCGCGGCCGGGTGTCGCAAAACTTCCGCCTGCGCGGCGCCGACGGACACTATCACTGGTTTGCGCTGCGCGCCCGGCCGGTGATCGGCTCGGACGGCGAGGTCATCCGCTGCGTCGGCACCATGGTCGATGTGACGGAGCAGAAGAAGTCCGAGGAACGGCTGCTGCATGACGCCGTACATGACAATCTGACCGGCCTGCCTAACCGCGAGCTGTTCATGAACCGGCTGGAGGCGATCATTTCGATCGCCCGCACCGAAGAGAAGGTGCGCCCGACCGTCTTCGTCATCGACATCGACCGCTTCAAGCAGGTCAATGACGGGCTCGGCATCTCGGCCGGCGACACCATCCTTTTGACCATCGCGCGGCGGCTGCACCGGCTGCTCAAGCCGAAGGATTCGCTGTCGCGCTTTGCCGGCGACCAGTTCGCGCTGATGCTTTTGTCGGAGCAGGATCCGGCTCGCATCGCGGCCATTGCCGATGCCATCAAGCACGCCATCAACAACCCGATCACCTTCGCCAAGCGCGAGATCGTGCTGACCGCCTCGATCGGGCTGATCACCTGGACCTCCACGCAGACCTCGGCCGAGGACATGGTCAAGGATGCCGAGCTTGCCATGCATCAGGCCAAGCGCTTCGGCGGCGACAGGATCGAGCCGTTCCGGCCCGCCTTCCGCACGGTCGGCACCGACCGGCTGCAGTTCGAGTCCGACCTGCGCCGCGCCATCGAGCGACGCGAATTCACGCTTGCCTATCAGCCGATCGTGCGGCTGGAGGACGGCAGCGTTGCCGGCTTCGAAGCGTTGCTGCGCTGGGACCATCCCCGGCGCGGCATGATCCCGCCGGCGGATTTCATTCCGGTTGCCGAAAACTGCGGCCTGATCGTGCAGCTTGGGCTGTTTGCCATGCAACAGGCTGCCGAAGACCTGGCGGGATGGCAAAAGCAGATCGGCGATGCACCGCTGTCGGTCTCGGTCAATCTGTCCAGCCGCCAGCTCATCCGCCGCGACCTGGTCAGCGACGTCCGCTCGGTGATCGCGCGGGCCAATCTGAAACCGCGCTGCTTCCGGCTCGAACTCACCGAATCGCTGGTGATGGACAATCCCGAGCAGACCGCTCATGTGCTGACCAAGCTAAAACAACTTGGCATCGGCCTGTCGCTGGACGATTTCGGCACCGGCTATTCATCGCTGGCCTATCTGACGCGCTTTCCGTTCGACACCATCAAGATCGACAAGAGCTTCGTCGACGACGCGACGCCGAAACGCGCGGTGCTGCTCAAATCCATGGTCAACATGGCGCATGAGCTCGGCCTGTCGGTCGTTGCCGAAGGTATTTCGGACGAAAGCGATGCGCTGGAGCTGCGGCAGATGGGCTGCGAATACGTGCAAAGCTTTATGTTCGGCGCGCCGATGCCCGGCGACCAGGTGCTGAAGACGCTGAAGGAACAGTATCCGCTCACTCAAGCGTAACAAATTTCGGGCGTGACAAATTTCGGGCGTGATGAGGCTCAGGCGTGACCGGCAGCCAGGCTGAGATGCGCGAGATCGATGCCGATCGAGGCAAGGATCCGGTCGTATTTGCGGTCGATGTCGGCGTCGAACAGAAGCTCGGCACTTGCCGGGCAAGTCAGCCAGCCATTCTCGGCGATCTCGTTTTCAAGCTGGCCCGCACCCCAGCCGGCATAACCGAGCGCCATCAGCGCCCGCCGGGGTCCGCGGCCGGAGGAGATGGCGCGCAATATGTCGACGGTCGCGGTCAGGCAGACGTCGTCGGACACGGCGAGCGAGGATTCCACCCGGTAGTCGCCCGAATGCAGGACGAAGCCGCGGCTGCGATCCACCGGTCCGCCATTGCGCACGACGAAGTCGCGCGCTGGCGGCGGCAGTCGAATCGCCTCCATCTCATTCATGATGCCTAGCTGCACGAGCAGGTCCGGAAACAGCATCTGCTGGGTCTGGTTGATGATCAGCCCCATCGCGCCTTCGTCGCTGTGCGCGCAGATGTAGATGACAGAGCGCGTGAAGCGGTCGTCCTTCATGCCGGGCATGGCGATCAGGAACTGGTCGTCGAGAAAGCCAGGTCCTGCGGCCGTCCTTTTATGGCGCAACAAATCCATGGCCACAGCGTAACGCGTTTCCGGGGCGTCGAAAAGATGGGCGGCGCCCGATTTGATCAGGCTCGTAAATCGACGGTCACGCAAATATGATGCCGGCCGCGTCATGAAATCATTGTGCGGCCATCAACGGACGATCAAATCACCGTCATGCAAAGCTTGAAAACCCTGCTGCTTGGTGTGGCCATTGGATCGGCGACCGGCTTCCCCGCCTCAGCCTCCTCGTCGGCTTGGTACAACAGCGAAGGCGGCAGGGTGCGGCTGGTAACGAGCGGCAAAGCCGACGAGGCCGGACGTCTCCAGGGCGTCCTTGACATTGCGCTGAAGCCCGGCTGGAAAACCTATTGGCGTGACCCGGGCGATGCGGGCGTGCCGCCACAGATCGACGTCTCGGCCAGCACCAACATTGCCGACGCGACGCTTTCGTTTCCGCCGCCGCAGCGCCATGACGACGGCTATGGCAAATGGGCCGGCTACGACCACCCGGTTTCGTTGCCGGTGACGTTCACGCTTGCCGCGCCCGGCCAGCCGGCCGTCATCGATGCGGACATTTTCCTCGGCATCTGCGAAACCATCTGCATCCCGGTGCAGGCAAGACTGACCGTCGATCCCGGCGCCGATCCGGACAACGCCGAGGATGCGGCGCTGGTCAAGGCAGGCCTTGCAACCCTGCCCGCTGCCGCGACTCCTGGTTTCGGCATAAACGTACTGCCAGGGGACCACGAGACGCTGATTGTCGAGGCGAGCTTTCCGGGCAGTCCCGAGGCCGCCGACTTCTTCGTTGCCGGCGAACGCGACTACATGTTCGGTGCCCCCGCGCGCAGTGAAAAGGATGGCAAGCTGATCTTCACAGTGCCGATCCTCGACAGGCCGTCGACGACGCCAACCGATGGCGGCCTGCACTACACACTGATAAGTGCCGCTGGCGCGGTCGAAGGCCTGCTGCCTTTTCCGTGATGCCAGCGTCTGGACGGTTGCCGGGCGCGCCTTAGTTCGCTATCGCAAGGACACTCCCTTTCCATTCTCAAGCGAGGACCATCATGACGATCTCCGTTGGCGACAAACTGCCCGATGCGACCTTCAAGACAATGACCGCCGACGGTGCAAAGCCGATCACGACGGGCGAGATATTCTCGGGAAAGACGGTCGTGCTGTTTGGCGTTCCAGGCGCTTTCACGCCGACCTGCAGCAACAATCATCTGCCCGGCTACCTGGATAATTACGACGCCATCCTGGCGCGCGGCGTCGACACTATCGCCGTTGTCTCGGTCAACGATGTTCACGTCATGGGGGCTTGGGCCCGCTTCAGCGGCGGTGAAGGCAAAATCCTTTATCTTGCCGATGGCAATGGCGATTTCGCCAAATCGGTCGGCCTCGACGCCGACCTCTCCAGCGGCGGCATGGGGCTGCGCTCGAAGCGTTTTTCGATGATCGTCGACGACGGCAAGGTCACCGCGCTCAATGTCGAGACAAAGCCCGGCGTCGACGAATCCGGTGCGGCTCACATTCTCGGACAGCTTTCCGTCTTGGCGACAGCCTAGGCCAGGGACGGCAAAGGGCGCCTTCGAGCGCTCAGCGTCCAAAGGACGCTGACTTTTGCATCCGCGCATGATCCTTCCGAAAGCCGACCCGGTTTTCGGGGCCATGCGTCGGCGCTTCGGAACTGCTTGCTTTTGGGGACCTCGATTATGACTGACATCGTCTGGCGCAGCGTCGCGATCGGTATCGGCGCAACCGCGCTTATGGATGTCTGGGCGATTTTCCTGAACAAGGCGTTTGCTCAACCGCGGCCGAACTGGGGGCTGGTCGGCCGCTGGGTCTGGCATCTCAGGGAAGGCAAGGTCTTCCATGACGACATTGGCGAGGCCTCGCCCTACGCGCATGAATCAGTACTTGGCTGGGCCTTTCATTATGCTGTCGGCATCGTCTACGGCATCATACTGGTCGTGCTGGCCGGAACGGCCTGGCTCACCGCGCCGACCTTTCTGCCAGCCTTTATCCTCGGCATCGTCACCGTCGGCGCCGGGTGGTTTTTGCTGGCGCCCGGCATGGGTGCGGGCTGGGCTGCTTCGAAGCGCCCCAATCCGATGCAGGTCCGCGCCCTCAATCTCGTGTCGCATATGGTGTTTGCAATCGGACTGTTCGGCACCGCCCTTCTGATCCGCTGACACGCCAGCTCAACCGGATCAATAACTCTGGGTCGAGCGCCGAACCTTCTTGGCCGCCGATTGCTTGGACTGGGTGCCTTGCTTCGGCGGCACGGAGGCGAGCACGGGTTTCGCCGACTTCGTCTTGAATGGCGCCATGCCGAGCCGGGCCAATTCATCGGCGCGCTCGTTCTCGGGATGGCCGGCATGGCCCTTGACCCAATGCCAGGTGACCTGGTGGCGGTTGCGCGCCGCGTCGAGCTGCTGCCACAGCTCGGCATTCTTCACCGGCTGCCGGGCGGCGGTCTTCCAGCCGTTGCGCTTCCAGCCATCGATCCAGCCGAAAATGCCGTCCTTGACATAGTTGCTGTCGGTATAGAGGTCGACGACGCAAGGCTCCTTGAGCGCATTGAGCGCCGAGATGGCAGCCAACAACTCCATGCGGTTGTTGGTGGTCAGAGCCTCGCCACCATGGAGCTCCTTGATGGCGCCGTTGAAGCGCAGGATTGCGCCCCAGCCGCCAGGCCCGGGATTGCCCGAACAGGCACCATCGGTGAAGATTTCGACGCGCTTGGTCATGTCAGTCCATATTCGGAAGGAGAGTTGATCGCCCGGTGGAAGCGCATCCGGCGGATATACTCGGTCGGGTCGCGTTTCATCACCAGCCCGCCGTCCGGGACCGTCAGCCAATCGTAGAGCCGGGTCAGCATGAAGCGCAGCGCCGAGCCGCGCGCCAGCATCGGCAGCGCGGCTTTCTCGTCACTGCTCAACGGCCGCACGCTCTGGTAGCCGGCAAGCAGCGCCGTGCCCTTGGTCAGATTGAAGGAAAAATCCTTCTCGAAGCACCAGGCGTTGAGGCACGTGGCAACGTCATAGGCGTAGAGGTCGTTGCAGGCGAAATAGAAGTCGATCAGCCCGGACAGTTTCTCGCCGAGGAAGAACACATTGTCCGGGAAAAGATCAGCATGGATGATGCCTTGCGGCAGACCGTTCGGCCAGTTCCGCTCGAAATCAGCGAAGTCGGCATCGACCTCGGCCGCCAGTCCAGGCTCGACCTCATCGGCGCGGGCGCGGGCGGCATTCCACAGCTTGCGCCAGCCATCGATGGCAAGGGCGTTGGGGCGGGTCATCGGAAAATCCGCGCCGGCGAGATGCAGTGCCGCCAGTGCCTTGCCGACCTCGCCGCAATGCGCAGCCGTCGGCCGCCGCAGCGACAGGCCTTCGAGAAAGGTGATGACGACCGCCGGCCGGCCGGCAAGTGTTCCGATCACACCGCCATCATGTGCGGTGACCGGGAGCGGGCACGAAATGCCCTTTCTGGCCAGGTGGGCCATGAGGCCGAGAAAGAACGGCAGGTCAGCCTTGTCGACGCGCTTCTCGTAAAGCGTCAGGATGTAGGATCCGCTGCTGGTGTGCAGTAGAAAATTCGAGTTTTCGGTGCCTTCGGCGATGCCCTTGTAGGACAAGAGATCGCCGACCGGATAGTTGCTGAGGAACGCGCCGAGTTCGCCCTCATTGACGTCGGTGTAGACCGCCATCGTTGCTACGCAGCCCCGTTGACGAAGGCCATGTCGGCTGCCGTCAGTTCGACATCGCGCAACACCCGCATCACCGGAAAGTCCTCCGTCTCCGTCGCCGTCACGGCCAGCTCGATGGTCACGTCGAAGCGCTGTCTGAAAGCATCGACGATCTCGTCGACGATGATCTCTGGCGCCGAGGCGCCCGCCGACAGGCCGAGCGTCGAAATGCCGGCAATGTCATCCCACGGAATTTCGGAGGCGCGCTGCACGAGAAGCGACATCGAAGCGCCGGCGCGCTCGGCCACTTCGACCAGGCGTCGCGAGTTGGAGGAGTTAGGTGCGCCGACAACCAGGAAGAGATCGGCGCCGGCCGCTGTTTCCTTGACCGCTTCCTGGCGATTGGTGGTGGCATAGCAGATCGATTCCGCCGCCGGCGCATGCAGCTCGGGAAAACGCTGCTGCAGGGCGCGAATGATACCGGCGGTGTCCTCGACCGACAGCGTCGTCTGGGTGACGAAGCCGAGCGCTTGCGGGTCTGCAGGCACGAAGCTTGCGGCGTCGGCTTCGGTCTCGATCAGGGTGACCGCGCCGTCCGGCAACTGGCCCATTGTGCCGATCACCTCCGGGTGCCCGGCATGGCCGATCAAGAGCACGTGGCGGCCAAGCCGCTGATGGCGCATTGCCTGCTTGTGGACTTTCGAGACCAGCGGGCAAGTCGCGTCGAGATAGAACAGGTTGCGGGACTGGGCGTCTGCCGGCACCGATTTCGGCACGCCATGCGCCGAAAAGACGACCGGGCTCTGGCGATGCTCGGGCGGGATCTCGGAGAGCTCCTCGATGAACACTGCGCCGAGGCTTTGCAGCCCTTCGACGACGTAGCGGTTGTGCACGATCTCGTGGCGGACATAGACCGGCGCGCCGTATTTCTTCAGCGCTAGCACGACGATCTGGATGGCACGATCGACGCCCGCACAGAAACCGCGCGGCTGGCAGAGCCGGATGGTCAGCGGTGGCTTTGTGTGAAGCATGATTGCATCTTACGCTGATTGTAGGCCGGTTGATCCGGCTATGACTTCTGAGCTCAAGGCGCGAAATGAGGTGTGCGGCCCTGCCCTGTCAAGGGTTGTGGCGGCGATCATTGGTCTTTCGCCGGGCGGCGGAGCCAGGAGATAAGGACACCGGCAAGGGCGGCGGCAAGGCCGTACCAGGTTATCGCATATTGCAGATGGCTGTTCGGCAGGTCGATGACGGTGACACCGCCAACCGGCAGCCCGCCGGGGTTGGCCGCGGCGTTCGCATCGATGAAGATCGGCACCAGCGCCGCACCTGCCGGCAGGCCGGCGCTCGAGGCCATCGCGTCACGATCTTTCCAGTAGAAGATGTTCTTCTGCGGATCATTGTTGGGAAGCATCATCGAGGGCTTGGCCGACAGCGGGTTGCGGGCGAGCCCCATCACCGTCACTTTGCCCGTCACCTGCCCCTGCGGCCGCTTGGCTGGGTCCTTGAAATCGTAAGGCACGAAGCCGCGGTTGATCAGTACGAAACGGCCATCGTCGAGCTGCAGCGGCGTGAAGACATCGAAGCCGGACTGGCCTTCCCAGGTGGCGAGAAAATGCCGCTCGCCTTGATGCAGGAAAGTGCCGGTCAGCGTTACCGGCGTGTAGTCGACGTCGCCGGTGGCAGCAAACCGCTTTTCGACCTCGGCCAATGGCACAGGCGCCGAATGCGTGCGCTGGTCTATCGTCTGGAGAAGGCCCTCTTTCCAGTGCAGGCGCTGAACCTGCCAAGTGCCGAGCGCCAGCAGGATCAAAAACACGACGATACCCAGGCCGAGCGCCAATGCGCGCTTCGGCCGCGACCGGCCGGCCACCGAACCTGATGCCTCGCTCATTCGCCGCGGTCCAGCCGGCCCTCGGCCGCCTTGTGGCGGTATTGCAGCGTCAGCAGCACGCCCTTGATCAGCCTGAGCGCTGCCAGGCAGAGCACCAGCGTCAGCGGAATCCACAGCAGCAGATGCAGCCAGAGCGGCGGATTGAGCGTCACCTCCATCCACAGCGCCAGGCCGACGACGATGAAGCCGATGATCAGGATAACGAACACCGCCGGCCCGTCGCCGGCATCGGCGAAGGAATAATCGAGGCCGCAATTGGTGCAGCGATTGCCGACCGTGAGGAACCCGGAGAACAGCTTGCCCTCGCCACAGCGGGGGCAGCGGCCATGCAGGCCGGCCGAGATCGCATCGATTGGTGGCCAGATCGCCTTGTCGTCGCTCATGAGGTCATCCTAGGAGCATTTGCCGCAAAAGATAAGGCGGCCACGTCGCCGCAGCCGCCTTGTCGATTTCCTCAGCTCGATCTCAGTGCGGTTCGATCATCGCGCCGTTCGATGCCCAGACGTAGATCGAGGCAAACAGGAACAGCCACACCACGTCGACGAAGTGCCAGTACCAGGCGGCGGCCTCGAAGCCGAAATGCTGCTTGGGCGTGAAGTCGCCCTTCATGGCGCGGATCAGGCAGACCAGCAGGAAGATCGTTCCGATGATGACGTGGAAACCATGGAAGCCGGTCGCCATGAAGAAGGTGGCGCCGTAGATTGAATCCCTGAAGCCGAACGGCGCGTGCATGTACTCGTAGGCCTGCACCATGGTGAACAGCATGCCGAGGCCGACGGTCAGCACCAAGCCATTGATCAGGCCTTTGCGGTCGCCGTGGATGAGCGAGTGGTGCGCCCAGGTCACCGTGGTACCCGACAGAAGCAGGATGACGGTGTTGTAGAGCGGCAGATGGAAGGGGTCGAGAACTTCGAGGCCCTTGGGTGGCCAAACGCCGCCGGTGAAGGCGGTACGGGCGTATTGATGGACCTCGCCCGGAAACAGGCTGGCGTCGAAGAAGGCCCAGAACCAGGCGACGAAGAACATCACCTCGGAGGCGATGAACATGATCATGCCGTAGCGCAGGTGCAGCGACACGACACGGGTGTGGTGTCCCTCATGCGCTTCCTTGATCGTATCCGACCACCACGCGAACATCGTGTAGATGACGATCAACAGGCCGATGAAGAACAGCCATGGATTGGCGACATTGAAACCGAAGATCGGGAAATCGCCGCCCTTGAGGTATTGCATGTAACAGACGCCGCCGAACGCGGTCACCAGCGCCCCGACGGAGCCCAGGAAAGGCCACGGGCTCGGGTCGACGAGGTGGTAGTCATGTTGTGGTTTTGCGTGTGCGTCTGCCATATCAACCCCCGAGGCTTGCTTCGGTATCTGAAATCTTGTTGCGGCGGCCGTCGGCCGGCACCGATGCGACCGGCTTGGTCTTGTCGACCGGGAACATCGTGTAGGACAGGGTAATCGTCTTCAAATCCTTCAGTTCCGGCGCGTTGACGATGTCGGGATCGACATAGAACACGACCGGCATGTCCAGTGTCTCGCCGGGCTTCAGCGTCGTGTCGGTGAAGCAGAAACACTCGACCTTGTTGAAGTAAGGTCCGGCCAGTTCAGGCTGCACGTTGAAGGTGGCGCGTCCGGTGATGGGCCGGCTGAATTTGTTGGTCGCGCTGAAATGCGCCTCGGCGGTCTCGCCGATCTTGATGGTGATCGAGCGGGCGACCGGCTGGAATTGCCAGGGAACGCCGACGGTGTTGGCATCGAAGCGGATGGTGATGTCGCGGTCGAGCACCCGATCGGCATATTGCTGGGTCGCCCGTTTGACGGTGCCGCCGTAGCCTGTCGCCTGGCAGAACATCGCATAGAGCGGCACCGCGGCGTAGGCCATGCCGATCATGCCGCCGAAGAACGCGATGCAGACGCCAGCGACGACGCGGTTCGTATTTTTCTTCGTAGGATCGGTGACTGTTTGCCTGGTCATCGTCAGCTCACATCGAGCCGGGGAAACTGTGACCAAATTTCACGATGGTCGCGACGTAGAATATGACGACCAGCGCCGCCAGCGCGAAACCGATTGCGGCCGAGCGATTGCGGCGGGCCTTCTGCTGACGTTCGGTCAGCGTGACCAGTTCAAGCTTCTTTTCGGCCATGCTCATGCTCCACCGATGGTCAGCGCGCGCGCGACGACGCAATCGCCAAGGTAGGTGGCGAAGATGGCGAAGAGATAAAGCAGCGAATAGCCGAACAAGGCCTTGGCCGGCTTCATCGCCCTGTCGTCATCGGCCATTTGCAGCACCTTCCACGCATACCAGACGAAGCCGGCGCCGAGCAGCAATGCAACGATGCCATAGGCCGGCGTGGTGAAGCCGAGAACCCATGGCAGCACGCCAACCGGCGCGAGGACCAGCGCATAGGCAAAGATCTGGCGTCTGGTCGCGGGATGGCCGGCGACATTCGGCATCATCGGAATACCTGCCTTGGCGTAGTCCTCCGACTTGAACAGCGCGAGCGCCCAGAAATGCGGTGGCGTCCACAGGAAGATGATCAGGAACAGCACCAAGCTTTCGAGGCTGACCGATCCGGTTACCGCCGCCCAGCCGATGACCGGCGGAATGGCACCGGCGGCCCCGCCAATGACAATGTTCTGCGGCGTCCAGCGCTTCAGCCACATCGTATAGATGACGGCATAGAAAAAGATGGTGAAGGCCAGAAGCGACGCTGCCAACCAGTTGACCAGCACGCCGAGCGTCATCACCGACAGAACCGACAGCACCAATCCGAAGCTCAACGCCTCGCCTGGCCGGATGCGGCCGGCCGGCACGGGACGGCCGGCGGTGCGCGTCATCACCGCATCGATGTCTGCGTCGTACCACATGTTGAGCGCACCGGATGCGCCAGCACCAATGGCAATAGCCAGGATCGCGATCACCGCCAGCAGCGGATTGATGGTCACCGGGGCGGCGACCATGCCGACAAACGCGGTGAACACCACCAGCGACATGACGCGCGGCTTCAGCAGGGCGAAGAAATCGCCCGCCGTCGCTTCCGACATGCGGAAGCCCGGCTCGTCAATCAGTCTGTCTTCGGCAAGGGCCATGCGTACTTAAAGTCCATCATTCCGTTGGCCAAAACCGCCGGCCGGCCGGCGGTTCCGTATTAAAGGAGGCAACCGCCTACTTGATCTTCGGCAACTGTTCCCACTGGTGGAACGGCGGCGGCGAAGGCAGCTGCCATTCCAGCGTGGTCGCACCCTCGCCCCAAGGATTGGCGCCGGCGACGCGCTTCTTCTGGAACGCCTCGAAGACGCCGAACAGGAAGATGACGACGCCGACAGCCGAGATGTACGAGCCGTAGGACGACACCATATTCCAGCCGGCGAAGGCATCGGGATAGTCGATATAACGGCGCGGCATACCCGAAAGGCCGAGGAAGTGCTGCGGGAAAAAGACCAGGTTGACGCCGACGAAAGTGACCCAGAAGTGGGTGTTCGCGATCACCGGCGAATACATGTAGCCGGTCATCTTCGGGAACCAGTAGTACCAGCCTGCGAAGATGGCGAAGACCGCGCCCAGCGACAGCACGTAGTGGAAGTGCGCGACCACGAAATAGGTGTCGTGCAGCGGGCGGTCGAGGCCGGCATTGGCCAGCTGCACGCCGGTGACGCCGCCAACGGTGAACAGGAAGATGAAGCCGATCGCCCACAGCATCGGGGTCTTGAGCGAAATCGACCCGCCCCACATAGTGGCGATCCACGAGAAGATCTTCACACCCGTCGGCACCGCGATGACCATGGTGGCAAAGACGAAATAGCGCTGGGTGTCGAGCGACAGGCCCGTCGTGTACATGTGGTGGGCCCAGACGATGAAGCCCACCGCGCCGATGGCAACCATCGCATAGGCCATGCCGAGATAGCCGAACACCGGCTTCCTCGAAAAGGTCGAGATGATGTGGCTGATGATGCCGAAACCCGGCAGGATCAGAATGTAGACCTCCGGATGGCCGAAGAACCAGAACAGGTGCTGGAACAGGATCGGATCGCCGCCGCCGTCCGGGGCGAAGAAGGTGGTGCCGAAATTGCGGTCGGTCAAAAGCATGGTGATGCCGCCGGCCAGCACCGGCAACGACAGCAGCAGCAGGAAGGCCGTGATCAGCACCGACCAGGCGAACAGCGGCATCTTGTGCATGGTCATGCCGGGCGCGCGCATGTTGAAGATGGTGGTGATGAAGTTGATGGCACCAAGAATCGAGGAGGCGCCGGCGATGTGGATTGAAAGAATCGCCAGATCCATGGCCGGCCCAGGCTGGCCCGATGTCGACAGCGGCGGATAAAGCGTCCAGCCGCCGCCGACGCCATAGGCGCCGGGCGCACTCGGGACGAAGGCCGAGAAAATCAGCAGGATGAAAGCCGGCGGCAGCAGCCAGAACGACACGTTATTCATGCGCGGGAAGGCCATATCCGGCGCGCCGATCATGATCGGTACCATCCAGTTGGCAAAGCCGCCGATCAGCGCCGGCATCACCATGAAGAAGATCATGATCAGCGCATGCGCGGTGGTGAAAGCATTGTACATACTCTTGCCGCCGTCGATGGCGGCGTCGCCGTTCATGCCGTAGACCATCTGCGCCAGGCCAGTGAATATCTGGATGCCCGGCTCCTGCAATTCCATGCGCATGACGACCGACAAGGCGCCACCGATGCAGCCCGCCATGATTGCGAAGATCAGATAAAGCGTACCGATGTCCTTGTGGTTGGTCGAATACACCCACCGGACCCAGCCATGATATGGCTTGTGGTCGTGGTCGTCGTGAGCTGCAGCGTCTGCCATGGTCGGCTCCGTTCCCTGAATCTTTTCTGGTCGCGGCATCAGTTGCCGGCGGCCGCTACCTTGTTCGTGCCATCGACCTCGGCCATCAGCGCCTTGTTGGCGCCGGGAAGGTCGGTCTTGGCTGCCGCCAGCCAGGTCTTGTATTGCGCATCGGAGACGACGCGAATGGCGATCGGCATGAAGGCGTGGTCCTTGCCGCAGAGTTCCGAGCACTGGCCGTAATAGAGGCCTTCCTTGTCGGCCTTGAACCACACCTCGTTGATGCGACCCGGCACCGCATCGGTCTTGATGCCGAAGGACGGCATGGCAAAGGCGTGAATGACATCGGTCGCCGTCACCAGCACGCGGGTCATGGTGTTGACCGGCACCACCATCTCATTGTCGACGGCGAGCAGGCGCGGATACGCGGCGCGATCTTCCTTGCCGGCAGCAGCCCTGTCGGCATCCTGAAGGATCGCGGAATTGAAGGAAAGCGTGTTGTCGACCTGGTATTCGTAGTCCCAGTTCCACTGATTGCCGGTCGCCTTGACGGTCAGCTTGGCTTCTTCCGGCGGCGTGTACTGCGCGGTCAGCAGCTGGAACGAGGGAATGGCGAGACAGAGCAGGATGACGACGGGACCGACAGTCCAGATGACCTCGATCAGCGTGTTGTGGCTGGTGCGCGACGGGGTCGGGTTGACGCTCGCCCGGAACCGCAAAATGCAGTAGGCGATCAGAAAAAGCACCAAGGCGGTGATCACAATAATGAACGCGAACGAGTAGTTCCCGAACCATTCGATCTGCCGCATGATGTCGGTTGCCGGAGGCTGAAAACTGGTTTCCCAAGGTTGGGGCTGGGCTGCATGAGCGGATGCAGCGGCAAACAACGTGGCAGCGGCACTAGCTACGATTTTGGCGGTTGCCAGGAATTTTCTCATCGCCCTCGTCATCTCCCAGTTCCTCGCGATCGAACCGCAAGAATGTCGAACAATGCCGGGACGGGAATCCCGGACAATTCAAGGCTGGTTCAAACCATACTCTATTTGCCTCCGCAAGAAGGGAGCGCCGGAACCCGTGCGGCATTTTTGCGCGCAAGCGCGGCGCTGGCTTCGTGCGGTGACAGCTCGCCGCGAATCACCAGAGCGGCATCCGGGTAGAATGAGCCGCGCGGCGCGCGGAACCGTCGCAATTAGGGCGAAATTGGCACAGAAAAGCGCATTGTCGCCTGTGTCGGGGCAGATCGCCGGGGTCTCGTCCTTTACTTGGGTTTAGTGCGGCTTAAAGTGCCGTGATTCGCAATGGAGCCGTCATGAACCCTTGGCTTTCGAGAACCTTGGCGAAGGTCATCCTTGTTGCCGCCGCAATAGCCTTGCCCGGCGCCGGCCTGGCCAATGCCGCGCAGCCAAGCGGCACGGTGAAGTCGACGCATGGAGCGTGGTCGATCATCTGCGATACGCCGGCCGGTGCTACATCCGAACAATGCGTGATGATGCAGAACGTCGTCGCCGAGGACCGCCCGGAAATGGGGCTTTCCGTCGTCGTGCTGCGCACAGCCGACAACAAGGCCGAAATCCTGCGTGTGCTGGCGCCGCTCGGTGTGCTGTTGCCCAACGGCCTCGGCCTCAATGTCGACGGCAAGGATATCGGCCGCGCCTACTTCGTGCGCTGTTTCCAGGACGGCTGTTATGCCGAGGTCATCCTCGAAAAGCCGCTGCTCGACACGCTGAAGACCGGTACGTCCGCGACCTTCATCGTCTTCCAGACACCGGAAGAGGGCATCGGCATTCCCGTCGACCTCAAGGGTTTCGCCGACGGCTTCGCCGCCCTGCCCTGAACGCGGTGCTGTAGCACGATCCAGTGATGTTGACCGGCCGCGGTCACGGCAAGCCTCATTTCAGATTGTCTGCGCGGGCCTTCGCGCCTACATCGTGGGAAACAATCCTCCTGCGAACGGATACGCCATGAACAGCCTGATCGGACAATTCGACATTTCCGACGATCGCATCAAGCAGATCGTCGCCGAGACTATCAACGGCGCCGATGACGGCGAACTGTTTCTCGAATACAGCGAAAGCGAAGCGCTGATGTTCGACAATGGCAAGCTGAAGACAGCGAATTTCAACACCGACCAGGGTTTCGGCCTGCGCGCCGTCGCCGGCGAAGCCAGCGGCTACGCCCATTCCAGCGATCTCTCCGAAGCCTCGCTGCTGCGCGCCGCCGATGCCGTTTCGACGGTGAAGAGCGGCTATTCCGGCACGCTTGCCGCAGCGCCCGCCCGCACCAACCGCCATCTCTACGGCGACGTAAACCCTATCCCCTCGCCTTCCTTCGAGGCCAAGGCCAAGCTGCTTCAGGAAATCGACGCGTGGCTGCGGTCCGAGGATCCGCGCGTCAGGCAGGTGACGGCGTCGCTCGCCGCCTCGTGGCAGCATGTCGAGATCGTGCGCGCCGACGGCCAGATGGTGCGCGACATCCGTCCGCTGGTCAGGATCAACGTGTCGGTGGTGGTCGGCGACGGCGACCGCCAGGAGAGCGGCTCCTACGGCATGGGAGGCCGCAAGGATTTTGGCGAATTCCTGGTCGAGGACAGCTGGCGGCACGCTGCCAAGGAGGCATTGCGGCAAGCGCTCGTCAATCTCGAAGCGGTTCCAGCACCTGCCGGCACTTTCGACATCGTGCTGTCGAGCGGCTGGCCGGGCGTCATGTTGCACGAAGCCGTCGGCCACGGGCTGGAAGGCGATTTCAACCGCAAGAAGACGTCGGCCTTCGCCGGCCTGCTTGGCCAGCAGGTGGCGGCGAAAGGCGTCACCGTCGTTGATGACGGCACCATGCCCGAGCGGCGAGGTTCGCTGACCGTCGACGACGAAGGCACGCCTTCGGCCCATAACGTGCTGATCGACGATGGCAAGCTGGTCGGCTACATGCAGGACCGCCAGAATGCCCGGCTGATGGGCATGAAAGCCACCGGCAACGGGCGGCGCCAAGGATACGCGCACGAGCCGATGCCACGCATGACCAACACCTACATGACAGCAGGCGGCATGGAGCCGGAGGAAATCATCGCCTCGGTCAAGAACGGCATCTATGCCGTGTCGTTCGGCGGCGGCCAGGTCGACATCACTTCAGGCAAGTTCGTGTTCGGCTGCACCGAGGCCTACATGATTGAGAACGGCAAGGTGACGCAACCGATCAAGGGCGCCATGCTGATCGGCAATGGGCCGGATGCCATGCATCGGGTTACGATGATCGGCAACGACATGAAGCTCGACACCGGCATCGGCATGTGCGGCAAGGCCGGACAGGGTGTGCCGGTCGGCGTCGGCCAGCCGCATCTCAGGATGAACCAGATGACGGTCGGCGGCACCAGGGTTTGATCGCGGCTGGCGGCTGGTTTATGTCTTGCGTTCGCTAAAAGGATGCGCGGCGATGCCTACTACGAAAGGACTCACGACCACAGTCTCGGCCGACGGAAGCGTCCTACTGCCCAGCGCGATCCGAGAGCAGAGGCAATGGGCCGCCGGCACATGCCTGCTGGTCGAAGATACTCCGGAGGGCGTGCTGCTGAAGCCGGCGCGGGTCTTTGCCGAGACGCGGCCAGAGGACGTGTTTGGATCCCTGCCCCACAGAAGCAGGCCGAAGACGTTGGAAGAAATGGAGGCGGGTGTGCTCGCCGCAGCTCGAACTGCGCTAAAGCCATGAAGCCGGTGTTTTCGGCAGGCGATGGTCGGGATCGGTGATTTCGAGACCCGGAGCGTCGTTTTCGTTCCAGCGCCACAGCGCGTGCGTCTCGGGCACAAAGCCTCTATCCACGATGTCACGCATGCCCAGCGCGGCACAAAAGCGCGCCACAGGGTGGCTTCAGGCATAGATGCCGGAGCGGACTCCCTCCAGATAGGCAAGCACCTTGTCCGTCTTGCCTTCGCGAACCAGATCGTAGGCGGTCTTTCCGGCCCAACCGGGGATCGGCTGATGCTTGAACCAGATCGCCGCACGTTGTTCATCACCGGCCATCTCGCCGGCCATCGCCAGGATACGGACAATGGGACTCAACGCGGTGTCGACCTTGCGCGCACCGGACTTGGCGGCAAGCGTGTTGCGGGCGATGCCGGTCAGGCCCGCCAGTTCGGTCATAGTGATCCCGAGCAGTTCAGCGACCCGCTTCG
Organism: Mesorhizobium sp. WSM4830; assembly: GCF_055811495.1. Classification (NCBI taxonomy): domain Bacteria; kingdom Pseudomonadati; phylum Pseudomonadota; class Alphaproteobacteria; order Hyphomicrobiales; family Phyllobacteriaceae; genus Mesorhizobium; species Mesorhizobium sp. WSM4830. The sequence goes on along the minus strand of NZ_JBVVQI010000001.1, from coordinate 344,415 downwards.
GCGAGAGAAACGGCGTCCGCTCCTCGCCGAAGCGCGATGCCGAAATCTCAAAGGCTTTGGTGCTCATTACAATTTCCTAGCACATTTTGAACAACGCACGTTCAAATGCGCGTTGTTGGTGCGCATTTTGACGCCCCCATAAATGCTGCTAGCGCCTTCGCCTCGGCTTCTCCAACAGCGCCACGGCCTCGACATGCGGCGACCACAGAAACTGGTCGATCGGCGTCACGCTCTTCAAGGCGTAGCCGCCATCGAGGAGGATGCGAAGATCCCGCGCCAGCGTTACCGGATTGCAGGACACCGCGGCGACGAGCGGCACGTCGGAGCGCGCGATCTGCTTCGACAGGTCCTCGGCGCCGGCGCGAGGCGGGTCGAAAACTAGGCCGTCAAAGGCATTCAACTCCTTGAATGTGAGCGGCCTCCGGAACAGGTCGCGACGTTCGCCGGTCACCCGCTTCAGGCCGCTGCCGAAACGGAATGCCCGGTCGAGCGCCGCGAGTGCTGCCGCATCGCCTTCCACCGCATGAACCTCCGATCTTGCGGCCAGGCGCAGCGCGAAGCTGCCGCAGCCGGCGAAGAGATCGGCAACCTTTTTGGCACGCGCGAGATGCTGGCCGACAATGTTGGCCATCGCTTGTTCGGCAGCCTCGGTCGCTTGCAGGAAAGCGCCCGGAGGCACTGCGACGGCGACGCCACCAAACAGGACGACCGGTTTCTTTGGTTCGATAATGATCTCGCCGTCGACCGACAGCCTGGCTAGCCCCTCGGCGATGACGAAGTTGGACGCGACGCGGCGCTGGTTCTCGCCGAGCTTGCCGGAATCGTGAACCGCGACATCGAGGCCGGAACCGGTCACCGTCACCGCCATGTGGAACGATTTGGTCGTGGTGCAGATCAGTCCGGCAAGGGCTTTCAAGCGATGGAGCGCAGCGACGATCTGCGGCAGCGAGATCGGGCATTCCTCGATCGAGATGATCTCGGATGACAGCGCGCGAACGAAGCCGAACTGCATTCCCGCCTCGCTCCGCCGGGCGGTGAAGACGACGCGGCGGCGCGTGTGCGGCGCGCACGGCACCAGCGCGCCGACATCGCAAGCGATGCCCTTGCTCTTCAGTGCGTGTACGACCTTTTCGCGCTTCCACCGGTTATAGGCTTCAGTCTCGAGATGCTGGACGGCGCAGCCGCCGCACGCGCCGAAGTGCCGGCACGGCGGATCGACCCGCAGCGGCGAAGCCTCAAGCACCGACATCAAGGTAGCGCGATCTTTCTCCCGCGCGGCGGTGACCACCTCTCCCGGCAGCGCAAACGGAATGAAAACCTCGCCGGTTTCCGTCTCGGCGATGCCGTCGCCCTGCGAGCCCAATTTTGCGATCGTGAAACGGGTGCTCATCGCTTCTGGGTCTCGACGTCCTTGATGCCGCCGAGCAGGAACTCGCGGTTGCCGTCGCCGCCCTCTATCGGCGACAGATGCAGCCCCAGTGAGCGCCAGCCGGGAATGGTGTCGAGCCAGTCCTGCATCAGGCCGGCAATGCGCGCCGCATCATAGGGGTCCTTCAGCAGGCCGCCCTTGCTGATCGCCTCGCGGCCGGCCTCGAATTGCGGCTTGACCAGAAACACGGCTTTTGCGCCGTTCCTGGCCAAGGCAAGCGCCGGCGGCAGCGCCAGTTTCAGCGAGATGAAGCTGACATCCGAGACGATGAAATCCGGCACACGGCCGCCGAGATCGGCGGTAGTCAGTTCGCGCGCATTCAGGCCTTCAATTACCGTCACGCGCGGATCGCCGGCAATGTCGGAGTGCATCTGGCCGTGCCCGACATCGATCGCCATGACATGCGCCGCGCCGCGTTCGAGCAGCACCTGCGTGAAGCCGCCGGTCGAGGCGCCGACATCGAGCGCTTCGCAGCCAGTTGGGTCGAGCGCGAAATGGTCGAGACCAGCCTTCAGCTTCAGCGCGGCGCGCGACACGTAACCTTGCGCCGGATCGTCAACGACGATGTTGCACTCAGGCAGAACGGCCTGGCCCGGCTTGATGGCGACGATGCCGTCGACCGTCACGGTGCCGCGCTCGACCGCGTCGCGGGCACGCGAGCGGCTGGCAAACAGGCCGCGCTGGACGAGCAATTCGTCGAGCCGCTGGCGTATGCTGGCTGGCGGAAGGGAAGTCATCGGCCTTCATGGCGAAAGCCAACGATGATGGCAAGGATATTGGCGATGAGAGAAGGCATAGTTGGAAAAGCGAGTGAACTCATCAGCCGCTGTGCTGTTTGTCAAATCTCGCACGAGACCCGACGCAATGCTAAGAAAGAGATGCCGTTTAGCCGTCGAAACGTGGAGGAGGAACATGCTGACGGGAACCTGCCACTGCGGCGCAGCCCACTGGACCCTGGAGGGCGACCCCGGTTCGATCACTGCCTGCAATTGCACACTTTGCCGTCGTTACGGCACGCTCTGGGCTTACGACTATGTCGACGAACGAATCCGCCTTGCCGGGCCCGTAAGCGCCTATCGGCGCGTCGGAAAGGCTCATCCTTCGCTTGAGATTCTCTTCTGTCCAACGTGCGCTTGCGTCCTGGCATGGCGCGGTGTGCATCCCGATGCGGCTGGGCGCTACCGCATCGCCGTCAATGTGAGGCTTGCGCCGCCCGAGGCTGTCGCCGATCTCCCGATCGACCATTTCGATGGTCTCGATACATTCGAGGATTTGCCGAGAGATGGTCGCTGTGTGCGGGATATGTGGTTCTAGTTTCTAGAGTCTCTTCGGGATCATGCTTTAGAATATGGTCCGCGAAACCCGCCGTTCGACGGCCGGCGTCAGACCGTCGCCGCTGTCGCCGGACACCTGTGTGCGCGGCCGGTCAATGGAACTGGACGCCTTCGGCAAGGTATCGGGCACGACGACCAATTGCGGCGCCTGCTTGTAGGAGAAGCCGCCACGGATTTCGCCGATCTTGCCGGCGACGATCCCCATCACCGCCTCTTCGAGTTTGCGGTCGTAGCGCGTTTCGGCCGCGGCCGACGCGGCGAAGGTGGCCGTTAGCGCGATGCCGCCCAAAAGCGATCTCATTGGTCTTCTTTCCCCTGCCGGTCGCTTTCTAGCAGGGCAGCGTTGAAGAACGGCCAAAGAACACGGTAAGCAAATCGCCAAACGGCTGCGTAATCAGCATCTTACGGCAGTTCGCCGGCGATTTGATTCAAGCAGTTGAGATTTTGATTCAGACTAGCATCTTGCAGCAAAGTCGATCGCTTCGGCGTCGCTGGAATGCGTCCAAGTTAGGCGCGCTGGGCCTGCGCTGTATGCCCCAGCGCCACGAACACGGTGCGCACGATGCCGGCGCTGTCCAGCCCGGCGTCGGCATACATCTTTTCCGGCTTGGCATGGTCGACGAAAGCATCGGGCAGCACCAGCGGGCGCACCTTCAGGCCGCTCTCCAGCAGCCCTTCATGGGCCAGGAACTGCAGCACATGGCTGGCGAAGCCGCCGACCGCGCCCTCTTCCACCGTCACCAGTATCTCGTGCGAACGGGCCAGCCGCCGGATCAGGTCCTCGTCGAGCGGCTTGGCAAAACGGGCATCGGCCACCGTGGTCGAAAGGCCGGCCGCGCCGAGCTCCTCGGCCGCGGCCAGGCAATCCTGCAGCCTGGTGCCGAAGGAAAGCAGCGCAACCTTGGCGCCTTCCCTGACGATCCGGCCCTTGCCGATCTCCAATACCGAGCCGCGTTGCGGCATCTCGACACCAACGCCGTTACCTCGCGGGTAGCGGAAGGCGATCGGGCCGTCATCGTAGCTTGCAGCGGTGCGTACCATGTGGCGCAGTTCGGCCTCATCGGCCGCGGCCATGACGACGAAGCCGGGCAGCGTCGCCAGGAAGGTCGTGTCGAAGGCGCCGCAATGGGTGGCACCATCGGCGCCGACGAAGCCGGCGCGATCGATCGGAAAGCGCACCGGCAATTTCTGGATCGCCACGTCGTGGACGACCTGGTCGTAGGCGCGCTGCAGGAAGGTCGAGTAGATCGCCGCGAAAGGCTTGAAGCCTTCCGTGGCAAGGCCGGCGGCGAAGGTCACCGCATGCTGTTCGGCAATGCCTACATCGAAGGTCCTCGCCGGAAACGCTTCGCCGAAGAGGTCAAGCCCGGTGCCGGTCGGCATGGCGGCGGTGATGGCGACGATGCGGTCGTCCTCTCGGGCCTCCTGGATCAGGCTTTCGGCAAACACCTTGGTGTAGCTCGGCGCATTGGCGGGCGCCTTGGCCTGGGCGCCGGTGATGACGTCGAATTTGTTGACGCCGTGATATTTGTCGGGGGCCGCCTCGGCCGGGGCGTAGCCCTTGCCCTTCTGGGTCACGACATGGATCAGCACCGGGCCGTCGGCATTGTCGCGGACATTCTTCAGCACCGGGATCAGGTGCTCGAGGTTGTGACCGTCGATCGGACCGATGTGGTAGAAACCCATCTCCTCGAACAGCGTGCCGCCGGTGACGTAGCCGCGCGCGTGCTCGACCGCGCGCTTGATGGCGCGATCGGCGCGCTCGCCGAGATAGGACGTCAGCTTCTTGCCGAAATCGCGCAACCCCAGATAGGTCTTGCCGGAGGCGAGCCGCGCCAGATAGGCGCTCATCGCGCCGGTCGGCGGAGCGATCGACATGTCATTGTCGTTCAAGATGACGATCAGCCGGGCATCCAGTGCGCCGGCATTGTTCATCGCCTCATAGGCCATGCCGGCTGACATGGCGCCGTCGCCGATGACGGCAATGACATTGTTGCGGCCATCGGACAGATCGCGCGCCATCGCCATGCCGAGGCCGGCTGAAATCGAGGTTGAGGAGTGGGCTGCGCCGAACGGATCGTATTCGCTCTCGACGCGACGGGTGAAGCCGGACAGGCCGCCCTCCTGCCGCAGCGTGCGGATGCGGTCGCGGCGGCCGGTCAGGATCTTGTGCGGATAGGCCTGGTGGCCGACGTCCCAGATCAGCCGGTCGTCCGGCGTGTTGAAGACGTAGTGCAGCGCGACGGTCAGTTCAACGACGCCAAGGCCGGCGCCGAGATGCCCGCCGGTGTGGGAAACGACGTCGATCAGTTCGGCGCGAAGCTCTGACGCCAGCTGCGGCAGGTCGCCTTCGGCAAGCGTGCGCAAATCGGCTGGGACGCGGACCTTGTCGAGAAGCGGCGTATCGGGCTTTGCGTTCACTGTTTGCGAGCCTGGTCAGATTTTCTGTTCATCGTGAAATATGCCGCTGGCCGGCGAATGTAAATGTGGCGGTAACGCGCATCAGCTTTCGGGCAGCGGGATGAACTCTTGCTCGTCTCCAGGAACGATATCGAAGCGGCCCGTCTTCCATTCTTCTTTCGCCTGTTCGATGCGTTCCTTTGAGGACGATACGAAATTCCACCAGATATAACGTTTCGAACCGAGCGAAGCGCCGCCAAACAGCATGAAATGGGCGCCGCCCTCCGATGAAACAACGATCTCATCGCCGGGCCGGAAAACCAGCAGCCGCTCGGCCGGGGAGCGGTCCCCGGATATCGAAACCTCGCCTTCCAGCGTATAGATGGCGCGCTCCTCGGCATCTGCCGGGATTTTCACGCTGGCACCCGGCGCCAGCCTGAGATCGGCATAAAGCGTGTCCGAAGCGGTGGCGACCGGGGAGCGCAGTCCGGAAAACGCACCGATGACGATACGGCCGCTGACCCCCTCGGCATCGATTTCGGGCAGGCGCAGAGCCGCGGTGTTTTCGAAGACCGGCGCGACCTCCTCCTTGCCATCCGGCAGCGCCAGCCATGTCTGCAGGCCGGAAACCGACATCGGCGCGCCGCGCAGTTCTTCCAGTGTGCGCTCCGAATGGACGATGCCACGGCCGGCGGTCATCAAATTCACATCGCCGGGCTGGATCACCATCTCGGTGCCGAGCGAATCGCGGTGCCTGATCTTGCCGTCGAACAGGTAAGTCACCGTCGACAGGCCGATATGTGGATGCGGGCGCACGTCGAGCGCCTGGCCGGCCCGCAGAACGGCTGGACCCATGCGGTCGAAGAAGATGAAGGGTCCGACCAGCCGGCGCCTGGCCGTCGGCAAGGCGCGGCGAACCTGGAATCCGCCGATGTCCTTGGCGTTCGGAATGACCATCAGTTCGATCTGATCGCTGGCGAAGGCATCGCCCATCTGCGGATCGTTTCCGGGAAAGAAGCTCACGCGGTCCCCTCAGGCGAAGCGAAGTGCAGATTTGGCCTTCGCCTTGGCCGCCACCTCTTCGCGATTGCGCGGATGCTGCGTTGTCTCGAGGCTGTCGAGCAATTCGCGCGCCGAGGCGGCAATGGCCTCGACGGCATGGTCGAACGCATGCTGGTTCTGTTTCGACGGCCGCGTCGTTCCGCTCAGCTTGCGGACAAACTGAAGTGCGGCATCGCGGACCTCGTCATTGGTTGCCGGCGGATCGAAATTGAACAGGGTTTTGATGTTTCTGCACATCGTTCGCAATCTCCTCTCGTCCTGGAGCCGTTTCAAACGGGATGAGTTTTATCCTCAATCATGATGTCCAAAGCCGGTAAGCACAATCGTCGTTCGAGGCCGCGCCTCAATCCGCATCCAGCGGCTCTGTCCCCACCGGCTTGCCGTCGCGCGACAGCCTGATTTTCTCGACCTTGTCCTCGGCCGCTTTCAGCAGCCGATCGCAATGCGCCTTCAGCGCCTCGCCGCGCTCATAAATGCGGATCGACTGGTCGAGCGGCACGTCGCCGCGCTCCAGATCGTCGACGATCCTCTCCAGCGCCTCGAGCGCCTGCTCGAAGCTCATCGCCTTGACGTCCTCGTTGGTCTCACCAGCCATCGTCTATCCCTTCATCAGCCGCCCGACATGCGCGGCTACTGAAAATGCCAATCCCTGCAGATCGTAGCCGCCCTCGAGCAGGCTGACGAGCCGGTTGCCGCTATGGCGTCCGGCGCGTTCGAGCAACTGGCCAGTCGCCCAGTCGAAATCATCCTCGGTCAGGTTGATCTCGGCCAGCGGATCGCGGTGGTGGGCGTCGAAACCGGCGGAGATGATGATGAGGTCGGGCGCAAAATTGTCGAGCGCCGGCAGGACGCGTGACAGAAAGGCGTCGCGGAAAACATCGCTGCCGCTCTGCGGCGCCAGCGGCGCGTTGACGATGTTGCCGGCGCCGGTTTCGCTCACGGCCCCGGTTCCCGGGTAAAGCGGCATCTGGTGTGTCGAGCAATAGAGCACCGACGGATCGTCCCAGAAGATGTCCTGCGTGCCGTTGCCGTGATGCACATCCCAGTCGACGACGGCGACGCGGTCGGCGCCATGGTTCTTCTGCGCGTAGCGCGCCGCGATCGCCGCGGTGTTGAACAGGCAAAAACCCATCGAGGTGGTCTTTTCGGCGTGATGGCCGGGCGGCCGCGCGGCGACGAAGACGTTGTCGGCACGGCCGGTGAAGACGTCGTCGACCGCGGCGTTGGCAGCCCCGATCGCGGTCACGGCCGCCTGCCAGCTCTTCGGGCTGGCGGTGGTGTCGGCGTCGATACGGGCGATGCCGGTGTCCGGTATCGCTGCGCGGACACGTTCGACGAATTCGGGCGGATGCGCGTAGAGGATGGTTGCCTCGTCGCCTTCAGGCGCCTGGACGCGATCGAGCGCCGCGAAGGCCTCGTCGTCAAGCACACGCTCTATGGCGCGCAGACGGTCCGGCCGCTCCGGATGACCGGGCGGTGTTATGTGCTCGAGGAAAATCGGATGGGTGTAAAGTCTCGTGACCATGCCCCCGATATAGGCGCGCCTTACCGCTTTGGCCATGTTTTCGCGTGTCGCTGGTGCGATGTTCAACAGGGTTTACGCGGCTGGCCTCGGCTGGATCGAGCCGTCTGACATTGGCGAAAAGATGACCTCAGGCCGGTGATCGGTCAACCTCGGGCTGAATCGCCGACAGGCGATCAGGTTGATGCAGCCTGCCGGTGCGATTGAGCAGCCCTTCCAGAAGAACCTTGAACGCCTTCACTGCCTTCTTCGATGTCGCTTCGGGATCGTTCGAATTCGCGATCCACTGCGCCGCATGCAACGAGGCGCCGCTGACCAGCCTTGCCGCGGCTTCGGGATCGACGGCGAGAATTGTCCCCTTGTCGCTCAGTCTTTGCAGGCTCTCTGTCATCGAACGGATGCATGTGCTCTGGCTTGGCCATTGCGATGGATCGCCGAGCACCGCCGGCCCGTCACGAAGCACGATACGCTGGATCTCGGGCTCCAGCGCCATCTCGATATAGGCGGTGCATTCGTCGACAAAGCCCTGCCAGAGATCGTCCGGCTTGGCCGAAACGACCTTCAGCCGGGCCGACATTTCGGCGTCGATCTCGGCGATGACCGCCTGGAGAAGGCCCTTCTTGTCGCCGAAATGGTGATAGAGCGCACCGCGCGTCAGCCCGGCCGATGCCGTGAAGTCATCCATCGAGGCTTCGGCATAGCCGAGCGTGCCGAAGGCCTGGCGCGCCGCGGCAATCAGTTTGGCGCGGGTCTCGGCAATCATTTCCTTGCGCGGTCTGTGCATGCTCTGGCCCTATTAACATACGCTTCGTATGCCAATTGACATACGCAGCGTATGATCTATTTAAACTCATACGCTACGTATGTAATCGCCGAACCGGCCGTTGTCGAGGAGCCAGACCATGCAAAATCCCTATTCGCAGATCTTTCGCGCGTCCGGCGCCAAGGGCTTTGCCGCCGCCGGCTTCGTTGCCCGGCTGCCGATCGCCATGGCTCCGATCGGGATCGTCGCGATGCTGTCGCAGACCGATGGCGAATACTGGCTGGCCGGCGCCGTCTCCGCGACATATGCGCTGGCCAACGCTTTCGTCGCCCCGCAGGTATCGCGACTGGTGGACCGCCTCGGCCAGACGCGGATCGTGGTGCCGACCACCGTGATTTCCACGCTCGCTTTCGCGATCCTGATTGCGGCGGCCAATCAGCATTGGCCGATATGGACGCTATTCGTCTCGGCGCTGCTCGCCGCCATCATGCCCAGTATCCCGGCAATGGTGCGCGCACGCTGGACCGAGATTTTTCGCAACCGCCCCGAACTGAACACGGCGTTCGCCTTCGAGTCGGCGGCGGACGAACTGGTCTACATCGCCGGCGCATCGCTGTCGGTAGGGCTGAGCGTCGCGCTTTTCCCCGAGGCGGGAGTGCTCGCGAGCACATTGTTCCTCGCCTTCGGTTCGACGGCCTTCATCCTGCAGCGCTCGACCGAACCGCGAGCCCGACCGGTGGAACATGGTTCAGGCGGCTCGGCAATCCGCCTGCGGCCGGTCCAGGTCATCACCTTGGCCCTGATCTTCATAGGCGCGACCTTCGCCACCACGGAGGTGAGCACGGTGGCGATCACCAAGGAGCTTGGCCAGCCGGGGGCCGCCAGCTTCGTCATTGGCGTCTACGCGCTCGGATCGTTCGTCGTCGGCATCATCATCGGCGCCCTGAACCTGAAAGTGCCGCTGCAAATTCAGCTTGCCATCGCAATCGCCATCATTGCGCTTACCACGCTGCCGCTGCTCGTAGCCGACACCGTGCCGCTGCTGGCACTGGCCGTCTTCGTCAGCGGCGTGGCGATCTCGCCGACCTTCATCACGGCATTCGGCCTGATCGAGCGGCGCGTGCCCGAGGCGGTGCTGACCGAGGGCGTGACCTGGGTGATGACCGGCATCGGCATCGGCATGGCGCTCGGCTCGTTCGCCGCCGGCTGGGTGGTGGACGCTTTCGGCGCGCAGAACGGGTTCTGGGTATCGGTGGCATCAGGCACAATCGCGCTGGTCATCGTGCTCGCCGGCCAGCGCAGCCTTGCCGCGCCGGACTGCGACATGGCTGCATGCGACGCAGCCGCGGTCGCTGCGGAATAGTTTCCGGTGCGTCCGGTCCCGAGGCGGGGCCGGACGCATACCAGCAGCGTGAGAATGGCCTAAAGAATCTCGGTCTTGGCGATGTGGATACCAAAACCTTCGAGGCCGACATAATGGCGCTCGCGCGAGGCGATCAGATTGATCGAGGAAATGCCGAGATCCTTGAGGATTTGCGCGCCGAGGCCGATCTCACGCCATTCGTTCTCGCGCCGGCGCGCCTCTTCATGATCCTCTCGGTCACCGGCAGCCGGCCGCTTGCGTTCCTGATGGGCGACGCCGACCGAGCCTTCGCGCAGATAGACGATGACGCCGCGCTTGCGCTCGCCCATCGCCTTCATGATGGCGTCCAGCCTGTGGCTGGTCCCGAAGACGTCGCTGACCACGTCTTCGGAATGAAGGCGCACCGGCACCTCGATGCCGTCACGGATGTCGCCGAAGACGACCGCCACGTGATGCATGGAATCCCAGGGCAGCGTATAGGTGAAGACCTGCGCCTTGCCGCCGGGCGTCTCGATGTCGGAACAGGCGACGCGTTCGACCAGCGTTTCCTTGCGTTGCCGGTAGGCGATGAGGTCGGCAACCGAGATCTGCTTCAACCCGTGGTTTTCGGCGAAGGCCTGCACCTGCGGCCCCCGCTTGACGGTGCCGTCATCATTGACCAGCTCGGAAATGACGCCGACCGGCGGCAGGCCGGCGAGTTTGCAGAGATCGACCGCGGCTTCGGTATGGCCCGAACGCATGAGCACGCCGCCTTCGCGCGCGATCAGCGGAAAGATGTGGCCGGGGCGCACGAAATCGGACGCGCCGACATTGCCATTGGCGAGATTGCGCACTGTCAGCGTGCGATCGTCCGCCGAAATGCCGGTCGTGGTGCCGTGCTTGAAGTCGACGCTGACGGTAAACGCGGTGGTGTGGGCAGAATCATTGTCCGCCACCATCGGCGACAGGTTGAGCCGCTTGGCTTCCTCGCGCGGCATCGGGGTGCAGACGATGCCTGACGTATTGCGGACGATGAACGCCATCTTTTCCGGCGTGCAATGGACGGCGGCGACGATCAGGTCGCCCTCGTTCTCGCGCCCGTCATCGTCCATGACGACGACAATCTCGCCGCGCTCGAAGGCGCGCAGGGCTTCAACGATCTTCTTCTGGTCGTAAGGCATGGACGCTCGTTTCACTCGCAGGGAATAGGGGAGTAAGGGAGTAGGGCAGTATGGGAGTAGGGAAAAGGAAAAAATTGCTGTCGCCGGAGCTGCGTGCCTTACTGCCTTACTGCCTTACTGCCTTACTGCCTTACTGCCCTACTGCCCTACTGCCCTACTGCCTTCCCTGTCTGTCCCCTATGACGCAGATAATGATCGGCAATGGCGCAGGCAACCATCGCCTCGCCGATCGGCACGGCGCGGATGCCGACGCATGGATCGTGCCGGCCCTTGGTCATGATCTCGACGTCGTTACCGTCCTTGTCGATCGACTTTCGCGGCGTCAGGATCGACGAGGTCGGCTTCACGGCGAAACGCGCGACGATCGCCTGGCCGGTCGAGATGCCGCCGAGGATGCCGCCGGCATTGTTGGACAGGAAGACCGGCTTGCCGTCATTGCCCATGCGCATCTCGTCGGCATTCTCCTCGCCGGTGATACGGGCGGCCTCGAAACCGTTGCCGATCTCGACACCCTTTACGGCGTTGATCGACATCAGGCCGGCCGCGATGTCCTGGTCGAGCTTGGCATAGATCGGCGCGCCAAGCCCCGCCGGCACGCCGTCGGCGACGATCTCGATGACCGCACCGACCGAGGAGCCGGCCTTGCGGATGCCGTCCAGATATTTGGTGAAGACGGCGACGGACGCCGGATCGGGCGTGAAGAACGGGTTTTCGGCGTCGCCGACGAAATTCCAGTTCCAATTGGCGCGATCGATCGATTTATCGCCCATCGACACCAGCGCGCCGCGCACCACCATGCCTGGCACGACCTTGCGGGCAAGCGCCCCGGCCGCCACCCGCGCCGCCGTCTCACGCGCCGAGGAGCGGCCGCCGCCGCGGTAATCACGCAGGCCGTATTTGACCTCGTAAGTGTAGTCGGCATGGCCCGGCCGGAACTGGCGGGCGATGTCGCCATAGTCCTTGGAGCGCTGGTCGACATTCTCGATCAGCATCGACACCGGAGTGCCGGTGGTGATCATCGTCTCACCGTCCTCATCGAGGATGAAGCCGGACAGGACCTTGACCTCATCCGGTTCGCGACGCTGCGTCACAAAACGCGACTGGCCGGGGCGGCGCTTGTCGAGTTCGGCCTGGATCTCGTCGCGAGTGAAGCGGATGCCGGGCGGACAGCCGTCGACGACGCAGCCCAGCGCCGGCCCATGGCTTTCGCCCCAGGTGGTGACGCGGAAAAGATGGCCGAACGTGTTGTGCGACATGGAACCAGCCCTGCCGGCGTCGGAGCCGGCCTAGCGCATGACCCCGAGAATCGGAGCGATTTTCGGAAAGGATCATGCACAAAATCAAAAGTGCTACAGCGTCCTTTGCGCGTCCAGGAGGACGCGCGGCGCTGTCGCCTGCCTTCTATTGGCGTTTTCCACAGTGGTCAAACTGTGATCCCGCGGATTTAGTTTTGACACATTCGATTGGTTTCTGCTCAGTTCCGTTCCGTTGGACCGAGCCGCTGTACCGGCAATGATTAAAGAGGACGATGATGCGTATCCTGATTGGCGCTGTTGCCGCCACGCTGTTGATTTCCACCGCCGCCTTCGCCGGCCAGACCGAAGGCCTGATCAAGAAGGTCGACAAGGACGCGCTGACGCTGACGCTGGACGACGGCAAGTCCTACAAGCTGAACGCCGAAACCGATCTCGATGCGCTGAAGCCAGGCATGGACATCGTCCTCGCCTATGACGTGACCAATGGCGAGAACGTCGTCACCGACATGGAACTGCCGGACACCGGATCGACCGAGTAGAGTCTTTCCGGCCGATCCATCCCGAAGCCGGCGGGTGGAAACGAGCACATAGCGCTCTGAACGGCATAGGAATGCTTGTCACTGAACGGCTGAAATGAGCCGGGAGCGGACTGGCATCTTTCGAGCATCTAGTTGGCAAAGTAGCCATTCAGCTCATGACCGTATTTACGAGGCGGCCACGCAAGTCCGCAGGTGAGACGCCAATAGTTCGGACGCGGGCTTGCTCGGGCTCTGCAACGGGCTCATTAAGTAGTAGGCGCCACCGGGGATGATGGACTGATTGCGGAAGATCACCAACCGCTCTTCCCGGACAAGGTCACCGGTGTTCGCAATCCATCCGAGCATCACTCCCATCCCTGCTAGCGCAGCCTGAGTTGCCTGAACGTGATTGTCAAATGAGAGATCTCCTTCCCGGTCATGCGGTAGACCGACCGCGTCGAAATATTCGTCCCAGCCTGGCGAAAATTCCTCGTCGGCATTAACGTGGAGGAGGGTAGCTTGCCCGAAATTGCCAGAGCCGAGCCGTTCAACGGCCTTCGGGCTACAGACTGGGATCAAGCGCTCATCGAACAGCGGTTCGCATTTGCCATCAAGCCAGTCGCCCGCCCCATAGCGAATCACCAGGTCGGCTTCGGGCGTAAACTGCGGGCTGCCGGATGTTGGTACAACCCGGACAATAATGTCGGGGTGTCGAGCGTAGAACGTCGCCAAACGTGGCATTAGCCAATATGTGCCAGTACAGACGGTGCAAGCGATCGTAACGACGTTCTGCTCGCTTCGCTCTAGTGCTCTAATTTTTCCGATTGCGCTCTCGATCCGATCCATTCCGTCCGAAACTGCGTGAAGCAGAACCCGGCCTGCGTCTGTCAACGCAGAAGGACGCATCCGTCGATCGAGCAGCTTCGTGCCGATGTGGTCCTCGAGATTCCGAAGCGCTTGGCTGACGGCGGGCTGCGTGACATTCAACTCCGCCGCCGCGCTCTGGACACCGCCGGCACGAACCACGGTTTCAAAGGCTGTCAGAAGCCGGAGGGGAGGGAGATGTCGACGCAATATCATAATCCCTTGCTTATGTCAGATTAGACTTTCAGATCTTCCAAACCTAATCAAATAACGCAATTATCGCAACTAGCGAGGGCCGATCCACAGTTACAATATAAGCACACCTTAACCAGAGCGAGTTCATGAACGCCCATCCCCATCCCTCCGAACTGACTGCGGAAGAAACACAGTCGCTTCGGGTCGATCTTGCTGCAGCCTTTCGTCTGGCAGCTCAGTTCGATTGGCATGAATCGGTGGGAAATCATTTCAGTGCCGCACTTTCCGCTGACGGGAAGAAATTTCTCATGAACCCACGCTGGCGGCACTTCGGGGAGATTCGGGCGAGCGATCTCTTGGTTCTTAACGCTGGCGACAGCGAGGTGATGACTCGGCCTGACGCTCCAGATCCTTCCGCGTGGACGATCCACGGTTCCGTGCACGGCGCGCGCCCGGAAGTCAGGGTTATGCTGCATTGCCATCCGCCGTATACGACGGCGCTAGCCAGCCTGAAAGATCCTGACATGAAGCCTGTCGACCAGAACACGGCCCGTTTCTTTGGCAAGCTCGGGTTTGATCTCGGCTTCGGCGGTATTGCTGACGATGCCGCCGAAGGGCAACGCTTGGCGGCTGCTTTCGGCAACAAGAGCGTCATCATCATGGGCAACCATGGTGTCACGGTCACGGGCCGAACAGTCGCCGAGGCTTTTGAAGACCTCTATTTCGTAGAGCGCGCGGCCAAGATCCTTGTGCTCGCATATTCAACTGGCCAGCCTCTGAATGTCATGTCCGACGACCTCGCCCAGAAGACAGCCGATGGCTGGCTTCCCTACAATGACCAGGCATTCGCGCACTTCGACTACTTGAAGCGGCAATTGGACAGAAACGACCCTTCATATCGCGGCTAGCCCTGGACTTCACGGCGTAAGGAGAAAACGTGCGTAATATTGAAGTTCTGTTCTTTGACGTCCTGGGGACGATGGTCGACTGGCGTGGCAGCATCACGGCCGAGGTCGGAGAGTTTCTGAAACGCCACAACCTTGGCCGCATAGACCCTGCTCGTTTTGCCGACGCGTGGGTAGGACGCTACGACGCTTCAGTCGACCCGATCCGGGCAGGTGAGCGATCATTCGTTTCCCTCGATCAGGTAAACAGAGAAAATCTCGTTGCCAGCCTCGAGGAATTCGGCTTGTCCTCCGCATCATTGCCACCGGAGGAACTTGAAGACCTCAATCTGTCTTGGCACCGCCTGAAGCCCTGGCCGGACTTGGGCGAAGGTCTTTCTCGCTTAAAGTCGCGTTTCATAATCGCTCCGCTGTCCGATGGACACGCCCGGCTTCTGGTGAACGTGTCGAAATTCAATAATCTGCCGTGGGATTTTATCGTTGGCGCCGATATGTCTCAGGCTTACAAGCCTATGCCGCAGGTCTACCTGCGGGCCTGCGAGTTGCTCGAGGTCCAGCCGGAGAATGCCATGCTGGTGGCGGCGCATGACTACGACCTGGAAGCGGCCCGTCGTTGCGGATTGAAGACCGCCTACATCGTTCGCGCCAATGCTGAAGACCCATCCAAGGTAGGTAACCAGAAGGCACAGGACGGCTGGGACTACAAAGCGAAGAACCTGCTCGAACTCGCCGACATGCTCCAATAGCCACGCAGTATGCGTCCCTTCCAAGTTGACCGTCCGGCTCCAGCTCATCGATCGGTCGACGAGCCAGTCCTGTTACCGCCGCAGCGGACACCGGATGCTGCCAGCGACACCCTGCGGGATCTATGTCGAGCTTGGAAAAGGCCAACTGATTTAAATGCCAGGGGAAACTGTGGCCAACTTAAACACCGTACCCCGAGATGTAGTTTTTTATCTGGTACCGGAGTTCGATATTCTGTCGTTCGGAGGCGCGCTTGAGGTGTTCCGCCTTACGAACCTGGTCTTGGGCTACCAGGCTTACAGTTGGAGGCTTCTCTCTGCAGACGGGAGTGACGTCAGGGCAAGCTGCGGTCTGGATATTCAGACGGTCAATTCGATTTATCGCGAGAGATCCTACCTGGTTGGCGGCAAGCGTCCAGACAAAGTGATTGTCTGCTCAGGTCCTAATGTTGACAGGTATCGCGATCGTGCAGTGGATGCGTGGCTGCGAGAATGCAGTCATCGCGGCGTTGTTCTCGCTGCGCTATCCTCCGGCGCTCAGGTGCTAGCAACGGCAGGCCTGCTTGAAGGCCGCAGATGCGTCATTCATTGGCGGAATTTTCCCGCGTTCGTTGAGCATAACACTTGGGTTAACGTCAGTCTGGGTATCTACGAGATCGATGGAGACATTTACACCTCGGCGGGAGGCGCCTCTTCGATAGACATGATGGCCTGCATCATCGGCCGAGACTTCGGGGAGGATGTGTTTGCGCGGGTATGTCAACATCTCGTCGCCGACCAGATTCGGGGGGCAACAGCTCGGCAGAGGTTG
The DNA here is from genome assembly GCF_055811495.1 of Mesorhizobium sp. WSM4830. NCBI lineage: Bacteria > Pseudomonadati > Pseudomonadota > Alphaproteobacteria > Hyphomicrobiales > Phyllobacteriaceae > Mesorhizobium > Mesorhizobium sp. WSM4830. The sequence continues at coordinate 328,090 of NZ_JBVVQI010000001.1, read as the reverse complement.
CCTCTGTCAAAACGACTAGGGCCATGTAACGAGGTGGTACTGCATGTTGTTCGGAGGATGGAAGAAAATCTCGCAGATCCGATTCCAATGGGCGCTTTGGCTGCCGCTACTCGTCTCTCGCGTCGGCAGCTTGAGCGGTTGTTCCGAAATGAGTTCAGCTGTTCGCCGGCTAGGTACTACATGAATTTGAGACTTGAGCATGCCGATGGGCTCCTTATTCAGACCAAACTGCCGATTGTCGACATCGCTGTCGCGTGCGGATTTGTATCGGCATCGCATTTTTCGAAGGTATACCGAGAGGCGTATGGTCGCACACCTCAGAAGACACGCATCAGCCGAACTAGCTCTTTCCCGCCGAGCTTGATGCCGCAAAATGACAGAATGATACTTGCCAGCTGAATCGCTGACGGTCGAGGCCTATGCCGTGAAACTCTGCTGGACCTGGCGGCCAGCGGCAAATGGAACGGGCCAAGGCAATCCAACTGGCAGCAGTCGCCCGATTAGTTGAGACCGAGTGCCGCTCCTTGCGTACCCTCGAACGGAACTTCGCTGTCGACGACGTCCGCTTTCAGGCAATGGCGAGGGGATGCTGAGCGGCTGATATGCGGCGCAAAGCGGCTATTCGCGGCTCGCCATCTGGAGGTCGGGTCACCTTGCATCGTCCCGACTTGCCTTCAATGCCTGTGAAGGGGCTGATCGTTAAGAGTTTGACCCCTCAAGCCACTCCAGGCGCCGGCCGTCCAGCCTGAGCAGGCGGTCCTGCGGCACTTCCATGCTGACCGCATCTTGTTCGGACATCCCCAGCACGAAGCGGAACAGCGCGCGCATGACGCCACCATGGGTCACGCAGACCGTCTGGCGATCGAGCGCGTCGAACCACGGCTTCACCCGTTCGAGCAGCATCTGGTAGCTTTCGGCGCCCTCGCCCGGCGGCTGGAAATTCCATTTGTCGAGGCGGCGTTGCCTGGTCGAACCGGGATTGTTCGCCTCGAGTTCGGCAAAGGTGAAACCCTGCCAGTCGCCAAAGCTCAATTCTACGAGCAGCGGCTCGGTACGATAGGCGTGCGGATCGAGCTTCATCGCCGCGCGCAGGCGCTCCATCGTCTCGCGCGTGCGCCGCATCGGGCTGGCGACAAAGTCGAAATCGTCGGGCTTGTCGATGAGTTCGGCCAGCCTGCGCCCGTTGCGGCTAGCCTGCTCGCGGCCAAGCTCGTTGAGGTCGGTATCGGCCTGCCCCTGCAGCCGGGCCTCGGCGTTCCACGCCGTCTGGCCGTGGCGCACGATATAGACGAGCGGGTACATCAGGTCTTCCGGAAGAGGTCAGGCGGCGACGTCAGTCCTTGACGGTCGAAATATCCGGCGCATCGACCGCCTTCATGCCGACGACATGATAGCCGGAATCGACATGATGGATCTCGCCGGTGACGCCGCGCGAAAGGTCGGACAGGAAATAAACGCCGGAATCGCCAACTTCCTCCTGCGTGACCGTCTGCTTCAATGGCGAATTGTATTCGTTCCACTTCAGGATATAGCGGAAGTCGCCGATGCCGGATGCGGCAAGCGTCTTGATCGGGCCGGCGGAGATCGCGTTGACACGGATCTTCTTGGCGCCGAGATCGACGGCCAGATAGCGCACGCTGGCTTCGAGTGCCGCCTTGGCGACACCCATGACGTTGTAGTGCGGCATTACCTTTTCCGCGCCGTAATAGGTCAGCGTCAGCAGCGAGCCGCCCTCGGTCATCAGCGCCTCGGCACGTTTGGCGATGGTGGTGAAGGAATAGACCGAAATATCCATGGTGCGCAGGAAATTGTCGCGCGTCGTCTCGACATAGCGGCCGGTCAGCTCGTCCTTGTCGGAGAAGGCAATGGCGTGGACGAGGAAATCGAGCTTGCCCCAATGGCTGGCGATATCGGCGAACACCGCATCGAGGCTGGCCGGGTCGGTCACGTCGCAATGGCCGGCGACATGCGCGCCCAGTTCCGCCGCAAGCGGCTCGACGCGTTTCTTGAACGCCTCGCCCTGATAGGTCAGCGCGATCTCGGCGCCGTGGTCGACACAGGCCTTGGCGATGCCGTAAGCGATCGAGCGATTGTTGGCGATGCCAAGGATAAGGCCGCGCTTGCCGGCCATAAGGCCCCGTCCACCCGCCATGTCAGCGCTCTCCGCAAGGTTCTCTACTTCGTGGAGTGCCTATCGCACAGCCACAGTGCCCCTTCAAGCGTTCAAAGCGGACAGTTCGGGGGACAAAGCTGTTGGTCTACAGAGCCGCGCATCCTTTGGACGCGCAAAGAATGCTGTAGCACGTTGACCTTGCAGTCGTGGGCCAGTGGAAAGATCGGACACTTGGTATCGGTGTGGCACGGCGGAAGATGACCCTTTGGGGGAAGTTCGTTAGTCAGCCGACGTCACGCCATGACTCAAGACAACTTCCATGGTTTGGGCCGTGGACGACCGCTTTGCGCCTCGTCTCGGCATTCAAGTCAGCTCGGCCATTGCCTTAAACTGGACATTATAGGCGACCGCGCTGGAGGCCGGCATTCGAAACCCTTCACAATAGCCGTCATTCCGGAAGCTTCTTAGAAGCGGCCACTTAAGATTAGGCGTCGCGTATTGCAGTTCGACGTGCCCCGTAGCCGACGAAAACGCGGATAAGAAGCTAAACCGCGCTGGAGATCACATCGAAGCAGTCTCCGCCTGGACAACGGCTCCTGATAAACAGTCCACGCATCGCCGGTATCCCGGCAGCGCCTGGGAAAATTTTAGCCACTGCTCGGTCAGAAAGACGCAGGTGTTCCGTCAGCACGCCCTTTATGATCGATCGTACGTCCGTCGTAGCAGCCAAGTCTGTGCCGCCATGAAGCAGGTCTCGAGCAAGACCTGGCCAGCGATTGCCTACTCGCCCGCCGGCAACGGCGCCACCCATTAACAAGGTGACACTCGCGACGCCGTGATCAGTGCCGCCGTCGGTGTTGGGCACCACGGAACGGCCGAACTCCGTGACCACCAGCACCGCAGTCCTGTTCCAGGCAGGCCCGGACGCTTGGGCAAATGCAACGAGACCCTGCGCCAGCCCATTCAAACTCCGCGCCAGCCTTCCGAAGTCCGCTCCCTGCGCCACATGCGTGTCGAAGCCGGCCACCTCGAGCATCGCGATTCGCGGTCCGCCCGTAGCTGACAGGGCAAGCGCCGCGCTCCTGGCCGCGTCGCCGAAGCGAGCCGCGTCGCATGCGGCATGTTGTTCCAGAAGGCTTTCGCCGGCCTTTGCGCCGGACGGCCAAGTGCCCTCGGTGCAGAGACGGACGAAGTCGAGCCGAGGATTGGCCAGCGCAAGATCGGCCAGCATGTCCATCGATCGATCGGCCGGTCTGGCCCGCCACACCGGCTTCTGCCGGCGCGACAGTACAGACGAAGCCCGGTCGAGCCATCCGGCGCTGCCGCCGTCGATATCGCCGTCGAACAGCGTCGCCTGGGCGGCCGCGTGGGACCGGCCCGCATCCGGAATGGCGGTCGCGGGCACGATGAGCAACTCGCCGCACGAGTAGTAGGGCAGGAGGGGCCTGAGCGCCGGATGAAGCGCGAAGAGCCCATCGAGCTTGAGCATCTCGGCGACGCCGGAGTTCGGGAAAGGCACGAGGGGCCCGCGCGCCGAAGCAAAATGCGGATCGCCGTAGGGCGGCACGGCAGCTAATGCATCTAGTCCGCCACGCACGTGGACGAGCAGAAGGCGAGGATCTTCGTCCACAAGCGAGGCACCGGCCAGACGCACGCTACCGAACGCGGACGCCAAGGCCAAACCTTGCAGCGCTGCCCTTCGGGTCAGTTGCATTTAGGCTCGTCCGAACTTGGGTTCACCGGCGTACCCGCGGTCATATACCCTAGCAGATCCGTATTCGGGATAAGACTTCCCGTTGTCAAAGCCTTGTTAGTCGGCTGCGCATTGCGAACCAAAAGACCGGCAAGTGCCGGGGCTGCGAAAGATGTGCCCGAACAGATGTTCCTCCGGAGCTTGCCGCTCTTTCGGCTCTTCCACAGTGACAGGACATTGACGCCCGGTTCAGCATAGGACGCGCCGAATGCCCCCCTGCGCCATAGCGTGTCGCACCAGGCGTTGCTGATGCCTTGGCATTTCCCAGGAGTTGCCACCTGAATATATTCGCTGTTGGAAGCCGACGCGCTGTATATCGCTCCCACCTTGTTTCCTGTCGTCACAGGCGAAAAATAAGTCGCCGCATTGGCCGGGAAATAAGACTGTACCCAAGGACCCTCTTCGTCTTCCCGGGGGTTGCCCGCAGCTATCACAACGCGCACCTGACGGTCGGCGATCTGATAAAGAAGGGCGTCGAGAAACTTAAGATCTTGCAACGTGCTTCCGCGTCTGGTGCTCTCCAGATATAATGCACCCCAACTCACGTTCAGAATATCCCCGGCGACCGCGTTGTCCCGAACATAGCGAAGCGCGAGAAGAGGCGGGCCGAAAATTTCGGTCTTCAGCTTACTGAAGGCCTTTACGATCTTGAGCGGGGCGTCGGGGCTGACACCAACCAGACCTATATACTGTTCGCCCTGCTTGACACGCTTTCCGCCGATAATTGCTGCCACCATCGTCCCGTGCCCTACCGTGTCGTCGAGGCTCGACACGGTCTGGCATGGGCTGCTCGTGCAATCGATGGCTTCCTGAACCTTGAGGAGCCCGGCGGTGACAACGTTCCAATCCACTCCGCTGTCGATGATCCATACGGTGGGCGATCCTGAAGCCACCGGCTGTGGTGACCCGACGACCCTGCAGACGCTGGGAGGGACAACGTCCGCAGTCGGCGAGATGCCCAGGAGTTCCGGCCCCTCGCAGCTGGCACCATCGAACAGGTTCACCACGAAAGGATCCGGCTCCTCATATCCCCTGGAGCGCAGCTCTTCGATCTCGCTCTCGGAAAAGGTCCCCGTCACGATGCTGATACCGATATCCGGCATATCCACCGCTTCCAGCTTGCCCTTGCCTGCGATGAACTTGTTCAGCGCGCCGATATCCTTGCGTAACTCCGCCGCCCTGGCGATGTCGACGATGAAAGTCTTTTCGATGTCACCGCTGTCGGTTAGGCCCTCCTCGCTTGACGCTTCCGGTCTCACTGTTCCGACAACGGCGAGGAGACAGCCGAGCAACAGCACACGAAGTTGAGCAAGTATCATTCGTACACCCTCCGGCTGTCGTTACTGATACCGCGAGGATCAGAATGCTCCCAATACGGCTTTCTGTCCATGAAAACATCGAGTCGATGGGAGCATGCCGCCTGCGCATTGCTTGCGACAGATGCAAAATGCGTTTAGGCTATTTGCATTGACCTCGGAGGGGAGCCTCGGCGATGCCCAGGGCAGAATTGAAGCCAGGTCGGCAAGTCCAAGAGATCGGCGCAGCGATCGTAGGGGCCTGGCTCAAGCTTTTGCCGGCCTCGTCACGTATCTTGTCCATGGATTCAACAGATCCCCTAACAATTACCATTGATCGGCAGATTTTCGCCGTCGGTGATACTATCAGACTTCGGCCGGAAGCAGGCCGTGCCATCGGCAACATTAGGGTCCGGACCGCCGCCGCCGGAACAGCGCCACATTCACAGACACTGACGATAGAAGATCTGAATGGGCAGCCCATAAAATACGAGGATGACCCTCTCGACGGGGGCGACGCGATCCCGGATGCTGCCGCCTATGCGGACCTGAAGCGTGATCTCAAGATCGTGCTGGAAGACATCGTGGAAACGGGAGTGTCTGTCGAAGTTCACGTGGACGAACCGAACTTGATCAATGTGGTGGTGCCCCAGGTGCCGAGGGGGGTCCTGACCCGCGGCGATCTGATCGATTATCTCCACGACTATCACAAATATGCCCAGGGCAGGCACTACCATGACGAGCTAGCCACGGCCGTGCTCTTCGGCTGCAGATAGTCGCCAGTCCCTACTCGGGCAATCCCGCTTCCCGCATGCCGTTGAGCAGCGTGTTGCGGTCTCCGTCCAGCTTGTAAGGTTCCTTGGTGGCGAACCGCCGCCGGGAGAACTCCGGTGCGCCACGCAGAACCAGCAACGTGTAGCTCTTCGCCTCTTGGCTTCGGCCAAGCAGGGCGTTCGCTGCAGCCAGATAGACCTTAACCCAGGTCGGCATGGTGGACGAGCGGCCCAGATCGACAACTGCCTTGTCCGGACGGTGGGCAATGAAATGGGCAAGACCGCGGAACGGCCAATACCATGAAGGCTCGTACAGGGGATCGAGCACTCGCGCCCGTTCGAACCAGTCCAAGGCGCTTTGGGGCTCGCCGGCAAATGTTTGATAAGTCCCTTGATAGGAGACCTGCTCGGGATCGTGCGGATTGAGTTCGAGCGCGCGTGTGTATAGCTGAGATGCGACGTCGAAATCACGACGGTGGAGGAGCACCCAGCCCAGTATGTTCAGGCAGACTGGATCATTGGGGGAAAGCGCCACCGCTTTTTTGGCGATGTCATAAGCCTCGGCAAGCACCGCATCCGACGGCCCCATGTCGCGAAACCATTCAAGCTGTTTATAGTGGGCGAGCTTGGCGTACGCGCGCCCGTAGGATGGATCGAGCTCGATCGCCCGCTGATACCATTGTCGAGCCTCCATTTCGGCCGCGATGTCGCCCAGGGGCAGGGCATTGCCCCGAAGCACGCACTCATAGGCCGCGAGATTGGCAGGTGGTTTACGCCGCGCCTTCTCGGCGCCGGCGGCCGTAAGACGGCCGATAACGGTCCCGACGATCTTCCCGATCAGTTCGTCCTGGACATCGAAGATGTCCTGCTCGTCCCCGTCGTAGCGCTCGGCCCACAAGCACTCGCCCGAGGTTGCGTCGACCAGCTCGCATGTAATGCGCATTCGCCGGCCCATGCGGCGGATGCCGCCTTCGATGACGAAATCCACGCCGCTATCCGCGACCAGGTCCACATCCTTGAGCCGCGTCGACGTATAATGGGACGCAACCGTAAGCTGAGTAAAGCGCGTCAGTTCCGTGACGATATCTTCGGTGAAGCCGCCACTGAAATAGGGTTGGACGTCGCCCGCGCTCTTGAACGGGCGAACGAGGATGGAGGGCTTGCTCGGACCAGCCACCTGCGCAGTCGATGCAGGTGGCAGCCCTTTGGGCTTTTGGAACAACGAGTATACGGAAATCGGGCGTGGAATGTTCTTGAGATGCTGTTCGCCGCAATATTCAAACGGAAGATTAATTTTGTCGCGAACTTCGTCGTGCACCTTTCCGGAAAGGCAAATACCGCCCGGGCTTGCGAACTGTTCGAGGCGCGCGGCTATGTTGACGGTATCTCCAAACACATCGCCATCGGTATCGACAATGATATCACCGAAGTTGATCCCAATCCGGAGAAAAATTTCCTGGCTAGCCTTCCCCGAAGACTGGCCGACAAGCAGTTCCTGGACTTCCACTGCTGACTGCACGGCTCCGAAAGCGCTTGGAAACTCGGCGAGCATCCCGTCTCCGGTCGTTCTCACAACCCGTCCCCGGTGCTGCGTGATCCTAGGCTCTATTTCGTCCTGCATGAGATGTTTGACGAGCGCGAAGGTGCGCTCTTCGTCGCGGGCCATCAGCGACGAGTAACCGACCATGTCAGCAGCCAGGATAGCCGTCAGACGTCGCTGAAGATTGCTGTCGCCCGCGTTCATTCTCTCCCTCGGCGGGTTATATTATGTTCAACGTCGGCTTGACGATATCGAAGCGTCTCGCAGGAGTTTGCATCATACTCCAGTGCGTGTCAGCGTGCGAATGAGCATTTGGTGTAGAGGATTGAACAGTGAGGGCCGTGCTTGGGTGAAGGGTCCATAATGCCGGAGCGGCAGGGGTCCGAGGCAGGGGCCGGCGGGTCAAGCCTGGTTTACGGCCCCATCGTGATCACCGATCCCACGCTCGGATGCCCGATCACGGTCGCGGTCGGTCCCGTCCGAGGGGCCAGACCTTCTCGTTTTGTGTCAGGGTGGGGCAACACCACCCAGGAGGCGGCAACCGCCTGCGGGTATGAGGCCGATGAAACCTATTTCGCCCAGATGATTCCTCATGAGCGACTCTCACGCGCCCGCGCCGGCGAATTACGCGGGCGCGTGATCGAGCCGCCTGCACTCACACTTTTCAGTGATGCGCAGTATCGCGAGCGGCTGCATTGGAACAAAAACATCGATGATAGCCGCGCGGTCCCGATCCGCTGGCACAGGTCGCAGCCGCTGGACTGGATCCGGAGCGATCCGCGCTTCAGCACGAGCGAGGCCTGGGTGCCTGCGGGATTGTGCTTTCTCGGGTATCCCAACAATGAGTCATCAGGTCTGCCCCCGGCGGACTCCAATGGTCTTGCGAGGGGATCGAGCATAGAGGACGCGGTCGTGCGCGGCTTCTGCGAAGTCGTGGAGCGCGATGCAACAGCCATATGGTGGTACAATCGGCTGGTTCTGCCTCGGATAGACCTGACTTCGCTGTCGGATGGACTGGCGTCCCAATACGCCGACTGGCTGCAGACGCAGAACCGCGAATTGCGGCTTCTGCTCCTGACGCTTGACCTGCCCATCCCCATTGTCGCTGCAATTTCTCATCACATCGGGGGTGGCGCGATTGCGTTCGGATTCGCGGCCGGACGATCCATGTCGGAGGCGGCCCGGCGCGCGGTGGGGGAACTTGCGGAATGTGAGGCGAACCTTACCCTGCTCAAACGGAATGCCGATACGTCCGGCACGGCGGCCTTTACCCCCGGCGCGCTGCACCTCTATCGGTGGCACATGGACGAGAACATTCACCGCCTTCCTCACCTTTCCGGCAATTCAGCAGTTCAGGCCTCGTCGGCCGAGTTGCGACTGGATTGGAACTATTGCCTCGACATCTGCCACGAGCAGGAACTTGAGATCTTCGCGGTCAACCTGACGCACAACGCCGAATCGCCTGTTGCACGAGTGTTTGTACCTGGACTTCGTCCTACCAAGCCTCGGTTTGGCGGCGGCAGGCTCTATGATGTTCCTGTGCGCCTAGGTTTGATGCCATCAGTTTCCCAGGCCATCCACGAGGTTCCCTTTCCATTGTGATCCGTATGGTCGCGGGCATGCTCACCCGGGAGTGCACGCTTTTCACACATGGTATCAAGCGCTGGCCTTTCGACCGTCAGCCCTTTCGCCGGCGCATCAGCGCCTCGAGCTCGGCGTCGCCGCCTCCCGGCAGCATCAGCCGCACATGCGCGTAGAGGTCGCCGTGACCGCCGGCTTTTTCCGGCAGGCCCCTGCCCTTCAGCCGCAGAACCTTGTCCGAACTCGACCAAGGGGGGACATTGACCGCAATCCTGCCGGTCGGGGTCTCGACCGCCACTTTGGCGCCAAGCACCGCATCGGCCAGTTCCACCGGCAGGTCGACATGCAGGTCGCGGCCCTCGACGCGGTAGCGCGGGTGCCGGCGGAAGCGGATCTTGACCAGTGCATCGCCCGGCTGCCCCGGTCCTTGCTCACCCTGGCCTTTCAACCGGATGGTCTGACCGTCCTCGACATAGGCCGGCAACTTGACCGCCATCTTGCGGCCGTCAGGGAACATCGCCGTCACCTTCTCCGCGGTTGCGGCCTCCTCGATGGTGACGTCCAGCGTCACGTTGAGGTCGGCTGCCGTCGGCATCCGGCGGCCGGCGCCCATGCCGGCACCGCGCTGCTGGCTGAAAGCATCGCCGAAGATCTGGCTGAAGATGTCGCTGTTGCCGTCGAACGGATCACCGCCGGGACGGCCGGTGCGGAATTCGAAATGCGCGCCGCCCGGCCCTTGCTGCCGGCGGAAACCGGCGAAAGGATCGGCGCCGCCAGTCGCGCCTTCGAACCCCTGGAACCGCGGTTTGCCTTCGGCGTCGATCTCACCGCGATCGAAAGCCGCCCGGTTCTTCTCGTCACCGACGATCTCGTAGGCCTGGTTGGCGGCGGCAAAACGCTCCTTTGCCTTGGGATCCGGATTCTGGTCCGGATGATACTTCTTGGCGAGCTTCCGGTACGCCGATTTTATGTCCTTGGCCGATGCGTTCTTGGCAACGCCCAGCACCTCATAGGGGTCGCGCATGCTTACTGCCCTGGAGAAGGAGTGGTTCCATGATCGCCTCCTATATGCGCTTGCATAGGAAGAAATTCCAGTGGCTTACCACTATATCACCGGCGGAAAATCAGAGCGCCTTGAAGTCCTGCATTCGCCAGGAGCTGCCGCCGGCCAGGCATACTTCGCCTTTGAACAGCGCGACGCCGTCGAAGCTTTCGCGTGACGCGGTGAAGCGGCGGCATGTCTCGCCGTTAGCCCTGAATTCCGCGAGCTCGGTGATGGAGCCGCGCGAGCCGGTGTCGGCATTCGCCCAGGGAACGGCCTGCCCGGCCAGTTGCTCGACGTCGGCCGAGGACACGGCGTTGCGGATCGTGGCCTGGTCGGAAGCGCGGTCCTGATCGAGCGGCGTGACTGAGGCCGGCGTGCTCGAGGTCAGTATCGAGCGGTCCACCTCCGCCTGCTCCAGGCTGAAGCCGCCCCCGCCACAGGCGGCAAGCGGAAGAATGATTGTCACGATCATGGCTTTGACGCTGGCCGAAGCGATAACGCTCCATTGCCCACTGTCAAAAGCTTGCGCGATACGCGACAATCGGCAATCTCCCCAGCCGGCGACAAATTTGGGAAAACTATGAGCGAAACCGGGTTAACAAGCGGTGACTTTACCGAGGCGGCGGAGCCGTTCCGGCTTTTTGCGGCGTGGCTCGACGACGCTACGAAGAGCGAGATCAACGACCCCAACGGAATGGCGCTGGCGACGGTCGACGCCGAGGGCATGCCGAACGTGCGCATGGTGCTGCTCAAGGGCTTCGACGAGGGCGGCTTTGTCTTCTACACGAATCTCGAGAGCGCCAAGGGCCGCGAGATTCTTGGAAGCATGAAAGCGGCGATTTGCTTCCACTGGAAATCGTTGCGCAGGCAGGTGCGGGCGCGCGGCCCGGTGGAGATCGTCACAGACGCCGAAGCCGATGCCTATTACGCGACCCGTCCGCGCGGCAGCCGCATCGGCGCCTGGGCCTCCAAACAGTCGCGGCCGCTGGAAAGCCGCTTCGCGCTGGAAAAGGCGGTCGCCGAATATACGGCGCGCCACGCGATCGGCGACATCCCGCGGCCAAAACACTGGTCGGGCTTCCGCATCGTGCCGCAGACCATCGAGTTCTGGCATGACCGTCCGTTCCGGCTGCACGACCGTGTCGTGTTTTCGCGCAACGCCGAGAGCGGCTGGGACAAGGTGAGGCTTTATCCCTAGGGGACGACGCCGCGCTGTTCCAATCGCAGGAGTGACCCATGAGCCTGTTCCTGGCATTTCTTGGCGTCTCGTTTGTTGTCATCGCAACACCCGGGCCGGATACCGCCATCACCATTCGCAACGCGCTGCTTGGCGGACGCGCAGGCGGCGTGTTCACGGCGCTCGGCATCTCCAGCGGCCAGACGATCTGGGCACTGGCCACCAGCGCCGGTATCGTCGCCCTGCTTGTCGCTTCGGAGCCACTGTTTCTTGCCGTCAAATATGCCGGTGCTGCCTATCTCGTTTATCTTGGCGTCAAGGCACTGCAGGAGGCGTTGCGGCCGCCCCAACAGCACGAGGCGGCTTTCACCACACCAGCACGGCGGATGACGGCAGCAAACGCCTTTCGCCAAGGCCTGATCAGCGATCTCGGCAATCCGAAGATGGCCGTGTTCTTCGCCAGCCTTCTGCCTCAATTCGTGCCCCCCGGTGGAGAGATCTTCACTGCGCTGCTCGGCCTGGGGGCAGTCTTCGCCGTCATGACCTTTGCCTGGCTGACGCTTTACGCAACGGTCGTCGCCAAGGCAGGCGATTTCCTGCGCCGGCCGTCGATCCGCCGCGTCATCGAGGGCGTGACCGGAATGGTGCTGATCGGGCTCGGCATCCGGATCGCGACCGAGCACCGGTGACGGTTGAATGGTTCCTGACGAACCATGCATAGTGAACCAAGGGAATGTGCACGCCGCCCAGAGGTGGCCCCAGGCCTTGTGAGTCGCTTGGCACCCAGGTCAGGCCATGGCGCCTGCGCCGAACAACCCAGAACTCCCCGGGCTACAGAGACCTTGTGCTTCCAATTCCCACTATCACGATCTCGTGTGCGTGAAACGTTCCAGCTTGCCGGAACGAACCAGGGAAGGGCTCAACGCGCCGCTGGCGCAAATTCAGGAGGAAGCAATGCATTCACTCAGGTTGGTCACGATGGCCGGTCTTGCCTGCCTTTTCGCTTCGCAAGCCTTTGCGGAGGACGCGATGGGGACAATGACAGTGATGAAGGGTGGGGAGGTCATGGCGATCATGCCCGATGGACATATGGGCACCATGATGCCCGACGCGAAGATGAGCGCCGAAATGATGAAAATGGCGAAACCGATCAAGCATTGCATGATGTTGATGACCGACGCCAAAGGCAAGACATTCATGATCGACACGTCTTCGGCAAAGGCCCAGGCCGAATGTAAAAAAATGGCGATGTGATAAAGAGATCATGGCAAGAAACCCGCCGGTTGCTGCCGGCGGGTCCACGATGCCAGACAAGGCCAGATGGTCTAGGCCTTTTTCCTGGTCATGAAGGCCGTCAAGGCCGCGCGGGCCTCGTCGGATTTGAGCCGCTCGCGGAAATGCTCGCTTTCCTGGCCGATGCGCTCGACAAGGGCCTCGCGCGAGCCGCGCATCAGGTCGCGCGCGATCTTCAGCGCTTGCGGCGGCTTGGCCGCGATCTGGCCCGCCGCCGTCAATGCCGATGCTTCGAGTTCCCCCTCCCCGACCACCTCGTAGATCAGCCCGGCGGCCTTCGCCCGCTCGGCCGAAAAGCCCTCGCCGAGGCCAAGCAGCGCGAAGGCGCCTTGCCGGCCGAGGATCTGCGGTGCGAGCAGGCTCGAACCGGCCTCCGGCACAAGGCCGAGGTCGACGAAGGGCGTCCGGAATATTGTGCGCGGCGTGGCGAAGGTCAGGTCGCAATGCAGGTTGAGCGTGGTGCCGATACCGACCGCAATGCCGTCGACGCCGGAAACCATCGGCTTTTCCACTTTGGCCAGGGCCATCAGGAAATCCCAGACTTCGGTACCGCCTTCGCCGCCCGAGGCGACGACCATGAAATCGGCAAGGTCGTTGCCGGACGAGAAGGCGCCGGGCACGCCGAGAAAGACATGGACGCGGATCGCCGGATCGGCGTCGCCGCCGGCAAGAGCCGCAGACATCGTCGCGTACATGGCGCGGGTCAGGGCGTTCTTCTTGTCCGGACGGTTGATACGGATGATCTGGATGGCGCCCTGGCGTTCGACGAGGATTTGCTCTGTCACGGATTGGTCCTTTGCGAATTTCGGGCCGTTGTGAATTTCGGCCTCCTCGAACGTCAGGCTGAAATCAGCGCCTTGGCGGCAACGGCAAGGCTGTCGGCGCCGCCGATGACGCGCTCCTTCAGCGCGCCCACTTCGCCAAGCAGGTTCTCGGCGAAGAAACGGCACAGCGCGATGCGGCTTTGGTCGGCAAGCGCGCCGCGTGCCAGATAGGTCCCACCAGCGGCAAGCGAGATCAGCCTGAGATAGGGTGTGGCGCCGGCCAGCGCATCGTCCGAACGGCCTTCGGCTTGCAGGTCTTGCAGGAAACGGCTCGCCTGTGACAGGTCGTCGAGCGCCTGGTCGAGGCGATCGGCGGTGCGGCCGAAGCCTTCGAGGTTCGACGCTCGCACCGCATCGGCGACGGCCTTGAGTTCGGCGATATAGCCATGCACATGCCGGCCGCCGCCGAGCGGCAGCTTGCGCGTCACCAGATCGATCGCCTGGATGCCATTGGTGCCCTCGTAAATGGGCGCGATGCGCGCGTCGCGATAAAGTGCTGCGGCCCCTGTCTCCTCGATGAACCCCATGCCGCCATGCACCTGCAGCCCGAGCGAGGCGACCTCGACGCCGACATCGGTGGAAAATGCCTTGGCCAGCGGCGTCAAAAGATTGGCGCGCTCCTGCCAGTGCTTTGCATCCTCGCTCCGCGACGCGAGATCGATGGCGTGGGCGCAGGAATAGCAGATGGCGCGGCCAATCTGGGTCAGCGCCTTCATGGTCAGAAGACTGCGCTGGATGTCGGGGTGATGCACGATCGGCGCCATGCCGGCACCGCGATAGCTCGCCGCCTTGCCCTGCCGGCGGTCGTTTGCATAGGCGAGCGCCTTCTGCGTCACCGCCTCGGCGACCGCGACGCCCTGTATGCCGACGGCAAGGCGCGCATTGTTCATCATGGTGAACATGCAGGCGAGGCCCTTGTTCTCCTCGCCGACCAGCCAGCCGATCGCGCCGGGCCTGCTGCCTTCGAAGCCATCGCCATAGATCATGGTGCAGGTCGGCGAAGCGTGGATGCCCAATTTGTGCTCCAGCCCGGAGCAGAAGACGTCGTTGCGTGCGCCCGGCGCGCCATCGTCGCCAACCAGGAATTTCGGCACCAGGAACAGCGACAGGCCGCGCGTGCCGGGCGGCGCGTCCGGCAGCCGCGCCAGTACCAGATGGATGATATTGTCGGTGAAATCGTGCTCGCCATAGGTGATGAATATCTTTTGCCCGAAGATGCGGTAGGTGCCGTCGCCGGCCGGTTCGGCGCGGGTTCGCAAGGCATTCAGATCCGAGCCTGCCTGCGGCTCGGTCAGGTTCATGGTGCCCATCCATTCGCCGGAGACCAGTTTTTCCAGATATCTGGCCTTGAGTGCCTGCGAGCCATGCTTGTCGAGTGCTTCGACCGCGGCCATGGTCAGCGTCGGGGCGATGCCGAACGCCATCGAGGCGGAGTTCCACATTTCGAGCGCGGCGACGCCGAGCATGGTCGGCAGCGCCTGGCCGCCATACGCTTCCGGCGCGGACAGCGCATTCCAGCCGCCGCCGATCCAGCGGCGATAAAGTTCTTTCCAGCCGGGCGGGGTAGTGACGGCAGCGCCGCTGAGCACCGCGCCGTGCCGGTCGCCGACCGTATAGAGCGGCGCCACCTCCTCGCTGGCGAAGCGGCCGGCCTCTGCCAGAATGGCGTCGACGAGGTCCTCGCCGAGTTCGCTAAAAATGGCGGCATCGAGCGCCGGCTTCAGGCCGGCGACATGTTTCAGGGTGAAGGCGATTTCCTCGACCGGTGCCCGATACATGGCGTTCGCTCCTCCTCAGCCCAGCGGGTCAACTTAAGACCCGCGCCGACGCAAAACCATCTGCTTTTGGAATTCCCAGCCCATCTTCTTTTTACGTAAACGTCAACTTTTGTCACGCGGATTTTGCAGTTGCTGCCTCGCCTCAAAATTACAAGTCGGACCACGCACTTGATCTGTACGGCTAATTCCCGTACAAGTCGTCCATCAGGGGTGAAGATAATGCCAAACCAACAGACGCGTACCGCTCGTCTCGAAGCTCGTATTTCGCCGGATATTCTGGACGTGGTGAAACGCGCCGCCGAAATCCAGGGCCGCAGCGTCAGCGACTTCGTGGTCGCTGCCGCTCAAGAGGCGGCTCAGCGTACCATCGAGAGCACCACCATCATGCGTATTTCCGTCGAGGATCAGCGCGCCATGATGGAGGCAATTCTCAATCCGCCCGAGCCCAATGAAGCACTGCGCAAAGCTGCCGACGCCCACAAGCGCCTTGTCATCGAATCCCGGTGAATTTCGCCGTGATCATCGAACCGCTCGGCGGATCGCATGATCGCAAGGCTTTCACTTGTGGGGTGTCGGCGCTCGACCGTTATATCCGGGAGCAAGCCAGCCAAGATGTCAAACGCCGAGTCGGCAATTGCTTCGTTGCCGTGGATCGCGATGGCGGCGCGATCGCCGGATACTACACTTTGGCGGCGTCGAGCATACCAATCGCGTCCTTGCCTGACGAACAGACAAGACATCTGCCACGCTACCCGGTCCTGCCTGCGATATTGGTCGGCAGGCTGGCCGTCGATGCCCGATACCAGGGGCGGCGGATCGGGTCGGCGCTGATCGTGGATGCGCTACGACGCAGCGTTGGCGCTGCCCCGGCAGCCTTCGTGTTGATTGTCGATGCAAAGGATGACCAGGCGGTCGCGTTTTATCGCAAACATGGCTTCACCTCATTTCAGAGCCGCCCGCCATCACTGTTCCTGCCCATAGCAACAGCGTTGAAACTATTTGGCTGACAATCGCAACCATCGCTTTCCTCTAGAGGAGCACCAAGGGTCGCTTCGCCTGCGCTCCAACTCGCCCCCTCGGCACCCGAAGCATTTCCTTAACCATGGCGGCTCAGGATTGGGCTTTGGCCAGCAAGGACCTGCTGTTTGAAAACGCCGGCGCATCCCCTTGTCCGCTCAGCGCTTCTCCTTGTCGCCGCGATGACCCTGGCGCTGACGCCGGCAAAGGCCTCGGATTTCTCCGAACCGTGGAAGGATGCGGACCGGGCGCTGGTCGTCGACGCCTACGAATACAATTCCATCGACTGGACCCGGCTGGCCGCCGACAAGCGTCTTGTCGGCTTCATCAACAAGGCATCCGACGGAATGCCGCCACCCTATTTCTGTTTCGGCGACGAGACCGAGATGCGGCTATGCAAGACGCTTTGGAAGCGTCATGCGATGGCACAGGAACTTTTCCAGACGCGCAAGGTGGTGGCCAAGGCGCTGGGCCTGAAATGGGGTGCCTATCATCTCGCCCGCCCCGGCAACCCCGTGGGACAGGCCAATAATTTCATCAATTTCGTGAAACCCGGGCCGGATGACCTGCTTGCCCTCGACATCGAGGACGATGATCCGACGCAGTGGATGTCGCTCGAGGATGCCGAGGAATTCGTGCGCCATGTGCATCGTCGGGTTGGCCGCTTTCCGGTGCTCTACACCAACGGCACGACAGCCAGGCATATCGCCGGCAACAAGTATAAATACCCGCTCCTGTCCCGGCTGCCGCTGTGGTATGCGCGCTACAAGCCAGACATCGGCGTGCATTTTCCGATGGGCAACTGGCAGGGTTATGCGCTCTGGCAGTTTTCGGCGCGCGCAAATTGCGGCCGGTTCCGCTGTCCTTACAGGGTTGCGGGCACACCCAACGATATCGACGTCAGCGTCGCGCCGATGAACGCGACGGAATTGCGCGCGCAGTGGCCGTTCGGCGGCCTGATAGACGTGCAGCCGGATTATCTCGCCTCGATACCGGTGCCGCTCTCACGCGAGGCGGGGCTCGCCGGCACTGCCATGACCTACGCCACCGTGGCAGCACCCCCGAGCCTCGAGCAACTGGTCGCGGTATTTAGAAGGCGCTTGGCCAAATTCAGCAGCGGCTTTCAAATGTCTACGGCCAAGACGGCACCGAGCCTTCCGCGCGGGATTGCCGAATATGTCGCCTGGACGCGAAACGAAGAGCGCTTGGCATCGGTGTCTGGAATTGCCCCCACCGCCGATGCGGTCAGCAGCGTCTCGACCGGATTCGATCGGGGCCTGCATTGAGCTCGAGGGCCGCCTCAAGCGTCAGTTCGACTGCTCGCGCGCCACTGCCAGCCAGCCAATGTCGCGGCGGCAAAAGCCTTGCGGCCAGTCGATCCGGTCGAGCGCGGCGTAGGCCTTCTTCTGCGCCTCGCCGACGGTGCGGCCGGTCGCCGTAATGTTGAGCACGCGACCGCCATTGGCGACGAGTGCGCCACCGTTGATGGCGGTGCCGGCATGAAATATCTCGACGCCCTCACCTGCCGCCGCCTCGACGCCGCGAATGACCGAGCCCTTTTCCGGCGTGCCGGGATAACCCCTGGCTGCCATCACCACGGTGAGCGCCGCCTCGTCGCGCCAGCGCACCGAAGTATGCGCCAGCTGGCCGTCGGCGGCGGCGTTGAGCAGGACGAGCAGATCGTCCTTTAGCCGCATCATCAGCACCTGGCATTCCGGGTCGCCGAAACGGGTGTTGTATTCGATCAGCTTCGGCCCGTTATCAGTGATCATCAGCCCGGCGAACAGCACGCCGGAAAACGGCGCGCCTGTGTCAGCCATGCCGCGCATGGTCGGCTCGACGATCTCGCGCATGGTGCGGTCGATCATCTCCGGCGTCATCACCGGGGCCGGCGAATAGGCGCCCATGCCGCCGGTGTTCGGGCCGGTGTCGCCGTCACTGAGGCGCTTATGGTCCTGCGCGGTACCGAAGGGCAGCGCGGTGGTGCCGTCGCACAGGCAGAAGAAACTTGCTTCTTCGCCGATGAGAAACTCCTCGACCACCACTTCCGCGCCAGCCTGGCCGAAGGAGCCGTCGAAACAGGCGTCGAGCGCGGCAAGTGCCTCGTCAAGCGTCATGGCGACGGTGACGCCCTTGCCGGCAGCGAGGCCGTCGGCCTTGATGACGATCGGCGCGCCCGTCTTCTCGACATAGGCCCTGGCCGAAGCCAGATCGCCGAAGCGGCCATAGGCGGCGGTCGGGATGCCGTATTTGGCGCAGAGGTCCTTGGTGAAACCTTTCGAGCCTTCCAGCCGTGCCGCTGCCTTTGACGGGCCGAAGACGCGGATGCCCTCGGCGCGCAGGTCGTCGGCAATGCCGGCGACCAGCGGCCCTTCCGGCCCGACCACGACGAGGTCTATTTCATTCCCGCGGCAAAACCGGACCACCGCTGCGTGATCGGTAGTATCGAGCTTCACCAGTTCGGCTTCGCGGCCGATGCCCGGATTGCCGGGAGCCGCGTAGAGCTTGGTCAGCAGCGGCGACGCCGCGATCTTCCAGGCAAGCGCATGTTCTCGTCCGCCGGAGCCGATCAACAAAACACGCATGCCCAGATTCCTCGTCATTCCAAGACCAGGACTGCGCTATTGCGCCGCGCGCGACGGGTCAAGACATTTGGCTGGCGAAGCGCCGATTGCGCGTGGCGAGCGTGCGGGGCCTGCTTGACGCTTGACGGCATTCGCCTCTGCTGCCACTCCAGCAAAATGGAAACCGTCCAGTCGAAAGCGGCCCAGGGCCGCGTCGCCGATGCGCCGAGCGGCCACTGGGTCTATCGCGCGCTGCCGCGGGGGTTGTGGCCCTATGCTCAGCTTGCCCGGTGGGACCGGCCGATCGGCTGGCAATTGCTGCTGTGGCCATGCTGGTGGTCGGCTGCCCTTGCCGCGAGCGCCTATCCGCGTCCGACGGATCCGCTGCTCTCGCTGCTGCCGTCGCCGTGGTATCTGCTGCTGTTTTTTCTCGGTGCGTTCGCCATGCGCGGTGCCGGCTGCACCTACAATGATTTGGTCGACGAGGACATCGACAACCAGGTGGAACGCACACGCTCGCGGCCGCTGCCGGCCGGCAAGGTCACGCGCCGGCAGGCCTGGATGTTTGTTGTCGTGCAGGCACTGGTCGGCCTTGCCGTGCTTTTGCAGTTCAACAGCTTCGCCATCTCGCTCGGCATCGGCTCGCTGGTCATCGTCGCCGTCTACCCGTTCATGAAACGGTACACCAATTGGCCGCAACTCGTTCTCGGCCTTGCCTTTTCCTGGGGTGCGCTGATGGGATGGGCTGTCGAGTTCGGCGATCTCGATGGGCCGGCAATCATGCTCTATATCGGCTCGATCCTGTGGGTGATCGGCTATGACACGATCTATGCGCATCAGGACAAGGAGGACGACGCCATCGTCGGCGTGCGTTCGACGGCGCGCCTGTTCGGCGACAACACCAAGGCCTGGCTGGCCGGGCTTTATGGCGGAGCGCTGGTCTGCTTCGCCATTGCTTTCGCCTCGGCGCAGGCACCGGTGCCGGCGCTCGCCGGGCTGATCGCCGCCGGCGCCCATATGGCACGGCAGACCGCCGTGCTCGACATCGACGATCCGGACCAGTGCCTAAGGCTGTTCAGATCGAACAACCAGGTCGGCTGGCTGATCTTCCTCGGCCTGATCGGCGGCGCGGTCTGGGTGGCGCTGAAGCCGCTGGTTTAGGAGCCTTTTCCCTTCTCCCCCTGTGGGAGAAGGTGGATTGGCGCGCAGCGCCAAGACGGTTGAGGGGTGTTGGAAGAAATGAGGCGTTGGCGTTCCCTGGAACACCCCTCATCCGACCGAGCTTCGCACGGCCACCTTCTCCCACAGGGGGAGAAGGAAGAGGCGCTCAGGCCTACTCCCGCGAAATGAGCTCTTCGCCGCCGATGACCAGCCTGAGGCCGAGGTCGCCGGCGCGGCGGCGGGCGAGGAAGCGCGGGCGGCGCATGGTCGAGACGCGGCCCTTGCGGCGGTCCTGCGCCGGCAGCGCCTTGATGGCGGCGCCGAGCGATTCTTCCAGCGTGCGGGCAATGCCGTCGGCCTCGATCAGCAGCATCGGCAGGCGGTAGGCGTCGGCCCAGGCACGCCAGTCGGCGGCGACGTCGTCGAGATCGTCGGCGACCAGCAGCGGCACCGACAGCATCGGATCGTTGTGCAGAAGCTCAAGCGTCACTGTGACATTGCCATCCGGATCCTCCATGGCGCGGGCGGCGACGCCGCGAAAGGCGTTGGCGGGCAGAGCGATGATCGCCGGCACGCCGCTCATCTCCAGCGTGCGGCGGATAACCGCGCCGCGCTGGTCGATGGTGAAGGTGACGTCGCCATAGTCGTCGCGCGTGGCGTAGCTCACCACCTGCGGCAGGCGGAATGGGTCGAGACGCATATTGCGGCCGGCCCAGACTGGCTTCAGTCCAGTGTTCATATCGTGCCTTTCCTGTTTCTCCTGAGAGCCGGTGTTTCCGGTTCTCCGGGCCGGTTTTCCCAGCCTCGTTGTGGAGAAACATTAGCGCTGGCTTCTTATCCTCGCGCTTAAGAAAGTCGGTTAAATTTTGCTGATCTGGGGCGGATGGTTATCGGAATGCCAACCGGCGCAGGCCGGCGAAAGGATCAGATAACCTTACCAGGATTCATGATGCCGGCCGGGTCGAAGGCGGCCTTCACCCTGCGCATCAGCTCGATCGCCGTCGGCGGCGCCGTCGCGATCAATTCGTCGCGCTTCAACTGGCCGATGCCGTGCTCGGCCGAGATCGAGCCGTGAAACGAGCGAACGACGTCGTGCACGGCCTTGTTCATGACGTGGTAAAGGCCGAGAAACGCCTCGTCATCGCCGTCGACCGGCCGGGAGATGTTGTAGTGCAGGTTGCCGTCGCCCATGTGGCCGAAGCAGACGACGCGTGCGCCGGGACTGACCGATTGCACGGCGCCGGCGGCCTTTTCGATGAAGGGCGGGATCGACGCCACCGGCACCGAGATGTCGTGCTTGATCGAGGCACCTTCCGGTTTCTGCGCCTCGGGCAGCACCTCGCGGAAATTCCAGAACGCGTCGCCCTGGGCCATGCTTGCCGCGATCACCGCATCGCCGACGATCCCTTGCTCGAGGCCTGCCTCCAGCACCTCCTCGATCAGCGCCCGTGCATCCTCGGCCGAGCGGCCCGACGAGATCTGCATCAGCACATACCACGGCCAATCGCCGGCCAGCGGCCGCGCCACGCCTTGTGCGTGGGCAAGCGTGAAGTCGTAGGGCCTCTGGCCGATCAGCTCGAAGGCGGTGAGCGCTGCCCCTGCACGGTCCATCGCCAGGCTGAACAGCGACAGTGCCGCCTCCGGCGATGACAGGCCGGCAAACGCCACCTCGCGCCCCTTGGGCTTGGGGAAAAGCTTGAGCACGGCGGCGGTGATGATGCCGAGCGTGCCTTCCGCGCCGACGAACAGGTCCTTCAGATCATAACCGGTATTGTCCTTTTTCAGCTTGCGCAGATCGTCGAACACTTCGCCGGTCGGCAGCACCACCTCGACGCCGAGGCAGAGCTCGCGCGCATTGCCGTAGGCAAGCACGCCGGTGCCGCCCGCGTTGGAGGAGAGGTTGCCGCCGATCTGGCAGGAGCCTTGCGCGGCAAGCGACAGCGGAAACAGCCGGTCGGCGGCATCGGCCGCTTCCTGCAGCGTCTGCAGGATGACGCCGCTTTCGACCGTCACCGTGTTGGACAGTGTATCGATCTCACGGATGCGGTTCAGCCGCGACAGCGACAGCACGATCTCGCGGCCGGATACGTCCGGCACCTGGGCGCCGACCAGCCCGGTGTTGCCGCTTTGCGGCACGATGGGCGTGCCGGTTTCGGTCGCCAGCCGCATGATGCGGCTGACCTCCTCGACGGTCCCCGGCCTCAGCACCAGGGCCGTCCTGCCGTGCCAAAGTCCGCGCCGCTCGGTAAGGTAAGGCGCGATGTCCTGCTGGTCGCGCAGCGCATATTTGTCACCGACGATTGCCGCAAAGCGCGTAACGACGGCGGGGTCGAGGTCGGGGGAAATGTCGTTCATGGGTGGAAACTATGGTGCTCAATCCATCTTGTCACGCGAGGCGATCTTGTCACGCGGGGCGGCGGCGCGCGAAAGCCTGTCGTTGATCGCCTCGCCCAGCCCGTCGACCGGGATCGGCTCGACGGCGATGGTTTTGGCGCCGCTGCGATCGAGATCCTGCAGATGAGCGAAGAGATTGCTTGCTGCCTCGCGCACGTCGCCGGTCTGCGACAAATTGCGCAGTGCGGCTGCATCGCGCCAGCCTTCGGCACGGCTGCGGCCGAAGGCCAGCAAGGCTTCGCCCGGTGCGACCTCCGCAGCATTGAGCCGCACCGCCGCACCTGGTGCATAGTGCGAGGCAAGCATGCCGGGCGCCTCGATGACCGAAGCGCCGCGCAGCAACTTCACCCCGGCGACCGCTTCGATCTCTTCGGCGGCAATGCCGCCCGGCCGCAGCAGCCGCAGCTTTCCAGCTTCGACCTTGACGATGGTCGATTCCAGCCCGACCGGCGTCGCGCCGCCATCGACCACAAGCTTGATCCTGGGACCGAGGTCGGCGGCCACGGCTTCGGCCGTCGTGGCGCTGATCCTGCCCGAGGAATTGGCGCTGGGCGCCGCAAGAGCGCGGCCGAACCTGGCGATCAGCTCGCCGCCAAAGCCTTTCGGCATGCGCAGCGCGATGGTGTCCAGCCCTGCGGTGACCAGCGGATGAATGCCGTTGCCGGGCCGTTGCGGCAGCACCAGCGTCAGCGGCCCCGGCCAGAATGCCTGCGCCAATCTTTCCGACAGCGGATCGAACAGCGCGATGCGCCCGGCCATAGCCGGATCGGCTATATGGGCGATCAGCGGGTTGAAGCGAGGTCGGCCCTTGGCTTCGAAGATACGAGCCACGGCAACGCCATTGGTCGCGTCGCCGGCCAGCCCATAGACGGTCTCGGTCGGGATGGCGACGACGTCGCCGCTCTCGAGCAGCGCCAACGCCCTTTCCATCGCCTCGCCGACGGCACGAATTTCAGCCACTGTCGTCACCTCACGGATGCGGCTGCCTAATACGGCGACGCCGGGCGAGCAAGCCCGGCGTTGGCGAATCGCAAATCGTTAAAATGCTATGTTTCCCCGCAAGCCGGCATCAATTGCCCTCGGCTAAAGGTGCTGCGTTGTTGGGCAAGGGGAATTGTCATGCTTTCGATGCGTATCCTTGGAGCGCTGGGTCTGGCTTTTATGGCCGGCACGGCACAGGCCTCATCGCTGGTTTTTGTCGGGCAGACGACGGCGACGCCGTCGGTGGTAAGTGCCGGCGCGCTCGAGCGGGCGAAAACACCTTCGATCGTCGCGCTCGGCGAGAAGCTGCCTGACGTCAATGAAACCGTCACCGATGAAAAGGTCGCGGCAATCCCAAGCCAGCCGAGTCATGGCTTCACCGGAAGGCCGATGATCATTCGCGGCGGTATCGTCGGCGATGCCTTTGCAACGCCCGCGCCCAAAGCCACGCCGGCCACCGCTGCCGCGCCGGCCGCGAACAGCAAGGCCGACCCAAAGGTCGCCAGCAAAACCCCCGAGCCGGCGGCGCCGCAGCCGGCGCCGCTAGCAGCTCCCGACCAGCCCAAATAGCGCAACAAGCGAAGATTTCTTCGCGGACGTCAGCCGGCTATCTTGGAGAAATCCGCGACCCGGTCGGTTGCCGCGCGGATGCGGGCGAGCAACGCCAGGCGATTGGCGCGCACCGCCTGGTCCTCATCGTTTACGAGGACTTTCTCAAAGAATGAATCAACCGGCTCGCGCAACACGCTAAGCGCCAGCATGGCGGCGGAAAAGTCTTCGTTTTGAATTGCTTCGCCGGCTTGCCTCTCGGCCTGATTCACCGCCGCGAACAGTATTTTTTCTGCGTCCTCCCGGAATAGAGCCGGCTCAACATGGTCGGCGATCGTCGTTTTCTTCTTCTCCTCGGCGGAGAGAATGTTGGCGGCACGCTTGGTGCCGGCAAGCAGGTTCCTGCCGTCCTCGGTGTCAAGGAATGAGCCGAGCGCTTCGACGCGGCGGACGATTTGCAGCAGGTCGTCGTTTTGCGAAGCCCCCTCATCCGGCCGCTTCGCGGCCACCTTCTCCCCGAGGGGAGAAGAGGTCGCCAACGCCGGTGCCAGCTTCTTCTCCCCAGCGGGGAGAAGGTGGCCCGCAGGGCCGGATGAGGGGGCAGCGCCACCCGCCAGCACCGCGTCAATCAAATCGTGCCGTGCACCCTGGTCGCGGAGATAGACTTTGAGGCGGTCGTGGAAGAAGGCGAGGAGGTCCTTGATCTCTTGCTGCTGCCTTTCTCCGGAACGCTCAAAGGAGTTGTTTGAGATTGCGGAATCGCGTTCGATGACGAGATCGGTAAGCGAATCCCCGCCGAGTTGCTGCTCTAGCTCCGCAGCAATTTCGAACTGCCGGTCGAGTTTGGGATCGCGTATGTGATCTGCAATATCTTCGGACGCGACATTGGCCACAGATTTTAGGGACAACCTAATCCCGTTCTCAATCAGTATCCTCGTTACCCCCAGCGCCGCTCTTCTCATCGCATAGGGATCTTTCGATCCGGTCGGCTTTTCATCGATTGCCCAGAATCCAACCAGCGTATCCAGCTTGTCGGCGAGCGCCACGGCCACCGAAACCGGATCGGTGGGAACACGATCTGACGGTCCCTGCGGCTTGTAGTGTTCCTCGATCGCGGCGGCGACGGAAGGATGCTCGCCCTGCAGCAGCGCGTATTTGCGGCCCATGGCGCCTTGCAGTTCCGGGAACTCGCCGACCACCTCCGTGGTGAGATCGGCCTTGGCGAGCACGGCAGCGCGGCGGGCGAGCGCGGTAATCTCCCCCCTCGAGGGGGAGATGTCGCCGAAGGCGACAGAGGGGGTCGTCTCGCGTGGAGCGCCAACTTCCTCTTGCTTCGAAAGGCCAGATCGCGTCGCGTCAGCCGAAGCGACCCCCTCTGGCCTGCCGGCCATCTCTCCCTCAAGGGGGGAGATCGACTGCGCCACGATTGGTGCTAGTTCTTCGGCCAAGCGCGCAATCCGTTCTACCCGCTCGCCTTGCGTACCGAGCTTGGCATGAAACGTCACATTGAGATGGTCGAGGCGGGCCATGCGCTGGTCGAGCGGCTTTTTGAGATCAAGCCCAAACTTTTGCGCCGATGCCTGCAGCTGGTCGAGATCCGGCAGGTCGCCCTGGTCGGTCTTCCAGAAATAAAGCGCGTCGGACAGCCGGGCGCGTACCACCTTGCCGTTGCCGTGGGCGATCTCCTTGCCGCCATCCTTGGCCTCGATATTGGCGGTCAGGATGAAGCGGTTGGAGAGCTCTTCGCCCGCGCCGTGCGGCCGCGTCACAAAACACTTCTGGTTGGCGCGGATGGTGAGCCGGATCACCTCGGCCGGAATGGCCAGAAAATCCTGTTCGAATTCGCCCATCAGCACGACGGGCCATTCGACCAGGCCCGACACTTCCTCCAGCAGCCCCTCATCCTCGACGAGGTCGAGCCCGCTGGCGAAGGCGAGGTTCCTGGCATCGGCAAGAATGATCTCTTTGCGCCTGTCGGCATCGAGCACGACCTTGGCCGCCTCAAGCTTCGCGACATAATCGTCGAAGCGGCGCACCGTGATGGCGCCCGGCGCATGAAAACGGTGGCCGTAAGTGATGTTGCCGGAGCGGATGCCGTCGATCTCGAAATCGACCACCACCGGCTCCTCGGTCTCGGGGCCGAAGGTGCACAGGATCGATTGCAGCGGCCGCACCCAGCGCAGCGAGCCGGGCTTGGCCGAAGCCGGCCCCCAGCGCATCGATTTCGGCCAGGGAAAGTTGCGGATGATGCCCGGCACCAGCTCGGCGATGATCTGCTCCGCCGGCCTGCCCGGCCTGGAAATATGGGCGACGTAGAAATCACCCTTCTTCGGATCGGAATGAACATGCGCCTCGGCAATCGAGGCAAGGCCGGCCTTGCGCAGAAAACCCTGCACCGCCTGCTCGGGCGCCTTGGTCGATGGGCCCTTGATCTCCTCGCTGATGTCCTTCGAGCGCGCGGTCAGGCCGCGAATGTCGAGCGCCAACCGGCGCGGCGTCCAATATTCGCGCGCCGCCTCATAGGTCAGCCCGGCTTCGACCAGACCGTCGGTCAACAGCTTCCTGAGATCGCCGGCCGCCTTGCGCTGCATGCGCGCGGGGATTTCCTCGGAACGAAGTTCTAGAAGCAGGTCAGGCATTGAAAGAGCTCACGCGACAAAAAACAGCCGCCGCTTGGCGGCGTCCTCCCCCATCGAGGCGGAGGTAAGCGGGGCATAGCAACTCGGTCGGCTGCTGTCACCCTTCCCAGCAAGATCGGGCCAGCACGATCAATGCGTCCAACGGCGATTTCCGAAAAAATTCAGCCGCCTGTCGGACACGCGCCGGTCCGCCCGTCCTTGGATCAAAGATTTCCATGAACCCAACGCAGCGCTGAAGCGACCAACGCTCAGGCAGAGAGCTATTGGCTGAACGAGCATGAAAACGGCATCGACATTCCTGCAGATCCTCGCGCTAAGCGCCTGTTTTGCAGCGCAGGCCCATGGCACGTTCACGATGCCGGGGGTCAGGCAAGCGCTGCGGACAATAGCGGGTGCAAGCGGCCAAGGCACGTTGCCAATCAGCGCCCCTGTCGAAATCGCCTGGAGCTAAGCCGCCATTCCGCCCGCCTGCGTCAGCAGAAACGCCTCGCCGCAGGCCTTGGCCAGATTGCGCACCCGCAAGATGTAGCTCTGACGCTCGGTGACCGAAATGACGCCGCGGGCGTCGAGCAGGTTGAAGACGTGGCTGGCCTTGATGCATTGGTCGTAGGCAGGGAAGACCATGCGGTGGTATCCCTCCCGCTTGAGGGGAGGGTGGCCAGACAAGGTCTGGTCGGGAGGGGTCGCTCGTGCAGTGCCCGACGCCTGACCTGCGGTGCCTTCTGACGCGACCCCCTCTGCCCGCTTCGCGGGCGTCTCCCCCTCAAGGGGGGAGATGGGCGCGCCGGCTTGTAGCAGCGCCTTGCACTCGGCCTCGGCGTCCTCGAAATGGCGCAACAACATCGCGGTGTTGGCAAATTCGAAATTGTGGCGCGAATATTCCTGCTCGGCCTGCAGGAAGACGTCGCCATAGGTCACCTTCTCGGCGCCTTCGCGGCCGTTGAAATTGAGGTCGTAGACGTTGTCGACGCCCTGAACATACATGGCCAGCCGTTCCAGCCCGTAAGTGAGCTCGCCCGCCACTGGGGCGCATTCGATGCCGCAGACCTGCTGGAAATAGGTGAACTGTGACACCTCCATGCCGTCGCACCAGCACTCCCAGCCCAGCCCCCAGGCGCCCAGCGTCGGGCTTTCCCAGTCGTCCTCGACGAAGCGGATGTCATGCAGCAGCGGATCGATGCCGATCGCGGCCAGCGAGCCGAGGTAAAGCTCCTGCAGATTGGGCGGATTGGGCTTCAGGATCACCTGGTATTGGTAATAGTGCTGCAGTCGGTTCGGGTTCTCGCCATAGCGGCCGTCCTTGGGGCGGCGCGAGGGCTGGACGTAAGCCGCGTTCCAGCGTTTTGGGCCGAGGGCGCGCAGTGTCGTTGCCGGGTGAAAGGTGCCGGCGCCGACTTCCATGTCGTAAGGCTGGAGGACCACGCAGCCATAGTCCGCCCAGTAATTATGCAAGGTCAGGATCAGCCCCTGGAATGAGCGGCTGGGATGCATGTGGGCAGGGATATCAACGGTCACGGCGGCCTCCGGCAGGATGCGGCACCTCGTAGATGCCCGGCCTCCGAGCGTCAAGGCAACGGGGCGGCACTGCAATTGTTCCCTTCTCCCCTTGTGGGAGAAGGTGGCCGAGCGAAGCTCGGTCGGATGAGGGGTGTTCCAGGGAACGCCAACGCCTCATTTCTTCCAACACCCCTCAACCGTCTTGGCGCTACGCGCCAATCCACCTTCTCCCACAAGGGGAGAAGGAAAAAGGGCGGCGCCCGTCACCCCTTCGGCGCGGGCGCCGGCACGGGCTTTACGTTCGGGGTTTCCTGCGCCGTGTTGGACTCGATCGGCGGCAGGCCCTTCATCAGTTTCTGCTGCAAGGCGGCAAGCACGTCCGGATCCGGCTTCAGGTCGCGGGCCTGGTTCCACTGGAAGGTGGCTTCCAGCTTGCGGCCGACGCGCCAGTAGGCGTCGCCGAGGTGATCGTTGAGCACCGGATCCTCCGGCTTCAACGAAACGGCGCGTTCCATTTCGCGCACCGCGTCGTCGAACTGGCCAAGGCGGTAATAGGCCCAGCCCAGCGAATCGACGATGTAGCCGTCGCTCGGCCTCAGGTCGACGGCCTTCTGGATCATCGCGAGGCCTTCCTTGAGGTTCATGTTCTTGTCGACCCAGGAATAGCCGAGATAGTTCAGAACCTGCGGCTGGTCGGGGTAGAGCTCCAGCGCCTTGCGGAAATTCGGCTCGGCCTTCGGCCATTCCTTCAGCCGCTCATAGGCGATGCCGCGCTGGTAGAAAATGTTCCAGTTGGCGGCGGTCGGCGTCGTCAGCACCTCGACTGCCTTGTCGTAAAGAGTGGCGGCGGAGCGGAAATCCTCCTTCGAGGAATAGACGCCGCCGAGCGCCAGATAGGCGCGCATGTCGTCGGGATGCGCATCGACGATTGCCTTGAGGTGGGTGATCGCCTCGTCGTTGCGGTCGAGATCGGCAAGGTTGAGGCCAAGCTGCAGGTCCGAAAGCTCCTTCAGCGGCGAGCCGGCGGGAATGCGGCGATAGAGCGCGATGGCCCCCTCGCCGTCCTTCAACTGCTCGGCAACGGCGGCAAGCTGAACGAGCGCCGCGTCATTGTCGGGCCGCAGCGCCAGCGCATATTGCAGATAAAGCCGCACGAACGGCTCGCCGCCGCCGCGGTTGAGCGCGGTGGCGAGATCAAGCAGGATTTCCGAGGCGCCGTCCGACGGACCGGCAACGAATGGTTCGATCTTTTCGCCCTTGTTGATCTTGTCGCGAAGGGCAGCAATCTCGACCTTGCCGGGCGCAAACGCCTCGGCCTTGTCGAGCACCGACAGTGCCTTGGCCTTGTCGCCTTTGCGGGCGAGGAAAGAGGCGTAGGCCTGCGCGTTGCGGATCCATGTTTCGGGGGCCGCACTGCCTGCCGCCGTGTCCTGCACGGTGGCGGTGTAGAGCGCATCCGCCCTGTCGGGCAGGCCCGAGGCGTCGGCAATCAAGGCGCGGTGGAACGACTTGAACAGGCTGAACCAGTCGGGGCCCTGCAGCTTGTCGATGGAAGCCATGGCCTCGCCGGCGTCGCCCGCACCCTGCTTGGCCCAGCCGGTCATGACGCCGGAGATCAGCCGGTCGAGATCGGATTCGAGCGACAGCTTGAGCCAGTATTCGGCCTTGGAGAAATCCTTCTTGTGGAAGGAATCGACGGCCAGCGCCAGGCGCGAGAAGCGCTCGACGTCGGGAACCGCCTTGAGCTTGTCGGCATAGACCAGGGATTCATCGAAGCGCCCCTGCGCGATCAGCGACAGCATCAGACTCTGCTGCAGTCCGGTATCGTTCGGATCGAAGGCAAGCGCCTGCTTGTAATAGGAAATGGCGCTGTCGAGGTCGTTGTCGCCTTCGGCAATCCGCGCGGCGAGATAGGCTCCCGAGAAGGATGTGATCCTGACCGGCTCGGCGGTCTGTTTGGCATGCGCCGGCAAAGCCGAGATCGCCATGCCCGTCGCGATTGCCAGCCCCGTCAGCCAGCGCGCATATCCTTGCCGCATCATATCCCTTTCAGCCAAACGCCATCTCCGCGTCAGCGGGATCGCCGTAGACTCGATCTTTACAGGTAAAGCATGGCCTTTTTGGGGTCGTGCTTCAACCCGGCCCGAATTCACAATCGGGTCAAGCAATTAATAAACCATGCCGAAAGGGCCTGAACTGCGACCCTTGACCGCGTGGCGTCAGCTTTGGCGCTGCCTGCGCGGCGCTACTTCCCGATGCCGTAAGCGATCCATAAGCGCCCGCGGTTGAAGCTTCCGCCATGCAACTTTGCGTGGCAGGATGAGAGTAAAATCTTGCTTCGCCAGCCACAGGGGGTGCCGATGCTGGAAACGCTGCGGAACGAAGAAACCTTCGCAATCGTCGATCGTATCTACGAAGCGGCGTTCGCCGCCGAGCTGTGGCCGGATGCATTGGAGGCGACCAGTGCGATCTCGCGCTCGGCAAGCGGCGCGATCTTCATGATCAGCGATCATTCGCCGCTTCGCGCCATCGGCGAGGCGCGAGCCCAGCCTTTGATCGATGTTTTTATAGCCGGGGACAACTGGAAATTTTCCGAGAGCGTGCAGCGCATGTGCAGCACCCAGCCGGCAAGCTTCGTGCGGGTCGACGATTTCATGACGGGCGATGAGATCGAGCGCGATCCGATCTATGCGTGGGCAAGAGCGTTCGGCGTCGGATCGCCTGTCTGCACGTCGATCTCCATGCCAAGCGGAGAGCTTGTCCTGTTCGTCTTCCAGCGCTGGTTGAAGGACGGCAAATACGATCAGGCGGCAATCGACCTGCTGAACGGGCTGCGTCCGCACCTGGCGCGGGCCGGCCTTGTTGCCGCGCGCCTCGGCACGGAGCGGGCCAGGACAGCCGTGTCCATTCTGAGCGAAATCGGGCTGCCTGCGGCAGTCATGAGCGGAGCGGGCCGCGTACTGACGGCCAACCGCCTTCTGGAAGACATGGCAGACGTGTTCGTTGCCTTGGCGCATGGCGGCATGGCGCTTGCGGATGGACCGGCGAACGCGCTTTTCCAACAGGCCATCGCGCGCAACGAGGATAATCGCGTCGTGCGGTCCATTCCTGTTCCAGCCGTCGAGGGGCGGCCTGCGCTGATCGTTCACCTTTTACCGCTGCGCCGTGCCGCACATGACATCTTTTCGGGCGCGGATATCCTTGTTGCAGCAACTGCCGTCAGCATCAGCGCGACTGTGCCGTCGCCCAACATTCTTTCGGGCGTGTTCGATCTGGCACCGGCCGAAGCCCGGCTCGCCACCGAGCTTGCCTCCGGCCGTTCCGTACAGGAGGCTGCCACCGAAATCGGCATCACCGTCAAATCGGCCCGCACCTATCTCGAGCGAATTTTCCGAAAAACCGGCACCAGCCGCCAAAGTCAGCTGATGGCATTGCTGAAAAGCGCACGGCCATTCCCGTGATCGCGGCTACCGCCTCGTGTCGGTGTTGCACAATGACAACAGCAGGCGTCGGAAGCGCTGCGAAACCAGGGGATTTTCCGCGCATTGTAGGCATTTGCCGACTGTCCCGCCATCGCCAATGTCATGCATGCTTTCCAAATGTTGGGGACTTACCGCTACGTCGCACTGTGCCATTCGTAAATTCGTAAGTCGCGGACGCTCAAGCTCCACCATGACTGGGCTTGCCGCCGATGTGGCGGCTTCGGAACAGGGGGTGTATGCAATGGCAGGTCGAGGGCGAAACAGTATTCTTGTGGGATCGGGCGGGCCGGAGAGGCGCGGTTTGCCGATGCTTTCCAGGAAAGAGTATCTGGCGGCCGGTACAGTTCTGGCTGGCCTGATGCTGGGTACGGTGCTGACGCCGGCGCCGGCTGCGGCATTCGTTTGCGAGGACGTTGACGATGGAGCGGCGTTCGCCGGAGCGTCGCCCACGGGCATGGCATGCGGCGACTTCGCCAAGGCCCCCGGAAACAACTCTACAGCCATCGGTATGTTTAGCCGCGCTAATGGAAATGAGAGTGTGGCTGTTGGCCGTTCCGCCAATGCTGGTGGAACAGTTTCTAACGGTTTTTCAAATGGGGGCACAACGGCCGTCGGCTACGGCGCTGAAGCCGGCACAACCAACACGAATCAAGCCAATGCTACTGCTCTAGGTTATCTCAGCGAGGCCAACGCCCTGAACGCCACAGCGCTGGGCGCGCAAGCTGGCGCCAATTATTCAAATTCAGTCGCCATTGGCCAGGGCGTGGCTACGACACGGGCCAATCAGGTGGCTATCGGCAACAGCAGCGCTACCTACACGCTCGCGGGCGTCAACAGCCAGGCCAGCAAGGACGCGCAGAGCGGAACAAAGTATCTGGTGACGTCCGACGCCGCGGGCAATTTGGCGACGGCTTCCGTCAACATCGACGAGATCGAAGGGCTGGTGGACGACGTTGCAGCCCACACCACCCAGATCGCCTCGCTCAACACCACGGTAAGCAGCCACACGACGCAGCTTGCCGATCACGAGACGCGCATCACCAACAATACCAACCAGATCAACGCGCTCAACACCACAGTCGGCAATCACACGACACAGCTTACCGACCACGAGACGCGCATCACCAACAATACCAACATGCTCAACCTGCACACCGCGCAGATATTCAGTCTCGACAGCCGCACGACGGTCAACGAGAACAACATCGCCTTGCTCGACGGCCGTGTCGGTGCGCTGGAAGGCGGCTTGCAGGATCTTGGCGAGCAGGTCAGCGAAAACCGCTCGGAAGCCCGTGCCGGAACGGCGCTTGCCCTGGCGACGGCGGGACTGCGTTATGACGACAGGCCCGGCAAATTGTCGCTGGCCGGCGGCTTTGGCCATTTCAAGGGCCAGTCGGGCCTGGCGCTCGGTTTCGGCTATAGCACAAGCCTGGATTTCCGCCTCAACGCCGCCGTGTCGGCCTCGACAAACCGCGGCGATGTCGGTGTCAGCGTCGGCGCATCATGGACACTGAACTGATGCGGCCGGCGTGAGCCCAATACTGCCGGGATCGGTGCGATCGGCACGTAGAATGTTGCCGGGATCGGTGCGATCGGCAGGTAGAATGTTGCTGGCAGCCTTGGTGCTGGCGACGGCCGTTCCGCAGCTTGTCCCGCCTGCCCTGGCGCAAACGTCGAAGACCCAGAAATCGGCCAAGCCGCAAGCGCCGAAGCCGGCCAACATCGACCGCAACGGCGTGCTGATCCTGGTGCGCACCTCTCTGCTGGCGCTCGACCAGGCCAACAAGACCGGCAATTACACGGTGCTGCGCGACCTCGGCGCGCCGGGCTTCCAGGCCAACAATGCGGCCAAGCTGGCCGAGATCTTCGCCGGCCACCGCAATGACGGCATCGACCTTGGCGGCGTCGCGGTGCTGGAGCCGCAACTGACGCTATTGCCGCAGATCGAGCCGAACGGCATGCTGCATATGG
The DNA here is from genome assembly GCF_055811495.1 of Mesorhizobium sp. WSM4830. Classification (NCBI taxonomy): domain Bacteria; kingdom Pseudomonadati; phylum Pseudomonadota; class Alphaproteobacteria; order Hyphomicrobiales; family Phyllobacteriaceae; genus Mesorhizobium; species Mesorhizobium sp. WSM4830. Next base: position 294,663 of record NZ_JBVVQI010000001.1, on the reverse strand, counting down.
CCGGTTTCTTTCCCTCGGTGCCGATGCAGGTCAATTTCGAGCTTCTGTTTGCGCCGGTCGAGCGGCAATGGAAGGTGTTCGGCATCTCGGTTGCGCTCGGCAAGGCCGGCCCGGAAGCGCCGGCAACGGAGCCGGAACCACCAAAGCCTGTCGCCACCGAAATACCCGACCCGCCGACGCCGGAGGTCAATCCCAGAAGAGCCGCCGAACAAGCCGGCAAATGAGGCGTCACGGCCCCGAACTCAGGACGTTTACGAGAGGCTTGTGTCGAGCGCCTGCATGGCGACGGTGACAAGATCGTGCAGCCGCTTTTTCGGCACGCCGTCGCGTGCCTGCACCGAAAGACCGTGCATCAGCGTGGCGTAGTAGTCACCCAACGTCTCGGCGTCTGTATCCGGCTTCAATTCGCCATCGCGCACCGCTTGCTTCAACCGCTCGACGATCGATGCGGTACGCGCCAACCGGTGCTCCGCCAGCCATTGCAGCACGGCGTCATTTTCGACGGCGCAATTGGTGGCGGCCGTCACCACCATGCAGCCCTGCGGCCGCCCCGGCCTGGTATAGATTTCGACGGCGTCGCGAAGCATGCGCTCGATGACGCGCCGGACGTTTGGTTCTTGCTCCAGCGCCCGCGTGGCGAAGCCGCCCTCATTGGCTTCGTAAAGCGCCACCGCTTCGCGAAACAGGTCCTCCTTCGAGCCGAAGGCGGCATAAATGCGCGCCGATGCGAGGCCAAGCGCCGATACGAGATCGGCCATCGAAGTGCCCTCGTAGCCGCGCCTCCAGAAAGCGTCGCGGGCTTTCTCCAAGGCATGGTCGCGATCGAACTCCCTTGGCCTGCCTGCCATGGCGGTCTCCAATTTTTGTCGATCAACAAATAATCCGCTTGACTTCGGATTGCAAATCTCAATTCTTTGTCGATCATTAAATAATTATCGACAAGGAGTCCCACATGAGTTCACTGGATCAAGGCGCGCCGCTCGGGGCAATGGCAGCGCAAGGAGCAAGCAGAGCGAAACATGGCGCAACGCTGGCGCTCCTCGCCTTCGCGCAGCTCATCATCTCGCTCGACCTCAACATCGTCTTCGTGGCGCTGCCGGAGATCGGCGCCGGCCTCGGATTTTCCGGCCAGACCCTGCAGTGGGTGGTCAGCGCCTACACCGTGTTCACCGGCGGCTTCCTGCTGTTCGGCGGCCGGGCCGCCGACCTGATCGGCCAGCGCCGCGTCTTCATCTTCGCGCTCTGGCTCTACGCGCTCTCATCTCTGGTCGGCGGCCTCGCCTGGTCGCCGGAAATCATCATTGCGGCCCGCACCGTGCAAGGCATCGGCGCCGCGTTCCTGTTTCCGGCGACGCTGTCACTGATCAACCGCCTGTTCGCCGAAGGGCCGGAACGCAACCGGGCGCTCGCCGTCTGGGGTGGCGCAGGCGCCAGCGGCCTCACGCTCGGTTCGCTTGCCGGCGGGTTTCTGACCAGCGCCTTCGGCTGGCCGTCGGTCTTCTACGTCAACGTGCTGTTGGCCGGGATCGCCATCATCGCGGCTTTCGCCATCATCCCGCGCGATCGCAAGCGGCACGAGCACCGCAGCTTCGATCTTCCGGGCGCACTGACCGTCACCGCCGGCGCGACGCTGCTTGTCTTCACCCTGGTTCAGGGGCCCGAATATGGCTGGGGATCGACCGCAATCATCGTCAGTGCAGCACTGGCCGCATTGTTTCTGATTGCCTTCACCGTGATCGAGGCCAAGAGCGCCGACCCGCTCATGCCGCTGCGCCTGTTCCACAACCGCAGCCTTGTCGCCGGCATGACGATAACCTTCCTCTACATGGCCACTTTCGGCGCGCTGCCCTACTTCCTCACCGTGCTGCTGCAGAACGTGCACGGCTTCACTGCCTTGCAGACGGGCCTCGCCTTTCTCGTGCCGTCGGTCGCCATCGCCACCGGCACGCAAGCCGGCGAGCGTCTGGCGACTCGCTTTTCGACGCGCAGCACGCTGGTCGGCGGCATGATCGTCGGCGCGGTAGGCACAGCATTGATGGTATCAGGCGCGACCGCAGAGAGCAGCTATCTGTCCCTCGTACCTGGCCTGATCGTCTCCGGCGTCGGACAAGGCATCGTCTGGACCGCAATGTGGATTGCCGCCGCTTCCGGCGTTGCCCATGACCAGCAAGGCGTCGCCTCGGGGATGGCTTCGACGACGCTCAATGTCGGCAACGCCATCGGCATGGCCGTGCTGATTGCGATTGCGAACAACCAAATCGGCGAACTGTCCGGCGGTGCCTTGAAAATCGCCGTCGCCGACGGCATCCGCGTCGCCTTCTGGCTCGCGGCGGCGGGCATCGTCGTCAGCCTGCTCGCAGCAATGGTGCTTCCGGCAAAGGCGCGATGAGAACGGCCCCTCCCCGGTGTCGCGGCGCCGACGCCTCTCAGTTCACCCGGCTGATGCAGAAATCGATGACGTCGATCAGCGCCGATTTCTGCGGCGTCGCCTCGAGCGGCGCCAGCGCGTCGCGGGCGATTTCGCCGAAATGGCGGGCGCGCCCAATGGTGTCGGCAATCGCGCCGTGGCGGAGCATCAGGCCGATGGCCTTTTCCAGCCCGGCATCGTCGGCAGCATTGTCCTCGATGGCGCGTTTCCAGAAGCTACGCTCGGCCTTGGTGCCGCGCCGATAGGCAAGAATCACCGGCAGCGTCACCTTGCCCTCGCGGAAATCGTCGCCGACATTCTTGCCGAGATCCTTGCTGGTGCCGCCATAATCCAGCGCGTCATCGATCAGCTGGAAGGCAAGGCCGAGATTCATGCCGTAGGAGCGGAGTGCTGCGCGGTCGTTGCGCGTCGCCAGCGCGATGACCGGGCCGACTTCGGCGGCGGCTGAGAACAGCGCCGCGGTCTTGGCCTTGATCACCGCGAAATGCTCGTCTTCGGTGGTCTCGAGGTTTTTGGCGGCGGCCAGCTGCATCACCTCGCCTTCGGCGATCACCGAGGCCGCACTCGACAGGATGTCGAGCGCCTCCAGCGAGCCGACATCGACCATCATGCGAAAGGCTTGGCCGAGCAGGAAATCGCCGACCAGAACACTGGCCTGGTTACCCCAGATCATGCGCGCCGTCTTCTTGCCGCGCCGCATGCCGCTTTCGTCGACAACGTCGTCGTGGAGAAGTGTCGCCGTGTGCATGAATTCGACCGATGTGGCGAGCTTGACATGGCCGTCGCCGGAATAGCCGAACATCTGGGCGGCGGCGAGCGTCAGCATCGGCCGCAACCGTTTGCCGCCGGACGAGATCAGATGGTTGGCAATCTCCGGGATCATCTCGACATCGGAGCCGGCCTTCGACAGGATCAATTTGTTGACGCGCCCCATATCGGCAGCAGTCAGGTCGATGAGGTCCTTGATCGAGGCGGCTTCGCGCTTCCCGTTTTCAATGTTGAGAACGACACCCACGGCAAAACTCCCAACCTCGATATGCACGACGGCAACATGGTCCCTGGACAGACTCTAGGGTGTCACCCACCGGCGCGGCAAGAGGCGAATTGGCGCGCCGGCTCTGGTACATGATCACGCCTACGTTTACATCAACGCCGCAAACTGCGAGTTTCATCCGATGATAGAGCTCATCCGCACCAACGACGCCGTCATCATTTCGTTTGTCGAATCGCTGATGCGCGATGCCGGTATCGGCTGTTTCGTCGCCGACCAGAACATGAGCGTGCTCGACGGCTCGATCGGCATCCTGCCCCGCCGCGTCATGGTGGACGCCGACAAGGCCGATGCGGCACGGCGCATCCTGACGGATGCCGGCATCGCCAACGAGATCCGCCAAAAATAATGTCCGCGTCGCCCGCTGCCCTTGTCCCGGACATGCCGGCTCATACGGTCGACGCCTTCCATCGCGGTCGCTTCTGGCTGGTGCAGCCGAGAAAGGCAGGCCACCGCGCCGGCATGGATGCGATGATGCTGGCGGCTGCCGTGCCGTCCTCCTTCGCCGGGCGGCTTGCCGACTTTGGCGCGGGTGCCGGTGCCGCCGGCCTGGCGGTACTGTCGCGCTGCCCCGGTGCCGAGGCCGTGCTTGTCGAGCGTTCCCCGGAAATGGCGGCCTTCGCCACCACCACGCTTGCCCATCCCGGCAATGCGCATCTCAGCGATCGCGCTTCGGTGCTCGTCGCCGATGTCGCGCTGTCCGGCCGGGCGCGAACGGCCGCCGGCCTCGAGGACAAGAGCTTCGATTTCGTTATCATGAACCCGCCGTTCAATGCCGCCGTGGATCGCGCGACGCCCGATCCGCTGAGAAAGGCCGCGCATGTCTCGGAGGATGGATTGTTCGACAGCTGGATCCGCAGCGCGGCCGCGGTGGTCAGACCGGGCGGCGGGCTGGCCGTCATCGCGCGGCCGGAGCAGCTCGGCGCCATCCTCGATGCCGTTGCCGGCCGCTTCGGCGACGCCGAGATGCTGGCCGTCCACCCTCGCCCCGAAGCGGCAGCGATCCGCATCGTCGTCCGAGCAGCACTCGGCGCACGCGGCAAACTGTCGATCCAGCCGCCGCTGATGCTGCATGCCTATTCAGGCAATGGCCCCTCGGAACGGGCAGAGCTGATCAATAACGGGCTGGCGTCGCTGTTCGGAGACTGATCCATTTTGATTGCCAGGGTGACGGCATTGCCGTTGGCCGGCGAATTCCTACATGCCTCAAGCAAATCGACCGGAGACCGCCCCCTCGTGAAACGCCTTTTCAACCGCCTGCTGCCGAAATCCTGGCGCTCCACCGTCGTCACCATTCCGGTCATCCGGCTGCACGGCACCATCATGCCCGGCGGCGGCCAGTTCCGGCCGAGCCTGTCGCTGGCGTCGACCGCCGGTCTTCTCGAAAAGCTGTTTTCCTTCGACGCGCCGGCGGTCGCCATCTCGATCAATTCGCCAGGTGGCTCGCCGGTGCAGTCGCGGCTGATCTTCAGGCGCATCCGCGACCTGGCGAGCGAGAAGAACAAGAAGGTCCTGGTTTTCGTCGAGGACGTGGCGGCATCGGGCGGCTACATGATCGCGGTTGCCGGCGACGAGATCTTTGCCGACCCGTCCTCCATCGTCGGTTCGATCGGCGTGGTGTCGGCCTCGTTCGGCTTTCCGGAGCTGTTGAAGAAGATCGGCGTCGAACGTCGCGTCCACACCGCCGGCCAGAACAAGGCGGTGCTCGACCCGTTCAAGCCGGAAAAGAAGGAAGACGTCGAGCGCCTGAAGGCGCTGCAGCTGGAGGTCCACGAGACCTTCATCGATCTCGTCAAGGACAGGCGCGGCAGCAAGCTGAAGGACGATCCCGACCTGTTCACCGGCCTGTTCTGGACGGCCAAGAAGGGGCTCGAGCTCGGGCTGGTCGATGCGCTCGGCGACATGCGCAGCGTGCTGAAGAGCCGTTTCGGGCCGAAGACCCAGCTCAAGCTGATCACCGCGCCGCGCGGCCTGTTCGGCCGCTTCGGCCTGTTCGGCTCGAGCTTTTCGGCGCCCGATATCGCCGCCGCCGCGGCAAGCGGCGTCATCGATGCGGCGGAAGAGCGCGCGCTGTGGGCGCGCTTCGGGCTTTGAAAAGCCGGTGAAAGCGTCTAGCATAAACCATCAACCGACCCGACCGGCCGCCTTGCCGGCCTTGCGAGGGAGGAGTTTGACATGCCGCAGATCATTTTCTTCGCCGTCGTCGGCATTGCCGCCTATTTCGGCTACCGCTCCTTCGTCAGGGAAGCCGAGCGGGTGACCGCCAAGGTACGTCGGGCCGAAAAGCAGACGGCCAACGGCACGATGGGAACACTGGTCAAGGATCCGAAGACCGGCGAATACCATCTGGCCAAGGATTGACCGTCGTCCCCCTCGCGGCCGAGCCAATGAATTCCGGGGCCAGCATCCGGGCGTCGCATGCGCACGCCAAGATAAATCTCGCGCTGCACGTCACCGGCCGGCGCGCCGACGGTTATCACACGATCGAAAGCCTGGCTGTGTTCACGCGCTTTGGCGACCGCATCGAGACGGAACTTGCCGACAGCGATGGGTTTTCGGTGTCCGGCAAATACGCCTCCGCAGTGCCGGCCGACGACGGCAATCTGGTCGTGAAAGCGCGCGACGCGCTACGGCGCGAGGCCGGTCTCCAGCACGCGCCGGCTGTCGCCATCAGGCTCGAAAAGAACCTGCCGGTCGCGTCCGGCGTCGGCGGTGGATCGAGCGACGCGGCGGCGGTGCTGCGCGCCCTGGTCCAGACCTGGGGACTTGATGTCGGCGATGCCGAACTGGCGCGGATCGGCCTGTCGCTCGGCGCCGACGTGCCGATGTGCCTCGCCGCCAGGCCGCTGATCGCCCGTGGCATCGGTGACGAGCTGACGCTCGTGCCGGGTTTCCCGGCGCTGGGTCTGGTGCTCGTCAATCCCGGCACTGCCGTCTCGACGGCCGACGTGTTCGAGGCGCTTGGCCGCCGCGACAATGCGGGGCTGCCGCCGCTGCCGCGCAACCTAGACTTCCACGGCATCCGCGACTGGCTGGAGATCACCCGCAACGATCTCGAGCCTGCGGCGCGAGCAATCCAGCCCGCCATTGGCAAGGCGCTTTCCGTGCTGAACAAGGCCGGAGCCGGTTTTGCCAGGATGTCGGGTTCCGGCGCCACCTGCTTCGGCCTGTTCGAGACCGGCAATGTGGCCAAGCGCGCGGCCGCCGATATCCGCGGCCGCCATCCTGACTGGTTTGTCGCAGCGACGCGAAGCGTGACATCGGAGGCTGATGCCCATGGCCAGGATTGACGAGAGCCGCCCCTTCGTTCCCGTGCGCATCGCGGTACTGACCGTTTCCGATACGCGCAGCCTCGCCGATGACAAATCCGGGCAGACGCTGGCCGACCGCATTGCCGAGGCCGGCCATGTCCTGGCCGCCCGCGACATCGTCACCGACGATCGCGACAAGATCCGCGACAAGGTCCTGGGTTGGTCGAGGGACGAAGCGATCGATGTCGTCATCACCACCGGCGGCACCGGCTTCACCGGCCGCGACGTGACGCCGGAAGCGCTGGAACCTATCTTCGAAAAGCGCATGGACGGCTTTTCCGAAGTGTTCCACCGCATCTCCTACGACAAGATCGGCACTTCGACGATCCAGAGCCGGGCAACCGGCGGCGTCGTCAACGCCACCTTCGTCTTCGTGCTGCCGGGCTCGCCCGGCGCCTGCAAGGACGCATGGGACGGCATCTTGAAGCCGCAGCTCGACTACCGGCACATGCCCTGCAACTTCGTCGAGATCATGCCGCGCCTGGACGAACATTTGCGGCGCGGCTGAGGCGAGCCAAGGGGTCAGCCGGCTGATCCCTTCAGCGAATGACCGGCTCGCCGTGAAAACGCCGGCGCGACGGCGGCGAGACACCGAAGCCGACTTCCATCATCAGCCGCGGCGTGCGCGTCGGCACGGTGCCCATATGGAATCCGAACGGGTCTTCGACAAAGCCGAGGCCGGCCTGCCCGGTCAGCGTGACCGGGCTCTGCTCGCCATAGACGCCCAGCACCTCTTCCGCCGAATGGCCGACCAGAAGCGTCAGCTGGTGCTTCAGGATACGGCGGTTGTGGGAGCCGCGGACGTAGACATGCGGCCCGGTGTCGGCGTCGACCGGCACCAGGTAGAAAAAGAACTTCAGCATGCGCCAGTCGTCGAGGTCGAAATGGTATTTGCCGAGCGAGGCCATGTTCTTGTCGGCGTCCGAGACGCCACCGGTCGGAAAGCTCCACCAGACGCTGGTGGTGATCAGCTTGGCCTGGCTGCCGAGATAGTGCGCCGCGATATCGAGAAGCAGCGGATCGCGCTGCACGGCGACCGCAGCGTTGCAGTCGAGGACCCGCTCGAAATAATGGCCGCTGAGCAGCGGGCGGCCGAAATGCTTTTCGGCATCGGCGTGTTTTTCGGGGAGGAATTCCAGCCGGCGGTCGAAATTGCCGAAGCATGGCGTGCGCTCGGCGAAGCGGCCAATCTCCTCATGGATGGCGGCTGGCAGCATCAGGCCCGAATAGAGCCCCTCCGTCCTCAGCGCGCCGACGACGGCATCGCGATCGACGCCGGCGAACATCGTTTCACCGACATTGCGCGCCGGCCGAACGGGCTTTGCGCCGCGCCAGTGCAGCCGCCGCGCCGGCATGGTTCGCGCCAGCATGAACATCGGCAGCCATGCCGGATTCTCGCGAAGGTCGGACAGATAGGTCGGGATGCGGGCAGCGATGCGGCGCAGCGTACCGCCGTTGCGTGCGATCGCCTCGAGGCTTGCAGCGCCGGACTTGTCAGGGCTTGAAAGGGTCATCGGGGTCCTCAAAATATCGAGGGAACAGCATCGACGTTAGTCGTCGTCACCGCTCCGGCACACCCCAAACCCATTCGCCCGTGTCGCTGGGAATGGTAACTCCCGGGCAGATTTTGTGCAATGCACAATAAACGGCGACCCGCCGGAAAATTTGCTTGAGCCCCTGAACCGTCACGGTAAGCCGTCACTTCCGCGGAGCGACCCAGATCTCGGCCTGGAGCCTCCTGGTCGCCAGGCCGCGGGCGATCGCTTCGGCGCTGCGGGCGTTCTTCGACAGCGCCGCGGCCTGACGCTTGCTGATCACCAAGCCTTCGGCGAGAGCGCGATTTCCGGCAAAGACGCGCGACAGGAACGGCGCGCGGCTGCCGCGTGCCCGCGAAAACCGCGCCGCCATGGTTTGCCTTGCGGTATGGGCGACGACCTCATCGATCCAGCCCTCCCCCAGCCGCGCGCCCGGTTCCAGCAAAAGCAGCCAGTCACCCTTGGCCTGCCTGATGCCGGCGGCGATGCCGCCGCTGACATAGTGGCAGCCGGCGTGTTCGGCGACGCGGTGCGTCTGATCGGTCGAGCCGGTGTCGCAGACGAGAACGTCGCGCACCACGCCCTCGACGGCGCCACCGATCAGCGAGGCGAGCGTGCGGGCAAGGCCCTCCTCGTCATTCAGGGTTTCGATCAGGACGCTGAGCATGTCTAGCCGAATAGCGGAAAGCGGTGGGCAGCGCCAGTTTTTGCGGCGCACCGCGAGAAAGTTCTTGCTTTGTTCTCATCGATACGATAGGAATACATTCATGAGCAGAGCGATTCGACAGCGGGCGGACAGTCCCTGGGAAAGGGCCAAAATGGAACAGATCGTGCGTGCCGACATTGCCGCCTTCGGTGCCGGCAGGGCCGAGATGGCGAATGCGATGATCGAGCAGAGCGGCATGCGCGTCCGTCCGGAACGCAATCGCGGCAGGTCGGCGGGCATCAATCCGTCCGGCCGGTTCGAGCCGGTCAGCCGGCATGTGTTCGACGATGGCTGGAATTCGCTGGAGGAGCTGCCGCCGTTCAAGACCGAGGTACAGGTCGAGAAGCCGCGCACCATCATCACGCGCAACGAATCGCCCGACATCTCCTTCGACCGCTCGATCAATCCCTATCGCGGCTGCGAACATGGCTGCGTCTATTGTTTCGCGCGGCCGACGCACAGCTTCATGGGCCTGTCGCCGGGGCTGGATTTCGAATCGAAGCTGTTTGCCAAGCCGGATGCGGCGCGGCTGCTCGACAAGGAATTGTCCAGGGATAATTACCAGCCGCGCACCATCGCCATCGGCACCAACACCGACCCGTACCAGCCGATCGAGAAACAATACCGGATCATGCGCGAAATCCTCGAAGTGCTGGAGGCGCGCGGGCACCCGGTCGGCATCGTCACCAAGTCGGCGCTGGTGACACGTGACATCGACATTCTGTCACGCATGGCGGAACGCGGGCTGGCCAAGGTGGCATTGTCGGTGACGACGCTCGACCGCATGCTGGCGCGCACCATGGAGCCACGCGCGTCGACGCCGACCAAGCGGCTGGAGGCGATCAGGCAGCTTTCGGACGCCGGCATTCCGGCCTCGGTGATGGTCGCGCCGATCATCCCCGGACTGACCGACCCGGAAATGGAGCGCATCCTCGATTCGGCGCAGGCAGCGGGCGCGCGTGAAGCCGGCTATGTGCTGCTGCGCCTGCCGCTGGAGGTCGCGCCGATCTTCAAGGACTGGCTGCTGCGCCACTATCCCGACCGCTATCGCCACGTCATGTCGCTGATCCGTTCGATGCGCGACGGCAAGGACTACGATTCGGAATGGGGCAAGCGCATGAAAGGCTCCGGCCCGTATGCCTGGCAGATCGGCCGGCGCTTCGAGATCGCCGCCAAACGGCTCGGCCTCAATGCCGAGCGGCGCTCGCTCAGGACCGACCAGTTCGTCCCGGCTGCCAAGGCAACAGAGCAGCTGATGTTGCTGTGACAAAGCGTCTCGCGCCAGCCGCTCGAAGCGGCCGGCAACAGGCGAAAAATCCCGTCCGGCCTGTCCTGTCCCCGGGCTTGCAGACGGTAGCCCCTCCTGGTCCGGTGCCCCGCCCGACCCGGAGGGACTTGCGGAGAATCGGAGCCGATGCGAACCTCGCCGCACCATGGCTCGCCCGCGTTCCGATTCTCCGCTTCTCTTCGAAATCGTCGAGAGACCCGACTTCTCGTTCGAGACGAAGGCGATGGCCGAAGGCCTTTGGCCAGTGGCGGGGATGGACGAGGCCGGCCGTGGCCCGCTCGCCGGGCCGGTGGTGGCGGCAGCGGTGGTGCTCGATCCCGCCAACATCCCCGACGGCCTCGACGATTCCAAGCGGCTAACGCATTTGCAGCGCGAGGCGCTGTTCCTGAAAATCCTCGGCTCCGCACTCGCCGTATCGATGGCCTCGGTCAGCGCCGAAGGCATTGATGCCTCCAACATCCTCAAGGCCAGCCTGGAGGCGATGCGCCGTGCCGTGGCCGGCCTGTCGATCCGGCCGAAGCTGGCGCTGGCCGACGGCCGCGACGTGCCGCCCGGCCTGCCCTGCGAGGGCAAAGCCCTGATCAAGGGCGACCAGCGCTCGCAGTCGATCGCCGCAGCCTCGATCGTCGCCAAGGTGTTGCGCGACCGCATGATGTGCGGCTGCGGCAGCCATCATGCGCGTTACGGCTTCGAACTGCATATGGGCTACGCCACTGTGCGCCATCGGACGGCGATCGATCTGCACGGGCCAGTGGCACGGCTACACCGCGCCTCCTTCGCGCCGTTCCGGTTCGGCGGCACCGAGGTGGTTGAGGAGGAGGGCCTTTCGGGCCTGGATTGAGCGATCCGGCTGCTTGGATTGAGCGATTCGGCTAGCTGTAATCTCCCCCCTCGAGGGGGAGATGTCGCCGAAGGCGACAGAGGGGGTCGGTACGTCCTGGCGCGACGCTATTTGGCACGAAAGAGAAGGTTGGCGCTTCACGCGCGCCGACCCCCTCTGGCCTGCCGGCCATCTCCCCCTCAAGGGGGGAGATTACGCTCCGTTCAGTTCAGCTTCGACTTCAAATCCTGCAGCGAGGCGTTGAACAGGTCGGCGCCGGCCTTGGCGTCGATCTTGCCGGCCAGCAGCGCGCGCGCGGCTTCCACCGCGATGTCGACGGCGCTGGCGCGCACTTCGCCGATTGCTTCGCGCTCGGCCTGGCCGATCTTCTGCTCGGCCAAGGCGGTACGCCGGGCGACATAGTCCTCGGTCTTCTTGTGCGCCTCGGCGGCAAGCATATCGGCTTCGCGCTTGGCGGCGGCGACGATGGCCGCGGCCTCCTGCTCGGCTTCCTTACGCTTGCGCTGGTATTGACCGAGCAGTTGCTGGGCCTCTTCGCGCAACCGGCGCGCTTCCTCGAGCTCGGAGCTGATCTTGTCGGCCCGCGCATCGAGCGCCTTGGCGATCATGCCCGGCACCTTGATGTAGATGGCAATGCCGAGGAAGATTACGAGGGCAACGGTTGCCCAAAGCGTCGCGAGAGATGTGGCGTCCATGATGCGCTCCTCACCCGGCCACGGATTTGACCGCGGCCGCGATTTCGGCCTTGCTGGCCTTGCCGCCGACAAGCGCCTCGACGATGGCCGAAGCGGTGTCCTCGGCGATGGTGCCGACCTCCTTCATGGCATTGGCCTTGATGGAAGATATGCGTGCCTCGGCCTCGCCAAGTTTCTGGTCAAGCGCTGCCTCGATCGTCTTGCGGGCAGCTTCGGCTTCCGCCTTGGCCGCATCGTTGGCCTGCTGGCCGATCGCATTGGCCTTACCCTTGGCTTCCGCCAATTCCTGCTCATAGGCGGCAACGGCGGCATCGGCCTCGCTTTTCAGCCGGGCAGCATGATCGAGATCCTGCGTGATGCGGTCGTTGCGAACGTCGATGATGCCGCCGACGCGCGGCATCACTACCCGTTTCAAGAACAGATAGAACAGCCCGAAAGTGATTGCCAGCCACAGCAGCTGTGACGGGTACGTCGCCGGATTGAATGGCGGGAACGTGCCATGCGCCTCGGCAGGCACGCCGGTGGCGGCGTGCGTTTCGCCTTCCGTTGCGGCGGGCGCGGACTCTTGCGCAAAGGCAGATGTCACAAACATGGACTATCCCCGAAATTCAGACCCGCCGCAGGATCGCGGCCGGCCTGTTCAATTCTTCCCAATGTTCAGCCGAACAAGTATTCAGCCGAACAGGGCGAGAAGAGCGATGAGAAGCGAGAAAATACCAAGCGCTTCGGTCACGGCGAAGCCGAAAATCAGGCGGCCGAACTGGCCGTCGGCGGCCGACGGGTTGCGCAGCGCGCCCGCCAGATAGCTGCCGAAGATGTTGCCGAGGCCAATGCCCGCGCCGCCCATGCCGAGGCATGCGATGCCGGCGCCAATGTACTTTGCTGCTTCTGCGTCCATTTATTCAACTCCTTTGGATCTAAAATTCCGTTGCGATTCCATCCGGCGGCAATGCCGGAAACCTTGTCAGTGCCCGGGATGCAGGGCGTCGTTGAGATACATGCAGGTCAGCACGGCAAAGACGTAGGCCTGCAGGAACGCGACCAGCAGCTCCAGCGCAGTCAGCGCCACGGCCATCGCCAGCGGCAGAACCGAGCCCGCCACGCCGACCGCGCCGAGCGCGCTCAGGCTGACGACAAAGCCCGAGAACACTTTCAGCGTAATGTGACCGGCGAGCATGTTGGCGAACAGACGGACCGAGAGGCTGACCGGACGCGAGACGAAGGAAATCACCTCGATAAGCACCACCAGCGGCAGCAGGTAGACCGGCACGCCATGCGGGACGAACAGCTTCAGGAAGCCAAGGCCGTGCTTAGTGAAGCCGTAGACGACGACCGTTCCGATCACCAGCGCAGCGAGGCCGAAGGTGACGATGATGTGGCTGGTGACGGTGAAGAAATACGGAAACAGGCCAAGCAGGTTGGCGACAAGCACGAACATGAACAGCGAGAACACGAAGGGGAAGAACTTCATGCCCTGCGTGCCCGCGGCGTCCCTCAGCATATTGCCGACAAATTCGTAGGCCATTTCCGAGACCGACTGAAGGCGGCCCGGAACCAGGCTGCGGCTCGACGTGCTGAGGTAGAGAAACGCCGCTGCGACAGCAACCGTCGCAAGCATGAACAGAGCCGAATTGGTGAAAGACAGGTCGTAGCCGCCGATGTGAATCGGAATGATCGGATGGATCTGGAACTGGTGGATCGGATCGACCTTGTCAGCAGCCACTTTAAATCCCCATCAAAGCCGCAGACGGCTTCAGTATCCTGTTCAATGCGCCGGCATGCGGCGCCTCAATTCATTCTTTCGGATCGCGCGGCTTGTCGCCCGTTCCGAATTCCGACACAAGCCCGGCTGAACGCAGGACATTGAGCACGCCGGCGCCAAAACCCAGCAGCAGCCCGACTATCAGACCCCATGGCGATGTCCCCGCCACGCGATCGATAAACCAGCCGAGAGCCGCGCCGACCACTATCCCGGCGATGAACTCGCTGGACAATTTGAGCGCCTGGCCGTACCCGGCCACGCTGCCCGCTTTCGCGTCGTCTTTCCCCTCGAGCCGATCCGGCCGCCTTGTCGCAAGCGATGCTTCAAGGTCGCGCCGGCGGCGCTCAAGATCGTCGTCGCGGATGTCGGCTTCATGCTGCTTGCCGCGGCCGGTTTTGCCGGTTCCGTCTGGCCCATTCTTGTCGGCCACGCAACCCCCCTGCCCGGTCAGACCGTCACCGTCCGTCCGCTTCTTAAAGTCGCCGGCAACATAGTTAGAGGGTCCGCGCCCGTCAAGCCACGGGCCGACGTTCAAGCTCAAGTATTTTTTCGTTATAAATCAGCTACTTGCCTGGGTGCGACATCGTGCCCGACACAGTCTCTGGCGGACTGTGGCCGAATCCCCGCGGCGATGCGCCTTCGATCGGCCGCTCTCGCGGGAAAGACGCAAGCGCTGCCCGAGCGCTCAGCTCCAGCCGCCGCCATAGGTACGGTAGAAGATGTGCAGGCCGATCCTGGTCATTTTCTGCATCGTCCGCGCCCAGCCCGGATGGACGTAGTTGGCGTAATAATGGGTCGACGAGCCGACTTCCGGAATGAAGATCTTGCCGGCTGTGACGGCCATGGCGACATCCTGTGCGGTCTGGTAGGCGGCGGGGTTGTCGATGCGCTTCTTCCTGCCGTCGCAGGCAAAGGAAAACTGGCAGCGGTTGAACCAGTTGTCGTTCTGGTAGACGACGCCGCAGATCGAGTTCGGATAGGCCGGGTTGCGGACCCGGTTGAGGATGACCTGGGCGACGGCGGCCTGGCCACGCACGGATTCGCCGCGCGCTTCGAAATAGATTCCCTTGGCGAGGCAGGCCTGCTCCGGCTTGGAAAAGACGCTCGCCGGCAGGGGCGTCTGCATCCACGAATGATCGCCCTTGCTCAGCGGCGGGATGAAGCGGCCATCGTTCGGGTCCTCGTCCTGCAGCAAGGCCTCGAAAGGCGATGCCTGCGCGTAATCGGGAGCGGACGATGCATAGGCGGTCGCCAGCACGTCGGGATGATCATTGTTGACCAGCGCGGCAAGCATCGCCGGCACGCCGGGATCCGGCTTCTTGTCGACGCGCGCGTGGAAGGCCGCGGCGATCTGGATTTCCTTGCCTTTGATCTCGGGCTTGGCGAAGGCCATCCTCAGGCCGCTGTCCATGCTTGGGCGGAGCAGCGAGGAGGTGCGCTCGAAGATCGAGCCGGCGTTGAAGTTCTTCGGCGGCGAGACGGGCGAGACCTGGATGATGCGGCCCTTCTTGTCGGCGCGCATGATGCGGTCCTCGTCCGGCGTCGTGCCGGCGATGCTGCCCTTGCCACGAAAT
The DNA here is from genome assembly GCF_055811495.1 of Mesorhizobium sp. WSM4830. Taxonomy (NCBI): domain Bacteria; kingdom Pseudomonadati; phylum Pseudomonadota; class Alphaproteobacteria; order Hyphomicrobiales; family Phyllobacteriaceae; genus Mesorhizobium; species Mesorhizobium sp. WSM4830. The sequence continues at coordinate 279,472 of NZ_JBVVQI010000001.1, read as the reverse complement.
GAGACAGCGCCGATGCCGGGCAGTTGGACGCCGGATCCTGAGAGCGAGCCGGTGCTGCTGGAATCGAGGAAGGGCATTTCGGCGGCGTGAACCGAGCCGGCGACGGATTTCTCGACATAGGCGTTCCAGCGGACGCTCGGCGCCTCCAGGCCGGAGACCAAGCTGGTCATGTCCTGATAGGCAACGACACTCGGAAAGCCGATCCAGATACCAAGGCCAACAACGAGCGGAGACAGGAACGAACGCTTTTTTTCACCGGCGGCGGCGACAAGCCGCGTCAAAACACGTCGATGCACGGAACTCTCCAGAAACGCGACGGACCCCACTGGAGAGCTACAATGATGCATTAACCTTGATGGGGCGTTAACAGCTTAGAACGTTGTTTTCCCATCTCATGTCGAAGTCAGGCGCTTTTGCGGCTATCCGTTGACGGAAGAAAGATCGGCCAGGCGATCAGCGCGCAAATAGCCGCACCCAGCCAGACGCCTGCCCATGAGCAGAGCACGAGAAGCCCCGGAATGGCGATCGGCACCAGGAAGAAGGCAATGAAGACCAGACTGTTGGCGAGGCCGAGCGCCGTTCCGGCCTGGCTCGCGCCGGCCAGCGTCGCAAGCTCGGTGTAGGCAACGCCGTGCCAGGAGGAGACGCAGATGCCGGCCACGACCAGCACCGCAACGATCGTCGGCGAAAGCATCGGCGCTTGGCCTGACAAGAATTGGGCCGAAAACAAGACGAGCGCCGCAAGCACGGTGAAGGCGGCCACGCTCAGCATGCTGCACAGACGCAGGAACGGCCGGCGGTTGCCGTGACGGTCGGTGTAGCGGCCGCTCCAGACGCGCATGACCATGGCGCCGACCTGCACGGCAGCGAGGCTGGCGCTGATCACGGCTGTTCCCATGCCGGCGAAATCATGCAGGAAGACGGAAGCAAAGGTGAGCACCGCCACCTGCGGAAAGCACAGCAGGCCGATGGCTGTTGCGATGCGCCAGACGGCCGGATTGCGCAGCGGCGCCGTGCCGGCCGGCGATGCCGTGCCGGCCGAATTGGCATCGTCATGCGCCGGCGGCTGATGCAGCCAGCGCCAGGCGAGCGAGGTCGAGACGGCGGATGCAGCCGCCAGAAGTCCGAAGACCGCCGTGAAGCCATGGGCTGAAGCGAGCGACGGCAGCACGAGCGCGCCAAGCCCGCCGCCAAGCGGCACCGCCGTCTGCCGGATGCTCATGGCAAAGCCGCGCTCGCCTTCGCCGAACCAGGCCATGATGGCGCGGCCGCTGGAGCCGTTGACGCTGCCGCCGAGCAATCCGGTGACCAGCAGGGCAGCGGCGAGAAGCGCGATGCCGGGAATGTGGGCCGGTGACGGCACGATCAGCGCGGCCATGACAAGCAGCCAAACCGCGGTTGCACCGAGCCCGGTCAGCAGCACGCGGCGGTCGCCCCAGCGATCGGTCAGCAGTCCCCACGGCAATTCGCTCAGCGCTACGCCCAGGCCGAGAAGGCCAAGCGCCAGGCCGAGTTCGCCATTGGAGAGATGATAGCCCGAGCGCAGGAACACCGCCGTCGCCGGAATGCCGGAGAAGGTTGCGGAAAAGCAGGCATTGGCGGCGACGCCGATGCCCAGCACCTTCCAGCGATGATTGGCTCGCAGTGCCGCCGCTTCCGACGGGGCGGCAATGGCGCCCGGGCGAAGCGGTTTGCAATCTGCTCGTGTGGCGACAGCGGACATGGTTCAGCTCCTGCATGGGCTGGTTGCATTCGGTCTTGACGCGCTGTCTCTACCGCCATAGCTTCGTACTGAATATCGGGAAGTTTTTGACGTAATGTCCCAAATATCAGGATTATTGCCATGCGACGCGTGACATTCGATCTCGACGTCCTGCGCAGCTTCGTCACCGGCATGGAGCTGGGCAGCTTCGCCAAGGCCGCCGACCGGCTCGGCCGCTCGACCTCGGCAATCAGTGCGCAATTGAAGAAGCTGGAGGAGCAGGCGGCGACGCCGATCTTCCGCAAATCTGGGCGTGGCCTGGCGCTGACGGACGCGGGCGAGACCATGCTCGGCTACGCGCGGCGGCTGATCGAGCTCAATGACGAGGCCGCCTCCGCCATCCACGATGTCGAGTTGGAGGGTTGGGTACGGCTTGGGCTGCAGGAGGATTTCGGCGAGGCGGTGCTGCCGGAGGTGCTCGGGCGCTTCGCCCGCGCCCATCCCAAGGTCAAGATCGAGGCCAGGATCGCACGCAGCCATGAGCTTGCCGAAAGGATCATGTCGGGCAGCCTCGATATCGCGCTTGCCTGGCACAATGGCGCGACGCTGCCCTACAGCCGGCATGTCGCCGACGTCCAGATGCGCTGGGTCGGCCCGGCAAAACAGATCGAGACCAGCCTGCGCGAAGGCGAGGCGTTGCCGCTGGTAGCACTCGAGGCGCCATGCCTGCTGCGCAGCGTGGCGACTGAAACGCTGGACCGTGCCGGCCTGGCATGGCGGATGGCCTTCTCCAGCCCGAGCCTTGGCGGCATCTGGGCAGCCGTCGCCGCCGGGCTCGGACTGACGATCCGCACCGATATCGGCCTGCCGGCCACGGTCAGGGCGATGACGCCGGAGATCGCCGGGCTGCCCGCCTTGCCCAAGATGGCGCTGTTCCTGCATCGCAAGGAGGCCGAGCCCGACCCGGCACCGGCGCGGCTTGGCGACATCCTGCTGCAGGCGGCGCTGGAAGCGTTGCCGGGAAGTGCTCGGGGGAAAGAGGTGCTACGAGAAGTCGCCTAGACACCAGATACCAGCGTCGCGTTCCGTCACACCCCCTCTGTCCTGCCGACGAACGGGTTGTCCGAGGTGCGCAAGGCGATGCGGATCGGCACGCCAGGCATGTCGAAAGCCTCGCCTCTATGCTACCAACATGCTTAACGCCCTTCATCGGCGAGCGGTCTCTTGCTTCGATGAGGTTTTTCGGTGGCGCGCTGCGGTCAGGGGCTAATTCCCCGAGGGCCCCGGCGTAGCTGAAACTGGCGGGTACCGCAGCATTTCTTGAACTTCATACCTGAACCGCAAGGACATTGATCATTGCCGCCGCGTTGCAGCCGGCCGACCAGGGGCAGCAGCGCTGCTGAAGGCAGGAGCGCTGCCGCAAGGGCAGCCCACTTGCCCGAGATTCCCGGTACGACGAGGCGACGACCGGATTTGGACCCTCGCCACGCCCGTTCGGCCACATACTCCGGATCCACCTTGGGCAAGATGTTGAAGAGCACCGTCTGATTGGCGCCTGACCTTGCGAGAAACTCCGTCGACACCGGGCCTGGTGCAACGCATGTGACCGTCACACCGGTTCGGCGCAATTCTTGGTGAAGCGCTTCTGAGAAGAAGCGCACGAAAGCTTTGCTAGCGAAGTACAGAGCCATATAAGGCCCGGGAACGAACCCGGCCACGGAACTGAGATTGAGCACCCCGCCCCGTCGGCGCGCCACCATTCCCGGCAGAAAATGGAGGGTCAGTTCTGTGAGGGAATGTATGTTGAGATCGATGATGCCGAGTTGACCATTAATAGGCAGCGCCGTCGTCGCGCCCCGCAGGCCATAGCCGGCGCTGTTGACCAGGACATCACAGACTAGGCCGTGTGCCGACAGAAAGCCCTCCAGGCGCGTTGGCGCATCGCCTGCCACGAGATCCAACTCGAGCGTGAATGCCTCGCCGCCCCTCTCCCGAACCTCAGACGCCGCAGCGGCCAAACCCTCGGGCGAGCGGGCAACCAGCACAACCGCACCGCGCTCCTGTGCAGCGACGCTCGCAATTGCCCGGCCAATTCCACCCGAGCCGCCAATCACGACGATAGCTGGCCGGAATTCACAGTGCGAAATCATGTCGCGTTCCTCTGTTTTGCAGGAGCGGCAACACTTTGACCGAGCAGCACCACTTCATTGGCGACAGTGCCGTTCAGGATCTTTTCAAATCTCTCCAGTGCACGTGCGACGTTCGCTCCATCCATTACCCGGTGATCGTAGTGGATGCGGACATTCACCGATCCGTCTTTGCCGATCGGACCGTAGTTGAGAAGCGTGGTCAATGGTGTCAGCGGGTTGAGTGATTCCGCACCGAGACCAGAATAGACGGACAGTTGGAAGGTACCGAAGTAATTTGACCTTTGCCGGGCGATGTTCAACCCTAGCCACATAAGCAGCCACCTGACTGGCGCGGGCGCACCTGCCATCCGCAAGGCGCGCCGGAACTCCGGGACCTCCAGGATCGGCCGTGATCGAGCCGCGTGGATGGATTCCTCAAGTTCCGTGATGGAGTAGCGCTCCGGGCGCTTGATGCAGCTCAGCAGAACGGCCGGCTCGCCATCATATTCGCGCTCGTGGGCAATCGAGGCTACGCTTGCCGGATACTCGTAAAGCTGCGGCCAGGGCAACTTGACATAGGCGCGCCGCAGCTCCGGCATCTCTAGGGCAAGAAGCGCATATCCTTTCAGGAAGATCGCGGTCCACGAAGGCCTGGTCTGCTGCGCCATTCTAGCCCTTACGAGTGGGCCGAGGTTCATCTGACGCTGCACCGCGACCCGTGGCACGCCGATCGAAAACCTCATCAGATCGCCAACAAGGCGCCGGGGCGCGGAAAGCTTGAGGGCTCGGCCTCGCATCAAACGTACCTCTAATAAAGATAAGGGAATATTCGCTTGGTCTTTTCCATATAGGCACGGTATTGCGGGCCGAAATTCTCCAGCATCATACGCTCTTCCTCGTCCACTCTCAGCAGGAAAAGGACTGCGGACCCAATCAAACCCGATATGCCCGCAACCCAGTTCGGCAGCAGAAAGAGCTGGCCGAGGCCCATGAGCAGGAACGAGGTATACATCGGGTGGCGGACCAAAGCGTATGGTCCGGCGCAGATGAGTTCATGCCGTTCGCGGATCTCCAGCGTAATCGACCAGTTACGGCCAAGTTCCTTGTGGGACCTGCGAAAAACCCATAGCGCGGAGCAGAAGATGATTGTGCCGAGAGCCACGGCCCACGCGCTGGCCGGGTGGTCAGCCGCTGCGGGCATGCCGGTGACAACATAGAAGGCAGGCAGGATTGCGAGGCCAAACAGAGCAGATGCAAGCCCGACGATGTCGGAACGTGAGCGGTAGCCAGTTACAATTCGCACGCGCCTTGCCCGGCGCTCGAAGGGATACCGGATCACGTACCAAGCAACGATGCCGATCAACCAGATGACCTCGCCAAGTGAGGCTGCCGCAATGCTCACTTCAGGTCACCAGCGCCCTTTCTGCGATCGCGACTGTAGCAGCTGCCCCTAGGTATGGCCACTTCACCCATCGCCCTCGATTTCGTCACCGGCCGACCTTCAGGCGCAGCGATCCTCTCCGAGTTAGTCCGCAGACGCGAAAGCCGGAGGGGCAGTACCGATCGCATTCGGTCCCATTCATCCCTCGAATCTTGGTTATGTATTCATCTCCCGAAGCTCGGTTATGAATTGTTGCGGCCGGAGCTGAATGGCGGGAGTCTTATATCCCATGGAATGAGCGATGTTCGCCACGAAGCCGTTGCAGTTCAAGACCGTCGCCTGCCAGACATGCGAACTCGCCTGCAGCTTGCGGATGTAGGCAACGACTTTGTCGTATTCGGCCCGGGTCAGTATGATTTGCCAGCTTGCGGATCTGTATGGTTCTTCCAGATCACCGTCGCTCCACCCGGTTTCGGCTGGCACCGGCACGACATGGCCCAGAACATAGGGAACCGCACTGTTCGAAGCCGGGTGAAGGCCCGCGACTTGGGGATCGATCATTCTCCCGGCCCGGTCCACGCGCCCAAAAACTGCGTAGGTGTGGCCGTAGCTTAGGGCGTAGCGGGAGCGGAACTCGATGAAGTACCGCTCGTCGTTTTTTTGAGGCGCAGCTCCGCCATCGGCATAAGATACGAAATTCGGCTGGGGCGGCAGGTCTTTCGTCTGACATGCCGCTGCCGGGAGGGCCACCAACGCCACAAGCAAGAGACGGCTATTTACAAGCGTCATCGCCGCGTCCATTCCCGAACTTCACAAAGCACAGACTTAATAACGGCCTATGCCCGCCAACCGCGCCCTAGGCTATGAAGCCGGCCAAAGCCCCGGCTGCGTATGTATGGGGAAGGGCTTGGCACCCCTTCCCCATACAAGCCGGTCCTTACTTAATCACTGGTTGCTCTACCGGAGCGGGCGCCGGAGCTTTACCCTTTCCTTTGCCGATCCAGTCGTTCGCGCAGCCGCTCAGGCTGGCAACGGCGAGCACAGCAACCATTGCAATCAATATCCTGTTCATCAAGCAATCCTTTCCCCGGGGGCGGAATAGCCTATAGAATCGCCACAAATAAACGATATGCAGCCTCACAAAGTTAGCTGCGATCTACACCAACGCCTAGTGCAGAAATGACACAGTTGGCACCCAGTTGCCGGCGGCACCTTTGCGGTGACGTGCTGGCAGAGTTCACCATCCAACGGAGATCAGGCCTGCCCACCATCAAACAACCACCACCGTCGTGCCCAAAGGAGTACGGTCGTAGAGGTCAATGACGTCGTCATTTATCATACGGATGCACCCGTTCGATACCGCTGTGCCTATCGTCCATGGCTCGTTTGTACCATGTATCCGGAAGTGGGTGTCGCGCCCGCCTTGATAGAGATAAAGAGCACGCGCACCAAGCGGGTTGTTTGGTCCGCCAGGAACCCCCCCTGCATACTGCACCAGGCGCGGCTTGCGCTTCATCATGCTGGCGGTGGGTGTCCACGACGGCCAGTCCGCCTTGCGGCCGACGGTCGCTGTACCCTTGAACGAAAGTCCCTGCTCGCCGACGCCGACGCCGTAGCGCGTCGCCCACCCGTCCGTCTCGACGGCATAGAGAAAATGTTGCGAAGTATCGACGACGATCGTTCCGGCCGGCTCGTTTCCGTCGTACCGCACATGCTGCCGTCGGTAACGAGGATTCAGGCCAAGCCTTGGTCCGAACGCGGATGAAATCGACGTACATCCGGAGACCATCAGAGCCAGACTACCCAGCACGAGCCCCCGGCGCGCAATGTGGTGTTCTTCCATTTCTACCTGCTAGGAAACTGGTCATCTACCGCCGCCCTCGTCTCTACCATTCCAAGGGCTGCGGGCCAAGTCTCGCTGTGTGGTGGCAAAATGAATTCACAGGATTGACAAGCGAATTGGAGTGAAACTTCTTGCGATGACCGTCTGCCTCTGTTCGGTTATGTCAAAAATGGGCATAGGACAGAGCCGATGAAGCCTGACTTCCAAGGTAAAGTCGCGATTGTGACCGGCGCAGGCTCAGGAATAGGGGCGGCTGTTTCACGGCAACTCGCGCAAGAAGGAGCCGAGATTGTTGTCGCCGACCTTGATGCCGAGGCCGCGCACTGCACAGCCGCCGAAATAAGCTCGCAAGGAGGCAGGGCCTACGACTTTGCGGTAGATGTCACGGATGCGGCAGCCGTGGAAAAGCTGATCGAGTTCACTGTCCAGAAATGCGGCGGACTGGATATGGCGGTAAACAATGCAGGTATCGACGGCATTCGAAAAGCGACGGCAGACTATCCGCTCGACAACTGGCACAAACTGATAAACGTTAATCTCAATGGCGTTTTCTACAGCATGAAGTACGAAATCGCCGCGATGCTGGATCGAGGCGGAGGTGCCATCGTGAACATGTCCTCCGTTCTCGGTTCCGTCGGCTTGCCAACTGCGTCCGCTTACACGGCAGCGAAACACGGGGTCGTTGGATTAACCAAGGTTGCGGCGATTGAATATGCTAGGATGGGCATCCGGATCAATGTCGTCGGCCCCGGCTGGATCGAAACGCCTCTTTTATCGGAGCAAATGGAGGCATTAGCCAGCCGGCGCATGGCAGGTCTTCAGCCGATGGGCAGGCGCGGGAAACCGGAAGAGGTAGCGGCTCTTGTATGCTTCCTCTTGTCCGACCAGGCCAGCTTTATCACTGGGAGCTACCATCTGGTGGACGGAGCTTACACCGCCCATTAGATGCAGAGGCTGCCCCCACTCGCGCCGGCCACCGTCAGGGCGATGACGCCGGAGATCGCCGGGCTGCCCGCACTGCCTGAGATGGCGCTGTTGCCGCATCGCAAGGAAGGCCGAGCCAGACCCGGTGGCGGCGCGACTTGCCGACATCCTGCTGCAGGTGTCGGTGGAATCGCCTCCCCGAAAATGTGCAGGCGCTGCCCGCGAGCGGCCTGCGGAGCGTAGCCTGATGCTGGCGCCCAGAAGACGCGCAGCTCAGCGGCGCTTCTTCGCCCTGCCGGCGAAAGGATTGTCCGAGGTGCGCAAGGCGATGCGGATCGGCACGCCGGGCATGTCGAAAGCCTCGCGCAGGCTGTTCGAGAGATAGCGGACGTAGGATTGCGGCATCGCATCGGGGCGCGAGCAGGAGACGACGAAGCCCGGCGGCCGCGTCTTGGCCTGCGTGACATATTTGATCTTCAGCCTACGCCCGGCGACGGCGGGCGGCGGATGATGCGCCAGGATGCCTTCCAGCCAGCGGTTGAGCTTGCCGGTCGAGACACGGCTGTTCCAAACTCGATGCGTCCGGATGACGGCATCCATCAGCTTGTCGAGGCCACGCCCGGTCTCGGCCGAAACCGGCACCGCCTGCATGCCGCGCGCCTGCGGCAGCAGCCGCTCGGTTTTTTCGCGCAGCTCGGCCAGCAGCTCCTGGGGATGATCGACAAGGTCCCATTTGTTGAAGGCGATCACCGGGGCACGGCCCTCGCGGATGATCAGGTCGGCGATCTGCAGATCCTGCTTCTCGAAGGGAATGGTCGCGTCCAGTACAATGATCACGATCTCGGCAAAGCGGATGGCGCGCAAGCCGTCCTGCACCGACATCACTTCGAGCTTTTCGTGGATCCTCGCCTTGCGGCGCATGCCGGCGGTGTCGAACAATTTTAAGCGGCGGCCATGCCAGTCCCAGTCGACCGAGATGGAATCGCGAGTGATGCCGGCCTCGGGGCCGGTCAACAGCCGCTCCTCGCCGATCAGCGCGTTGATCAGCGTCGACTTGCCGGCGTTGGGACGGCCGACGACGGCGATGCGCATCGGCTTGGTGTCGTCATAGCTCGGCTCGGCGTCCGGGTCGGTGATGTCCTCGCCGATCAGCACCTCGCTGGCGGCGATCTCCTCGTCACCGGCCTCTTCGTCCTCACCGAAGGCGCGCGCCTCGCCAAGTGCTGCGATCACCGCGTCGCGCAAATCGGGCAGGCCCTGGCCGTGTTCGGCCGAGACCGGGATCGGTTCGCCAAGGCCGAGCTCCCAGGCCTCCAGCATGCCGCCCTGGGCGCCGCGCGCCTCAGCCTTGTTGGCGACGACGACAACCGGCTTGCCGGATTTGCGCACGATCTCGGCGAACGTCTTGTCGTCGGGCATCAGCCCGGACTTGGCATCGATCGTGAAAAAGATCAGGTCGGCCTCGCGGATGGCGATCTCGGTCTGGGCGCGCATGCGGCCGGGCAGCGTCGAAGCAGCCGCATCCTCGAAGCCGGCGGTGTCGATGACGTCGAAATGCAGATCGTAGAGCTTTGCGGCATGGACGCGACGATCGCGGGTGACGCCCGGCGTATCGTCGACAAGCGCCAGCTTCCTTCCCACCAGCCGGTTGAAAAGAGTCGATTTGCCGACGTTAGGCCGGCCGATGATGGCGACTTTGAAAGTCATGGAATATCACGACACGCCGCCCGAGCCGCGGATCAGCTCGGACATCAATGTCGCCCGCTCGCGCGTGTTGCGCGGGGCGCCGTCGTCCGCGGCGATCTGGTCGAACAGCTTCAATGCATCCGCCGCCTTGCCTTCCTTCCAGGCGGCAAGGCCAAGCGCCTCGCGCGCCGTATGGCGAAGCGTGTTGGTGTCGGCGGTGAGCGCCTCGACGCGGCTGGAGACATCGGCGAAAGAACCGTGATCGACCAGCAGCAGAGCGGCCCTGAGGCGCGCCATGTCGCGAATGCCGGAGGGGATCTTGGTGTCGGCGGCGACCTCGTCGAAATCCTTGACGGCGGCGTCGACGTCGCCCTTGTCCGCCTTGACGGTTGCCGCGCGCATACGGGCGAGCAGCGGATAGGCGCCGTAGCCGTCCTTCTCCAACGCCTCCAGAGCGGCAAGCGCCTCGTCGTTCTTGCCGTCATTGGCGAGCTTGAGCGCCTGCGAGAAGGCATCGCCCGAGCGGTTAGCGCGGGTCTCGTCCCAATAGCGGTAGCCGACGACGGCAGCAGTGCCGAGCACCACCAGCACGGCCAGCACGAGCAAGGCGGGACCGAAACGGTCCCACAGCGCATGCGCCTGGTCGCGACGAATCTCTTCGTTGACTTCGCGGATAAAACTGTCGTCCGACATGGATCAAAACCATTCATGCCCCGGCCGGGGCGGTTGATGAGCCCGCGTTTTAGCGAAATTTTGCCGGCATGGAAGGGGTTCGGCAGGAAAATCGCCTATTCACGAGGCAGTCGCCGCCAAAGGCGGCCGCACGGGTCGATCGTATCCGTGCCATATTTCACCGGTAGGCGGTGCTTCTACGTTCCTCAATCCAGTCAGATGCCTTTGCCCCGTTTGTCCCGCGTTGTTGCGTTTTCGATCGCGTCGCTTGCGGCGGGCGCGGCTTTTGCCGACCCGCCGGCGGCGCCGGCAAAGCCGAAACAGGTCGTCATCATCTCGTTCGACAGCGCCCGCGACATTTCGCAGTGGCAGCGCAGCCGGGCGCTAGCCGCACGCACAGGTGCGCATTTCACCTATTTCGTCTCCTGCGTGTTTCTGCTGTCGCCCGAGACACGCAAGCAATACACCGCGCCGGGCAAGACAGAGGGCAAATCGAATATCGGCTTCGCCGCCTCCAGACAGGAAGTCGCCGACCGGCTCGAGCAGATCAACCTCGCCGCCTCGGAAGGCCACGATGTCGGCAGCCATGGCTGCGGCCATTTCGACGGCAAGGACTGGAGCAAGGCCGACTGGCTGAGCGAGTTCGGCTCATTCAAGCGTATTCTCGAAAACGCCTATTCGATCAACGGCATTGCTCCTGAACCGAAGGGCTGGCGCGATTTCGCACGTAAATCGGTGGTCGGGTTTCGCGCGCCCTACCTGTCGGCAAACAAGGCGCTCTACGAGGCGCTGCCCGCGGCCGGCTTCCTGCTCGACGCAAGCGGCGTCTCGCGTGGGCCGGTCGAGCCGCCGACCGTCAAGGGCGTCACGCGCTTTTCGCTGCCGCAGATCCCGGAAGGACCGAGCTCAAGGCGGGTGGTCGCCATGGACTACAATCTCTATGTCAGGCATTCCGGCGGCTTCGAGCGGCCGAGCATGGCGGAAGAGTTCACTGAGCGGACCTATCATGCCTTTCGCGCCGCCTTCGATGCGCAATACCAGAGCAAGCGCATTCCGCTTGAGCTCGGCTTCCACTTCACGCTGATGAACGACGGCGCCTACTGGAACGCGCTGGAACGCTTTGCCGGCGAGGTCTGCGTGATGAAACAAGTCGAGTGTATCAGCTTTCGCGACTATGTTTCGCGGCGAGGCGAACGGCAGGCGGCGGTGGGCGGCTGAGCCCAAGTGATCGCCGCCCGCCATCATCAGCTTACCGGCTGGTCCTCAGGGCGCAAGCCGGCTTGCTCACGTTCCAGATAGCGCTGGTCGATTTCAGGCAGCGGTTCCCCTTCCAGCGTCGCCTCGAAGGCGCGTAGGCGTTTGTGCACCGACTGCAATTCAACGATGGTCGACCAGGATGTGAGCAGGAACTGGAGCGATCCTGTTACCCGGCCAAACGCATTGGAAATCTGCTGGAAGGCTCCGAAAGTTATTCTGTGAGCCACAAAGGATGGTCCAAGGATCAGCATGGCGAAGATATTGTCGGCCTGCAGGTAGGTGTAACGCACAACATTGAAATAGATGTAGTGAAAATAGAGCCGGAAATAGTTGTGACGAACCTTGGAAAACAGCTCGGCAGTGGTTGCAGGCTGAGCTCGATCTTCGTGATCTTCGCCATAGACGAGTTCTTTACGATAAGCTGCCTCGACACGCTGGTTCCGGAACTGCAGGCCCGGCAGTTTCAATCCGGCAACCATGACTGAGATTGTTCCGAACAGGCACCAGGCCAATGCGGCAACGACCAAAGGCTGAGGAATCGCACCGACGATTGGCAGTTCGCTGATATGGCTCTGCAATTGGATCATCACCGGCAGGAATGCGATTAAGGTCATGATCGACTGGACAAAGCTGGAACCCAGATCTTCCATGATCTGCGAGAACCGCATCGTATCCTCCTGAATACGTTGTGAGGCGCCCTCGATGTGGCGGAGCCTGCTCCAGTTCTCCACGAAGTAATTGTTCATCGCGGTGCGCCAGCGGAATATCCAGTGGCTCACGATGAAGGCATTGACGACCTGCACATTCATTCCTATCAGCGCGAGCCACGAAAAGCTGGCCAATCCGGCATAAAACTCTGCGTCGGTGGACTTAATAGTCCCCGACATCAATCCCTGGATATAGTCAAAGAAAGGCCCATACCAGGCGTTGACCGCGACACTGACCTGTACATTGAAATAGATGAGGAACAGGATGACCGCGCTGATCAATATCGACCAGTTTTGCCACGGATGCGGTGCATACCAACTCCAGAACGCATAAAAGACGGCAACGCAAAAAGCGAAATAGAGATAGAACCAGAGAAACGGGTTCGACCAGAGCACGGCAATACCAATAATGGGCGGTGCATCAGCCGCAGCCGGCGGCAAGCCGAACACAGCGCCCAGCTGTTCGCCACCGAAAAACCAGAACAGGATAGCGGCAAGGCTCCAGACGGCCAGCGAACTGAAGAACAGCTTCGGCTGCGGGAAGAAGGATACAAACACTGTGGGGAAATCCTCGCTCGATGCGCAAATCAGCGGCGTTGTTCAGCGGGCATAAAGTCACACATTAGTGGGAAAGAAAATGCCCGTGCCCGACGCCCGGCGCCGAGCAAGACCATAATCATGGCGATTTTGGCGCAGCCGACCAGGCGATCGCACCCGAGGTCAGCAGGACGGCGGCGGCCACGATCGAGGCAAGGAAAAAGTTACCCGAGGCCTGCGCGAGCAGCCCGGCGACGATTGGGCCGATGATCTGGCCGAGGCCGAAGGCTGCGGTCATCACCGCCAGCATCCTGCGTGGTGCTTGCGGAGCAAGCTGCCTGCCGGCCTGCAGGCCAAGCGCGGTGATGGCTATGAAGGTGCCGCCGACAAGAAGGCCGCCGAGCAGCGGCCCGGTGCGCCCGCCCATGACGACACTGGCGCTGACGCCGACCACCTCGACCAGGCACCCCAGGGCGTAGGTGACATAGAGCCCGATCCTGGGCGCAAGCTTCTGCCACAGCCAGACCGAGGGAAAACCGGCAAGTCCGGTGACCATCCAGACCACGGCCTCGAAGACGCGGCCGCCGCCGCCCTGGCGGACGATGGCGACCAGGAACGTTGCCGTGACGATGTAGCCGAAGCCGAACAGGCCGTAGGCGACGATGATCTTCACCAGCGACCGGTCTTTCGGCAGTGCCGGCTCGCTCCCGATGGTGCTGTTCGCGGCCGAGGTGCCGCCGGCCAGCAAGGCGACGGCGGCAAAGCCGCAGGCCGAAATCACCGCGGACCACAGCCAGCCCGCGGCCCAGCCGGCATGTTCGGTGACGAGGACTGCCAACAGCGCCGAGGACGCTGCGATGCCGAGGCCGACACCGCCGAAATACAGCGCCTGCAGGTCGTTTCGCCCGGCCGCGGCGAGATGACCGAAAACGATGCTGGTCATGAAGACCAGGACAAAGGCGCTTGCAACGCCGGCAAGAAAGCGGATGAGGAGAAAGGCGGGCATGGTGCCGGTCAGGCCCATCAGGCCGGCGAGGATCGCGGTGGCGGCAAGGCCGGCCAGCATCAGCTGGCGCTCGCGGCCTTGCGCCCAGCCGCCGGTGGCGGCAAGTGCGCCGACGAGGTAGCCGAGATAATTGGCCGATGCGATCCAGCCGGCATCAGCCGGCGACAGGCCGAGCTCTTCCATCATGCCGGGCAGGATCGGCGTATAGACGAAGCGGCCGATGCCCATGGCGACGGCCAGGGCAATCATGCCGGCGATTGCCAGGCGCAAGGGTGAAGCGATGTTCATCGCGGTGCACCATAGGTGCGCCTGCCGGTGAGACAATCCGCCTTTTGTTGGGCCAGAAGGGTTGCGCAGCCACGTCGGCGGCCGGCTCGCCTGAGGTGCCAAGCACGATCCTCGTTCAGGAACTCAGCCGCAGCAGGTCGATGCCGTCTCGAAGCGGGTACGACGCGCGGTCAGCCTGAACGGCATGTCGGCGAGTTCGCGCTCCGACATGGTGTCGAGCACCGGATGCGCCAGCGGATCGGTCACCCAGCTGGTGGCCTCGCTGTCATGCCAGTGTGGCTGCGTTCCGATCGGGGAAAAGGCGCTGAGCCATGATAAAATCTTCATCAGGTTTGCCTCCTCACTCTGAGTAACCCACTTAGAATCCGGCATCCGGGAGTGTCTGGCAATTGAGATTTCAGCCGTTCGAGTTTAGAAAAACTGTATGGCTATGCTGAACCGCGTCCATCTCAACGGCTTGCGCGCCGTCGAAGCCGTCGCCCGCCTGGGCTCGCTCGCAGCGGCGGCCGGCGAGCTCAACGTCTCTGTCAGCGCCGTCAGCCAGCAGATCAACCGGACAGAAAAGCAGCTCGGCCGGGCGCTGTTCGAACGAACGCCAGCTGGCCTGGTGGCGACGGAGTTCGGCACGGTCTTTACCGCGCGGCTCAGCGCCGGATTTCGCGAGCTCGCACAGGCGGTAGCGCTTGCCGATGAAAGCTCGGAGTGCACGCTGGTGGTTTCGGTGGCGCCGGCTTTCGCCTCGAAATGGCTGCTGCCGCGGCTGTCGCGGCATTTTGCCCGGCATCCGAACGTGCTCCTGCGCATCGATGCCTCGGTGCGGCTTGCCGATCTCGATCGTTCGGACATCGACGTCGCCATCCGGCTCGGCGACGGCAAATGGCCCGGCGGGCGGGCCGAATTGCTGCTGGCGCAGGAGGTGTTTCCGGTCTGTGCACCGGTGATCGCCAGCAAGCTGAAATCGATAGAGGACCTTGCTTTGACCTGTGCGATCACCGACGAAAGATCGATGATCAGTTGGGAGAGCTGGTTCGAAGCGGCCGGGGTGAAGCCGGTCACCTTCATGAAAGGCGCGCGCTTCACCGATCCGATGCTGTGCCTGGAATCGGCGATTGCCGGGCACGGCGTCATGCTCGGCTGGCAGTTGCTGGCCGCCGACGCGCTGGCCGACGGCCGTCTCGTTGCGCCGTTCGGCATACGCGCCCAGAGCGGGCTCGGCTATTGGCTGGTGACCTCGGCCAGCAAGAGCGAAAGCCGCAAGGTCAGGGATTTCAAGATCTGGATCCGCGAAGAGATCGAGGGGACGATGGCGCAGTTCAGGTCGCTCGAGAGCGCCAGCTGAGGCTGCCGGCATCATCACGGTGGAAAGGTCGGTAGCGCCGGTCTATGTAAGAAACAGTCCCCAATCACGGCAGGCAGGATCATGACCACACATTCGCGCGGCGTTTCCGCAACCATCGACCCGGTAAAGCTCGACAGGCTGGCGGAGGTCGCCGTCAAGGTCGGGCTGCAATTGCAGCCCGGTCAGGATCTGGTGCTGACCTCGTCTATTGCAGCGCTGCCTTTGACGCGGCGGATCGTCGAGCACGCCTACAAGGCAGGTGCGGGCCTGGTGACGCCGATCTTCAACGATGACGAGATCACGCTGGCGCGCTTCCGGTACGGCGCCGACGCTGGTTTCGACCGCGCCGCCGGCTGGCTCTATGAAGGCATGGCAAAAGCCTTCGCCAGCAATGCGGCGAGGCTTGCCGTGCGCGGCGAGGATCCGTCGCTGCTTTCTTCTCAAGACCCGGCAAGGGTGGCGCGTGCCAACAAGGCGAATTCGATGGCCTACCAGCCGGCGCTGGAGAAGATCACCGGTTTCGACATCAACTGGAACATCGTCGCCTATCCCGATCAGGCCTGGGCCAAGCAGGTTTTCCCGGACGACGCCGAAGACGTCGCCGTGGCCAAGCTTGCCGACGCCATCTTTGCCGCCTCGCGGGTGGATGTCGAAGACCCGATCGGCAATTGGACGGCGCACAATGCGGCGTTGAAGAGCCGCACCGAATGGCTGAACGGCCACAATTTCCACGCACTGCATTTCACCGGCCCCGGCACCGACCTGACCGTCGGGCTGGCCGATGGCCACGAGTGGATGGGCGGCGCCTCGACCGCCAAGAACGGCATCACCTGCAACCCCAACATCCCGACCGAAGAGGTTTTCACCACGCCGCATGCAAGGCGCGTCGAGGGTCATGTCACCAGCACCAAGCCGCTGTCCTATCAGGGTACTCTGATCGACGGCATTGCGGTGCGTTTCGAGGCGGGCCGTATCGTCGAGGCCAAGGCCACGAAGGGCGAGGATGTGCTGCAAAAGGTGCTGGATACCGACGAAGGCTCGCGCCGTCTCGGCGAGGTGGCGCTGGTGCCGCATTCCTCGCCGATCGCAAAGAGCGGGCTCTTGTTTTTCAACACGCTGTTCGACGAGAACGCCGCCTGCCACATCGCGCTCGGCCAGTGCTATTCGAAGTGCTTCGTCGACGGGGCCTCGCTCAGCCAGGACGAGATCGCGGCGCGCGGCGGCAACAAGAGTTTCATCCACATCGACTGGATGATCGGCTCGGACAAGATCGACATAGACGGCGTCCATAAGGACGGCAGCCGCGTGCCGGTGATGCGCAAGGGCGAGTGGGTTTAGGCCGGGGATCTGTAAGCGAAAGCCGGCAAGCAGCGTCGCCTGCTGGCCCATGCGGAGTTGGCAATGGAGCTCGCGGTCAAGCGCATCTATGAGCCGCCGTCGCCCGATGACGGGCAGCGGGTGCTGGTGGATCGCATATGGCCGCGCGGCGTCCGCAAAGAGGACGCGGCACTGACACTATGGCTGAAGGACATCGCGCCAAGCGATGGGTTGCGCAAATGGTTCGGCCATGAGCCGGCGCGCTGGGCGGAGTTCCAGCGGCGATACCGCGATGAGCTCGACCGGAACGGCGAGGCGGTGGCGGAACTGCGCGCTCTGCTGGGCAAAGGCCGGGTGACGCTGCTCTACGGCGCCCATGACGAGGCCCACAATAATGCGGTGGCACTGGCGAGCTATTTGCGTGGGATCAATTAGTCACGCCGGCGGGACAGCGCCCCCCTCTGGCCTGCCGGCCATCTCCCCCTCTAGTGGGGAGATTGGATGTCACTTCGGCTTTCGCTGGTCTCCAACGAAGGGCGCTTTCGGCGAAGCTGCCAATCTCCCCACTTGAGGGGGAGATGTCCGGCAGGACAGAGGGGGGCGCGACGGATCGCGGCGGGTCGGTCCTATTTCCCACTCACCGCCTGCTGATAAACATCAGGCTTGAAGCCAACGAGAATCCTGTCGCCGATTTCCAGCACCGGTCGCTTTATCATCGTTGGTTTGGCCAGCATCAGCGCCTTGGCCTTGTTCTCGTCCAGGCCCAGTCTGTCCTCCTCCGACAGTTCACGGAACGTTGTGCTCGCCTTGTTGAGCAGGATTTCCCAGCCGACCTTGCCTGACCAGCCGTTCAGCCGATCCGCGTCAAGCCCGTCTGCCCTGTAGTCGTAAAAGCGATAGGCAACATCATGGCTCGCCAGCCAGACACGCGCCTTCTTGACCGTATCGCAATTGGTGATGCCGTACATGGTGATCGTCAAAACGCGTCCTCGGACCAGTCGAATCTGACGGCACCCTAAAACCGCGCCTCTCGGTTTTCCAGCGGCCTCGCCGGGCATCTGCGATTTTCGCGCTTGCCAATAGTAAGGAATTTCCCTAAGTGTTTTCTAAGCCAACTCTGTCACGCGGAATGGCCGAGGCAAGGAAACGACCATGACGAGCCTGCAGACCGAAAGCCCCCAGCCGATCGACGGCGTTTTCCGGGCGCTCGCCGATCCGACCCGGCGACGCGTGGTCGAGCGACTGAACCGAAGCCCCGCCTCGGTCAGCGAGCTTGCGCAGCCGTTCGAGATGGCCCTGCCATCCTTCATCGAGCATCTCAGGGTTCTGGAAGGCTGCGGGCTGGTGCATTCGGAGAAGGCAGGCCGCGTCAGGACCTACCGGCTTGCGCCGGAGCCGCTGAAGCTCGCGGAAAACTGGCTGTCCGAGCAGCGTGCGCTGTGGGAGCGCCGTCTCGACCAGTTCGACGATTACGTGCTGAAACTCAAGGAGACAGACAGATGAATATGGTGCCGTTGTTCCAGCCCGATCCGAAGCTCGACCTCGTGCTCGAACGGACGATCGAGGCGCCACGGGAACTGCTGTGGACGGCCTTGACGAAGCCCGAGCATGTCCGACAATGGTTCACGCCGAAGCCGTGGATCATCACCGATTGCGAGATCGACCTGCGGCCCGGCGGCCTGTTCCGCACCCGCATGCAGTCGCCCGACGGCAAGGAGATCAACGACAGGCGTTGCTGCTACCTCGAGATCGTCCAGAACGAGCGGCTGGTGTGGACCGATGCGCTGCTGCCAGGCTACCGGCCGTCAGGCGATCCATTCATTACAGCGGTCATATCGCTGCAATCGCATGGCGAGACGACGCGCTACACCGCCACCGCCATCCACCGCGACGAAGCAACGCGCAACAGCCACGAGGAGATGGGCTTCTACGACGGCTGGGGCACGGTGGCGGATCAGTTGGCCGGCTATCTCAAGACGATCTGAGGCGACCCTGCTTCGCACTCACATTGCGGCCACGGAATCGTCGTGGCCGTTCAAGCGAACGCCGGTGCCGAAGGCACCAACCATTGCAACAAACTTGACGGTTGGCGTGATGCCAATGTCGAAGGCTCAGGCGCCGTATCCGATGATGCCCTTGATCTCGAGGAAATCGTGGATGGCCCAGTCGGCGTATTCGCGGCCGTTGCCGGACTGCTTGTAGCCGCCGAAGGGCGCGAACGTGTCCCATTCCGGATAGTTGATCGAGACCTGCCCGGCGCGCAGCCGGCCGGCAATCTTGCGCGCGTGGTCGATATCCCGGGACTGCACGTAGGCTGCCAGCCCATAGACGGTGTCGTTGGCGATCTTCACCGCATCATCATCGTCATCATAGGAGATGACCGACAGGACCGGCCCGAAAATCTCCTCCTTCTCGATGGTCATGCCGGGTCTGACGTGGCCGAAAACGGTCGGCCGCACATAATAGCCGCGGTTGAGGTGCTCCGGCCGGCCGGGGCCGCCGGTGACCAGCGTCGCGCCCTCGGCGATGCCTGCCTCGATCAGCCGTTGGATCTTGTCGAACTGGATGTTGCTGACCACCGGCCCGAGCTTGGTCTCCTCGGAGCGTGGGTCGCCGACCTTGTGCCGTTCGGCGGCCTTCTTGGCGATCGTCAGCGCCTCGTCGTGACGGGCGGCCGGCACCAGCATGCGGGTCGGCGCATCGCAGGACTGGCCGCTATTGCCGAAGCAGGCGTTGACACCCTTGCGCACCGCCGTCTCGAAGTCGGCGTCGGGCAGCACGATGTTGGCCGATTTTCCGCCCAGCTCCTGCGCGACGCGCTTGACGGTCTCGGCCGCCGTCTTGGCGACGATGATGCCAGCCCGGGTCGACCCGGTGAACGAGACCATGTCGACATCGGGATGGCCGGCCATGACCTGGCCGACATCGGGACCAGTGCCATTCACCATATTGTAGACGCCCTTCGGCGTGCCGGCTGCGTCCATCACCTCGGAAAAGATGATGCCGCTGATCGGCGCGATTTCGGAAGGCTTTAAAACGACGGTGCAGCCGGCGGCGATGGCCGGTGCCACCTTGCAGACTATCTGGTTGAGCGGCCAGTTCCACGGTGTAATCAGCGCGCAGACGCCGATCGGCTCCTTGACCACCATGGTGGTGCCGCGCTTCTCACTGAATTCGTAGTCCTCAAGCGCCTTGATGGTGGCTTCCATATGCGCCCTGCCCGCCCAGGCCTGCGCCTCGCGCGCCCACCTGATCGGCGCGCCCATTTCCTGGCTGACCGCCTGGGCGATGTCTTCGTAGCGCTCATTGTAGACTTCGAGGATGCGCTTCAGTAGCTTCAGGCGCTCGGCCTTGGTCGTTTGCGAAAAGGCCGGGAATGCCGCCTTGGCTGCCGCCACGGCCTTGTCGACATCGGCTTTCGAGCCGACCGAGATTTTGGTGTAGACCTCTTCAGTGGACGGATCGATCACATCCAGCGTTGCCGGAACCACGGGGCCGACCCATTTGCCGCCGATGAAAAAATTGAGATGATTGCTCATGGGCTGTGCTCCGGTTTTCTGGAAATGAGTCAGACTAGCTGGGCAGCATAGGGCAGTTGGCG
This sequence comes from Mesorhizobium sp. WSM4830, assembly GCF_055811495.1. Classification (NCBI taxonomy): domain Bacteria; kingdom Pseudomonadati; phylum Pseudomonadota; class Alphaproteobacteria; order Hyphomicrobiales; family Phyllobacteriaceae; genus Mesorhizobium; species Mesorhizobium sp. WSM4830. The sequence continues at coordinate 259,083 of NZ_JBVVQI010000001.1, read as the reverse complement.
CCGCGGCGCAGGCTGATATGCGCCACGTCGCCGACGCTGAATTGAAAACCCTCTGTCCGGCGTGGTGCGTCGATCACCACCTGTGTCCCCTGCCCGAGCTCTGCATGAAGGCGCAAGGTGCGGCCGTGAAAGACGATGCTGTTCACCCGCACCGGTGCAGTACCGGCCGCGGCCTCGGTCGTGGCCAAAAGGTCCTCCGGACGCACGCCAATGGTGCGCACCGTGCCCTCGGCAGGCAATTCTCCTCTATCCGAAATCGCTTCCAGCGGCAGAGCGCCGGCGATGAACCGCAAGCGCTCGCCGTCACGGCCGACAAAGCGCGACTGCAGAAGGTTCATGGTGCCGATGAAGCTGGCGACGAATTTGGTGGCGGGCCGGTCGTAAAGGGTCGCCGGCGGCGCAATCTGCTCTATGCGGCCCTTGTTCATGACGACGATGCGGTCAGAGATCGACAGCGCCTCGGTCTGGTCGTGCGTGACCATGACGAAAGTGGTGCCAAGCCGCGACTGCAGCCGCTTCAATTCGACCTGCATTTGCTCGCGCAGATGCGCATCGAGCGCCGATAGCGGCTCATCGAGCAGCAGCACACGCGGCTCGCAGACGATGGCGCGGGCAAGCGCGACGCGCTGGCGCTGGCCACCCGACAATTCGGACACGCGGGCGCCGAGCTTTTCGGCAAGGCCGACCATGTCGAGCGCTGCGCCGACGCGCTTTGCCTGTTCGGCACCGGAGAGCTTGCGCAGCGACAGGCCGAAGCCGACATTTTCGGCGACGTTCATGTGCGGGAACAGCGCGTAATCCTGGAATACGGTGTTGACCGGGCGGTCGAAGGGCCTGAGCGCCGTGATGTCGCGCCCTTCGAGCAGGACCCTGCCGCTCGACGGGCTCTCGAAGCCGGCAATGACCCGCAGGCTGGTGGTCTTGCCGCAGCCGGACGGTCCGAGCAGGGTCAGGAACTCGCCGCGCGAAATATCGAGATCGACGGTGTCGAGCCCGACGATGCCGCCGGGGAAAATCTTGGAGACCTTGTCCAGCCGGACGAGCGGATCAGGCGCCATCGCGAACCTCGGACGGCTTGGTGGTGTTGACCCACAGGATCTGGCAACGCTCGCTGCCCGGATTGCGGAAGGCATGCAGCAACGTGCTCTTGAAGGCGAAGCTGTCGCCGGCCTTCAGCCCGTATCTGGTCGAATCGACCACCAGCTCGACCTCGCCCGACAGGACGAAGCCGAATTCATGGCCGGCATGGGCGTAGGCTTCGGCGGTGCCGCCACCGGCTTCCACCGTCACCAGCATGCCGGTCAGCGTGGCGGCCGGCGGCGACAGCAGCGCCTTGGCGATGCCTTCCGACTTGACCGGGATCTGACGCCGGCTGTTGGCGCGCACGCAATAGAGGTCGTTGCCGACATCGTTGCCGTCAACGATGAGCGCCGACGGCTCGATGTCGAGGGCGGCGGCAAGCGGCCAGATCACGCGTACCCGCAATGACGACATGCCGCGCTCGATCTGGCTCAGCGCACCGATCGACACGCCGGCTTTGGCGGCAAGTTCGGCCAGCGAGAGATTGCGCTCCAGCCTGAGCGCCCGCACTCGCCGGCCGACCCTGACGTCGGCGTCGTCCTTCGGCTTCTCAGCCGCTTCGTCCAGCATGTCCATTCGTTCGTCCTTGTTTGGTAAGGTTTCCCTTCTCCCCTTGTGGGAGAAGGTGGATCGGCGCGAAGCGCTGAGACGGATGAGGGGTGTTGGACGGAGTGCCGTCGGTGTCATCTGGAACACCCCTCATCCGTCGCCTTCGGCGACACCTTCTCCCACAAGGGGAGAAGGAAGAACCAGGCTCAGCCGCCTGCCTTGACCTTCTCGAACATCTTGGCGAGTTCGTCATTCTGTTTCATCGGCCCGGTGAAGATGGTGGTCTTCAGCATCACCTCGGGATCGGAAGGCAGCTGCAGTTTCTCCAGCTCCTCCTTCGGCACGGCGGCGAAAGCCGAGCTGGTCGAGCTGCCATAGCCGTAGGCCTGGATCAGGTATTTTCCGGAGTCCGCCTCAAGCCGGCTGTTGATGAAGTCATAAGCGAGGTCGACGTTCTTGGCGTCCTTGAGCATGACGAAACCGCAAGCCCAGGTCAGCATGCCTTCCTTCGGTTTCATGAACTCGACCGGCACGCCCTGCTTCTTCAGCGAGGTGGCCGAGGCGTTCCAGGTCATGGCGGCGACCAGCTGGCCGCTCGCCAGTGCCTGTTCGACCGAGGTCATGTCGGTGGTGTAGTTCGAGAGCAACGGGCGCTGCTCGCGCAGTTTTTCCGCCACCTTGTCCATCTGTTCCGGTGTCATATCGAACGGGTTGACGCCGGCGAGGAGGGCCGCCACCACCGGTGTGTCGTGGACGGCATCGATGGTCGCCATGCGCCCGGCATATTGCTTGTCCCAGAGCAGGTTCCAGCTGGCTTCCGGATTCTTCACCAGATCGGTGCGGTAGAGGATCGACGTGTTGCCCCAGTCCCACGGCACCATCCAGACCTTGCCGTCGCCGGCCTGCAGGTCGGGCAGGTTCTTGAAGACCGGGAAGATCGAATCCCAGTTCTTGATGCGCTTGGTGTCGATCGGCTGCAGCAGGCCTTCCTTGTTCCAGCGCGCCACCTTGTCATAGCAGGGATGCGCGATGTCGGGGCGGAAGCCGGCCTTGACCTTGGTGAAAGCGTCGTCGTCGTCGCCGAACATCGAGGCTTCGACACCATCGGGGTGCGCGGCGAGGAAGCTCTTGTTGAAGTCGGGCAGTTCATAGCCCGACCAGGTGAAATATTGCAGCTTGTCGCCGGCAAAGGCGACAGTCGACGCAAGTGCCAGCGCGAAGGCGGCCAGTCCGGTTTTCGCTGTCTTTGCCGTTATTGATTTCAGGTCGAATGCCATTGCAGTTCTCCTCTTTCGGTTTCTTCTGGTTTTGACAGGTTGGCGGGCGCTGGCCGCCGGGTGGCAGCGAGCCCGCGATGGCGCAGGATTTCAGCGAGTGCGGCGATGACGAACGACACGGCCAGGATCGCGGTGCCGAGCGCCATGACGGTCGGCAGCGATTTCGGGAAGCGCAGCTGGCTCCAGATATAAAGCGGCAGCGTCGGCTCGGAGCCGGCGAGGAAGAAGGCGACGATGAACTCGTCGAACGAGGTCAGGAAGGCCAGCATGAACGCCGAAATAATGGCGGGCAGGCTGAGCGGCAGCATCACCCGTCTGAAGGTCGTCCAGTCCGAGGCGCCGAGGTCGAGCGCTGCCTCACGGATGGTCTTCGGGATGGCGGCGAAGCGGCTGCGCATGACCACCACCGTCGTCGGCAGCGCCACCAATATGTGGCCGAGCACAATGGCAATGCGCGACGGCCCGAAACCGGCGAGATTGACCAGGATCAACAGCGAGATGCCTATGATAACGCCGGGGATCAGGATCGGCAGCCGCGCAATGGCGCTGATCGTTGCGGCCAGCGGCGAGCGGCCGTAGAGGTCTATATAGGACACGGTGATGCCGCAGAGCGTTGCGCCGGTGGCGGCAATGGCGCCGATGATGAGGCTGGTGGCAAGCGCACCGGACAACGCCGAATTGCCGACCAGCGTGCCATACCATTCAAGCGTGAAGCCTTGCAGCGGAAATGCCGCCTGGATCGAATTGTTGAAGGAAAACAGCGGGATCAGCAATATCGGCAGATACAGGAACACCAGATAGGCAAGGACGTAGGCTCCAAGCCAGCCGCCGCCTTGCTTTGCGTCCAGGCGCGCCGTGTTCATGTGCGGCTGCCGTATCGGCGGTCGGCGAAGCGCACCACCAGCACCACGGCGAGAATGACCAGCATGACGGCGACGGCAAGTGCGGCGCCGAATGGCCAGTCATTGGCCTTGCCGAACTCGGCCTGAATCAGCGTGCCGATCATGGTGCTGGCCGGACCACCGACCAGCGCCGGCGTCACATAGTCGCCGACGGTCGGCACGAAGACGACGAGGGCCGCAGCCAGCACGCCAGGCATCGAATTGGGCAGCACGACGCGGCGAAAGCTGGTGAACGGTTTTGCGCCGAGATCGGAAGCGGCTTCGAGCAGCGATTTCGGGATCGTGTCCAGCGCCACATAGATGGGCAGGATGGCGAACGGGGCATAAGCGTGGGCAAGCGTAACGACGACCGCTGCCGGCGTATTCAAGAACGCCAATGTCGGCTCCGACCAGAGGCCGCTTTCGATCAATGCCGAGTTGAGGACGCCATTATAGGCAAGCACGATCTTCCAGGCGAAGACGCGCAGCAGATAGCTGGTCCAGAACGGCAGGGTCAGCAGGAACAGCAGCAGCCCACGCCGCCGCCCGGCATGGAAAGCCAGATAGTAGGCAACGGGGTAGGCGGTGACGACGGTTGCCAGCGTCACCAGGCCGGCGATGCCAAGCGAGCGCAGCGTCACCGTCCAGTACAGCGGATCGGTGGCCACCGTGACGAAATTCGCAAGGGTGAAACCGGCCCCCAGCAGCGAGCCGTCATTGCCGCGAAAGGCCAGGAAGAACACCAGGCCAAGCGCGAAAAGGATCAGCAAGAAGGTGACCAACCCGCCGGGCAGCAGCATGGCGAAGCGAAAACCCGGCGAAGACCGGGTTTCCGGCAGCGGCTGCGTTGCGGCGATGGTCGACATCGACTGCCCATCATAATTTGAAATCGACCAAGCTTTTTTCATATTGGTGAAGCTGTCAAGCTGTTTCACGCTTGGGCATGAACGTCAGCGTTCGAAGGCGTCCACCATCCGGTACCAGGCGATGGTCGCGGCAACGCCGACCTGCCGAAACGCGTGAAACGGGATCGGCCGGATCGGCGATATCGGGAACGGCAATTGCCTGGTGTCGCCGCTCGACAGGTAGGAGGCGATGCGCTCACCAAGCGCGGTCATCAGACCGATGCCGCGGCCCTGGCAACCGACGACCGCCAGCAAACACTTCTCTGGCTCGTGGATATGCGGGAGATGGTCCGGCGTCATTGCCACCCGGCCGAACCAGCGCTTTTCAATGGCCACATCGGAAAGCGCCGGGTAGAGCCGCAGCAGCGCGCGTTCAAGATGCGCCCAGTCCGCCGGGCCGTTCGGCAAAGTCATGCGGCCGCGCCCACCAAGCACCAGCCGACCGTCGGCACTCTTGCGGTAATAGACCAGGATGCGGCGCGAATCCGAAACCGCCTGCCCGTCCGGCAGGATCGCCGCCGCGAGATTGGACGATAGCGGTGCTGTCGCGATCTGAAAGGAATGCAGCGGGACGATCGTCTCGGCGAGGCCGGGAAGCAGGCCGCCTGTATAGGCGTTGGTCGCCAGAACGATCGCCTTGGCCTTGAGTTCGGCGCCACTTTCCGTCGAAACGTGCCAAATGCCGGCATCCTTGCTGATCTGCATCACGTTCTGGCGCTCGGCGATCTTTACGCCCACCGCTGCAGCGACGCGCGCCAGTTCCGATATGTAGGCGAGCGGATCGATGACACCAGCACGGCGGTCGAGCCAGCCGCCGAGATAGCCCTGCGCGCCGGTCATCGTCGCGATCTCCGTCGCGCTCAGCAGCCGGACATCGGCGCCGCGGGCGCGCCACTGCCGATCCCGGTTCGCCGCCGCTTTCAGCGCGGTCTCGGTATGCGCGGCCTGGATCCAGCCATTGCGGACGAACGGCACCGCCATTCTTTCGTCGCGGATCAATTCGAAAACGGCGTCCGCCGTCGAGGCGGCAAAGTTGACGAGCGCTTCGCCGCGCTCGAGACCAAAATGCTCCAGCAGCCAGTCCGGATCGTATTTCAGGCCGGGAATGACCTGGCCGCCGTTCAGGCCGGACGCGCCGCTGCCGATTTCGCCGGCCTCCAGCACCTGGACGGCAAGGCCGAGCCGGGCAGCGTGCAAGGCCGTTGACAGACCCAGAATGCCGCCGCCGACGATGACGACATCGACGCATTGGCCGGCTGGAAAAAGCGACTGGAACGCGGTGGCTGTCCGCGGCTTCTGCCAGATTGGATCGGAAAACCGTAGGAGCAAGCGTCACCTGGAGATTTCAGTAGGTGAAAACCCTAGCGACGGTTTCATTATTTTGAAAGAGCGTTTTCCCTCCCGTTGGCGCACGTCAGCCTCGATCAAGGTCCAGCGATGCGAAGACTGGTTGAAAGAATTGACAAAGCTCGCCCCTGCAAGCGGGATAGACCTTTGGCGGGAATTTGTTGAAAGTGCCGCGGCCGAAGGACAAGACAACAGGAAATGTAAGCCATGACGAACGCCACACATTTGCCCACCGAAGGCCTCTTCGTAGGCCGCGCCCAGGCGAGCGATGCTTCCCATCCGCTGGTGGTCACGGTGCGTGACGGCACGGTCTTCGACATCACGTCAAATGTGGCGCCGACCGTACGCGACGTTTGCGAATTCCCGGATCCGGCGGGGCACGTCCGCTCGGCCAAGGGGCGGCCGATCGGTCCGCTCGATGCCATTGCCGCCAACAGTTTCGAGACAGCGCGCGATCCGGGGAAACCATACCTGCTGTCCCCCGTCGACCTGCAGGCGATCAAGGCATCTGGCGTCACCTTTGTCGTCAGCCTGCTCGAACGGGTGATTGAGGAGCAGGCGCGCGGCTCGGCCGAAAAGGCCGACGCCATTCGCGCCGACATCGCCGGGCTGATCGGCCACGATCTGTCGAAGCTCAAGCCCGGCTCGCCGGAAGCAATGAAGATCAAGGCCAAGCTGATTGCGCGCGGCGCCTGGTCGCAATATCTCGAAGTCGGCATCGGCCCCGACGCCGAGATCTTCACCAAATGCCAGCCGATGGCCTCGGTCGGCTTCGGCGCCGATGTCGGCCTGCATCCGGTTTCGACATGGAACAATCCGGAGCCGGAGATCGCCATGATTGCCGCCAGCAGCGGCAGGATTGTCGGGGCGACGATCGGCAACGACGTCAATCTGCGCGACGTCGAGGGGCGCTCGGCGCTGCTGCTCGGCAAAGCTAAGGACAACAACGCCTCGGCAGCACTTGGCCCCTTTATCCGGCTGTTCGACGAGGCGTTTTCCATCGGCGACGTGAAGCAGGCGATCGTACGGTTGAAGGTCGAGGGTGAGGATGGGTTCTCGCTGGAGGGCGCCAGTTCGATGGCCGAGATCAGCCGCTCGCCGGAAGAGCTGGTCGCCGCCGCCATGGGGCCGCACCACCAGTATCCGGACGGGCTGGCGCTCTATCTCGGCACGATGTTCGTGCCGTCGAAGGATCGCGGCGAAAAAGGCAAGGGCTTTACCCACAAGGTCGGCGACATCGTCACCATCTCGTCGGAGAAGTTCGGTGCCCTGGTCAACCGCGTGCGGCTGTCGCCCGACTGCCCACACTGGACCTACGGCGCCAGCCATCTGATGCGCGACCTCGCAAGGGCCGACCTCATCTAACAGCCCAACATCCGATAGATTCTAGAATTCTCTGATTGGAAATTACCTGCTCGTCGGCATTCGGGAGAGTCCATTGATCGTCGCTCTTGAGGGCAAGACCCTTGTCGTTACCGGCGGGACGCAAGGGCTTGGCGAGACCATCGCCCGGCTGGCCTCAGCCGGCGGCGGCGAAGGGATCGCCATTGTCGGCCGCAACGCCGAGCGTGGCAGACGCATCGCCGAAGAGCTTTCACGACCAGGCCGGCCCGTCGTCTTCATCCAGGCCGACCTTGGAGATCCGGCCGCGCCTGCAGCTGTCATGGCGGAAGCGATCAAAAGACTCGGCCGCATCGATTGTCTGGTGAACGCCGCGGCCCTCACCGACCGGGCCTCGCTGGAAACTGGCACAATCGACGACTGGGACAGGTTGTTTTCCGTCAATGCGCGCGCGCCGTTCTTCCTCATGCAGGCGGCCGTAGCCGACATCAAGACACGGCGGGCGGCGGGCGCCATCGTCAACATACTGTCGGTGAATGCGCATTGCGGTGCGCCGGACCTTGCCATCTATTCCGCAACCAAGGGCGCGCTTTCGACGCTGACCAGAAACATTGCCAACGCGCATCTTTCCGATCGCATCCGCGTCAACGGCATCAACATGGGCTGGGTAGCGACGCCGGCCGAACAAGAGATGCAGGCGCGCACGCTGGGCAAGGGCGAAAACTGGGCAAAGATCGCCGCCGCCGGCCTGCCGCTTGGTCGATTGCTGACCATGGACGAAGTCGCCCAGCTAACGCTGTTCCTGCTCAGCGACGCCTCCGGGCTGATGACCGGGACGCTTATCGACCTAGAGCAATCCGTGCTCGGCGCGCCGCCGCGCGGCATTGCATGACGGTCGCAAGGCCGATCGTCGGCCGCCTGGAAAATATCAGCCAAACTGATGCAATCTGATGGGATTGCTGATGGCGTGGTGCCTTGCGCCAACGTCCATTGGCAATCGAGGCTTGCCATCGATCGAAAAAGGGAATGCTCTAATGCGTCCAGGTCGACGCTGGCAAAATGCGACCACCGTTTTGGCCGCGCACGGCTTTTCGCGGTGATCGTCGTCGGAGGAGGAGTTCGGTTCAAATGGGAGGAAATCAAATGCTGACGAGGCTAAGACTGCTTGTACTTGGCTTGGTGATGGCGCTGGCCATTCCGGCCGCGGCACAGGCCAAGACGTTCTACTGGATTTCGCATGGCGGCCCAGCCGATCCGGTCTGGACCTACTTCCTTGCCGGCGCCAAGCAATGGGCGGCGGACACCGGCAATACCGTCAACACCTCGTTCCACAACGGCGACGTGGCGTCGCAACAGGAAGCCGTCCGCGCCGCAATCGCCGCCAAGGCCGACGGCATCACCACGACCAGCCCCGATCCGGGCAGCCTTGTCGAGATCGTCAAGGAAGCGCGGGCGGCGAACATCCCGATCATCAACTTCAACACGCCCGACCCGAAGGCGGACTTCAACGCCTATGTCGGTGGCGACAACGTCACCTTCGGCAAGCACTGGGCGCAATATCTGGTCGACAAGGGCCTGGTGAAGAAGGGCGACTTCGTCTGGATGCCGGTCGAAATTCCCGGCGCCACCTATGGCGTCCAGGAAGAGGAAGGCATCAAGAGCGTGTTCGAGCCGCTCGGCATCACCTACGAAATCACCGAAGCGACGCTCGACCAGGCCGAAGTGATCAACCGCATGGTCGATTACCTCACCGCCAACAGGGCCAAGGTCAAGGCGGTTATCGGCCTCGGCGACCTTGTCACCGGTTCGATCAAGCGGGTGTTCGACCAGGTCGGCGTCAAGCCGGGCGAAATCCCGGTCGTCGGCTGGGGCAACTCGCTCGACACAACCCAGGAGGTGCTGAACGGCTACGTCAATGCCGGCCAGTGGCAGGATCCGCAGGCGACCAGCTATGTCGCGCTCTCGCTCGCCAACATGGCGGCGAGCGGTATTCCGCCCGGCTTCGACGTGATCACCGGCGCGCTCTACGAGAAGGACACCGCGGCAGTCTACGACAAGATCCTGTCCGGCAAATAAATCCGCGATCGAGTTGGTCACGGCCGCTTCGGCGGCCGTGACCGTCTCATCATTCCGCCGAAGCCGGTTGCGGTCTCGGCCAAATCCAATCCTATCGCGGGTCCAAGGTGGAAAATCGTTCTCTTATCCAACGCTCGATCGCGCGGCCCGAGTTCGGGCCGTTCGTGCTGCTCGTCGTCGAGATTGCTGTGTTCTGGGGCATCAACCACGACTTCCTGTCGCCGCAAAACATCTCGAACACGCTGGCGTTCACGGTCGAGCTCGGGCTGATCGCGCTGGCGATGACGCTGTTGATGACATCGGGCGAATTCGACCTGTCGGTCGGGTCGCTGTTCGGCTTCTCGCCGGTCTTGATGTGGACCCTCTTCAACAGCGGCGTCGCCTCGCTCGAAGCCGCCTTCGTCATCGCGCTGGTGGTCGCTGCGTTCATTGGACTGGTCAATGGCTGGTTCGTGACGCAGCTCAAGATCCCGTCGTTCCTGGTGACGCTGGGCATGCTGCTGGTGGTGCGCGGCACCGCATTGTTCGTCACCAACGGATTTCCGCAGCGGACCTGGAGCGCCGAGGGCAGCTGGCTGGCGGAAGCGCTGGTCGGCGATTTCTTCATCGGGCCGTTCCGTATCTACATGTCATTGTTCTGGTTCATCGCCGCCGCGATCGCGCTCGGCTACGTGCTGACGCAAAGCCGGACAGGCAACTGGATCCAGGCGGCCGGCGGCAACCCGAGTGCTGCAAGGGCGCGCGGCGTCAATGTCAGCGGCGTCAAGATCGGCCTGTTCATCCTGTCGTCGATCCTGGCCTCGCTTGCCGGCGTCATCTCCTCGCTACGCACCTCGGCGGCCAACCCCAACAGCGGCACCGGCTACGAGCTCGAAGTCATCGCCATGGTGGTGATCGGCGGCACGGCGCTGACCGGTGGGCGCGGCACAATCATCGGCACTGTGCTCGGCATCCTGATCCTGCGCGTGATGCGCAACGGCATCGTGCTGATCGGCGTGCCCGGCCTTGCCTACAATATCTTCATCGGCGCCATCATTCTCGGCATGATGGCGCTCCACTCATGGCTGGAACGCCGGCATCAGGCAGGGACTTGAACCATGGCCGAACCGCTTGTCCGCATGGAAAACATCCGCAAGTCCTATGGCCGTGTACAGGCGCTGGTTGATGCCAATTTCCATGTCAACGAAAGGGAGATCGTCGGGCTGCTCGGCGACAACGGCGCCGGCAAGTCGACGCTGATCAAGGTGCTATCGGGCGCGGTCCCGCTGACCAGCGGCGACATCTTCATCCGAGGCAAGAAGGTGAATTTGCGTAGCACCAGCGACGCCATCGCCCACGGCATCGAGACGATCTACCAGGACTCGGCCCTGGTGACGCAGCTGTCGATCGCCCGCAACCTGTTCCTCGGACGCGAGCCGATCAAGCCGCCGCGTTTCCTCAACCGCATGGACCAGGAGGCGATGAACGTAGTTGCCCGCGACCTGCTCAAGCAGGTCGGCATCTCGAAGAACATCCCGCCGACGACGCCGATCGGCTCGCTCTCCGGCGGCGAGCGGCAGGCGGTGGCGATTGCGCGCGCCATGCATTTCGACAGCGACCTCATCATCCTCGACGAACCGACCAACAATCTCGGCGTCGCCGAAACGCAAGGCGTGCTGAGCTTCGTGCGCAACGCCCGCGATTCCGGCCATTCCTGCATCTTCATCGCCCACAACATCCATCATGTCTTCCAGGTGGTCGACCGCATCGTCGTCATGCGCCGCGGCAAGGTGGTCGCCGACGATATCGACCCGAAGAAGACCAGCGTCGCCGAAGTCGAACGCGTCATCACCGGCATGTCGGACAAGGAGATCCATGACGCGCTGGTCGAGGGCACGCAACGGCCCGGCTGAGCAGCCGGGCCGGGCTTATCGTCGAGGCACTGGATCGCATCGCCACATGGTTGCGATATGAAAGCCACCGTTTCGGATATTGCCAGAAGCTGCGGCCTGTCGACCGCGACGGTCGACCGTGTGCTCAACAACCGACCGGGAGCCAGTGCCGCCAACCGGCAGCGCGTAATGGAGGCGGCCAAGCAGCTCGGCTATCTGCCGGTCGTCGACCAGGTCGCGTTGCCCTCGCGGCCGGCACATCTCGAATTCTTCCTGCCGATCGGCAGCAATGCCTTCATGGCCGATCTGGCCAGGCACATCGAGGATTATGCGGCGCGCCTGCCGCTGGTCGCCTCCTGCCGCATCCACAAGCTCGCCGGCATCTCGCCGAGTGCCTTGCAGGCGGCCGTCGAAAACCTCTCGCTCAAGGCGGACGGGGTCGGCGTCATCGCCATCGACCATCCGCGAACGCGCAACATCCTGCGCGAGATCGTCGAGGCCGGCATCCGCCTGGTCACGCTGGTGTCCGATGTTCCCGGCGCGCCCCGGTCGGCCTATGTCGGCATCGACAACCGGGTGGCCGGCCGCACCGCGGCGCTGCTGATGGGACGGTTCCTCGGCGGCCGCCAAGGCCATCTGGCGATGGTCGTCGGCTCACGATCCTATCGCGGCCACGAGGAGCGCGAAATGGGCTTTCGCTCCGTGCTCGGCGAGGAGTTCCCCAACCTGACCGTCACCAGCGCTGTCGAGATCAACGACGAGCCGGAGGTCAGTTATACCGCGACCATGAAGGCGCTGCACAACGAGCCGGAGCTGCTCGGTATCTACTGTATCGGCGCCGGGCGCTCGGGCGTGGCAAAAGCATTGCTCGAAGCCAGGCCGCGGAAGAAACCGGTGTTCATCTGCCATGATCTGACGCGTGAGACGCGCGGCTATCTGGTCGACGATCTGCTCGACGTCGTGATCGACCAGAATGCGCGGTTGATTGCCGAACAGTCGGTCATTCGCCTGCTCGGCTCGATCGCCTCGTCGGCGCCCTATCTGACGCGGAAATTTATCGAGCCGCGCCTGATCTTCAAGGAAAATGTCCCGGTGCAGTGATGTCGCGCGAGGCGATGGCGCTCGGGCCTCGATCGTTAAAATTCGGTTGATACCGCAAATCTGCACATCACCTATGCAACTTTTGTGGTTGCCGAATCATTGGGCAATCGATAGTTTCGCAGGTGTCGGCCATCTACTCCTCCCAGATGCGATGCCGACGCTGAGTGCGGTACACCTCCTCCCGTGCCGTATTCGAAATCGAGCCCGCTGCCACCTCCTCCCGGCAGCGGGCTTTTTTTATTCCGGCTCTGGGATAGCGGCCGACGCTTGGGGTCGTGACCAGGACACGACTGTTGATCCGCGGGTCTGTGAGCTTGGCTGCGATCGCCGCGGCTTGGCGGGCAGAATCCTGTCACACTTGTCACTCGCACCGGTTCGCCGGCGGCCCTATCCTGCCTCACGAGCAGCAAACAACGCCGCGCCGGCAATGATGCGAGGACCGACAAGGGACACGCGAGATGGCACAGGGGACGAGACATCACCCGGCGGCGCGGCGCGCAATCGAAACGCCACGGATCGTTTCGCCGCTCGCGAGATTATCTGGCCCTGAAAGAAGTGATCAGGCCTTCCGCCATGCGGACGAACTGCGCGCTCGGGCCCTCGGCGCCGACGCTTTGCAGGCTGACACGGGCGCCCTCGAGCAACAGCGACAGCGTGTCCGCAAGAAGTTCGGCCTGTCCGATACCGGCATCGCGACACAGCGAGACCAGACGCTCGCGCTGCGCTTCCTTGAGTTCCTTGATCACTTGCCTTGCCGGATGATCGGTCTCGCTCAGCTCGATGGCGGCGTTGGCCATGTCGCAACCGCGACGGTCGGACATCAGGCAATCGGCCGCCATCCGGACCCAGGCGTGCAGCTGCGCGAGTTTGTCGCCCGGATTCTCGGCCTCGAACTTTTCCCACATCGCGTTGGCGCTGCAGGCGGTCGCCCGCAGACATTCGATGATCAGGTCGTCCTTGGACTCGAAATGCCGGTAGAGCGTCATCTTGTTGGTGCCGGCGGCCTCGGTAATGGCGTCGATGCCGACGCCGCGAATGCCATGCTTGTGAAACATGTCCCGTGCCGTCTCCAGGATCCTGTCCCGGGGGCGAACACGCTCCACAACACCGTCTGTCATCAAAACCTCCGTGATTGCGTTTCCCGAAATTCCCTCGGTGCACCTCTTGACTAGGGTGTTACCGGTCTGTAACGTTAGAGATGTTACTTACCTGTAACACCCGCATTGCATCATGTCAAACTCGCAAGTGCCGGCCACCCGCCCCGCCGCGATCGGCAAGGGGACGAACCGCACCTTACGGCCTCGGCCGACGAGCAGGAGAACACCCGATCCGCGGCCTGCCGCGGATCGCCAAAAAGCAGGAGCCGCTTCGATGTCGCAGCGCAATGATCTGACGATCGATGAAGTCGTGAGGGATCCGATGATCCGCATGCTGATGAAGGCCGACCGTGTCGACCCGCGGTCTTTCGAGGCGATGCTGCGTGCGCTGGCGGATGAGCAGGCCGAACGCCGCAATGCGCCGCGCCGCCCCCTGCAAGATTTCGGCTTTCTCGAAGATTCCGGCTCAATGCGCAGCCGGCGGCTGTCCAGGGTGGCCAAGGCCTTTGGCCGGGCCAGAGCATCGGGCGAGGCGTGCATCTCATGGTAAACTTCTTCATTCATCGTCCGATCTTTGCGTCGGCGATCGCCATCATCATGGTGCTCGCCGGAGGGATCTGTTATTTCCTCCTGCCCGTCTCGCAGTTTCCCGACATCACGCCGCCCCAGGTCGTGGTCAGCGCCCACTACCCGGGCGCCAGCGCGCAGGTCGTCGCCGACACGGTGACGACGCCGCTCGAACAGCAGATCAACGGCGTCCAGGGCATGACCTATATGTCGTCGTCGAGCTCCAATGACGGCTCCTCGACGATCACCATCACCTTCGACGTTGGCTACGACCTGAGCACGGCGGCCGTCGACGTCCAGAACCGCGTTTCGCAGGCGGCGTCCTCGTTGCCGGCCATCGTCAATCAGGGCGGCGTGACGATCAAGAAGCAGAACCCGAACTTCGTCCTGATCGTCGACCTCACCTCGCCGGACGGTTCCGTCAACCCGGTCGCGCTGAGCAATCTCGCCTATCTGCAGGTGGTCGATCCGCTGAAGCGCCTGCCCGGCGTCGGCGACGTGCAGATCTTCGGCGAGCGGCGCTATTCGATGCGCATTTGGCTCGACCCTGACAAGCTCGCCAATCTCGGCATTACTGCCGTCGACGTGCAGAACGCCGTCGCCGAGCAGAACGTCCAGGTGGCGGCCGGCAAGATCGGGCAGTCGCCGGCTCCGGCCGGCACCGCCTTCGAGATGCAGGTCAACGCGGTCGGCAGGCTGAGCGATCCCAAGGAGTTCGGCGACATCGTCGTGCGGGCCAATACCGCGAACGGCTCGCTGGTCAGGTTGCGCGACGTTGCGCGCATCGAACTCGGCGCGCTGCAATATTCCTCGTCGGCCTTCTTCGGCAAGGACCCGACGGTGGTGCTCGCGGTCTACCAGATGCCGGGCTCCAACGCGCTCGATCTGCAGCAGCGCGTCAAGGACAAGATGCAGGAGCTGTCGGCCCGCTTCCCGAAGGGCGTCAGCTACGCCATGCATTACGATACGACACGGTTCGTTTCGGCCTCGATGCACGACGTGCTGATCACGCTCGGCGAAGCGCTGGTCCTGGTCGTCGCCGTGGTGTTCATCTTCCTGCAAAGCTGGCGCACCACGATCATCCCGACGATCGCAATTCCGGTGTCGCTGGTGGCGACGCTGGCCGTCATGCATATGCTTGGCTTCTCACTGAACATGCTCAGCCTGCTCGGCATGGTGCTGGCGATCGGCCTCGTCGTCGACGACGCCATCGTCGTCGTCGAGAATGTCGAACGACAGCTCGAGGCCGGCCTCAAACCGCTGGCTGCCACACGCACCGCTATGGCCGAGGTCACCGGCCCGATCATCGCCACGACCGCCGTGCTGATGGCCGTGTTCGTGCCGGTCGCCTTCATTCCCGGCGTGTCCGGCCGGCTCTACAACCAGTTCGCCCTGACGGTGGCGATCTCCTTCGGCATCTCGGCCTTCGTCTCGCTGACGCTTACCCCGTCGCTCAGCGCCGCCTTCCTGCGCCACCGGCCGGAAACGCAGTTCGTGCTGTTCCGCTGGTTCAACATGGGCTTCGAACGGCTGGCGCATGCCTATGCGAATGGTGTGCGCATTCTCATCCGCCTGCGCTGGATCATGCTCGGCGTGTTCGCGGCCGGACTTGTCGCGACCTATTTCGTCTGGCAGCGCCTGCCCTCGACCTTCCTTCCGGTCGAGGACCAGGGCTATTTCTTCGTTGTCATCCAGCTCCCCGATGGGGCCTCGCTGGAACGCACCGACGCGGTGGCGCAAAAGGCACGCGACATCCTGCAGAACACGCCCGGCGTCGACATCGTCGGCTCGATCAGCGGCTTGAACTTCCTGACCAGTGCCGCGCAGTCGAACTCGGCGGTGGAATTTGCCATCCTGAAGCCATGGGACGAACGCGGCCCCGACCAGAGCGCCTCGAAGCTAGTCGCCGACGTGCGCAACAAGCTGCTGCAAATTCCGGAGGCTTTTGCGCTGAGCTTCGACCCACCGTCGATCCCGGGTATTGGTACCACTGGTGGCTTCGAGTTCCAGGTCGAGGACCTGACCGGCCGCGGCAGCGTGGCGCTCAACGATGCGACGCAAGCGGTGATTGCCGAGGCGCGCAAGCAGCCGGAGCTCAACCCGCAGCAATTGTTCTCGTCCTTCTCTACCTCGACGCCGCAGTTCAACTACGATCTCGATCGCGCCAAGGCGAAGCTGCTCGGGCTCAACCTGCCGGACGTCTTCAATACGCTGCAGATCTATCTCGGCTCGCTCTATGTGAACGATTTCAACTTGTTCGGCCGCACCTTCCGGGTGACGATCCAGGCCGACAAGGACTCTCGTGCGGGTCCGGCCGACATTTCGCGGCTCTATGTCCGCAATGCGTCGGGTGGCATGGTGCCGCTCAGCACGCTGGGCAAGCTTGTGCCCATCGTCGGTCCCGAGACCGTGCCGCACTACAACAACAATGCGTCGGCCCTGATCAATGGCGGCGCCGCGCCCGGCTTTTCGTCCGGCCAGGCGGTGGCGGCAATGGAGCGTGCCGCTGCCACGGCGTTGCCGAGAGATTTCGGCTACGAATGGACCGGCATCACCTATCAGGAGCTCAAGGCGGGATCGATCGCATCCGTAGTCTTCGGTCTCGCGATCGTCTTCGTCTTCCTGATCCTCGCCGCGCAATATGAGAGCTGGGCGATGCCGTTCATGGTGCTGCTGGCGGTGCCGCTTGCATTGTTCGGTGCGTTCGTCGTGCTGTGGCTGCGCGGCATGCAGATCGACGTCTATTCGCAGATCGGCTTCGTCATGCTGATCGGACTGGCGGCCAAGAACGCGATTCTGATCGTGGAGTTTGCCCGGCGCCGGCGCGAAGAAGGCCTCAGCATCGTCGACGCCGCGATGGAAGCGGCGCGGCTTCGGCTGCGACCGATCCTGATGACCGCCTTCGCCTTCATCCTCGGCGTGCTGCCGCTGATGTTCGCCACAGGTGCGGGTGCCGCGAGCCGGCAGTCGATCGGCACCACCGTCTTTGGCGGCATGGTCGCGGCGACGATCCTGTCGCTGGTGTTCGTGCCGGTCTTCTACGCGGTGATCGAGCAGCTGCGCGAGCGCCGCAGCGAGAGCGAACCGGTTTCCAAAGCGACCGAACAACCAACTGCCGAACCCGCATTCGAGCCATTGGCCGAAGCGGCTGAATAGGACTGGAGAATTGATCATGCGTAAATGGAAAATCGCGCTGGGAACGGCCGTCGCCCTTGGGGCGATTTCGGTGGCGAGCGTTCACCTGCTCGACATGGGCAGCCTCAGCCTCAACGCCGGCACAGCCGGGGCGGCGACACCCAAGCCGGAAGCCTTTGTCATGCCGGTGCCGGTGGTGAGCGTCGTCAAGAAGACGATCCCGATCTATCTCGACTATGCCGCCCGGGTGGAGCCGATCCGCAGCATTACGCTGCAGGCGCGCGTGCCGGGCTATCTGCAGGAGCAGGTCGCCACCGATGGCAGCGACGTTGCAAAGGGCGACCTTCTCTACAAGATCGCCCCGGAGGATTTCCAGGCTGCCCTCGAGCAGGCGAAGGCGCTTATCCAGCGCGACACGGCAACACTCGACTATGCGCGCTCCAATCTCGGGCGCGGCAGCGAGCTCGCCAAGAGCGGCTATCTCGCCAAGGACGTGTTCGACCAGCGCACCAGCACCTTGCGCGAGGCTCAGGCCTCGCTCGCCGTGAACCAGGCCGCCTTGCGGACCGCCGAGCTCAATTTGAGCTATACCGAAATCCGTGCCCCGTTCGCGGGACGCATTGGTCGCAGCCAGGCTTCCGTCGGAACGCTGGTCAGCGTTGCCGGCACCGTGCTCAACTCGCTGGTGCAGCTCGATCCGATCTACGTCACCTTCAATCCGAGCGAGACGGACCTGACGCAGATCGAGGAGGCCCGCGCCGCTGGACCGATCAGTGTCGACGTCCTGCTTCCCGGTGAAACGGAACCGCGCCAGAAGGGCGATCTCACCTTCATAGACAACACGATCGATCGCTCGACCGGCACGATCACGGCACGGGCGACGATCGGCAACGGCAAGTTCACGCTGCTGCCCGGCCAATATGTCCGCGTCCGGCTGCACGTTAAAGAGCAGCCCGATGCGCTGATGGTGCCGCAGACGGCACTCGGCTCGGGCCAACTCGGCAAATACCTCTATGTCGTCGGCAAGGACAACACCGTCGACCAGCGCATCGTTTCGCTCGGACCGACCAACGGCGATCAGGTTGCCATCTTGAGCGGTGTGGTCGAAGGCGACCGGGTGATTACCGGCAATCTGCAGAAGATCGGCCCGGGAATGCCGATCTCGCCGCTGCCCGAGAAACCGGCCACCTGATAACCCCCATCAGGTCCGGTCCCGCGGCGCCCTCGGCTCCCACGCCAAGGGCGCCGTTTTTGCTGATAGTTTCGACACGGTCGATTCAAGCCGTGCAAGCGGCGGCTCTGGCGACAATGGCAGCATAGAGGCGCGCTCTAGCTGTGAAAGCAGTTTGTGGATCAGCACGAGACATCCGTCCAGCCGACGGCTTATCGCGGCTGCACGTATCACTCGCGCGAAGGCCCGCTTCGACCCTGGATGGATGGACTGCTGGATTTAGGCGGCATAAGGCACCGTCCTCCAGGTCAAGTCCCGAGCCTGAGCAACGGTTTCGCCGCTCAGGCCGCCTGCAGGATCTGGATTCCGTGCCGTCCGGTAAGCTCGATCACGCGGTTAATCATGTCGGCGGTCGGCGGGCCGGAGGGCGCGTCCTTGGATGCAGCCTCTTCGAAGAATGCGATCATCTCGTCGTCGACGATCGCCATGAACATAACCGGCACGGGACCAGCATTGCGATAGCCATGGGGCGCGTTGCCCGGAATGGTGACGACGTCACCGGGTTCCACCTCATATTCTTGCCCGACACCATCGATCATTGTCCATATCGTGAGGGTGCCCTCGAGAATGCGGAAAATTTCCGCGGAAGGATGCGTGTGGGGCGGCGTGCCGCTTCCAGGAGGTACCGTGACGTCGATCACGTTGAGTGCCGTCCCAGCGAGCTTTGCCCGGACAGCGACCTGATCGCCCATCACCCAGAAGCCTTGAACCGAATCGGCCGGATGGACCGTCGCTTTCGTCTTATGCCAAGTCACTTGCTTTTTCCCTTTTGAACGGCGCCCTGCTGCGATTTTGCCGCATTGAGCAAGGCGCGAATTGCCCAGGCGGCTGCCTCTCCCGCCTCACGGCCGGTAAGACCCCAGTAGTCTTTCATTGTCTGCCAGGCAGTGGCGCTGAACAGAAGCTGGATCACGGCCTCAAGCTGGCGCGCCGCCTTCGGGTCCATTCCGTTTACGATTTGCGAAAGGCTGCTCCGAAAGGCACGTTGCCGCTCACCGTTGGCTTGCAGGCGCATCTCGCGCCCGGTAGCGCTCGCATGCGAGGCCCTGACTACGCCTTCGATTGCGTCCAACGAGGCGAAAAGGTCGGGAGGAAGATCGATCAGATCCTGCTCCCGCTCAGGCCAGAACCGCACTCCCAGGGAGGCATTGGTGCTGGCCCAAAAAGCTTCCAAAAGCGCTTCCTTCGTCGGGAAGTGGCGGAAGATCGTCCTTCGGTTTACGCCCGAAACCTCGGCGACCTCATCGAAGCCAAGGAGGCTGTACGGATTTTGCTCCAGGATCGTTCGAATGGACGCGAGGATGCGTTCGCGCGTGGCCTGCGCCTGCTCTGCCCGCAGCGGGCTATCGTATTTCTGAGTCATCACTTGTGAATTCATGTCACTGCTAGTGACACAAAATTTCTTAGTCGTCAATGGACATTGCTAAGCCTACGCACCAGTCCGTTTCGCGCTGCCAGAAGCCAGCTGCCGCTCAGCGAGGGAGCGCAGGCTTGCGTGGCCAGGGCTGGCCGAGGTCGGAAGGGCGCCAATGTGATGCAGGATTGAGAATCCGGAAATTAGTCTTGTTAGATTGTCGACAACCTGCTTCTGTTGCTTTTGGTCTCCTGGAGCAGCCAGATGGCAAAGCTGGATTTCAATCCGATCGCGGATACGACACGCAGGGCCGAGATCGTGGCGCTGCTCCGGCGGGCGATCCTGACCGGCCAGATGGAGCCGGGGCAGAAGCTCAACGAACTCAGGATTTCCGAGCAGATGCGGGTGAGCCGTGCGCCGCTGCGAGAGGCGATGCGCGAACTGGTGCAGGAAGGCATCCTGACCAGCATCCCCTACGCCGGAACCTTCGTCATTGATGTTGCCGCCAAGGACATCGACGATGCCTATTCGCTCAACAAGGTGCTGGACGAGTTCGCCATCGCGCGGACCTGGCCGCTTCGCGACCAGCGCTTCTTCGACGAACTCGACCGGCGCCATGCGGCGGTGAAGCAGGCGACGCGCGAACTGGACACGACGCGGCAGATCGAGACGGCGCTGCAACTGCATGGCCTGATCCACGAATGGGCCGACAATTCGGTGCTGCTTGAAACGTGGCAACGGCTGACCAGCCGGCTGCAGATGTATTTCGCGCTGCACCAGCGGGCCCGCAACGAGCCGGTGCCTGCGGAAGATGCTCACGAGACCTATGTGCGGCTGCTCAAGGGCAGCGACATGCGCGCCGCACAGCGCCATGCCAAGGAGCACATCGATTTCGATTTCGAAGCATTGCTCGTCTATGCGCGCGGGCTGGAGCGACGCGGCCCAAATGGCGCCGGCGCCAATCGTGCCGGTCGCCTAAAGGCGGCTGAGCCAGACAAGTTTGGCGGTCATCCCGAAAAATAGGCAACGGACAGAAAACGTGCAGATCAAAACCATCAAAGCCCACCATGTCGTGCAGCCCTTCGTTGACGGGCCTTATCGCATGTCCAAGGGGCGCGTCGCCGATGCGTTCGACGCGGTGATCGTCGCCGTCACCGCCGACAGCGGGCTCACCGGCTGGGGCGAGATGGCGCCGCTTGGCAATTTCTATTCGCCGGCCTTCGCCGCCGGTGCTCGCGCCGGCGTCGTCGAGATCGCGCCGTATCTTGTCGGCCATGACCCGCGCGGGCTTGCCAGTATCAACAGGCTGATGGACACGGTGTTCAAGGGCCATCCCTACATCAAGTCGGCGCTCGACATGGCCTGCTCGGACCTCGCGGCGCGCGCCGCCGACGTGCCGCTGGTCACCCTGCTTGGCGGACGCGAGAGCGAGACGGCCGAACTCTACAAGGTCGTCACCCACGGCACGGTCGATGCTATGGCCGCACTCGCCAAGCGCATCGTCGGGGAAGGGTTTCGCCGGCTTCAGGTCAAGGTCGGCGGCAACGTCCATGACGACATCGAACGCGTCACAGCCGTTGCCGCCGCGGTGCCGAAGGGCACCGTCATCTTCTGCGACGCCAATGCCGGCTGGACCCCTTACCAGGCGCGCCAGTTCGCCGATGCGACGCGCAACATCGACTATACGTTCGAGCAGCCCTGCACGACGATCGACGAATGCATGTCGGTGCGCCGCTCGCTCGACAAGCCGATGGTGCTCGACGAATCCGTCGCCTCGCTGGACGATATGCTCGACATCCATCGCAAGGGCGCCGCCGACGGGCTGACGCTGAAGATCTCGCGCCTCGGCGGCGTCACCAAAACGCGCCAGATCCGCGACCTGGCCGTCGACCTCGGCTTCATGATCACTGTCGAGGACACTGGCGGCGCCGAGATCGACACGTCGGCCATGGCGCATCTGTCGCTGTCGACGCCGGAGGAGCGCCGGCTGCACGCCATTGCCTTCCACGAATGGGTGACGGTGCGCACCGCATCCAACATGCCGCCGGTTTCGGGCAGCCGCATGGGCATTCCGGACGGGCCGGGACTCGGTATCGATGTCGTTCCCGACCTGCTTGGTGCGGCCTTCTTCGAAATCGGCAGCTGAGCTGCAATAACGCTGTACCCCCATCAACCTGAATATGCCGCGTCCTTCTGACTGCAGAGGCACGGCCGTGTGGATTGACCGCTTATCCAATAGTCTTTGGCCGATTGCAGAGCGACAATGCCCAATTGCCGGTTGAAATATTTTTCATTTGGAAATAGAAATGTTCAAAACGTTGATTTGGACGCTGCGGCGCGTCCGGAACTGGAGGAAGCGACATGTCCCATCCGCAATTTGCAGCGGAACTTCTGCAGCGCGCTGAACAGCAGGGACCGATCACCATCGGGCTTGCCGGCGCCGGGCAGATGGGCACTGACATCGTCGTCCAGGTGGCGCTGATGCCGGGCATGCGGATCGGCGCTATTTCCGAAGTCAGGCCGCAGGCAGCGATCGACGCGGCGCTGCTCGCTGGCCACGACCGTTCCGACATCGTCCAGGCCGGCAATGCCGCGGCGATCGACCGCGCCATCGAGGCCGGCAAGATCGCGGTGACCGAAGATTTGCATGCGCTGGCGGCGGCCGGCCGTATCGACGTCATCATCGACGCGACGGGCAATCCCAACATCGGCACGCTGTTTGCGCTCGAAGTGATGAAGAACGGCAAGCACATCGTCATGCTCAATGTCGAGGCCGACATCACCATCGGCCGTTTCCTCAAGGACGAAGCGCGCAAGGCCGGCGTCGTCTATACGGGTGCCGCCGGCGACGAGCCGGCCTGCACGCTGGAGATCATCGGCTTTGCCAAAAGCCTCGGCTTCAACATCATCGCCGCCGGCAAGGGCAAGAACAATCCGCTGAAGATCGACGCCATGCCGGCCGACTACGAGAAGGAGGCGGCCGAGCGCAACATGAATGCGCGCATGCTGGTCGAATTCGTCGACGGCTCGAAGACGGCGATCGAAATGGTGGCGATCGCCAATGCGACCGGCCTGGTGCCCGACGTGCCGGGCATGCACGGCCCGACCGCGACGCTGGAGGAACTCGCAAGCGTGCTCTGCCCGCGCGAGGATGGCGGCGTGCTGCATCGCAAGGGCGTGGTCGACTATTCCATCGGCAAGGGTGTGGCGCCCGGCGTGTTCTGCATCATCGAGACCCGGCATCCGCGTGTGCTGGAGCGCATGATCGACCTCAAGGTCGGCAAAGGCCCCTATTTCACGATCTTCCGGCCCTATCATCTGACCAGCCTGGAAGTGCCGCTGTCGGCGGCGCGCGCCGTGGTCTACAAGCGGGCCGACATGGAGCCGCTCGACCATCCGGTGGCCGAGGCGGTGGCGGTTGCCAAGAGCGATCTTGGCGTTGGCCAGTCGCTTGGAATGATCGGCGAAAACGATTATCGCGGCTTCGCCATGACCTGGGACGATGCACGCGCCCGCGGCGCCCTGCCGCTTGGCCTTGCCGAACGCGCCAAGGTGGTCAAGCCGCTCAAGACAGGCGACTTCCTGACCTATGAAAATTGTGTACCCGACGATTCGATGGTGATAACCCAGATCCGCCGCCGTCTCGACCAGTCGGACGGACGGTTCGTTACAAACGCAGCCTGACCCCGCCGGATCTCCGCCTGATGGACGATGTCGTAATCGGGATCGACGCCTCGACCACGGCCGTGAAGGCGATTGCCTTCACGCGCGCCGGCGCGGAGCTGTTCCAGGCGCGCGAGACTTATCCGCTTTCAAATCCGAAGCCCGGCCATTTCGAGCAGGACGCCGAACATTGGTGGACGGCGCTGCTTGGGGCATTGAAGCAGGTCACCGAGGCGGTCGGCGCGGCGCGGGTGGCGGCGATCTGCATCGCTCACCAACGCGAGACCTTCACGCTGGTGGACAGCGCCGGCAAGCCGCTCATCCCGGCGATTCTGTGGCTGGACGAACGCGCCCGGCCGCAGGTTATCAGGCTTTCGGCCGAACTCGGCCGCGAGGCGATCCGCGACTGGAGCGGCAAGCCGCCGGACCCGACGCCGGCACTCTACGCCATTGCCTGGCTTGCCGAGCACCAGCCGCAAGTGCTTCGCCAGGCAGCGGCGCTGGTCGACGTGCACGGCTTCTTCGTTCAGCGGCTGACCGGGCGATTGGTCACCAGCACCGCAAGTGCGGATCCGCTCGGGCTGCTCGACGTCGAGAAAGGTACCTGGCATCCCCGCCTCGTTGCGGCCGCCGGACTGCAGATGGAGCAATTGCCCGAGTTGGTCGCGCCGGGCGCAATTTGCGGCGGGCTTTCCACAACCGCGGCGCAACTGATCGGCCTGAAGGCTGGCACGCCGGTTGTGGCAGGAGCCGGTGACGGGCAAGCTATGGGTCTCGGCATGGGCGTCTACGGCGAGGGCAAGAGCTACCTCTCGCTCGGCTCCGGCGTGGTCAGCGGCTGCTATTGCGGCAAGGTGAAAACCTCGGACGCCTTTCGCACGCTGGTCTCGCCGACCGGCTCCGGTTTCATGCTTGAGACCGTGCTGCGCTCGGGCATGCAACTGGTCGACTGGATCGTTCGCACGACAGGTTCGCCGTCAGCGGCAGCGCTGGAGAAAGCGGCGCTGGACGTTGCCGCAGGCAGCGAGGGTCTGCTCATCATGCCCTATTGGGCCGGCGTCATGAGTCCGTATTGGGATGGTGCGGCGCGCGGCGCCATTGTCGGCCTGTCGCTCGATCACCGGCCGGAGCATCTCTTCCGCGCTGTCCTGGAAGGCATCGCCTTCGAGCAGGCCGTCGCCACCGAGGCCATGGAAGCCCAGGCCGGCAGCAGACCGACGGCGATGATTGCCGCCGGCGGTGGCACCAATTGCGCGCTGCTCATGCAGATTATGGCAAGCGTGCTCGAGCGGCCGCTCTCGGTTTCGCCGGTCAACGAAGCCGCCGCGCTCGGCGCTGCCATGCTGGCGGCCTCGGCTATCGGCTGGTTTGCCTCGCCGGAAGCCGCCGCAGAAGTAATGGCTGCCGCTCCCACCAGGCATGTCGATCCGGTCGACGGACTTGTCGCCGGCTATCGCGACCGCAAGGCAATCTACCGCGACCTTTATCAGGCGACGCGCGACATCCACACCCGCCTCGGCGCTCTCAGCGAAATCTAGCGGCCTAGCAGGCCCTTGGCCGCGTCTTCGTCGGTGATCAGAACCGATACCTTGGTGTTGGCGAGCGCCGCCCGCATCACCGCAACCTTCTCGCTGCCTCCCGACACCAGGATGATGCTCGGGATATCCGACAGATCCTGCAGCGGATAGGCGCAGACGCGGCGGTTGACCTCGTGGTCGACCGGCCGGCCCTCGGCGTCGATGAAATGACACAGAATATCGCCGACGGCACCGGCCGCCTGCAGTTCCTCGAGTTCGCTTGGCTTGATGAAGCCGTAATTGGCGATCGGGCTGTCATTGGAAAACGAGCCGACGCTGAGCACGGCGATGTTTGCCCGGCGTGCACGGAAAACGACATCCTGAACGCTGCGCTGGCTCATGAAAGCGTCGCGCTGCTCCGGCCTGTCGGCGTAGACCGGCACCGGCAGCAGGAAGCACTCCGCACCGATCTTTTCGGCGAAATCCCAGGCGCTTTCTGTCGGGTTGAGCGGCTGTGCATGGGTAAGGCCGCCAAGCATCGAAACCACCGTCGTCCTGGCGATGGGCCGCCGCGGCAATTCATTGATGGCGAATTTCAGTGTCCGCCCCCAGCCGAGTGCGATGACATCGCCGGCATTCACATGGTCGGCCAGATAGGCGGCGGCGGCGTGGCCGATCATCAGCGGCGCGTTGCTTCGGTCGGCCGCGGACGGCACGACCACGGCCTGGCTGAGGCCGAACCGCTGCTTGAGGCTTTCCTCCAAAACCACGCATTCGACGACGCTGTCGCGGATGCGAAACTGAACGACACCCTCTTCGCGGGCGGCGGAGAGAATGCGATGCACCTTGATGCGGCCGACGCCGAGAATTTCGGAAATCCGCTCCTGTGTAAGGCCCTCGACATAATAATGCCAGGCGGCGCGGGCCTTGAGTTCGGCGTCTGGGAAGCGCGAGGCTCTTTCGTTCTCTACGATCGTCATCTGTTTGCCTTGCCGCAGCCGCCGGCTCTGCTCATGATATTCCAATCCGGCGACTTCGAAATGCCCAAGATTTCGGAGACCTTGCGTAAGGCAAACCGGCGGACAGCGCAAACCCGTCGTCGAATGAAGCGGCAGGCCTTGACAATTTTCCGACGAACAGTTTAGCTGAACAAAATTGCATACTAAAGATAAATTGTTCACAGGGAGGGGCCTGGGTGAACAACGTGGCCCGGTGATGCAGCGCCGGATTGCTGTGGAGGAGACAAAGTGGCTGTGAGCAACGACGCAAGCGAGTTGAAAGCAGGCTCTGGTGCGCAGGCTACGGCGGGCGCAAAGTTTTCGGCTGTCTTTGCCGGAACCATGGGTCCGCTGATCGGGCTGGTTCTGCTGTGCCTGGCGCTCTCGCTGACCACCGACACCTTCCTGACTGTCCGCAACATTCTCAATGTGCTCGACCAGGTCACCGTGCTCGGCATCATGGCGATCGGTATGACGCTGGTCATCCTGATCGGCGGCATCGACCTGTCCGTCGGCTCGGTGCTGGCGCTGGCTTCCATGGTGATGGGCTTCGTCGCCCATCCGGACTATCTCAATCTCGGCCTGCCGGCCGGCATCGCCGCAGCCCTCGTCGTCGCCGGCCTTTGCGGGCTGGTTTCGGGCCTGCTGGTGACGGTCACCAAGCTGCCGCCCTTCATCGCCACGCTGGCGATGATGTCGGTGGCGCGCGGCCTCGCCAACATGATCACCGACGGCTCGCAGATCGTCGGCTTTCCCGACTGGTTCACCAGCCTGTCGATCATCCGCCATTTCGGCTTCCTGTCGGTCACCGTCGGGCTGATGATCGTGCTTGCCGTCATTTTCGCGATCTTCCTGAACTACCGGACCACCGGCCGTAGCCTGTACGCAATCGGCGGCAGTGCCGAAGTCGCTCGGCTGTCCGGCATACCGGTCAAGTCACTGACAAACTGGGTCTATGCGATCTGCGCCGTGCTGGCCGGTCTCGCAGGCATCGTGCTTGCCGCGCGGCTCGATTCCGTCCAGCCGAGCTCCGGCCTCGGCTACGAACTCGACACCATCGCCGCGGTGGTAATCGGCGGCGCCAGCCTGTCGGGCGGCGTCGGTTCGATCGGCGGCACAGCCATCGGCGTCCTCATCATCGGCGTGCTGCGTAACGGGCTGAACCTGCTCGGCGTCTCGCCCTTCATCCAGCAAGTGGTTATCGGCGTGGTGATCGCGCTGGCGGTGGCCACCGACACCTGGCGGCGCCGAGCACAATGAAGAATGGGGCACAATGAAGAATTGGGCTCAATGAGATTCGCCCCGATATTCGGGCGAAAACGGATCGGTGATCCGAAACTGGGAGTTGTTCGGCCAAGGGGCGCCGCGATGCGCGGGCAGGACAGATTGAACATCAACGGAGGAATAAACATGCTGACCAAACGTTCATTGCTGCTTGCCGCCGCGGCCATCATCCCGCTGCTTAGCCTGTCCGACATGGCCTCGGCCAAGGAAGCCAAGAAGCTCGGCCTCGCCGTCGCCAATCTGCAGGCCGACTTCTTCAACCAGATCAAGCAGTCCGTCGAAGCCTACGGCAAGGAAAAGGGCATCGAGGTCGTCACCGTCGACGCCAAGGGCGATTCGGCGACCCAGGTCAGCCAGGTGCAGGATCTGATCACGCAGAATATCGACGCGCTGATCTACATTCCGGCCGGCGCCACCGCCGCCACCGTGCCGACCAAGACGGCCAAGGCTGCCAGCATCCCAGTCATCAATGTCGACCGCAACGCCGACGGCGCGCCCGGCGACACCTTCATCGCCACCAACAGCGTGGCATCGGCGAAAGCGGTTTGCGACTACATCGCCAAGCAGGCCGGCGGCAAGGGCGAGCTGATCATCATCCACGGCCAGAAGGGTACGACGCCCGAGGTCGATCGCTCGAAGGGCTGCGGCGAAGCGCTGAAGGGCTATCCCGACATCAAGGTCGTCGGCGAATTGTGGAGCGAAGGCTGGCACCAGGACGAAGGCTTCAAGCTGACGCAGGATCTGTTGCAGTCGCATCCCGACGTGTCGATCGTCATCGGCCAGGCCGATGCGCTGGCGCTCGGTGCGGCGCAGGCGGTCAAGGTCGCCAATCCCGGCCACAAGGTCTGGGTTGCCGGCTTCGACGGCGACGTGGCGGCGCTCAAGGCGCTGAAGGACGGCGTCTTCGACGTGACGGCGACGCAGCAGACCCAGGGCATGGGCCGGCTTGCCGTCGATGCGGCAATCAAGCTGGTGGCCGGCGAGACCATTCCCGCAGAACAGCTGCAGGATGCGACGCTGACCACCAAGGAC
This sequence comes from Mesorhizobium sp. WSM4830, assembly GCF_055811495.1. Lineage (NCBI taxonomy): Bacteria > Pseudomonadati > Pseudomonadota > Alphaproteobacteria > Hyphomicrobiales > Phyllobacteriaceae > Mesorhizobium > Mesorhizobium sp. WSM4830. Next base: position 230,777 of record NZ_JBVVQI010000001.1, on the reverse strand, counting down.
AATGTCGAGCAGTTCATCGCCAAGCATCCCTGATTGAGACCAGTCCGGCAGTCGACGAGCGCAACGATGTCCACCGATCCTCGCCACACGCACAGCCCCCATAACGGGCTCGTCGTCAGCGGCCTCTGCAAGAGCTACGGGCCGGTGCAGGTCCTGGCCGATGCGAGCTTCGAGGTGCGGCCGGGCGAGGTCGTGGCGCTGCTTGGCGAAAACGGCGCCGGCAAGTCGACCGTCTCGAACATCATCGCCGGGTCGACGAAACCCGATGCCGGCACCATCACCTGGCGGGGGAACGCTTATTCCCCCGCCAATCCTGCCGCGGCGATCGACGCCGGCATCGGCATGATCCACCAGGAGCTGAAGCTCTTGCCCGATCTGTCGGTCGCCGAAAACGTCTATGTCGGGCGCCTGCCGATGCGTGGCGGCCGCATCGATCGCGCGGCAATGAATGCACGGGCATCGGCCCAGTTGAAGCGTCTCGGCCTCGATGTCTCGCCTGAGCGCAAGGTGCGCACGCTGCGTATCGCCGCCCAGCAGCAGGTCGAGATCGCCAAGGCGCTGACGCTCAATGCCGAGCTGCTGATCTTCGACGAACCGACGGCAGCCCTTGGCGGCGAGGAAACGGAGCTCCTGTTCCAGCAGATCCGCAAGCTCAAGGTGGAAGGCATGTCCTTCATCTATATCAGCCACCGGCTGGACGAGATCGCCCAAATCGCCGACCGCGTGGTGGTGATGCGCGACGGGCGCATCGTCGCCCGGCACGAGCGCGCCGACATTCCGGTGCGCACCGTCGTCGAGCAAATGGTCGGCCGCAGTGTCGAGCGGATGTTCCCTACGGTATCGGCGCCGGGCAACGACACGCTGCTCGAGGTCGAGAACCTGTCCTCGCCGGAACGCAGCTTTCAAAATGTCAGCTTTTCGGTGCGGGCCGGCGAAATCCTCGGCATTGCCGGGCTGATCGGCGCCGGCCGCACGGAGCTGGTGCGGGCGATCGCCGGTGCCGATCCGATCTCATCCGGCTCGGTGCGCGTCGCCGGCAAGCCGGTGCATCTCAATGGCCCGGCGGCGGCGATCAAGGCCGGCGTCGTTCTGGTGCCGGAAGACCGCAAGGCACAAGGCGTGGTGCTCGACCAGACGATCGGCGAGAACCTGGCGATCGGCAATTTCGACCATGTCGCGCCGAATGGCTGGGTCTTCCCGAAGGCGGTGCAGAAATTCGCCGAGGCCGGCATTCGCCGGCTCGGCGTCAAGGGCCGGCCGAACCAGGCGGTCAGCAAGCTTTCAGGCGGCAACCAGCAGAAGGTGATCATCGCCAAATGGGTGTCGCGCCCGCCCAAGGTGTTTATCCTGGATGAGCCGACGCGCGGCATCGACGTCGGTGCACGCGCCGCGATCTATGATGTCATCGCCGACCTTGCCCGTTCCGGCATGGCGGTGGTGGTGGTGAGCTCCGACCTCGAAGAAGTGCTCGGCCTGTCGCATCGCGTGCTGGTGCTGAGCCGCGGCCGGCAACGCGGCATTCTCGACCGCAACGAAGCAAGCAATATCGCCGTGATGGAACTCGCCACGAGCTAGGATCGAAACAAAGCGCAGCAGGTGGTATCCTCCCAAGCACCAGACCGCGCGGGGCGCCAGCAACAGAGTTGGCGCCCCTTTATTTCCGGAGGACGGCGGTTGGAGCAGAGGAACCGACGATGAAACTATTCGAACTTCATGGTGACGTGGCACTTGTGACAGGCGCCGGCAGCGGCATCGGGCAAGCGATCGCCATTGGCCTGGCCGAGGCCGGCGCCGACATAGCCTGCTTCGGCCACGCCTCCAAAGGCGGCCTGGAGGAGACCGCGCACCGGATCACGGCACTTGGCCGCAAGGCGCTGGTGCTGAACGGCACGGTGACTTCAGAGGCCGATCTCGCGGCCGCGATCGAGCGTACGGAGAAGGAACTCGGCGCGCTGACGGTCGCCGTCAACAATGCCGGCGTCGCCGGAGCTGAGCCGGCAGAGACGCTGTCGCTGGAGAAATGGCAGAAGCTCTACGACGTCAATGTCAGCGGCGTGTTCCTGTCCTGCCAGGCCGAGGCGCGCGCCATGCTGACGCGGCGCAAGGGCTCGATCATCAACATCGCGTCGATGTCGGGCTCGATCGTCAATCGCGGCCTGACCCAGGCGCATTACAATTCGTCGAAGGCCGCAGTGATCCACATGTCGAAGAGCCTCGCCATGGAATGGGCGGATCGCGGCCTGCGCGTCAATGTCGTCAGCCCCGGCTACACGCTGACGCCGATGAACAAGCGGCCGGAGGTCGCCGACCAGGTCAGGATCTTCGAGCGCGACACGCCGATGGGCCGCATGGCGGCGCCGGAAGAGATGGTCGGCCCGACCGTGTTCCTGGCCAGCCGCGCCGCGAGTTTCGTCACCGGCATCGACCTGATCGTCGATGGCGGCTTCGTCTGCTGGTAGGAGAAAAGATGCAGAAGCGATTCCAGGGAAAAACGGCGGTGATCACCGGCGCCAGCGGCGGCATCGGCGCGGCAATGGCCAGGCGCTTCGCCGCGGAAGGTGCTGCGATCGTCGTCAGCGCCATCGACGCGCGCGTCGACGAGGTTGCCGCCGACCTGAAGGCTGCGGGCGCCAGGGTCGCATCGCTGCGCATGGACGTGACGAAGAAGGACGAGGTCGTCGCCCTCTATGACCTGGCCGAGCAGGAGTTCGGCCGCGTCGATATCTCCGTACAGAATGCCGGTGTCATCACCATCGCCAGGATCGAGGCGATGACCGAGGCCGAATGGGACAAGGTGATGGCGGTCAACACCAAGGGGGTGTTCCTGTGCTGCCAGGAGGCGATCGCGCGTATCCGCAAGCATGGCGACGGCGGCCGGCTGATCAACACCGCATCCGGCCAGGCGCGGCAGGGTTTTATCTACACGCCGCATTATGCGGCCTCGAAATTCGGCGTCGTCGGCATCACCCAGAGCCTGGCCAAGGAAGTGGCCAAGGAGAAGATCACCGTCAACGCGATCTGCCCCGGCATCATCGACACCGACATGTGGGCCTATAACGATGCCGCGTGGGGCAAGTTGATGGGCGATTACAAGCCCGGCGAGCTGATGGCCGAATGGGTGAAGAATATCCCGATGGGCCGCGCCGGCAGCGGCGAGGATGTCTCCGGCCTGGTCAGCTTTCTCGCCAGCGACGATGCGGCCTACATCACCGGCCAGACCATCAATGTCGATGGCGGCCTGATCATGTCGTGAGCAGCGCGGGCCAACGTACCATCGACCGGATATGAAAGCCGCTTCGCTGCGTTCAGGCTGCTCGGCCGGCCCGTGCCAATCCATGTTCCACGAGCCGGTCGATGATTTCGCAATAGCTGACGCCGCTTGCCGCCATTGCCTTGGAATACATGCTGATATCGGTGAAGCCGGGGATGGTGTTGATTTCATTGACCAGGAATTGCATGTCCGGCGTCAGGAAGAAGTCGATGCGGGCCATCCCGTCACAGCCGACGGCTCTGAAAGCCCTTGCGGCCACGTCCCCCATGCCTGCCTCGACCTCCGGCGGCAGATCGGCCGGCACTTTCAGCGCCGCGCCGTTCTCGTCGATGTATTTGGCATCATAGCTGTAGAAACCGTGGCTTTCCGCCGGCACGATCTCGCCGGGCCGCGAGACGAACAGGTCACCTGCCGGGTCCTCCAGCACGCTATATTCGATCTCGCGCCCACGAATGAATTCCTCGGCCAACAGCTTGCAATCGTGCCGGAAGGCTTCAGCAAGCGCTCCATCGAATTCCTGGCTGGCATGGACTTTTCTGACGCCGACAGACGATCCCTGACGCGCCGGTTTGATGAAGAGCGGCAGGCCGAGTTCGCTTTCCAGTGTGGCGAGGGCAGGCGCCGTTCCTTCATGAATCGTCACTGAGCGCGCGATTGGCAGCCCCGCCGCTTTCAGGAGCCGCTTGGCGACGTCCTTGTCCAGCGCGGTTGCCGAACCAAGGATGCCGCAGCCGGCGAGCGGCACTCGAGCCACCTCGGCCACCCCCTGCACCGAGCCGTCTTCGCCGTGGAGGCCGTGCAGGACGGGAAACAGGATGTCGATCTTCTGCAGATCATAGGGCGTGCCGTCGGCCGGGATCGCCATCATCCGTCCGCGGCCACCCGGAACCAGGCAAACTTCCATGCCGCCCGCAGGTTTTGCGAGCGTACCATCCTGGAAGCTGCTCAGCAGCCACTGTCCTTCGCGCGTGACGAAGATGGGGACGGCATCGAATTTGGCGGGCAGCAGCGCCCGCATGACATTGGTTGCTGAAAGCACCGAAACGTCATGCTCGGCGGAACGTCCGCCAAAGAGCACGGCAATACGCAGTCTGTTCAAGGAAGAGGTCATGGAAGCCTCGGTCAGAAGCGGACGGCGATACCGTCATCTCAGGTGTTTCCCATCGGCTGAAGTAAGGCGCTTTGGTCTGCCGCATTGTGTCGTCGCGGCTGATAACCCGATGACTGGCAACCTTGGCTTTTTTCGAACCGATCCACGGGTCCATGCAAAAAGACGGCCGTGAAAATCGGCACCGGCGTTAATCGTTGCGCGACGTGAACGTTGGTATATATAATTTCATCTCATGAAAGTGGCTCTGGTCGAGTTGCCGAGCCAACAGCCGAGATCATGGGACTTTGATGGTTTGCCCCTCAAGACCGGCGATCGATCCGTGGATGACTGCTTCGGCAGCAATCCTTCGGCAATCATGACGCGGCCTGTCCCGCCACATCTTCACCAATTTGGGCACCACCCCGTTTTGCGCCGGCATCCGCTTCGGCAGCATTGTGGCGCCTACGGCCTTGCGCAACGACCAGCTTTTCCAACACAATCAAAAAAAGACGCAAGAAGGGAACTACGATAACTTCCACCAGAGCTTGACAGGAGAACAAGCATGTCACTTCGGAGCATGATTTCGAATTTCTCAATGGGAGCCTTAACACTTGCCGCAGCCGCACTGACATCTTCGGCCTATGCGGCAGCGCCGGAATCCAACGACCCGATCAAGATCGCACTGTTCGATTGGACCAGCGTCAATCTGAACGCCAAGATCCTTGGCGGCATCCTCGAAAAGCTCGGCTATACCGTCGAGTATCCGACCGCCGACTATCTCTCCAGCCTGACCACCGGCCTGACCAATGGCGACATCGATGTCGGCCTGGAATTCTGGGACACGACGGCCGGCGAGGCGATGAAGGCCTCGGACGCGACGGGCCAGACCGAACGCCTCGGCAAGCTCGGGCCCAAGGCCAAGGAAGAATGGTGGTTTCCCGAATACATGAAAGAGAAATGCCCCGGCCTGCCGAACTGGGAAGCGCTGAAAGACCCGAAATGCGCCGAGGCCTTTTCGACGGCCGAAACCACACCGAAGGGGCGCTATCTCGGCGGCCCGGTGACATGGGAAGGTTTTGACGACGAACGCGTCGAGGCGCTGAAACTGCCCTTCACCGTCATCCATGCCGGCACCGATGCGGCGATGTTCGCCGAACTGGACTCGGCCTATCAGCGCAAGGCGCCGATCATGCTGTGGATCTATTCGCCGCATTGGGCGCCGGCCAAATACAAGGGCGAATGGGTCGAATTCCCCGACTATACGACAGAGTGCTACACCGACCCGAAATGGGGTGTGAACCCCGACGCGAAATATGACTGCGGCAAGCCGCATGGCGAGATCTGGAAATATTCCTGGGCCGGCATGAAGGACAAATGGCCGGTCGCCTACAAGGTCGCGAAAAACTACACGGTCGATACCGACGAGCTCAACAAGATGAGCGGCCAGATCGATCTCGAAGGCAAGACGCCGGAAGACGTCGCCGCCGCCTGGATCGCCGCCCACGAAGCCGACTGGAAAGCCTGGGCCGAGTGACCGTCTGACTGGAAATCCGACGACCCGGCCATTCGTGGCCGGGTCTCGATCTCGTGTTCCAGAAGGACGATTGCATGACCGATACGATTGAACAGGCGGCGAAAGCGGGCAACGATGCCCGCCCGATAAAGCTTGCCTGTCGCAATGTCTGGAAGCTGTTCGGGGCGGACGCGGCCAATTTCATCCGCCGGCGCGACGGCAAGGCCAGCCTGGCGGACATCGCCGCGGCCGGACTGGTTGGCGCGGTGCGCGCCGTCGATCTCGAAATCCGCCAGGGCGAGATCTTCATCATCATGGGACTTTCGGGGTCCGGCAAGTCGACGCTGGTGCGCTGCATGTCGCGGCTGATCGAGCCGACCCACGGCAAGGTCGAATTCGAGGGCAAGGATCTGCTCAAGATTTCCGATGCCGCGCTGATCGAGCTGCGACGCCACCGCATGGGCATGGTGTTCCAGAATTTTGCCTTGCTGCCGCATCTCAACGTACTGGAGAACATTGCCTTCCCACTCGGCATACAGGGGCAGGACCGGCCGACGCGCGAGGCTCGCGCGCGCGAAGTGATCGAGCTGGTCGGCTTGCGCGGCCGTGAGCATTTCTATCCGCGCGAGCTTTCTGGCGGACAGCAGCAGCGTGTCGGCATCGCCCGCAGCCTCGCCACGAAGCCGGAAATCTGGTTCCTCGACGAGCCGTTCTCGGCCCTCGATCCGCTGATCCGCCGTGAGATGCAGGACGAGCTGATGCGGCTGCAGACCATGCTGCACAAGACCATCGTCTTCATCACCCATGATTTCGACGAGGCCATCCGGCTAGCCGATCGTATCGCCATCATGAAGGACGGCGAGGTCATCCAGATCGGCACGCCGGAAGAGCTGGTGGTCAACCCGGCGACCGACTATGTCGCCGAATTCACCCGCGACGTCGACCGCGCCAAGGTGATCTCGGCGCGCAGCCTGATGCGCGCCTGCGACGGCGCCGAGTACGGCGGCACGGTCGCGCCGGATGCCAAGATCGCCAGTTTCTCGGCTGATATCGTCTCCGCCGGCAAACCGTTCGCGGTGGTCAACGGCACGGGCAAGCCTATCGGCGAAGTCACGCCGCAGGCGGTGATCGATCTTCTGGCCGGCATAGAACGTCGTGGGGCCGGCGCATGACGGTCGCGGCAAGCGCCAGCGCAGCGAGGCCCCGGCCGGTTCAAACCTGGCTGGCGATCTGGGCCTGTGCGCTCGCCGCCGTGCTTATTGTCTTCCGGCTGCAGGAAAGCCTGCCCTGGGCGGTCAATTACCCGGCCGGCGCGACCGTTCCTGTCGCCGACTGGGTCAGTGCGCTGATGAACTGGTTGAAGTCGAACTTCTCCTGGCTGACCCGCTCGATCACCGCGGTGCTCGGCGTGCCGCTCGATTTCGCGCTCGGTCTTCTGGCCAAGAATTTCAAGATCGGCCATGGCGCGGATATGATCGTCTTGCCGCGCCTGTCCTGGGTCGGCGTCTGCGCTTCCGCCTACCTTGCCGGGCGCGCCGCCGGCGGCTGGAAGCTGGGTGCGCTGGTCGGCGGCTGTTTTCTCTACATCGCGCTGTTCGGGCAGTGGACCAGCGCCATGCTGACGCTGGGCCTGATCTCGATCGCCGTGCCGTTTTGCATTGTCACCGGGCTGTTCGCCGGCATCTGGGCATGGCGCAAGCCTTGGGCCGAGAGGCTGTTGATCTCCCCTGCCCTCGATCTGATGCAGACGATCCCGACCTTCGCCTATCTGATCCCGATGCTGCTTCTGTTCGGCAACAGCCCAGTCTCGGCAATGATCGCGACGGCAATTTTCGCGACGCCGCCAATGGTGCGGGCGACGATGCTCGGCCTGTCGCGGGTGCCGTCGGAGATCGACGATTTCAGCGAGATGGCCGGCTGCACGGCTCGGCAGAAGCTGTGGCGGGTGCTGTTGCCGTCGGCGCGGCCGACATTGATGGTCGGCGTCAACCAGGTCATCATGCTGGCGCTCAATATGGTGATCATCGCCTCGATGATCGGCGCCGGTGGGCTCGGCTATGACGTGCTTTTGGCGTTGCGCGCGCTCAAGGTCGGCGAGGCCATGGAGGCTGGCCTCGCCATCGTCGCACTGGCAATTGCCCTCGACCGGCTGAGCCAGGCGATCGCCCGCAATCACGCCAAGGGCAATGTCCGCCATCAGCCCGGCACCAGTTTCTGGCGGCGCTATCCCAATCTGACGCTGGCCGTTGCCATCCTCGCCGTCAGCACGCTGCTCGGCCTGTTCGTGCCGGCCTTCGCCGCGGTGCCGAAAGCGATCACCTTCACCACCGCGCCTTTGTGGAAGGCGGCGGTGAACTGGATCACCATCAACTTCTTCGACACGATCGAAGCATTCCGCGTCGCGCTTATCCTCAATGTGCTGAACCCGGTGCGCGCCTTCTGCGAGGGTTTCCCCTGGCTCGGCGCGGTGTGTCTCCTCGGCCTTGCCGGCTACCAGCTCGGCGGCTTGCGCCTCGCCGCCCTGGTCGCGGCATTGACAGCGTTCTGCGCCGTCACCGGCCTTTGGGAAAAGACCATGGCGACGGTCTATTTGTGCGGCATCTCGGCCTTTATCGCCTGCCTGATCGGTATTCCGATCGGACTGATGGCATCGCGCAGCGACCGCTTCGAAAAGATCGTCACGCCGGTCATCGACACGCTGCAGGTGCTGCCGTCGTTCTGCTTCATCATTCCAGTGGTGATGCTGTTCAGGGTCGGCGACGTCACCGCGATGATCGCCACCGTCGCCTTCGCCGTGGTGCCGGCGATCCGCTACACCAATCACGGCATCCGGCAGGTGCCGCCGGCGCTGATCGAGGCGGCGAAGGTCTCGGGCTGCACCCCGCGTCAAACTTTCTTTCGCGTGCAGCTGCCGCTGGCGCTGCCCGAGATCATGCTCGGCGTCAACCAGACGATCCTGATGGCGCTGGCGATGATCATCATCTGCGCCATGGTCGGCACCCGCGATCTCGGCCAGGAGGTGTTCATCGCCCTGTCCAAGGCCGATTCCGGCCGCGGCATCGTCGCCGGCCTGGCCATCGCCTTCATCGGCATCGTCGCAGACCGGCTGTTCAACGCCTGGACGGCGAAGGCTCGGGCAAGGCTGGGATAGTCCGGAACAGGACGGCCTCAGTAAGCTGCCGCCAAGCGCGCCAGTAACGAGGCACCGATCCCTACGCCTAAAGACATAGCCATTCGGGATTATTGCTCGGCTTTGCCTCACATCGTACGGCTGTCATGGGACGGGTAGGCTAAACAGGAGAGCGGATTATGTCTAAACGCGTTCCCTTTACTACCGGTGATCTAGCAGATCATCAGTGGGGTATCGATGACGCCCTCACAGGTGATCCGAATACGAATATCTTGACAGGCGATGCTGGCGGCAGCCTGCTCGATTTCTCAAGAGGCGGCAACGACACCTTTACGGAAACCGCACCGTCGACCTACACCTTCTACGGCGACGCGGCTCGGAGCTTGTTCAATTTTGCTCGGGGCGGTGACGATACCTTCACCACGGGGCTGTCATCCTCCACCACCACTGCCTTTGGTGACGCGGGCGACGATATGTCGGACCATAGCAGGGGCGGCAACGATATCTTCAACAGTGGAGTGGCAAGGCAGGTAGTCGATACCTTCTATGGTGACGCCGGCGGCAAGATGTTCGGCTATGCCCGGGGCGGGGATGACACTTTCCTGACCAGCACTGTACAAGGAGCTACCCACACCTTCTACGGTGACGCGGGCGGCGAAATGTCAGATCACAGCAAGGGCGGCAACGACACCTTCCAAGGCTCCAGGCAGGCCACGAACACCTTCTTCGGTGACTCCGGCAGCAACATGTCCGGCAATGCCCAGGGCGGCGACGACAGCTATACGAGCCGGACCGACTCGCTCAACACTTTCTACGGCGATGCCGGCGGCGATATGTCGGACCATGCTCAGGGCGGCGACGACACGTTCACGGGCGCCTTCTTTTCCACCAGCACTTTCTTCGGCGATGCCGGCGGTGACATGTCGGACCATGCTCAGGGCGGCGACGACCATTACACGGATCTGGGTGGGGCGATCCCGAACAAAACCCTCTTTGGCGACGCGGGCGGGGATCTTTCCGGTTTTGCCAAAGGCGGCAACGACAACTTCACGAGCGCTGGTGGGTCCCAGACAAGTTTCTACGGTGACGCGGGCGCCAACATGTCCGACCACGCTCGCGGCGGCGACGACACGGCCGTGCTGCAAGGCACTCATAACTTAGGGTATGGCGATGCGGGCACGATGCTCGGCAGCGCTGTGGGCGGCAATGATTCCCTGACCGGCGGCGACAGGAGCTCCGGTCCGGATGTTCTAAGCGAGTTGTACGGCGATGCCCTCGCCATGTCCGGTTCCGGCCAGGGCGGCAACGACATTCTTACCGGGGGCGACAACAACGAAACCGGCCAGGTCCGCAACTTCCTGTGCGGCGACGCCCTGCAAATGTCCGGTTCGGCCAAGGGTGGAAACGATACCCTGTACGCCGGGAGCGCGGCACCCGGCTGCACGGTCATCAACGACATGTGGGGTGACGGACAACTGAGCGAACTGGCTCAGGGCGGCAGAGACCAGTTCATATTCAAGGACGATGGTTCAATGACGGTCGGAACCCAAAACACCATCTACGACTTCAGCCAGACCCAAGGCGACACCATTGTGTTTAGTGGCGTGGAGGGCGTGCAATCGTTCGATGATCTCACAATTGCGCAAAGTGGAACCGACACCATCATTACCGCGGGAGTCGATCAAGTTACTCTCGCAAACTTTACGAACCCGCTGACGACGAGTGACTTTTTGTTCGTCTGAAAGCGAAGCTCTTATCGCATTCGAAGAGCGGGAATGCGTGAGAATTCGTTGTGCATCGTCGCGCGGCCGGTCGCCCCAATTCTGCTCGACCGGCCGATCGACAATCCAAGCCGCAGTTATGAATCAAGCGGCCAGGAATCTTTCGGTCAAACGAGCCCAGAGCGCGGCGCCGACGGTCAAATTGCCGTCGTTGAAATCATATTTCGAGCTGTGAAGGATGGCTGAATCCTCGCCGTTGCCGAGGCGCAGGAAGCAACCGGGTTTGTGTTCGAGGAAATAAGAAAAATCTTCGCTGCCGGGGATCAACGGGCAGACGGACACCTTATCCTTGCCGACGAGTTCGACAGCGACGTCTGTCGCAAAGGACGTCTCGCCCTCGGAATTGATCACCACCGGGTAGCCGCGCTCGTAATCGATCTCGACTATTGCGCCATGCGCCTGCGCCACAAGTTCTGCGATGTTGCGAATACGCTGCTCGAGCGTGTCGCGGATCTCGGCCGAGAAGGAGCGGACGCTCAGCGTGATCTCGGCGTGTTCCGGGATGACGTTGGAGGCCGTGCCGCCGTGAATGGTGCCGACGGTAACGACAGCCGTCTCGATCGGGTTGACGTTGCGCGACACAACCGTCTGCAGGGTCATGACGATGTTGGCGGCGGCGACGATCGGGTCGACCGTCAGGTGCGGGCGCGAGGCGTGGCCGCCACGCCCGGCGATCCTGATGGTGACGGTATCGCTCGCCGCCATCAGCGGCCCGGCGCGCATCAAGAATGAACCCGCCGGCGCGCCCGGATGGTTGTGCAGCCCGAATATCGCATCGCAGGGAAAGCGTTCGAACAGGCCGTCGGCGATCATCGCCTGCGCCCCGCTTCCCTTGCCGGCTTCCTCGGCCGGCTGGAAGATGAGGTTGACCGTGCCATTGAAGTGCCTTGTGCGCGCCAAGTATTCAGCCGCGCCGAGCAGCATTGTGGTATGGCCGTCATGGCCGCAGGCGTGCATCTTGCCGCTGGCCTGGCTGGCATAAGGGAGATTGGTCGCTTCGGTGATCGGCAAGGCGTCCATGTCGGCACGGATGGCGATGCTGCGGCCGCTGCCCTGGCGCAGGCGGCCGACGACGCCGAGGCCGCCGACATTGCGCGTCACCTCGTAGCCCCAGCCTTCGAGCCGTTCAGCAACGTATGCAGCGGTTTCGTGCTCCTGGAAGGAAAGCTCGGGATGCGCGTGCAGGTGCTGGCGAGCCGCCGCAAGCTCGGCGGCCTTGTCGGCGAAGTCGGAAATATCGGCGAACTGGTTGGAGGTCTTTGGCATGGGAGGTCCTTTGCCGGCCGAGCAGGTAATCGCGCCGGCTTTGCTTTAGATGAAACGGCTCAAGAAAGCCCGCGTGCGCGGGTGCCTGGGTTTAGCGAGAACCTCGTCCGGAGGCCCGGCCTCGATCACATTGCCGTCGTCCATGAACACCACCCGATCCGCCGCTTCGCGCGCGAAGCCGATCTCATGCGTGACCACGATCATGGTCAAGCCCTGCCTGGCGAGATCGCGCATGGTGGCGAGCACCTCGCCGACCAGCTCCGGATCGAGCGCCGACGTCGGCTCGTCGAAGAGCATCAATTTCGGGCGGATGGCGAGCGCGCGGGCGATGGCGACGCGCTGCTGCTGGCCGCCTGAAAGCTGGCGCGGATAGGCGTCGATCTTTTCGGCGAGGCCGACACGGGTCAGCAGTTCGCGGGCGTAGCCGATCGCCTCCTTGCGGTTCTCCCGGTGAACGCCGACCGGAGCCTCGATGACGTTCTGCAGGGTCGTCATGTGGGGATAGAGATTGAACTGCTGGAACACCATGCCAATCTTGCGCCGCTGCGCGGCGATCGCGCGGTCGGAAAGCTTGTCGAGGCGGCCGTCGTGCAGCCGGTAACCGATCTGCTCGCCGTCCACCTCGATCGACCCTTGATCGATCGCCTCGAGATGATTGATGCATCGCAGGAAGGTTGATTTGCCGGAGCCGGACGGCCCGAGAATGACCACCACCTCGCCAGGCGCGACGTCCAGATCGATGCCCTTCAGCACCTCGAGCGGGCCGAAGGCCTTGTGAACGTTGCGCGCCCGGACCAGGGGCGTGTCATGCGCGCTCATTGGCGGCCTCCAGGGCGGCGGTCGCCGTCTTCTCGCGGGCGCCGCGGTCGCCGCGGCTGTAGTGGCGTTCGATCGCGCCCTGCGCGACGTTGAGAACCGAGGTGATCAGCAGATACCAGAGCACTGCAACCATCAGCAGCGGAATGATTTCGAAGGTGCGATTGTAGATCGACTGCACCGAGTAGAGCAGGTCGGCCATGGCGATGACGCTGACCAGCGACGTCGCCTTGATCATGCTGATCAGCTGATTGCCGGTCGGCGGGACGATCGACCGCATCGCCTGTGGGATGATGATGCGCCGCAAGGCCCGCGCGCGGGTCATGCCGAAGGCTTCAGCCGTTTCGGCCTGCCCCTTGTCCACCGACAGCAGCCCGCCACGGATGATCTCGGCCATGTAGGCGGCCTCGTTCAGCGCCAGACCAAGAACCGCGGCCGTCAAAGGCGTGATCAGGTCGTTGGTGTCCCAGCTGGCGAAGCCGATGGAGATGCGCGGAAACAACGTCGAAAGGTTGTACCACAGGATCAATTGCACCAGCAGCGGCGTTCCCCGGAAGAACCAGATGAACAGGCCGGAGAGAAGGGAAGCCAGCCTGTCCTTCGACATACGCGCGATGGCGAGCAGCAATCCGAGCACGATACCCAGGATCATCGCCACGACCGTCAGGCCGAGCGTTACGGAAAGCCCCTGCATGACCGTCGGATCGAAGAAATACTGGGCGACCACAGGCCAGCCGAAATTCGGGTTGACCGCAACGATATAGGCGAAGCCTGCCGCCACCACGACGGTGAATGCCCAGAGCGCCAGCCGGACGAGCGGAAACGGCCGGTGGGCTCGTTTGATGTCGCGCAGCGCGTCGTCCGGACGTCGCGGCACCTCGGCCGCGTAGGCAGCGGTCGCGTCGGTCATGGCAGCCTCTACTGGCCCTGGTTGATGCCGGGCGCGTCGATCATGTTCTTCTCGAGGCCCCACTTCTTCATGACCGCGGCGTAGGTGCCGTTCTTCATCAGGATCTTGAAGGCGTCGAGCAGTACACCGCCCAGCGGCGAGCCCTTCTTGACGACGGCGCCTTGATAGATGTCCTTGAAGCCATTGGCCTGGCCGACACCTGAAAGTTCCAGTTGGCCCTTCGCCTGCTCGACGAAGAAGGTCAGCGGCGCCTGCGAGGAAAAGAATGCGTCAGAGCGTCTCGACCGGACGGCCAGTATCGAGCTCGGCTGGTCGGTGAAGGATTGCACCTCGACGGCCGGCTTGCCGCCCTCGGTGCATTTCTGCGCCTGCTGCTTGATGACCTTTTCTGCCGAGCCACCCGACATCACGGCAATGCGCTTGCCGCACGCGGTGTCGAGCGAGGTGATGCCTTGCGGGTTGCCCTTCTCGACGGCGAAGACGACGTATTCGCGCACCCAATCGACGAAGTCGTTGGATTTCTGCCGGTCGGGATAGTCGCCGACAGGCCCCATCGCGAACTGATAACGGCCGGCATTGATGCCGCTCAGCAAAGCCGGCAGGCCGGCGACCGAGGCGTGATCGACCTCAACACCGAGCAGCTGGCCGATGGCGTCGGAAATGTCCCTGGTCGCCCCCGACAGTTCGGTGCCGGTGACGATCTCATAGGGCGGGAACGAGCCGTTGTTGACGGCGGTGATCTTTCCCGCCGTGCGGATCTCTTCCGGCAGCCGGGCGCGCAAGTCTTCGTTCACCGATTGCTTCTGGATATCCTGGGCAAAGCTGGCCTGCGCCAGCATGGTGACGAGCGAGGCGAATATGAAGCTGATTGTCCTCATGGCATTCTCCTTCGTGTTCTTCGTTGCGCGTTGTCAGGCTGCGGTGGCCCGCGACCTGGCTTCGAAAGGAAACAAGGCTTCGGCGGAAATCGGTTCCGTCAGAATGCCCTGGGCATGGAGCTCGGTGACGAAATCCTCGATCATGCGCCGGTTGGCAGGCAGGCCGCTGGCGTTCCAGGAGGCAGGCAGGTCGCGCCCCGCATGAAGCAGCTCCTCGAGGATCCAGGGCGAGGTGTCGGCATATTTTCGGCGCTTTGCCGTCCAGACGCGCTGGCTTTCGTCGATCAGCCTGGCGAGTTCGTGAGGCAGCCAGGGATGCTCCCTGGCCAGGGCGGCCTTGACGGCGACCAGATGCATGCCCGGGACATAACCGACGTCGGCGAAATAGGCGCGTTCGGCAGAACGAAAATCGCGCAGCACTTGCCGGAAGCCGGAAGCCGGGTCGAAAAAGCCGTCCGGCATGAAGGGCGTGAAAACGGCGTCGAGCTCGCCTTGCGCCAGCAGCTCCATCATCGGGCGTTCGCCCGGTGCCGCTTCGATGCGCCCCGGCCTGCCGAATCCGTCGAGGCGGTCGGCGATCGGGTGCTCCGATGTCAGCCTGCCGGCGAACCAATAGGCATCCTCGACGCCGATGCCTTCCCGGCGAAGCGCCGCGCGTGTCCATGTGTTGCCGGAATCGCGCCAGCCGGTCACGCCGATGCGTTTGCCGGCAAGGTCGGAGAGCCGCTCCAGCGGACTGTCCTCGACCGTGATGATGCAGCGGTGGCGAAAGCCGCGCATGATGAAGCACGGTAGTCCAACCACCGTATCCCGGCCCGCCGCCATGGCCGACACATAACGGCTGAATGAGACCTCCGCCGCATCGTATTTCGGATCGGTGCCGAGATCCGCGATCAGCGTGGCGACGCGGTCAACCTTCACCGACAAGCGGCTGGAGGCGACGTCACCCAGCACCAAAGGGGTGAGATAATCCCAATCGCGGGTGGCTATAGTGATGGAGACGGGCATCGGCATGAACTTCAAAGCTATGTTTGACCGGCGATTGGTAAATGTTTATTTTTGGCCGATCAAATGTTATTATGTTATTGAACATTAGCTTTAACGGTCGCGGGTGCCGATGGATTTCGATGCAGGATGGTTCGCTGAACGCCTTGGCGACCGCACGACGCGCGGCATCGCGCGCGAGACCAGTGCGCTAATCAGAAACGGCGCGCTGCCTGTTGGCGCAAAACTTCCGCCGGTGCGCGATCTGGCCTATGTGCTCGGCGTCAGCCCGGCGACTGTCTCGCAGGCATGGAGCGAGCTGCGGCGCTACAAGATCATCGGCGGCCGTGGGCGCAACGGCACCTGGATCATGGGCAACCGCTTTGCCGCCCGGCCGGAGCGCCACATGAGCGGCGGCAATTACGGTGCGGACGTTCTGAACCTGGCGATCGCGGAGCCCGATGTGCAGCTCTTGCCGCCGCTCGGCATCGCGCTGGCGCATGGCGCGCGCGCCGAAAAGCTCAACAGCTACGAGCGGGTGCGCATCCTGCCCGAGCTGGAGGCCGCAGTGCGCCCGTCATGGCCGTACGATCCCGGCGCGTTCCTGGCCACCAATGGCGGTTACAACGCCATCTACACCTTGCTGCATGCGCTGGTCCCGCCGGGAGCGCCGGTGGCCATCGAGAACCCGACGGCGCTTCGCCTGCTCGACATCCTCGAGGATCTCGACGTGCCGATCATTCCGGTGGACTGCGACAGTGAAGGCCCCTTGCCGGATGCACTTGCCGACGCTCTGCGGCAGCGGCCCGTCGCGTTCCTGTTCCAGCCGCGCGTCCATTCGGTGACCGGCGCCTGCATGTCGTCGGCGCGGCTGGAAGTCATCGGCGACCTGCTCGCCGGCACCGACGTGCTGATTGTCGAAGATGACGGCGTCGGCGATATTGCCTCGGCGCCGCGCATCTCGCTGGGCCGGCGTTTTCCCGATCGCGTCGTCCATATCCTGTCCTATTCCAAGACCCATGGCCCGGACCTGCGGCTCGCCGTCCTGTCCGGATCGGCGACGATCGTCGAGCAGATCCAGTCCTACCGCAGCTTCAGCTCGGGATGGACCAGCCGTATCCTGCAGGCGGCCACCGCCTGGCTGCTGCAGGACCCGGCCACGGCCGCCCTGGTCGAGCAGGCGAAGGAGGTCTATCGCCGCCGCCGCGAACGGCTCGCCGGCGAACTGGCGAAACGCGATGTCGCGATCGACGCCGGATACGGTCTCAGCGTCCTCATTCCGGTTGCCTCGGAACCTTACGCAATGGTCACGCTGGCCGCGCACGGCATCGCGGTCCATGCCGGAGCGAAGTTTTCGACAGGAAAAACGAACGCTGTCCGCGTCGCGACCAGCATCCTGGACGAGGAGCACCTCGAGCACGTCGCAAATTCCCTGGCGCTGGCAGCCAACCCGGCGCGGGAAGTTATCTGAGGCAAGGCAATCGTCGTTCGGACTGCCTACTCCGCCGCGACGCCCTTTACCTCGAGATAGCTCTCCATCGAATCGTCCATCGCCTGCAGCCAAGGCGTATGGTGCAGCGGCGCCATCGTGCCGGTCATCAGCGAGCGATAGGCGTTGTCGCGGAAGCCCATAATGTCTTCCGCCTTGTGGTGCTCCCATTCCATGAAGGTCTGGTTGACAGCCTCGACATCGAAGCCGGGATAGTCGGTCTGCTCCATCAACTCCCTGGTGTAGTCGCCCTGGAACCAGATCATCTGCTCGGCGTCTTCCAGCGTTTCCTCGCGTGCCCGCCACTTTTTGCCGTGCTCGGCCATCGCTTCGGCCGAGGGCAGCTTGATGCGGCCCATGATGACGTCGCGGGCGAACCAGGCCTGCGCGTCGAACATGTTGAAGGTGTAGAACTGGTCCTGCATGCCGATATAGGACAGCTTCGGGTTTTTCTCCCAGACGACGCCCTCGTAGAGCCCGTCCGGCCACATGCGGTTGGCGGTCTTCAGCTTCAGGTCCTCGGTCAGGAACGGGAAGGAGTGGAGATAGCCGGTGCACAGGATGATGGCGTCGACGTCTCTGGTGCTGCCGTCCTTGAAATGCGCCGTCTTGCCGACGACCTTCTGCAGCAGCGGCACTTCCTTCCAGTTCTCCGGCCATTTGAAGCCCATCGGCTTCGAGCGGTAGCTCGAGGTGATCGATTTGGCGCCGTATTTGTAGCATTGCGAGCCGATGTCCTCGGCCGAATAAGAACGGCCGATGATCAAAATGTCCTTGCCCTTGAATTCCATCGCGTCGCGGAAATCGTGGCTGTGCAGGATGCGACCATTGAAGGTCGAGAAGCCCTCGAAATAGGGAACGTTGGGCACGGAGAAATGCCCCGAAGCGACGACGACATTGTCGAATTCTTCCGAGTAGGTGACGTCGTTGGTGCGATCATGCGCGGTGACGGTGAACTTCTTCGTCGCGTCGGAAAAGGTGACCATGCGCACCGGGCTGTTGAAGCGCACCCATTGGCGCACGCCGGATTTTTCGACGCGGCCCTTGATGTAGTCCCACAGGACGGCGCGTGGCGGATAGGAGCCGATCGGCCGGCCAAAATGCTCCTCGAACGTATAGTCGGCGAATTCGAGGCATTCCTTCGGGCCGTTCGACCAAAGGTAACGGTACATCGAGCCATGCACCGGGTCGCCGTGCTCGTCGAGGCCGGTGCGCCAGGTGTAGTTCCACAGGCCGCCCCAGTCGGACTGCTTTTCGAAGCAGACGATCTCGGGAATATCGGCGCCCTTGTCGGCGGCCGACTTGAAGGCCCTGAGCTGGGCCATGCCGGATGGCCCGGCTCCGATGACGGCAACACGATCTTTCATTGCGGGCCTCCCGATCTCATTTCTCTAACGAAACAAATTTCACTGACAGGACAGTAATTGCCCCTTCGATGCTGTCAACAGGGCTTGTCGCGAAACCCTCGGTTCACCAAGCTGGATTTCCAGGCGACGCGGTAGCTCGGACGAAATCCGGACATTGCGCAATTCGACACGGCTGGCTTGCCGTAAGAGTTGCGCTTCTGTATCGGCACCGAATATGTTCACCGGGAGTGAAATGAATCGGCAAGGTCCGGGGTGGCGAAAATGGCAAAAAAAGCATCCAGTCTAAAGCCTGCTGCGGCCGTCGTCGCCGCCAAAGCCAAGCCGTCGGTCGCTGCAATCGATCCGCGCAAGATACGCGCGCCGCTCACCCAGAACCCGCACGCCATTCGCGACACCCGCGAAAAAGTGCTGGAGGTCGCCATCGGCCGCGAGGTGCGGGCCTTCCGCAAGAAGCTCGGCATCACCGTCGCCGATCTGGCTGCCGCCACCGACATTTCGCTTGGCATGCTGTCGAAGATCGAGAACGGCATCACCTCGCCGTCGCTGACCACCTTGCAGGCGCTGTCACGGGCGCTCGGCGTCCCTGTCACCGCTTTCTTCCGCCGCTTCGAAGAAGAGCGCAGCGCCGTCTTCGTCAAGGCCGGCGAAGGCCTCGACGTCGAGCGCCGCGGCACGCGCGCCGGCCACCAGTACAATCTGCTCGGCCATATCGGCTCCAACACCAGCGGCGTCGTCGTGGAACCCTATCTGATCACGCTGACCGAGGATTCCGACGTGTTCCCGACCTTCCAGCACGAGGGCATGGAATTCCTCTATATGCTCGAAGGCGAGGTGGTTTACCGGCACGGCAGCAATCTCTACCCGATGAAACCCGGCGACAGCCTGTTCTTCGACGCAGACGCGCCGCACGGACCGGAAGTGCTGAGCGTCCTGCCGATGCGCTATCTCTCGATCATCTGCTACCCGCAAAGCGCGGGGTAACGGAGATCGGTCTCCCCCTTGGTCGCCTTGGGAGCGAGATCGGCGGCTTCGCGACGGCTACTCTTTTGCAGCATTGGTAGTTGGCGAAAGCCGAAGTGACATTCGATCTCCCCCCTAGAGGGGGAGATGTCCGGCAGGACAGAGGGGGGCGAACCGCGATGACGCATAATCTAGTATCCGCCAACAACCGCCGCAATGCGCGCAGGATGCGCAAGGTGATGACCGATGCCGAACTCAAGCTTTGGAATGAGATCAGGGCACACAGGCTGATGGGACTGGGGTTTCGGCGCCAGATGCCTATCGCCGGCCATGTCGTCGATTTTGCATGCCCGGACAAAAAGCTGATCGTCGAGCTTGATGGTTCCCAGCATGGCCAGGCCGAAACATCGGAATCGGACGCTGCAAGAACCGCCAAGTTCGAAGCGCTGGGCTGGACAGTCCTGCGCTTCTGGAACGACGATGTCATTCGCGATATCGACAATGTCTGCCAGCATGTCGTGATCGTGGCTGGGCTGGGCGGCGCGTCGTGAGCTTCGCGGAGGCGCTGGAGTGGACATTGGGCAAGGCCGGCGCTCCACGGCGCCCCCCTCTGCCCTGCCGGGCATCTCCCCCTCAAGGGGGGAGATTGGCTGCTTTAGGGGTAGCGCCACCGCGCAAAGAAAAACTCAATCCGGCCCGAACCCCGGCGACGTCGCACTGCCATCATCCAACCTCGACAGCCATTCGACCAGCGTCGTCCGGTAGCGCGTCAGGCCTTTGTAATTAGCGAGTTCGTCGGGGAGGTCGCGGATGACGCGGTGCAGGCGCCGAGCCCATTTCGGCTGCGTCACCAGCTCGTCCATCTTGATCAGGTAGCAGCGGATCGGGAAGACGATCGCGTTCGAGCGCGGCAGCCGCCAGAAGCTCTGCAGCTCGACGCGCAGATGCACTTTGTCGCCGACGTTTTCCGGCGTCACCGTGGCGCGGTCCGGACCCCATTTGTGGTAGTTTTCCGGGCTGGTGTCGAGGCGCGGATTGATGGTCATCGTCCAGTTCAGCCGCCGTGCCGGCTTGCCCTGCTGGATGTTGGTGAGGAACTTCAGCGCCCGGACGAATATGCCCTTCTCATGCGCCAGCGGCACCGGCGCGTGCCATTCGAAGAAGTTCATGCCGATGTCGAAATCGAGCGACCAGTCGGCCTGGGTGGTGACCATGCCGGCATCCATCCACAGATTGCCGTCGCGCTGGTCGAGGATGCAGAAATCGCCCTGGCTCTGCCGGGTGATGTACTCCATCGGCCCATAGGGCAGCGTCGAGACGTCCCCGAAGGTGAAGCTGTCGTCGATGCCGAGCGGCCGGTTGACCCAGCGCCAGCGGTCGCCGTCGCGGATCAGCGTGAAATGCTCTGGATAGCCCAGCGCCTGCTGCTCCATCAAAAGTTCGAGCAGATCCCAGCCGGCCAGCGTCATATGCGGCAGCGACTGGCAGCGCAGCGGGTCTTCCGCCAGCACCAAAGCGCGGTCCTGCATCTCGGCGACATAGTGCTCGTCGACGTCGATCAGATTCTCCAGCACGCTGCCCTTCGGCCCGACGACATGCGGCTCGATATTGACCGCATACATGTAGCTGTCTTCGTGGAACGGGAATGGGAACCGCCTGATGTGCTCGGGGCTGTTCCTGAAAGTGAAGTCGTCGCGGAACGTTTCCTTGCGAAAGGTGATGCCCAAGCTCGCCTCCTATCTTTCCAGCACCAGCGACCTGCCCTCGAAGCGCGAGACGCAGGGCATGATCTTGCAGCCCGAACGGTGGTCTTCCTCGCTCAGCCAGTGGTCGCTGTGGATGAATTTGCCGTCATGCGAAATGACGTTGGTCTCGCACTGGCCGCAGACGCCGCCGCGACAGAGATAGGGCGGATCGACGCCGGCCGCCTCGATCGCCTCGAGCAGGCTCTGCTGCTCGTCGACACGGATTGTCTTGCCGCTGAGCGCCAGCGTCACGTCGAACGGCGCGCCGGGCTGGGGTGCCGCGAAATGCTCGAAATGCACGGTTTCCGCCGGCCAGCCGAGAGCGGCGGCGCGCTCGCGCACCCAGCCGATCATGCCCGACGGGCCGCAGACATAGAGATGCGTGCCGAGCGGCTGCGACGACAGCAGCCGGTCGAGATCGACGCGCTCGTCGCGGTCATCGTGATAGAGCCTGACCCGGCGGTCGTAGCGCTCTCTCAGCAGGTCGGCATAGGTGCCGAGCGAGGCGGTGCGGCAGGTGTAATGCAATTCGAAATTGCCGCCTTCCGCCGCCAGCTGCGCGGTCTGCGCCATGAACGGGGTGATGCCGATGCCGCCGGCCAGCATCAGATGCTTCCTGGCGCGCAGATCGAGCGAGAACAGGTTGACGGGATAGCTGACCACCATCTCCGTGCCCGGCCTGACCTGCCTGTGCATGAACAGCGAGCCGCCGCGGCCGGCATCGTCGCGGCGCACCGAGATGGTGTATTCGCGGGTGTCGAGCGGCGAGCCCATCAGCGAATAGGGATTGAGCCTGGTGCGCTCGCCATCGCGCATCTCGACGACGACATGGGCGCCGCCGGAAAAGGTCGGCAAGAGCTCGCCGTCGCGCCTGCGGAAGTGAAAGCGCGTGACCAGTTCGTTGACCGGAACGACATCGCTGACAACGACATCGAGCTTGGTTGTGCCGGTGCTCATCGAAAGACCTCCTCGATCGGAGGAATTTCGCTGCGGTCCTCGGCGTTGATACAGACGCCCTGGAAGGCGGCAAGGCGCCGCGAATAATGATCGCGCACCAGAAGCAGCAGGCCGCAATGCGAACAGGTCGCCGGCTGCGTCGTCACGTTCTCGGTGATGCCCTTACAGTGGACGCACTGCATGCGGCGCGCCAGCGAGCCGCGATGCTCGGTCTGGATCGAGGTGTGATCGATGCCGGCTTCGAGCGCCGCCTGCATGGCCTGGCCGATCAGCCCTTCGGTGCCGGCGAGATAGAGCCTGAGGCCCATATGCGCGTTGGCCAGGGTCTGCTTCAGCCGCGGCAGGGCACTGGCGAAGGAATGGCCGAGGTAGAACTGCGCCGGCTTCAGGGCTTCGAGCGCATCGGCATATTTGCCGTCGCGGCCGGGAATGAAGATGATGTGGGCGCCGCCGAAGAAATCCGCCGGTGCCTTGGCGGCCAGATCGGCAATGGCCAGCGCTCCCTCTGCATCCGCTATGAAAAGATGATGCTTGCCGAGCTGCGGAGACAGAGTCCCATAGACCGGCCGGCTGATGATGCTTTTCGCTGCCATACCCGCAGTATGCCTCAGCCTTTCGCCGTGCGCTTGGTCTTCTTCGGATCGTCGAAGGGAAGCGGCTCGGCGGTTGCGCTGATGGCGCCGCTCTTGTTGCGGATCTCGAGCCTGGTGCCCTGCACCGCGCAGTCGACGTCGAGCCGGGCGATGCCCATCGATTTTTTGACCAGCGGCGAATACATGGCGCAGGTCACCACGCCGACCTTTTTGCCGTCGCGATAGACCGGTGCGCCCTCATCGGCCGGCTCCCTGCCTTCGAGCAGTACGCCGAAGATCTTGAAGCGCTCCTTGCCCTTGAGCCGGTAGTGCTCCTCGGCGCCGCGAAAGCCGGTCTTGCCGGGGCTGACGGTGAAGTCGAGGCCGAGCTCCCATAGCGTGTCGCCAGGGCCCTCGTTCTCGAACGGGTATTTCTGCGAATTGTCGTAGGGGTAAAACAGCAGGTAGCTCTCGACGCGCAGCATGTCGAGCGTGGTGAAGCGGCACGGGATGATGCCGGCGCTTTTGCCCTCGTCGAGTATCCTGTCCCAGATCGTGCCGGCGTCCTGGCCGCGGCAGAATATCTCGTAGCCGCGCTCGCCGGTATAGCCGGTGCGCGAGATCATCACCGGGAAGCCGAACAACTGCGTCTGCATGTGATGGAAATAGTTGAGGTCGCGAATGCCCGGCACATGCTTTGCCAGATAGTCGACGGCTAGCGGCCCTTGCAGCGAAAGGTCGTGCAGATTGTCGTCGAAGCGCAGCGACACGTCACGACCAACGGAAGCGCGCTGCAGCTCTTCATGGCCGGTGCCCGAGCCATGCACGACCATCCAGGAATTCGGGCCTGTGCGGTAGAGGATGCAGTCGTCGGTGAACTTGCCGGCCTCGTTGAGCATGCAGGCATAGGCCGACTTGCCGGGATAGATCTTTTCGACGTCGCGCGTCGTCGCCAGGTCGATTAGGTGAGAGGCGTGCGGCCCGGTGATGTGGACCTTCTTCAGGCCGGACACATCCATCAGGCCGGCCTTGGTGCGGATGGCGATATACTCTTCGTCGGCATCCTTGTCGTAGGTCCAGGCGGTGCCCATGCCGCTCCAGTCCTCGAGCTTCGAGCCGAGCGCCCGATGGCGGTCCGCAAGCGTCGAAAATCTCCAGGATGCCGTCATCCGCTGGTCCTCCGTTCGAAAGAACTTTTTGCTTTCCCCTGCTCCCTGCACACAGGCGGGAGCGTTGCCTTGAATATTGATCGCAAACGCCGGAAGCCTGCAATACCCGTAAGCAAATAATTTCATTGTCAGGCAAATCCGGCGAGCCCAAACAAACGGTTAACGTCGCGTAAAATCGTCTTGACAATTCCAGAATTCGGCCGGATTTTATGAAAAAAATTTCACTCTCTTGAAAGAGGGCAATGACCGGCCAATCTGGACCGGCGTTGAAAAAGGGGAAAGCCGATGTCCGACCTGCAACAGCGCGTGGAAGCGTTGTACCGTTCCGACGTGCGTGGATCTATGCTCCTGATCGTCTGCCTGTGGGCGACGATCCTCTTCGTCCTGTTCATGACATGGCCGTACATCCCCGACGCCGGCATCAAGCTCGTCGTCGCGGTCGCCGCCGCCGCCGTGCTGATCTTCAACACCGCCGCGATCCTGGCGATGGTCAACCACTACAAGGAAGACAAGGACTTCATCTACGGTCTCGACATCAAGAATGCCGACGCCTACCGCAACCGCAAGTCCTGAGGGGGAGACGCATGGCCCGCTATACACCGCCCGAACAGAGCAAGGCCGGACAGGTTTTCGATATCGCCGTCGTCGTTGTCGCGATTTTCGTCGCGCTGTGGCTGCCGCTGAAACTAGGACTGGCAGGGGCGGCAAAATCCATCGACGCGCTCGACGCCAAGACGTGGGAAGCGCTCGGACAGAACCCGACCATGGCCTCGATCTGGGAAAAGCTCGGCTACACCCCGGAAACTGCGCATGACATCATCCAGAACCGGTTCCACTACATCATCGACTGGCCGACGCTGGTCATCATGGCCGCGGTGCTGATCGGCTATTTCATCTTTCTGTTCCGCGCATCGGACCGCGAATACCGCGACGTCATCGACGAAAAGTTCGGCGACAAATAGATAGGGAAGCATCGTCATGTGGGTGGCACTCTCTTACGCATGCTGGGGCATCTCGATCGTGCTCGCGCTGTGGATGCTCTACGACTGGTTCAAGATCGACACGACCTATTCCGAAGAGACGCTGACCTCGTCGAGGGAAGGCGAACTTGAAGCCGTGTCCGAAAAACACCGGATCTGAGTGGGGGATTGAACGATGACGGTCACGGCTGAACCGGCGGTGCAAGTGCAAGGCGACAGGGTTTCGCTGCTCAGGGTGCTTGGCCCAGCCCATGTCTGGGCGCTCGGCGTCGGCATCGTTCTGGTCGGCGAATTCACCGGCTGGAATTTCGCGGCGGACAAGGGCGGCGCGCTGGCGGCGCTGATCGTGTGCTGGATCGTCGGGCTGCTCTACACGTCGGTGGCGATGATCGATTCCGAAGTTACCTCGACGGTCGCTGCGGCCGGCGGCCAATATGCCCAGGCAAAGCACATTGTCGGGCCGCTGATGGCCTTCAACGTCGCGCTGTTCCTGGTCTTTGCCTACACCATGCTCGAAGTGTCTGACGCGATCCTGCTCGGCGACACGATCGTCGCCAAGGCCGGCGTCGAGGGCCTCAACCACAATTCCTTCATTGCCGCGACCATCGTCGTGCTGGCATGGCTGAACTATCGCGGCGTGCTGATGACGCTCAACGTCAACTTCGTCATCACCGCCATCGCCTATGTCTCGATCGTCATCCTGTTCTTCTCGGTAAGCCCGTGGACGCAAGGCGCGGTGCTGAAGCTGAACGAGCTGGTCACCCCCGGCAACGCCCTGCCCTATGGCTGGATCGGCGTCATCGCCGCCTTCCAGTTCGGCATCTGGTACTATCTCGGCATCGAGGGCACCACGCAGGCGGCCGAGGAAGTGCGCTCGCCGGCGCGCTCGCTGCCTTACGGCACGATGGCCGGCATGATCACGCTTCTGATCGCGGCCGCCATGACCTGGTATGTCTGCGCCTCGCTGATGCCCTGGGAATATCTCGGCATCACCTACTATCCGCTGTGGGACGCGGGAAAATTGACCGGCAGCGCGCTGCTGGAGAACCTGCTGTTTATCGCGACGCTGCTTGCCGCACTCGCCTCCGCCAATGGCTGCATCAACGACGCCGCGCGCGCCTGGTTCTCGCTCGGCCGCGACCGCTATCTGCCGACGTGGTTCTCGGCGGTGCATCCGAAATACCGCACGCCCTATCGCTCGATCCTGTTCCTGCTGCCGATCGCGCTCGCCTTTGCCTTCATCGCCGACCTCAACCAGGCGATCACCTTCTCGATCCTGTCGGGCGTGCTGCAGTACACCTTCATGAGCATCAACATCATCATGTTCAGGAAGAAGTGGCCGCTCGGCTCGATCCGCCGCGGCTACACCCATCCGTTCCATCCGCTGCCGGCGATCGTCTTGTTCTGCCTTTGCGTGGTCACCTTCTTTGCGATCTTCCTCGGCTTCGGCTCGCAGCTGATCGCCATGGTCGCCTTTTACTTCCTGATCTCGCTGTGGTTCCACTTCTACCGCTACAAATTCGTGCGCCGTGGTGCCCAGTTCACCATGCCGTGGCCGAAGCCGCAGGGGTACTGACGGCGCGCCCGGTCTGGGCGGGCATTTGCGTGACGAGGTGCGTTAGGTGATCTCAGCGTTGCTCGCCGGGGCGATTGCCCTGGCTCTCGTCCTCCACATAACCTGGCTTGCGCGCTCGAACCGCGCCAAGGCTTCGACCGCGCTTGCCGCCGACGAAGCGGGGCTTCGCGAAATCATCCCCGACGTGGCCATCATCTCGGATGGCACTGCCGGCGTCGTCACCTTCGCCGGCTCGTGGAACGGCCGGCGGGTGCAGGTGCGGACCATCGTCGACACGCTGGCGATCAGGAAACTGCCGGCGCGCTGGCTGAGCGTTTCGATCACCGAAAAGGTCGCGATACCAGGCACTTTCGATTTGATGATGCGGCCGGGATCGCCGACGGCTTTTTCCAATTTCGATCATCTCGACCACACGCTGCAGACGGCGGCGGGATTTCCGGCCGAGGCGGTGCTGCGGACCGACCGCAAGGGCGTGCGCTTTCCCGAGGCCCTTATCGCCGGTCACCTCGACATCTTTGCCGAGGGGCGCGCCAAGGAATTGCTAATCACGCCGAACGGCGTGCGCATCGTCTGGCTGCTGGCCGAGGCCGAGCGGGCGCGCTACGGCGTATTCCGGCAAGCCGAATTCGGCACGGTCAGGCTCGATCCGGGGCTGATCGAGAGGCTGCTGTCGTCGGCTTCGGCGCTGCGCGATGCCATCAATCGAAGCGAACGGCAGGCGGCATGACCAGCCAGATCACCACCTCCCCCGCACCACCGAGCCCCTATCTGGTTCTGGGCGCTGCGATCGTCTTGCCCGCGAGCGGGCATGTCGTGCTCGGCGTGCCGGTGCGCGGCCTGCAATTCCTGTTCTTCATGGTGATCCTGGCCTGGGTCACCGCCAAGATCGCGCCGCCCGACGCCAGCTTCGTCGGACGCCATGCCGGCGGCTTCCTGATCTATGCCCTGTCGATCCTGGATGCCTATAAGATCGCCCGCATCCGCTATGCCAAATGGGTTCACAATCGCGGTGGGCGCGGCGATAGTGCGCCCGGCCGCGCCCCAGGCTGATGTATAACGACAGGAAAATTTTTTTCATACCAATTGAATTCCCCGGACTCATTCGATACATCTCCAAGGGAACAATCTCGGGAGCCTGACATGTGCGGAATCGTCGGACTGTTTTTGAAGGACAAGTCGCTCGAGCCCCAGCTTGGCGCGATGCTGTCGGAGATGCTGATCTCGCTCAGCGATCGCGGTCCCGACAGCGCCGGCATCGCCATCTATGGCGCGCCCTCCAGTGAAGCCAAGATCACCATCCAGTCGGCCAAGCCGGAGCGCGATTTCCGCGGCCTCGACGCCGAACTCGCCAAGGCAATCGGCGCGCCGGTGAGCATTGCTGCGAAGTCGACGCATGCGGTGGTCCGGACGACGCCTGCCAAGATCGACCAAGCGCGCGAGGCGATCCAGGCGCTGCGTCCCGACATCCGCATCATGGGGGCCGGCGACGTCGTCGAAATCTACAAGGAAGTCGGCCTGCCGGAAGCGGTCGTCGACCGTTTCGGTGTCCGCGAGATGACCGGCACCCACGGCATCGGCCATACCCGCATGGCGACCGAATCGGCGGTGACGACGATGGGCGCGCATCCGTTCTCGACCGGCGCCGACCAGTGCCTGGTGCACAATGGCTCGCTGTCCAACCACAACAATGTCCGGCGCGAGCTGATCCGCGAAGGCATGACATTCGAGACCGAGAACGATACCGAGGTCGCTGCCGCCTATCTCTCCTCGCAAATGGCGCATGGCAAGAACCTGGGCGAGGCGCTGGAAGGTACGCTGAGCGACCTCGACGGCTTCTTCACCTTCGTCGTCGGCACCAAGAACGGTTTCGGCGTGGTGCGCGATCCGATCGCCTGCAAGCCTGCCGTAATGGCCGAAACCGACCAGTATGTCGCCTTCGGCTCGGAATATCGAGCGCTCACCAAACTGCCCGGCATAGACAATGCGAAGGTCTGGGAACCCGAGCCCGCAACCGTCTATTTCTGGGAGCATTGATCTGATGCCGGCAATCAACGCCTTAAATACGGGCAACCTCTCCAAGGCCGCGCGAGAGCCGGGCCAGGCGTCGAGGGTCTTCGACCTGGCCGAAATGTCGCTGCGCGAGCTCAACCAGGCGCTGCACGATCTGGCGCCCGGTTCGAACGAGACCGCCTGGGAAGTACTTCACCCGCGAGGCAGCCATTCGGTCGCCGTCGGCGTCGACCAGCCGGTCGCCATCGATGTCCGCGGCAGCGTCGGCTATTATTGCGGCGGCATGAACGACGGCGGCAGCATCACCGTGCATGGCTCGGCCGGACCCGGCGTCGGCGAAAACATGATGTCCGGCCAGATCGTCGTCAAGGGCGATGCCAGCCAGTATGCCGGCGCCACCGGCAGGGGCGGGTTGCTGGTCATCGAAGGCAACGCGTCGTCACGCTGCGGCATCTCGATGAAAGGCATCGACATCGTCGTGCATGGCAATATCGGCCACATGTCGGCCTTCATGGCGCAATCCGGCAATCTGGTGGTGCTGGGCGATGCCGGCGATGCGCTCGGCGATTCGATCTACGAGGCGCGGCTTTTCGTGCGCGGCAAGGTCGAAAGCCTCGGCGCCGACTGCATAGCCAAGGAGATGCGGCCCGAGCATCTCGAATTGCTGCAAAACCTGCTCGACCGCGCCGGCGTGACCGGCGTCAAGGCGGCGGAGTTCAAGCGCTACGGCTCGGCGCGCACGCTTTACAATTTCAATATCGACAACGCCGACGCGTATTGAGGCTCAATGACCTATCGCAACCCGCCGACGACGCCGCGCAAATCCGCGACCTTCGACGACTACACGCTTTCCGAGATCCGCCGCGCCGCGGCGACCGGCATCTATGATATCAGGGGCGCCGGCGCCAAGCGCAAGCTGCCGCATTTCGACGACCTTCTGTTCCTCGGCGCCTCGATCTCGCGCTACCCGCTCGAAGGCTATCGCGAGCGCTGCGACACCAGCGTCGTGCTCGGCTCGCGCTATGCGAAAAAACCGATCGAGCTGAAAATCCCGATCACCATTGCCGGTATGAGCTTCGGCTCGCTGTCCGGCCCGGCGAAGGAAGCGCTCGGCCGTGGCGCGACCCTGTCGGGCACCTCGACCACCACCGGCGACGGCGGCATGACCGAGGAAGAGCGCGGCCATTCGAAGACGCTGGTCTACCAGTACCTGCCGTCGCGCTACGGCATGAACCCGCGCGATCTGCGCCGGGCCGACGCGATCGAGGTTGTCGTCGGACAAGGTGCGAAACCAGGCGGCGGCGGCATGCTGCTCGGCCAGAAGATCTCCGACCGCGTCGCCGAAATGCGCACGCTGCCGAAAGGCATCGACCAGCGCTCGGCCTCGCGCCACCCCGACTGGACCGGGCCGGACGACCTCGAGATCAAGATCCTCGAACTGCGCGAAATCACCGACTGGGAAAAGCCGATCTACGTCAAGGTCGGCGGCGCGCGGCCCTATTACGATACCGCGCTTGCGGTGAAATCGGGCGCCGATGTTATCGTCGTCGACGGCATGCAGGGTGGCACGGCGGCTACCCAGGAAGTGTTCATCGAAAATGTCGGCCAGCCGACGCTTGCCTGCATCAGGCCGGCCGTGCAGGCGCTGCAGGATCTCGGTATGCACCGCAAGGTGCAGCTGATCGTCTCGGGCGGCATACGCAACGGCGCCGACGTCGCCAAGGCGCTGGCGCTCGGCGTCGACGCGGTGTCGATCGGCACGGCAGCGCTTGTCGCACTCGGCGACAACGACCCGCGCTGGGAAGCGGAATACAACGAGCTCGGCACCACCGCCGGCGCCTATGACGACTGGCATGAGGGACGCGACCCGGCCGGCATCACCACGCAGGATCCCGAGCTAATGAAACGGGTCGATCCGATTGCGGCCGGACGACGGCTGGCGAACTATCTCAAGGTGATGACACTTGAGGCTCAGACAATCGCCCGCGCCTGCGGCAAGAACAGCCTGCACAATCTCGAGCCCGAGGATCTTGTGGCCTTGACGATCGAAGCCGCCGCCATGGCCGGCGTGCCGCTGGCCGGCACCAACTGGATACCGGGCAAGAACGGCTTCTAAAACAAACCAAATGCCAGTAAGCGAGGAACTATAATGGGGAACGATCTCGCCGCCTTCGCCAAGGAGAAGGGCGTCAAATATTTCATGATATCCTACACCGACCTGTTCGGCGGGCAGCGTGCCAAGCTGGTGCCGGCGCAGGCGATCGCCGACATGCAGCGGGACGGTGCCGGCTTTGCCGGTTTTGCCACCTGGCTCGACCTGACGCCGGCGCATCCCGACATGCTGGCCGTGCCGGATCCCGCCTCGGTGATCCAGTTGCCTTGGAAGCCCGAAGTCGCCTGGGTCGCCGCCAACTGCATCATGGACGACAAATCGGTCGAGCAGGCGCCGCGCAACACGCTGAAGCGACTGATCGCGGAGGCCGCTGGCGACGGCATGCACATCAAGACCGGCGTCGAGGCCGAATTCTTCCTGATCTCGCCGGACGGCAAGACGATTTCCGACGAATACGATACGGCGTCGAAACCCTGCTACGACCAGCAGGCGGTGATGCGCCGCTACGACGTGATCGCCGAGATCTGCGATCACATGCTGGCGCTCGGCTGGGGCGCCTACCAGAACGATCATGAGGACGCCAACGGCCAGTTCGAGATGAACTGGGCCTTCGACGATGCGCTGGCGACCGCCGACAAGCATTCCTTCTTCAAATTCATGGTGAAATCCGTTGCCGAAAAGCACGGCTTGCGCGCGACTTTCATGCCGAAGCCGTTCCAGGGCCTGACCGGCAATGGTTGCCATGCGCATATCTCGGTGTGGGACAAGGACGGCAAGACCAATGTCTTCGCCGACAATGCGATGGAGCTCGGCCTGTCGGCCAAGGGCAGGAATTTCCTCGGCGGTATCATGAAACATGCCTCGGCATTTGCCGCCATCACCAACCCGACGGTCAATTCCTACAAGCGCATCAACGCACCGCGCACCATCTCCGGCGCCACCTGGGCGCCGAACACGGTGACCTGGACCGGCAACAACCGAACCCACATGGTGCGCGTGCCTGGTCCCGGCCGCTTCGAGCTGCGCCTGCCCGATGGCGCGGCAAACCCGTATCTGCTGCAGGCCGTGATCATCGCCGCCGGGCTCGACGGCGTCCGCTCCAAGGCCGATCCCGGCCGGCGCTACGACATCGACATGTACCAGTTCGGCCATACGGTCGAGGGCGCGCCGAAGCTGCCGCTCAACCTGCTCGACGCGTTGCGCGAGTTCGACAACGACAAATCGCTCAAGGCGGCGCTGGGTGAGGAATTCTCGTCGGCCTATCTAAAGCTCAAGCAGCAGGAATGGAATTCCTATGCTTCCCACTTCACCCAGTGGGAGCGCGACCACACGCTCGACATCTGATCCGGAATTGTTGCACGCCCGGCGCGAAACAGGTTCATGAAATACTCGATCTTCTCCCTCGCCCGGGCGGCATTTTCCGGCCACAAGAACTGGCAGCGGACCTGGCGCGACGCCAGCCCGAAGAGCCACTACGACGTGGTGATCATCGGCGGCGGCGGCCATGGCCTGGCGACGGCATGGTTCCTCGCCAGCGAATACGGCATCAGGAATGTCGCGGTGCTGGAAAAGGGCTGGATCGGCTCCGGCAATGCCGGCCGCAACACCACCATCATCCGCTCCAATTACGGGCTGCCCGGAAATACCGGTTTCTACGAGCTTTCGATGAAGCTGTGGGAACGCATGGAGCAGGACCTCAACTACAACACCATGGTCAGCCAGCGCGGCGTCATCAACCTTTACCATTCCGACGCACAGCGCGACGCCTATGCGCGGCGCGGCAACACCATGCGCATCAACGGCATCGATGCCGAACTGCTTGATCTGACGGCGGTCAGGAAGATGATGCCGTTCCTGAACTTCGACAATGCGCGCTTTCCAGTGCAGGGCGGGCTTTTGCAGCGACGCGGCGGCACGGCACGCCACGACGCCGTGGTCTGGGGCTATGCGCATGCGGCGAGCGCGCTCGGCGTCGACATCATCCAGAATTGCGAGGTGACCGGCTTTGTCCGCGACGGCAGCGGCAAGGTGACCGGCGTCGAGACGTCGCGCGGCAGGATCGGTGCCGCCAAGGTCGGCATGGCGGTCGCCGGCTCCTCGTCGCGCGTCGCGGCGATGGCCGGCATGCGGCTGCCGATCGAAAGCCATGTGCTGCAGGCCTTCGTCTCGGAGGCGATCAAGCCGCTGATCCCCAATGTCATGACCTTCGGCGCCGGGCATTTCTACGTCAGTCAGTCCGACAAGGGCGGGCTGGTGTTCGGCGGCGACATCGACGGCTACAATTCCTACGCCCAGCGCGGCAATCTGCCTGTCATGGAAGACGTTTGCGAGGGCGGCATGGCGCTGATGCCGATGATCGGCCGGATACGGCTTCTGCGTCAGTGGGGCGGCATCATGGACATGTCGATGGACGGCTCGCCGATCATCGACAAGACGCCGGTCGACGGGCTCTATCTCAACGCCGGCTGGTGCTATGGCGGCTTCAAGGCGACGCCCGGCTCCGGCCTGGTCTTTGCCCATCTGCTGGCGCGCGACGAGCCGCACAAGGAGGCGGCGCGCTTCCGCCTCGACCGCTTCCGGCGAGGTGCGATGATCGACGAAAAGGGCCAGGGCGCCCAACCGAACCTGCATTGAAGGCTGGCTGAAGAAGCATGCGCATTGTCTGTCCCTTCTGCGGCGAACGCGAACTCGGCGAGTTCACCTATCTCGGCGACGCCAAGCCGGCGCGCCCGGCGGCCGGCGCCACCGAAGACGAGGTCTTCGACTACGTCTATCTGCGCGACAATGTCGCCGGGCCGATGAGCGAATACTGGTACCATGGCGGCGGCTGCCGGGCCTGGCTGAAGGTCGCCCGCAACACGCTGACGCATGAGATTTCCTCCGTCGAGCCGGCGGCGGGCGTTGGTGCGAGGCTGGCTGCCAAATGAGTATTCTCTGCCAACTCAGCGCTGCCCCTCATCCGCCTGCCGGCACCTTCTCCCCGTATAGAGACGGGGAGAAGGGATATGGCCGCAACCTCGGCGCCCTTCCTGTCACGCTGGAGATTAGCGAAACCCTCAACGAAGGCGTCCTTCTCCCCGTCACTATACGGGGAGAAGTGCCCGGCAGGGCGATGAGGGGCAGCGCGGCGCCCGTGCATGGGGGCCGGCAAACGTGACCTCCAGCCAGCCCTATCGTCTCGTATCGGGCGGTCTCATCGATCGTTCCGCGCCGCTGGGCTTCCGCTTCGACGACAAGAGCTTTGCCGGCTTCCAGGGCGACACGCTGGCCTCGGCGCTGATCGCCAATGGCGTCAAGCTGGTCGGCCGCTCGTTCAAATACCATCGGCCGCGCGGCATCCTGACCGCTGGATCCGAAGAGCCCAACGCGTTGGTCGAACTGCGCAGCGGTGCGCGGCGCGAGCCGAACACCAAGGCGACCACAGCCGAACTTTATGACGGGCTCGAAGCGGCCAGCCAGAACCGCTGGCCGTCGCTGCGCCATGATCTGATGGCGGTCAACCAGCTGTTTGCGCCAATCTTCGTCGCCGGCTTCTACTACAAGACCTTCATGTGGCCGGCGAAATTCTGGGAAGCGGTCTACGAGCCGGCGATCCGCCGCGCCGCCGGCCTCGGACGCGCTGCCGGCGTCGCCGATCCCGACCATTACGACAAGGCGTGGGCGCATTGCGATGTGCTGATCGCCGGTTCCGGCCCGGCCGGACTGGCGGCGGCATTGGCGGCGGGGCGCAGCGGCGCCCGCGTCATCCTGTGCGAGGAAGACTTTGCGTTCGGCGGCCGTCTGCTTGCCGACGGCGGCACGATCGACGGCGAGCCGGCAGCCGAATGGATTACGCGCACGCTGGGGGAACTCGCCGCGCTCCCCGATGTCCGCATCATGAACCGCACGACACTGTTCGGCGTCTATGATGGCGGCACCTATGGCGCCATCGAGCGGGTCAACGACCACCTGCCCTCGCCGCCCGAGCACCAGGTGCGCCAGCGACTGTGGCGGATCGTAGCCAGGCGTTGCGTCGTTGCCGCCGGCGCCATCGAGCGGCCGATCGTCTTTGCCGGCAACGACACGCCGGGCGTGATGATGGCTTCGGCGATGCGGACTTATGTCGCGCGCTACGCGGCGACGCCGGCAAGGCGGATCGCCCTATTCACCAACAATGAGGACGGCTGGCGCACGGTCGAGACCGCGCTTGCCGCCGGTCTGCAGATCGCGGCGGTGATCGATGGACGCCCGGACGTCTCCGCCGCGCATCGCGCGCTTGCCGCCAAAGGCGGCTTTGCCGTGCTCAACGGCTCGGTCAGCGGGGTCGAGGGCGGCAAGGACGGCGTTAGGAAAATTGCGGTGGCGCTCACCGGCGGCGCACGCGCCGAGGTCGAGGCAGACGGACTTGCCGTCTCCGGCGGCTGGAATCCGGCGGTCGGGCTGACTTCCTATCATCGCGGCCGGCCGAAATGGCAGGACGATATTGCAGCCTTCGTGCCGGACGGCGCGCCACCCGGCATGGTGGCCGTCGGCGCCGCCAACGGCGCCTTCGGACTTGGCGAGTGCCTGCGCCAGGGCTTTGCCGCCGGATCGGCAGCAGCACAAGGCGCCGGACGCGGCGGCAATGCCGGCACGCCGCCGGTCGCCGACGAAGAAGCCTTTTCGCTGACGCCGCTCTGGCATGTCGCCGGCAAAGGGAAAGCCTTCGTCGACTACCAGCATGACGTGACCGCGTCCGACATCGAACTGGCGCAGCGCGAAGGTTTCGAATCGGTCGAGCATCTCAAGCGCTATACGACGCTCGGCATGGCCACCGACCAGGGCAAGACCTCGAACGTCGCCGGTCTCGCCATCATGGCGGCAATCAGCGGCAAATCGATCCCCGAAACCGGCACGACGATCTATCGCCCGCCCTATGTGCCGGTCGCCATCGGCGCCTTCGCCGGCCATCATCGCGACGAGAACTTCCATGCGACAAGGCTGACGCCGTCGCATCACTGGGCAGCCGAACAGGGCGCGGTGTTCGTCGACACCGGCCTGTGGAAGCGCGCGCAATGGTATCCGCGCGCCGGCGAAAAGGACTGGCTGGAATCGGTCACCCGAGAGGTCAAGGCGGTGCGCTCCGGCGTCGGCTTCTGCGACGTCTCGACACTCGGCAAGATCGACGTGCACGGCCCGGATGCCGGCGCCTTCCTCGACCGCGTCTACATCAACACCTTCTCCAGTCTTGCCGTCGGCAAAGCCCGCTACGGGCTGATGCTGCGCGAGGACGGCATCGTCTATGACGACGGCACCACGTCGCGGCTGGCCGAGGATCACTACTTCCTGACCACCACCACCGCCAAGGCCGGGCTGGTGATGCAGCATCTCGAATTCTGCCGGCAGGTGCTGTTCCCCGAATTCGACGTGCAGTTGACCTCGGTCTCCGACCAGTGGGCGCAGTTCTCGGTCGCCGGGCCGAAGACGCGGGACCTGCTTCGCGAAATCGTCGACCCTGCCGAGGATTTGTCGAACGAGGGCTTTCCGTTCATGGGCGCGCGGGAAGTGCTACTCGGCGGCGGCATCAGGGCACGGCTGTTTCGCATCTCGTTCTCCGGCGAGATGGCGTTCGAGATCTCCGTTCCGGCCCGCTATGGCGACGCGCTGGTGCGCAATTTGATGCTGGCCGGCAAGCCGTTCGGCGTGACGCCCTACGGTACCGAGGCGCTCGGCGTCATGCGCATCGAAAAGGGCCATGTCGCCGGCCCGGAGCTGAACGGCACGACGACCGTCGCCGACCTTGGTCTCGGCAAGATGATGTCGACCAAGAAGGATTTCATCGGCCGCGTCATGGCCGGGCGCGAGGCGCTGATTGCGCCGGACCGGCAGGTCGTCATCGGCATCAAGCCGACGGACAAGACGCGCCGCCTGCGCTCCGGCGCGCATATCATCCCGAAGGACAAGACACCCGGTCCCGATAACGACCAGGGCTACGTCACCTCGGTCTGCTTCTCGCCGGTGCTCGACCAGTGGATCGGGCTTGGCCTGGTCGAACGAGGCCGCGATCGCATTGGCGAGATCGTCCATGCGCATGATCCACTGCGCGGCGAAGACTACGATGTCGAGCTGTGCAGTCCCGTCTTCTACGATCCGGATGGAGGGCGCCAGCGTGGCTGAGTTTTCCTGGATTGCCCGCAGTCCGCTGGAGAAGGCGCTTGTTGTCGGCGGCTATGGCGCGCGCGGCACGGCGGCCGGCGTATCGCTCATCGAGATCCGCAATTTCGACCTGATCCAGGTGATGGCGCGGCGCGGCAAAGCGGCAGAACTGGCGAAGGCTGCCGAAGCCCGCTTCGGCGTTGCCGCCCCGGTAACGCCCAAGGCGGTCCGAGTTCCCGACGCTACGCTGATCTGGTCGGGACCGGATCAGTTCCTGGTCCTGTCCAATGGCGGCAAGCACGCGATCGAACCGCTGAGCCAGGCGTTTGCGCAATCCGCCTCGTTGTCCCACCAGTCGCATGCCCGCGTGCTGATCAGCGTTTCGGGAGAAAAGGCACGCGCGATGCTGGCCAAACTGTCGTCGCTGGACCTGCACCCCGCGGCGTTCCCGGCCGGCACCGCTGCCGCGACATCGATCGACCATACCAGCATCAATTTCTGGCGCGGCAATGACCGGACGGACGGACGGGCGGTGTTCAACCTTCTGGTGTTCGCGACCTTCGCCGAAAGCCTGTGGCACACGATGCTCGATGCCGCCGCGGAATATGGCGTCGACATCGGGCATTCCGAGGAGTTGGGGTAAACTATCTGCGTCGGCGCCGCCCCTCATCTGCCTGCCGGCATCTTCTCCCCGTATAGTGACGAGGAGAAGGGGCTTGCCGCGACGGCTGCGCCTTTCCTGCAACGCCGATAATTGGCGAAATCGTTGGTGACAGGATCTTTCTCCCCGTCACTATACGGGGAGAAATGCCCGGCAGGGCAATGAGGGGCAGGGCCGACGTCGGAAAGGTAAGGCCGAGCTGCCCCACCTTCACCTTGCCAACTCCGGCTCTTCTGCCCTATTCTTCCCGCTAAAATAATTTCACACACAGGCAAACTTGTTTCTCGGACCACAGGGTTGAGATGAGCCAGTCGCCCTACCCCGTAATCGCCGCCGGACCGCCGCGGCCGAGCCTGATCTTGCGGCCAGGCCAGATTGCGCTGCCGGCCGGGATGGAGCGCCATTCGGTTCAGGGCAATGGCGCGGTGCTGATCGAGGTCGAGGCCGGCGATACGATCAGCGTGCGCAACGTCGAAGGTGGGCAGGCCTGCGAGCTGCTGGCATGGGATAGCGGCGGCGCGACCGATCCCGGCATTTTTGGCGAGAAATCGAACAGCAATGCCGCCGGCATCAAGGCGCTGCTGGCCGAGGGCGACGATAGCCTCGCTTCGTTGCGCCGGGGGCTCAAGCGACGCCAGGTGCGGCTCGACCAGGCAAAGGCGGTTCGCGTCTTCGGCGGCGCCACCCCTGCCGGTACCGAACAAGCGTTTACCGTCGCCCGCGATGGGTCGATGGTGATTGCGGCGCCCGGTGGTCCGATGCTGGTCGACGGCCACGACACCGCGACGCCGCTCAGCGTCATCGTACGGCGCGCCACCATCCGCCCGGCGGCGAAATCCAGGCTTGCCGACCCGCTGGCCGATCCCGTGCTCGACCTGCGCGTCCATTCGGCGACGGCGGAGGCCTATTTCGTCAAAGCCGGCGACTATCTGCAGATCATCGATGTCGACGGGCGCCAATGTACAGATTTCCAGTGCTTTTCGGCGCGCAAGTTGGACAAGGGACGCGATCATCCGCTCGACGTGACGACGACGCGCACGCTGATGGGTTCGAGCTATCCAATGCCCGGCCTGCATTCGAAATATTATGACCAGGACATGGAGCCGCTGGTCGAGGTTATCCAGGACACTTGCGGCCGGCACGATGCATTCGCGCTCGCCTGCGCGGCCAAATATTACGACGACATCGGCTACCCCGGCCATCCCAACTGCTCGGAGAATTTCAACCGGGCGCTAGCCGACAAGGGTGTGACGCCCCGCGCCGGCTGGATGGCGATCAACTTCTTCTTCAACACGGCGATCGACGCGCATGGCGTCGTGGTTTCCGACGAGCCGTGGTCGCGGCCGGGCGACTATGTGCTGCTGCGCGCCTTGACCGACATCGTCTGCGTCTCGTCCGCCTGCCCCGACGATACGACGCCGGCCAATGGCTGGAACCTGACCGACATCCATGTGCGAACATATTCCGGCCAGCACAAATTCTCGCGAGCGATCGCCAGACGCATGACGCCCGATTCGGAACCGAAAATGACCCGCGAGACCGCCTTTCATTCGAGCTTTGCCAAGCACACCCGCAACTTCGTCGAGTACAAGGGCTATTGGCTGGCCAATTCCTTCGCCAGGCAAGGGCCGATCGACGAATACTGGGCCTGCCGGCAGGACGCCGTGATCATGGACCTGTCGCCGCTGCGCAAGTTCGAGGTCACCGGGCCGGACTCGGAAGCGCTGCTGCAATACACGCTGACCCGCGACATCAAGAAGCTCGGCGTCGGCCAGGTCGTCTATTCCGCCATGTGCTACGAGCATGGCGGCATGATCGACGACGGCACGCTGCTTCGGCTCGGCAAGGATAATTTCCGCTGGGTCGGCGGCGACGATCTATCCGGCGAATGGCTGCGAGAAACGGCGCAAAAACTCGGCCTCACCGTGCTGGTCCGCTCGTCGACCGACCAGATGCACAACGTCGCCGTGCAGGGACCGAAAAGCCGCGACATCCTCAGAGAGATCATCTGGACCTCGCCGCTGCAGCCGTCGATCGACGAGCTCGAATGGTTCCGTTTCGCGGTCGCCCGCATCGACGGCGGCAACGGCATTCCGGTCGTGGTTTCGCGCACCGGTTACACCGGCGAGCTCGGCTACGAGATCTGGTGCCATCCGCGCGACGCCGAAAAGGTGTTCGACGCGATCTGGCAGGCCGGCCAGCCGCACGGCCTGAAGCCGATGGGGCTGCAGGCGCTGGATATGGTGCGTATCGAGGCCGGGCTGATCTTTGCCGGCTACGAGTTTTCCGACCAGACCGATCCGTTCGAGGCCGGCATCGGCTTCACCGTGCCGCTGAAGACCAAAAGTGACGATTTCATCGGCCGCGAGGCGCTGATCCGGCGCAAGGAAAACCCGCAGAAGAAGCTGGTCGGCCTCGACATCGAAGCCAATGTCGCGGTCGGCCACGGCGATTGCGTGCATGTCGGCCGGGCCCAGATCGGCGTCGTCACCTCCGGCATGCGCTCGCCGGTGCTGAACAAGACCATCGCGCTGGCCAGGCTCGAC
The DNA here is from genome assembly GCF_055811495.1 of Mesorhizobium sp. WSM4830. Classification (NCBI taxonomy): domain Bacteria; kingdom Pseudomonadati; phylum Pseudomonadota; class Alphaproteobacteria; order Hyphomicrobiales; family Phyllobacteriaceae; genus Mesorhizobium; species Mesorhizobium sp. WSM4830. The sequence goes on along the minus strand of NZ_JBVVQI010000001.1, from coordinate 190,879 downwards.
GTCGCGCATTCGGCGATCGGCACCGAGGTCGAGATCGGCAAGCTCGACGGCCACAGCAAGCGGCTGCCGGCGCGCGTCGTCGCCTTTGCCCATTACGACCCGCAAAAGACCAGACCGCGCTCCTGATCGACGCTGCCTGGTTCTTCCCTTCTCCCCTTCTTCCCTTGTGGGAGAAGGTGGATTGGCGCGCAGCGCCAAGACGGTTCAGGGGTGCTGGACGAAGTGCGGTTTTGCCAAGCTGGAACACCCCTCATCGACCGAGCTACGCTCGGCCACCTTCTCCACAAGGGGAGAAGGAAAGACCGCACCTGTTGGCAGCGCCAACGAAGCTCGCCTGTTTCACAAGCGCAATGTGCATAGCGTCACAAAGCGCTTGACGTGAAAGCGCGTTGGGTCAATCTTCACTGCTAAGAAAAAAATACTACTGAGCGGAAAACGCCTGGGCCGGTCAACGTGAGCGTCGATGACGCCTCGCGGGATTGCGGCTGTTGCCGATGGGGAACATCAAAAATGGGGAATCCACGTAAATGAGCACGATAGTCACCACCCTGGTGCCGCCTGCCGAAGGGCAGCTGCACCGGAACATCGATTGGCGCGGCGCCTTCTGGGTGGCAAGCGGCGTTCCGGCCCTTGTCCTGTTTTCGATCGGCGGCATTGCCGGCACCACCGGAACGCTGGCCTTCCTGATCTGGACGGTATCCATGATGATGGGCTTCCTGCAGTCCTTCACCTATGCGGAAATCGCCGGGCTGTTCCCGAACAAATCCGGCGGCGCCTCGGTATACGGCGCCACTGCCTGGCTGCGTTACTCCAAATTCATCGCGCCGCTTTCGGTGTGGTGCAACTGGTTCGCCTGGTCGCCGGTGCTGTCGCTCGGCTGCTCGATCGCCGCCGCCTATATCCTCAACGCACTGGCGCCGGTGCCGCTGTTCACCGACACCTCGCCGGAAGTCGCCGCCTATATCGCGGCCCATGCTGGAACCAGCGCCGCCGACGCCATCACCGCAGTCACCGCGGCGGCGACGCCGGCGATCCGCAGCTGGACGCTCTACGGCCACACGCTTGGCCCGGTTTCCTTCACCTTCAACGCCACCTTCTTCATCGGTGCGGTGCTGATGCTGATCATCTTTTCGATCCAGCATCGCGGCATCCTGGGCACGGCCAATGTGCAGAAATATATCGGCCTGCTGGTTATCATCCCGATGCTGATCGTCGGCGTGGTGCCGATCGTCACCGGCCAGATCAACTGGACAAACTTCTCGCCGCTGGTGCCGCTTGCGGCAGCCTATGCGCCGGAGCCCGGTGCGTGGAACATCGCCGGCTGGACGCTGGTGCTCGGCGGCATGTTCATCGCGGCATGGTCGACCTACGGTTTCGAGACCGCCGTCTGCTACACCTCCGAGTTCAAGAACCCCGGCACCGATACCTTCAAGGCGATCTTCTACTCCGGCCTGTTATGCATGCTGCTGTTCATCCTGGTGCCATTCACCTTCCAGGGCGTGCTCGGCTTGAACGGTATGCTGGCGACGCCGATCGTCGACGGCTCCGGCGTTGCCGATGCGCTGGCCGGCATGGTCGGCGGCGGACAGCTGATCCACAGCCTGCTGGTCATGCTGATGATCCTGGCGCTGGTGCTCTGCATCATGACGGCGATGGCCGGCTCTTCGCGCACGCTCTACCAGGGTTCGGTCGACGGCTGGCTGCCGCGCTACCTCAGCCACGTCAACGAGCATGGTGCGCCGACGCGGGCGATGTGGACCGACCTGATCTTCAACCTGATTGTGCTGGCCATCGCTTCGGCCGACGCGACGAGCTTCTTCTTCATCCTGGCGGTGTCGAATTGCGGCTACATCATCTTCAACTTCCTCAACCTCAATGCCGGCTGGATCCACCGCATCGACAATGGCCACATTGCGCGGCCATGGAAGGCGCCGAGCTGGCTGCTCGGCCTCGGCGCGATCCTTGCCTATGTCAACGCGGTCTTCATGGGCGCCGGCGCCAAGGTCTGGAACCCGATGGCATTGTGGGCCGGGCTGATCACTGCAGCCTTGATCATCCCGGTGTTCTGCTTCCGGCATTACATCCAGGACAAGGGCAAGTTCCCCGACCATATGCTGGCCGATCTCGGCATGAGCTCGTCCGACCTTACGGTGCGAAAGGCAGGCATGCTGCCCTATCTGACGCTGGTCGCCGGCGTCGCGGTGATGCTGCTCGCCAACTGGCTGTTCGTCATCTGAGGCTTGCCTTGAGGGATCGGGTGCGCCATGCGCCCGATCCCCTGCCGGAACATCGAGACGCCCGGCACGTCGATTATTTGAGGCATAGCCCTATTTTGTTCTTGCTTTGTGCCGGCAGCTATGCTACTAATTTGGTTATGGTGCTAACTGGCTCCAAAAGACCCGCCCCTCCAGGGCGGGTTTTTCGTTTCTGACCCTGTTTGGCGCAAGGCTCAGTCGATCTTGATGAACACGCCCTTGGTGTTGAGATACTCGTCGAGGTGCTCGGCGCCGCCCTCGCGGCCGTAACCGCTCATCTTGTAGCCGCCGAACGGCACGGCCGGATCGATGGCGTGATAGGTGTTGATCCAGACCGAGCCGGCGCGGATCTTGCGCGACAGCTGGTGGGCGGTGGCGAGATTTTGGGTGAAGACCCCTGCAGCCAGGCCGTAGGGCGTGTTGTTGGCCCGCTCGACCGCCTCGTCCAACGTGTCGAACGGCAAGGCTGAAATCACCGGCCCGAAGATCTCCTCGCGGGCGATCTTCATCTCGTCCGAGACGTCGGCAAAGACAGTCGGAGCGACGAAATTGCCGGCGGCAAGCGCGCCTTCCACAAGCCGGGTGCCTCCGGTGACGAGTTTCGCCCCTTCCGCGGTGCCGGCTTCGAGGTAACCAGTGACCCGCTGCAGCTGCTTTTCGGAGACCAGCGGACCGATCTCGGTCGCCGGGTCGATGCCGTCGCCGACCCTGAGACCCTTGGCATATGCCGCGAGCCGCTCGACGAACTCGTCATGGACGGCGCGTTCGACAAACAGGCGCGAACCGGCAATGCAGATCTGGCCGGAATTGGCAAACACCGACATCGCCGCCACCGGCACCGCTTTGTCGAGATCGGCATCGGCGCAGACGATGACCGGCGATTTGCCGCCGAGCTCCAGCGAGACGCGCTTGAGATTGCCGGCCGAGGCCCGCACGATCGACTGGCCGGTTGCCGTCGAGCCGGTGAAGACGATCTTGTCGACGCCCATATGCTCGGCGAGTGCCGCGCCCGCCTCCGCGCCGGTGCCGGTGACAATGTTGACGACGCCGTCCGGCACGCCGGCCTCGTTCATGATGTCGGCGATCAAAAGTGGCGTCAGCGGCGCCTCTTCCGACGGTTTCAGCACGATGGTGCAGCCGGTCGCCAGCGCCGGGCCGATCTTCCAGATCGACGCTGCCGTCGGTGCGTTCCACGGGATGATGGCGCCGACGACGCCGACCGGCTCCTTGCGGGTGAAGGAGACGATTTCGCCGGGCAGCGAGTTTTCGATCGTCTCGCCGTGCAGCGCCGTCGCCATGCCTGCATAATAGCGCAGCATGCCGATGACGCGGTTGCGATTGGCGCGGGTGCGCACGATCGGCATACCCATGTCGGTGGTGTCGGAGAGGCTGATCTCTTCCCAGTGCTTTTCGAAGAGGTCGGCGATCCTCAGCAGCAGCACCTGCCGCTCATAAGGCTTGAACCGGCTCCACGGGCCCTCGAACGCATTGCGGGCAGCAGTCACCGCCAAGTCGACGTCCTGGCGGTCGCCGCGCGGCACCGTGGCGATGGCCGCGCCGGTGGCGGGGTTGCGGCTCTCCATGGTCCGGCCGGAGCGGGCATCGACCCAGCCACCGCCGACGAACATCTGGCGATGGCGCCCGTCGATCGGCAGCCGCAGCGGTGCCTTTGTCTGAGCCATGGTCATGACGGTCCTCCAACCAAGCACGCTAGTCTCTGTTGGGTGATCTGTAACGAATTTGTTGGTATCGCCAAGAGGCGTGATCGGTATCACGCCAAGTGGAATCGCTTCAGACCAATTGTCGATCTCGGCGCCGCCCCTCATCGCCCTGCCGGGCACTTCTCCCCGTATAGAGACGGGGAGAAGGGGCTGGCCGCAACCTCAGTGCCCTTTTGCAGCGCTGGACATTGGCGAAATCCTGGCGAGGCGTCCTTCTCCCCGTCACTATACGGGGAGAAGATGCCGGCAGGCAGATGAGGGGCGGCGCCAACCTGCGCGATTGCCTCGACCGCTATTCGGCCGCCAGGGCCAGTTGCGGCCTTTCGTTCTTTTCTTCCGTCTCGGCCGCCTGCTCCACCACCTTCTTGGGCTCCCTGCCGAAGAACAGCGCATAGGCTGCCGGCAGGACAAGGATGGTCAGCACCGTGGCGACCAGGATGCCGCCCATCATGGCATAGGCGAGCGGCCCCCAGAAGACGCCGCGCGAGATCGGGATCAGCGCCAGCACCGCGGTCAACGCCGTCAGCACGATCGGCCGGAACCGGCGGACCGCCGAGCCGATGATGGCCTCGGAGCGCTCCACGCCGGCGGCGATGTCCTGGTCGATCTGGTCGACCAGGATGATCGAGTTGCGCATGATGATGCCGAGCAGGGCGATGACGCCGAGGATGGCGACGAAGCCGAACGGCGCGCCGCTGATCAAAAGTGCCGCCGCCGCGCCAATGATGCCGAGCGGACCGGTCGCCAGCACCAGCATCGCCTTGCCGAAGTGCTGCAGCTGGATCATCAGCAGCACGACGATGACGGCCAGCATGATCGGCGCTTTCGCCGCGATCGAGGCCTGGCTTTCGGCCGCATCCTCGGCGCCGCCCTGGATCTCGATCTTGTAGCCGGGGGCGAGGCCGGCGCGCAGGCCCTGCATGTCGCTGTACATCTTCATGGCGACATCGTTCGGCTGCACGCCGTCCGGAAGCGTGGCGCGTACGCTGATGGTCGGCAAGCGGTCGCGCCGCCATTCAACGCCTTGCTCCAGCACCGGGACGATCTTGGCGACCTGCGACAGCGGCACGGAGCCACCGAAATCGGTCGGGATATAGACGGAGTCGACCGCCGACAGCAGGTGACGGCTTGCCTCCGGTTCGCGGGCGACGATCGAAACCGTCTCCTCGCCGTCGCGGAAGTCATCGAGCGGTGCTCCCGACATGCTTGCCTGCAGCATCTGGCGGATGCGCTGCGAGGTGACGCCGAGCGCACGGGCGCGATCCTGGTCGATCACCAGCTTCATCGCCGGGACCGGCTCCAGCCAGTCGTCGTGGATGGCGCCGAGCAGCGGATTTGCCTGGAACTTCGCCTTCACCTCGTCGGCGATGCGGCGCACCTCCTGGCGATCCGGACCCATGACGCGCATCTGCACCGGCCAGCCGGTCGGCGGACCGAGGAACAGGCGATCGACCTTGGCGCGGATCGATGGGAAATCCTCGGCCAGGATGGTGCGCAGCTTGACGATCAGCCGCTCGCGGGCCGGTTCGTCATTGGCCATCACCAGAAGCTGGGCGAAGTTCGGATTGCGAAGCTGTTGGTCGAGCGGCAGGAAGAAGCGCGGCGCGCCTTCGCCGATATAGGTGGCGATGAAGCGCTTGTCCTTGTCGTCCATCATCCTGGCTTCGAGCGCCTTGGCCTGCGTCTCGACCTCCTTGATGCTGGTGCCTTCCGGCAGCCAGAGATCGACGAGGATTTCCGGACGCGACGATTGCGGGAAGAAATTCTGCGGGATGAACTGGAACGCCCACAGGCTGGTGGCAAAGGTCATCAGTGTCATCACCAGGACGATGATGCGATGGCGCACCGCCCATGCCACCGTCGAGCGAAGACGGCGGTAGAAGCTGGTGTCGAAGACATCGTGATGGTTGCCGGCGTGCTTGCGCTGCTTAAGGATCATGTGGCCGAGCCACGGCGTGAAGTAGACCGCGGCAAACCAGGACACGATCAGCGCGATGCCGACGACGTAAAACAGGGTGCGCACATATTCGCCGGCGGTCGAGGCAGCGAAACCGACGGGGATGAAGCCGGCTGTGGTGATCAGCGTGCCGGTCAGCATCGGGAAGGCGGTCGAGGAGTAGGCGAAGCTCGCCGCTTCGACCTTGACCAATCCTTCCTCGAGCTTTCGCTCCATCATTTCGACGACGATCATCGCGTCGTCGACCAAGAGGCCAAGGGCGATGATCAGCGCACCGAGCGAAATGCGCTGCAGGTCGATGCCGAGCTCGTACATGATGGCAAACGTAGCCGCCAGGACCAGCGGAATGACGATCGCGATCACCAGGCCCGAACGCCAGCCGATCGACAGGAACGAGACGAAAAGCACGATCAGCAGCGCTTCGCCGAGCGCTTCCATGAATTCGCTCACCGCCTCTTTCACGACGTGCGGCTGGTCGGAAATCTGATTGACCGAAACGCCATAGGGCAGCGCCTCTTCGAAGCGCTTATAGGTCGCTTCGACGTCCTTGCCGACGTCGGTGACGTTGAAGCCCTTGGCCATGACGACGCCGAGCTGGACGCTGTCGTGACCGTTGAAACGGTATTTGCGCTGGTACGGATCCTCGAGGCCGGAGGTCACGGTGGCGATGTCGCCGAGGCGCGTTACCTGGTTGCCGGCGCGCAGGCGAAGCTCGCGGATGTCGGCCGCCCTGGTGACGTCGCCCTCGACCGAAATGCGCACCGAACGCTGGCCGGTGTCGACCGAACCTGCCGGGTCGACATTGTTCTGGCCTCGGATCGCATTCTGCAGGTCGGTCAGCGTCAGGCCGCGTTCGGCAAGCGCCTTGGATGAAACGTCGATGTAGAGTTTTTCCGGCTGGTCGCCGATGATCACGGCCTTCTCGACGCCAGGCGTCGTCAGCAGCATGTCACGCGCCTGGATGGCGAATTTCTTCAGCTCGGGATAGCTGTAGCCGTCGCCGCTGATCGAATGCAGGGTGATGAAAGTATCGCCGAATTCGTCGTTGAAGTAGGGCCCGAGCAGCCCCTGCGGCAGCTCATTGGCGATATCGCCGACCTTCTTGCGCACCTGATAGAAAGCATCGGCGACCTGCGCGGGATTGGTGTCGCCCTTGACCTGCAAGGTGATGATGGCGCTGCCGGCGCGGGTGTAGGAGCGGACGAAATCGAGATGCGGCGTTTCCTGCAGCTTGCGCTCGATCTTGTTGACGACCTGGTCCTCCATCTCCTTGATCGAGGAGCCTGGCCAGATCGCCTGGACGACCATGACGCGGAAGGTGAAATCGGGGTCTTCCTTCTGGCCCATGCGCATCAGGCCGAGCGCACCGGCGACGATGATCAGACCGAACAGGAAGCGGGCAATGCTCGGATGGCCGATTGCCCAGCGCGAAAGATTGAAAGACCGCTTTTCATTGGTGTCGATGGTCATCGGCGTCAGTCCATTTCAATTTGATCAACAGAGCACGCGCTTGGCATGCCCACGGAACTTCCGATGTGGGCTTCCGGACGGCGAGGCCTTACCGAGTTGAGAGATCTACATCGCGGTGGGACGCGAGCATCGACGTGGGGGTTACATCGACCTGAGATCTCGACAATCGGGCGCCTGCCGCCCGGAAACCGTGAATTGCCTGGCCGTCAGCGCAAGCGCCTTGCAGCGTCATCGGCCGATGCCGACTGTTGCGCTGCATCACCGGTCAGCTTGACTTTCAGATTCTCGGTCATGAACTGCGTGCCGGCGGCGACGACCACGTCGCCCGGCTTCAGCCCGTCGGCGACACTGACGCCGTCGGGGGTGAAGGCGGCGACCTTGACCGGATGCGCATGGACGGTCCCGCCATTGCGGTCGACTGTCCAGACGATCGATTGGCTGTCCTTTTGCGCCAACGCGGCCAGCGGGATCGACACCAGCTGCTGCCGGTTGTCCGCCGCGGCTTCGATGGAGGCGGTCATGCCCAGCAGCACGCGCGGATCGTTGGGCAGGCTGACGCGAACGGCAAATGTGCGCGATTGCGGATCGGCGCTGCCAGCGACTTCGCGGACCTTGCCGTCAAGCGTCAGCGCCTCATCGGACCAGAAGCCCGCCTTGACGGTCTTGCCCGGCTTGAATTCGGCGATATCGGTTTCCGGAACGGCGATCAGGACTTCCTTCTCGCCGTCGATGGCAACGGTCACCACCGGCGTGCCGGAGCCGACCACCTGGCCGACATCGGCGGCAACGGCAGTGACGATGCCGTTCTTGTCCGCCTTGAGATCGGTATAGCGGACCTGGTTCTGGGCCTGGGCAAGCTGCGAGCGGGCGGAATCGCGCGTGGCGACCGCCTGGTTATAGGCGAGCGTCGCCTGCTCGAGCTGCGACTTCGGCGCGAAATTCTTGGCGTAGAGCTGTTCGGCGCGCTTGCGCGTCAGCTCGACTGTCTCGACCTGACGGTCGGCGGCATCGAGGCTGGCCTGAGCGCTTCTCACCGAAAGTTCGTAGTCGGTGGGATCGATGCGGGCGAGAACGTCGCCCGGCTTGACGCGGTCACCGATGTCGACAAGGCGCTCGGTGATCTTGCCGTTGATGCGAAAGCCGAGATTCATCTCGGTGCGGGCACGCACCGATCCGGAATAGGAAAGCTGCCGGGTATCGCTCGCCTTGGCGATCTCGACCACCTTGACCGGGCGGATGATCTCGGTGACCTCGGCTTTCTCCTGCGAGCAGCCGGCGAGGCCGAGAGCGGCAATGACAATCAGCGCCAGGCCGGCGGCCGGTCGCCTGTAGGTGATGGACTTGGACAAAGACACTTTTCGTACTCCCGAACTGTGGGGATGAATTGCCGGTATCACCGCCCGACGGGCGGCAACGGTCATTTCTTCAAGGCTCTGATGGCAAACTCTGTCAGCTCGTCCGGCGTCGCCCGGTTCTTCTTGGCGAGGCACTGGGCCATCATCTGCGGATGGCAGAGGCTGATGATGGCAGCGCCGAAGCACCGGGAAGCGATCACCGGATCCTGATCGATGAACTCGCCGGTGGCGATGCCCTCGCGGATCACTTCCGCGACCAGTTCATGGATGCTGTCGATGTGCTTTTCGATGACGTGCCAGTCGCGCTCGATGGCGACGATGACCATCTCGTGCACCTTCTCCTGGTCGATCATGGTCTCGAGCGTCCACTGATAGTGCGTATGCACATAGCGGCGGAGTTTTTCGCTGGCCGTGCCGGGGCCATGGCAGGCTTCGTAGGTCAACCGATAGCAGGTCTCGAGCATACGGCCGCAAACCGCTTGGTGGATTTCGACCTTGGAGGCGAAGAAGCGATAGATGTTGGCAGTCGACATGCCGAGTTCGCGCGCTATGTCGGCGACGTTGGTCTTGCCGTAGCCGTAGTGGCGGAACAGTCGCTCCGCGCAATCCAGGATGCGCGTGACATTTTCCTGGCGGGCAGAATCGGCGGTGGTGTCTAGGGTTTCAAGCATCTCGTTGGCCAATTTACGAATGACGAATTTAGAATTTCGTCACTCGTAAATTGAAAACCATCACCTGTCAAGGCGCGATTTTCGCCAGCCGGTGCCCTTGATGACAGATGGTGACATCTCTGGACGGAGTTGGCCCATGAAACGCATGTGGTTTCCGCCGGGCGCGCCTGCAAGCCGCCCGTCTTTTTTTTGCGAAGGATCTTGAAAAGATGCTTTCCGAAATCGGTTCCGTTTCGGATCAGGCGTTAAGGCTGCTTTGCCATCTCCCGCAGCCGGAACTTCTGGATCTTGCCCGTCGAAGTCTTCGGGATTTCCGCGAAGATCACCGCTTTCGGCACCTTGAAGCGGGCGAGCAGCGCGCGGCAGTGCCCGATGATTTCGGCCTCGGTCGCCGCCTTGCCCGGCTTCAGCTCGACATAGGCGACCGGCACCTCGCCCCATTTGTCGTCGGATCGGGCGACAACGCCGCAAGAGGCGACGGCGGGATGCTTGTAGAGCGCCTCCTCGACCTCGATCGAGGAGATGTTTTCGCCGCCGGAGATGATGATGTCCTTGGAGCGGTCCTTGAGCTGGATGTAGCCGTCCGGATGCATGACGCCGAGGTCGCCCGAATGGAACCAGCCCCCGGCAAAGGCCTCGTCGCTCGCCTTGCGGTTTTTCAGATAGCCCTTCATGACGATATTGCCGCGGAACATCACCTCGCCGATCGTCTCGCCGTCGGCCGGCGTCTCTTGCATCGTCTGCGGGTCCATCACCGTCAGGCCTTCGAGCGCAGCATAGCGTACGCCTTGCCTGGCCTTCTTCGCCGCCCTTGCCCCTTTCTCCAGTCGGTCCCACTCGCCATGCCATTCGTTGACGACGGCCGGGCCATAGGTTTCGGTCAGGCCGTAGAGATGGGTGACGGCAAAGCCCGCATCGGCCATGCCCGACAGCACCGCCTCGGGCGGCGGCGCCGCGGCGGTATTGAAGGTGACGGTCTGCGGGAATTGCCGCTTGTCCTCGTCCCTGGCGTTGATCAGCACCGACATGACGATGGGTGCACCGCACAGATGGGTGACGCCGTGATCGGCTATGGCGTCGTAGATCGGCTTCGGCCGCACCCAACGCAGGCAGACATGCGTGCCGGCCTGCACGGCAAGCGTCCAGGGAAAGCACCAGCCGTTGCAGTGGAACATCGGCAACGTCCACAGATAGACCGGGTGCTTGCTCATCCCGGCATGGATGGTGTTGGCATAGGCCATCAGTGCCGCACCGCGATGGTGACAGACGACGCCCTTCGGATTGCCTGTCGTGCCGGAGGTGTAGTTGAGCGAGATAGCATCCCATTCATCGTCCGGCATCGACCAGGCGAAATCCTCGTCGCCGTCGGCAACAAACGCCTCATAGTCCAGCGTGCCGATCCGCTCCCCCTTGGGATAGGGCGCATCGGCGGCATAGTCGGGATCGTCGTAATCGATCAACAGCGGCCTGACCTTGGCCAGCGTCAGCGCTTGCCGAACCACGCCGGCGAATTCGCGGTCGACGATCAGCACCTTGCTTTCGGCGTGATCGAGCTGGAAGGCAATGACGGCGGCGTCGAGGCGGGTGTTGAGCGAGTGCAGCACCGCCTTGGTCATCGGCACGCCGAAATGCGCTTCCAGCATCGGCGGTGTGTTGGACAGCATGACGGTGACGGTGTCGCCCTTGCCGATACCGCGCTTCGCCAGCGCCGAGGCAAGCCTCAGCGAGCGCTTCCAGAAATCGCGATAGGTCGTACGCTGGCGGCCATGGATGATGGCGGTCTGGTCGGGAAAGGTTTTTGCCGCCCGCTCAAAATAGGTCAGCGGCGTCAGCGGCTGATGGTTGGCCGGGTTTCGATCGAGGTCCTGTTCGTAGGAATTGCCCATCCAGTCCTCCCCAAATGGGTTATTAGGCCTTCTTACCACCTGGCTTTGAACACGGTGTAGGATTTGTGCATCGCCGACGGCAGCATGCGCAGCCGTGGCACCCCTAAAAGCCTTGTTTTGCGAGCTGCTTGGCCTTGGCTTCCAAGGCATCAATATCCTGCTCGGTGGCTTCGCCGCCTTCAGCAAACGATTTGTCTATCATGATACGCAGCGCCTTCAGCTTTTCTTCGCGCTCTTCGACAAGGCGCAGGCCCTCGCGCACAACTTCGCTGGCAGAACCGTAGCGGCCGCGTTTGACAATATTGGACACGAAGGTTTCCCATCGCTCTCCCAACGATACGTTCATTCTCGGATCTCCTGTCTGATCAAATGGTACCGCAATAACAATAAATGTGCAATTACTGACATCGGCAATGCTCCCATGCCATATCATGCCTCCTCACTCAATTTGACTTTTGTCGAGAGCCGTGAATAATGTCAGCGAGGAGATGGCATGGCGATCCGACCGGCAGAACAGCTTATCCACAAGGCCGCCTGGCTTTACTACGCACACGGCCTGCGCCAGGACCAGGTGGCCAGCCAGCTCAAGATTTCCCGTGCCTCGGTGGCGATGTATCTGCGCAAGGCGCGCGAGACCGGCATCGTCAACATCTCGACCTCGACCCAGCTTTTCACCGACGACGTGCTGGCGCGCAAGCTGGAAGACGCGCTGAAGCTCGACGCGGTCTGGATCGCGCCGGAAAACGGCTATGTCGCCGACCCCTCGACCGACATTGCCGTGCTGGCGGCAAGCGTCTTTCTCGAGCTGGTCAGGAAGGGCGACCGCATCGGCGTCGCCTGGGGACGGACGATCTACACCATCGCCGACATCATGTCCTATGCCGATCTGCAGGACGTCACCGTGGTGCAGCTCTGCGGCAATCTGGGCGCCCCCTATTCGTACCGGCCGGACCAATGTACGATGGAAATCGCACGCCGGCTCAATGCCAAGGGGCTGAATTTTTACGCGCCGCTGGTGCTGACGACGGAAGAATTGGCACGCGGCCTGCGCGCCGAGCCGGTGATCCGCGAGCAGTTGTCGGGCATCGGCGAATGCGACCTGGCGCTGTATTCGGTAGGCTCGGTGGACACCGACAGCCATCTGGTCAAATGCGGCGCGCTGACGCCAAGCGAAATGGCTGTATTGCGCAAAGTGGGTGCGGCCGGCGTCATTGCCGGACAGATCATCGACGCCCACGGCCAGGCGCTCGACTGCAGCTACAACCGCCGACTGATTTCGGCAGAGCTGTCATCGCTGCGCCAGATCGAAAAACGGCTTGTGGTAGTGCAGGAAGAGAGCAAGTTCGAACCGCTCGTCGCGGCGATCGCCGGCGGGCTCTGCACCCATCTCGTCGTCGGCGCGCGCATGGCGCGACGGCTGCTCGACAATGCCGGAGCGGCAGCAGAAAAGGTCGCCTGATAGTTAATTCCAGCCGCCGGTGCATTGTCATCAAAGCGTCGCGGCATTCCTGTTCACAACAAAGAGAAATCGGACGAAGCTGACATGAAGAACCTGTGGAATGACGGCGAGGCGGAGAAGCTGGTCGCCGACTATGCAAAGAAGGGTGTGGCCCGCGACCTGGCGCTGCGCGTCTACACGACCAGGCTGCTGGGCGGCGAGCCGCGGCTCGTCCTGCATGGCGGCGGCAACACCTCGTGCAAGACCAGGGCCACCGATCTTGTCGGCGACGAATGGGACGTGCTCTGCGTCAAGGGCAGCGGCTGGGACATGGGCGTCATCGAGCCGCAGGGCCTGCCGGCGGTCAAGCTCGGCGCGCTGTTGAAGGCGCGGTCGCTGAAGAAGCTCTCCGACGAGGACATGGTCGCGCTGCAGCGGGCGAACCTCATCGATCCGTCCTCGCCCAATCCCTCCGTCGAGACGCTGCTGCACGCCTTCCTGCCGCACAAATTCGTCGACCACACGCATTCGACCGCAATCCTCGCCATCGTCGACCAGGAGGACAGCGAGGCGCTGAGCCGGACGGTGTTCGGCGAAAAGATGGGCTTCGTTCCTTACATCATGCCGGGCTTCGATCTGGCGAAGGCGGCCGCTGATGTTTTCGACGCCGATCCGACGGTCGAAGGCCTGATCCTCGACAAGCATGGCATTTTCACCTTCGGCGACGATGCCAAGCAGGCCTACGACCGGATGATCCATTACGTGAACGTCGCCGAGGATTTCATCGCCAGCCACGGCAAGCCGCGCACCGAAAAGGTGGCACTGCCGGCCGGGCTGGCGAAGCCCGCGGAGATTGCGCCGATGCTACGCGGCGCGGTGGCGGTGGCACGCGGCGAAGGCCGCTTCGACCGCATGGTCAGCGATTTCCGCACCTCGGATGCGATCGTCGATTTCATCAATTCGGCGAAAATTGCCGACTATGCCGGGCGCGGCGTGTCGACACCCGACCTGTCGATCCGCATCAAGACCGGACCGATGGCACTGCCGGCGCCCGACGCTGACAAGGTCGGCGACTACAAATCCGTCATCCGACAGCATGTCGAGAAATTCGCCAAGGACTATCGCGCCTATTTCGAAACCAATGATGCGCTCGACGAAGTGAAGCGCACCATGCTCGACCCGATGCCGCGGCTGACGCTGGTGCCCGGCCTCGGCATGTTCGGCCACGGCCGCACGCTTAAGGATGCGAAGATTGCCTCCGACGTCGGCGAAATGTGGATCGAGGCGGTACGCGGCGCCGAAGCCGTCGGCGATTTCCGCCCGCTCTCCAAAGCCGACCTGTTCCCGCTCGAATACTGGTCGCTGGAACAGGCCAAACTCGCCGCCAACAAGCCGAAGCCGCTGACCGGCCAGGTGGTGCTGGTCACCGGCGGCGCCGGCGCGATCGGTGCTGCCACGGCAAAGCTGTTCGCCGACAACGGTGCCCATGCCGTCGTCGTCGATCTCGACGCGGCAAGGGCTGCCGAGGCGGCAAAAAAGGCCGGCAACGGTTCGATCGGCTTTGGCGCCGACATCACCGATCCGGCGCAGATGCGCGCTGCGTTCGACAAAGCGGTCGCCGTCTACGGCGGCCTCGACATTCTCGTCTCCAATGCCGGTGCTGCCTGGGAGGGCCGGATCGGCGAGCTCGACGACGCAACCTTGCGCAAGAGCTTCGAACTCAATTTCTTCGCCCATCAGTCGGCGGCGCAAAATGCCGTGCGCATCATGCTCGAGCAGGGCACCGGCGGCGTGCTGTTGTTCAACACCTCCAAGCAGGCGGTCAATCCGGGGCCGAAGTTCGGCGCTTATGGCATTCCCAAGGCGGCAACGCTGTTTTTGTCCAGGCAATATGCACTCGACTACGGCGCGCATGGCATCCGCTCCAATGCCGTCAACGCCGACCGCATCCGTTCGGGGCTGTTGACCGATGCCATGATCGCCAGCCGCTCGGGCGCGCGCGGCGTGTCGGAGAAGGAATATATGTCCGGCAACCTGCTCGGGCAGGAAGTAACGGCCGAAGACGTCGCTCAGGCCTTCCTGCATCAGGCGCTGGCCGAGCGGACCACCGCCGACGTGACGACGGTGGACGGTGGCAACATCGCGGCGGCGTTGAGGTAGATCTAAACACCGGACCAACAAAAAAGAGCGGCCCGCGAGCCGCTCTTTTCCTTTGCCGATAGTGAAAGACTACTTCGCGTTCGGGTTCGGCATCCAGGCCGGCATCGCGACATCGGCATGGGCGAACTGCGGCAGCTTGGCCGAGAGGTCCTCCATGTTCTTGATGTCCTTGTCGATCAGATCCTTTTGGGTGATCAGCGTCGGCGGCACGATGACGTTGTGGCCCGGGTCTTCGCCGGCCAGAAGCTGCGCCAGCGCGCGCACCGAGACCTGGCCGACGACGGCCGGGTTGGTGGCGGCGGTTGCCGCCCAGGCGCTGTCCGGCTCGCGCATCGCAGCGATGTCCGAGGTCGAGATGTCGGCCGAATAGATCTTGATGTCCTTGTTCAGTCCGGCCTCGTCGACGGCGATCTTCACGCCCTTGGCGAATTCGTCATAGGGCGCGAACATCACCTTGATGTCGGGGTGGGCCGACAACACCGAGCGGGCCTGGTTGGCGACCGAATTGGCGATCGGGTTGTCGAGCGTGCCGAACATGGCGGCTTCGTCGATGCCCGGATATTTCTTCTTGAACTCGACCCAGGTCTCGTTGCGGCGATCGAGCGGCGCGATGCCGGCGACATAGACATAGCCGGCCTTCCAGCTCTCGCCATTGTCCTTGACCGCCTGTTCGAGCGCCAGGCGCGCGAGGTCGCGGTCGGATTGCTCGATCTGCGGGATCTTGGGGTTTTCGACATTGACGTCGAAGGCAACGACCTTGATGCCGGCGTCGACCGCGCGCTGGGCGGCGTCCTTCATCGATTCCGTCAGTCCGTGCTGGATGATGATGCCCTGGACGCCGAGCGCGATGGCCTGGTCGACCATGTCCGCCTGAAGCGCCGCGTCCTGGCGGCTGTCGAGCACGCGCAGGTCGACGCCGAGCGCCTTGGCCTGCGCCTCGACGCCGGACAAATACGCCTGGAAGAAGTCGCCGGTCGAGAGATAGCGGACCAGCGCTATCTTGACGGCGCCCGGCTTGTCGAACGGCGCCGGCCTGTCCTGCGCCATTGCCGGCCACTGCATCAGCAATGTTGCGCCGGCAAGCCCGAGCGCTGCCTTCCCCAAAAGTCTTCTTGTGATGTTCACGTCGCTTCCTCCACTTGTTGAACCCAAAATGTAACCGGTCGAAACCTATCTCCTGCCCCTGCCGGACAGGGCGAAGGTAAAGACAAGGGCGACCACGAGAACCACGCCCTTGACGAAATCCTGCGTGTAGTAAGGCGCGTTCATCATCGTCAGGCCCTGCAGCAGCACGCCGACGAACACCGCGCCGACGGCCGTGCCGAAGGCGTTCGGCTTGGCGGCGCCGAGAACTGCGTAACCGATGAGTGCCGCAGCCACCGCGTCGAGCAACAGATTATTACCCGAGGCGATGTCGCCGCGTCCAAGCCGGGCGGCGAGCAAAATGCCGCCGATCGAGGCAAATACTCCCGAAATCACATAGGCCCAGATTTTGTATGCCTTGACAGGCGCGCCGGCGAGTTCGGCAGCGCGTTCGTTGCTGCCGACGGCGTACATCATGCGCCCGAAACGGGTGTATTCGAGAAAGAACCAGATCAGCACCGCCAGCACGAGCAGGACGACGACCGACACCGGAATGAGGTTCGGGATGAAGAAATCGAAGCGATGGCGACCAAGCGCCAGAAAGGCGGCGCCGAAGCTGCCGTTGGCGACCGAGCCGTCGGGCATGGTCATGCCGGTGGCGATCGAACGGCCCTCGGTCGGTATGCGCTGCAGGCCGACAAGCAGGAACATCATGCCGAGCGTCGCCAAGAGGTCCGGCACCCGCATATAGACGATCAGCCAGCCATTGATCAGGCCAACGACGGCGCCGATCACAAGACAGACGACGACCGCCACGACTGCGTTCTGCTCCAGCACCACCATGACATAGGCAGCCGCCATCATGGCGCTCGTGGCGACAGAGCCGATCGACAGGTCGAAGCCGCCGACGACCAGCGTGGCGGTGACGCCGAGCGCCAGAACGCCGGTGATGGCGACCGACTGGAAGATGAAGACAGCACTTTGCGGCGAGACGAAACCATCAGCGGCAACAGCGAAATAGGCGATCAGCCCGAACAACAGAACGATGAAGCCGTAGCGAATAGCATTGTCGCGCAGGATCATTCAGCGCTCCTGCCTGCTGGCAACGTCTTTACCCAACCTGAACTCATGCCCTCTCCATTCCAATTCTCGTCGTCTTCCCGCCGTCAGGCTGCGCTGTGCAACGGCCCGCCCGCCACTTCGGCCAGCAGACGCTCGACATCGACATCGGTATTGCGGTGCTCGCCGACGATCGTCTGCTCCGACATCACCAGGATGCGATCGGCCGTCTCCAGGGCTTCGTCGAGTTCGGTGACGAACAGCAGTGTCGCGCGGCCATGGGCGCTGGCCCGCAGCTTGGCGGCGATGTCGCGCCTGGCCGAAATGTCGACGCCCTGAAACGGCTCGTCGAGGATGAAAAGCCTTGCCGCCTGCGACATCCAGCGGGCGACCATCACCTTCTGCTGATTGCCGCCGGAAAGGGCGGACATCTCGTCCTTTTCCGAGCGGCAGACGATGCCGAGCTCCTGAATCTGCTGGCGGGCAATGGCGCGTTCGATACGGCGTTTGAGGACACCGAGACGCGACATGCGCCTGTGGAACGGCAGGCTGATATTCTCCTGGATGTTGAAGTCGCCGACGATGCCGTTTTCGCCCCGGTCCTTGGCGACGAGAAACACACCGGCGGCAATCGCTTCGCCGGTCGACCCCGGCGCATAGGGTTTCCCGTTCAGCATCATGGTGCCGGCCAGCGGCTGGCGCAGGCCGAACAGCGTCTCGGCGAGCGCGGTCTTGCCGACGCCGACAAGGCCGGTGATGGCAACGACCTCGCCATCGCCGAGCGTCAGCGAAATCGGCCTGGCGCCTTCGGCAATCCGTAG
Organism: Mesorhizobium sp. WSM4830; assembly: GCF_055811495.1. Taxonomy (NCBI): domain Bacteria; kingdom Pseudomonadati; phylum Pseudomonadota; class Alphaproteobacteria; order Hyphomicrobiales; family Phyllobacteriaceae; genus Mesorhizobium; species Mesorhizobium sp. WSM4830. The sequence goes on along the minus strand of NZ_JBVVQI010000001.1, from coordinate 173,003 downwards.
CGCGTCGGCAGTGAAAATTGCTTTGGCCGAATTCCTGGCGACGATCCGCTCGAGCTGGATCTTACGGCCGAGCATGGCGTTGACCGCACCTTCGTAATCCAGCGGCTTCTTGTCGAAGATACCTGAGATAACCCCATCGCGCATCGAAATGATGCGATCGGCAAGCCGCCTGATGTCAGACATACGGTGCGAAATGTAGAGGATCGCCACGCCTTGCTGGCGGAGCCGGTCGAGCAATGCGAACAGCCGGTCGGCCTCGGCGCTGGACAGCGAGGAGGTCGGCTCGTCGAGGATCAGCACTTTCGGCCGGTGCGCCATGGCGCGGGCGATCGCCACCATCTGGCGGTCGGCAAGCGAGAGATCGCTGATGCGGGCCTTGAGGTCGATGGCCAGTCCCATGCGGTCGGCCACCGCCTTGGCCTCGCGACGCACCCGGCCTGGATTGAACAGGGTCGGCACGCCGCTGCCGCTCAACCTGTCGAGGGTGAGATTGGTGGCGACGTCGAGGTCGGCGACGACACCGTCATTGATGTTCTGGTGGACGGTAACGACGCCGGCGCGGATCGCCTCCGCCGGCGTTTTCGGGTCGAACTCATGCCCGGCAAGCGACATCGAGCCGCCGCCATGGTCGTAAACGCCGCTGATGATCTTGACGAGGGTGGATTTGCCGGCGCCGTTGGCGCCCATCAGCACGGTCACTTCGCCGACATGCAATTCGAGCGAGACGCCGCCAAGCACCTCGATATGGCCAAAGGATTTCCTCAGGCCGTCGACGCGGAACACGGCATCATTGCCCATTCGTTCCTCCCTGACCGTGACGCTATGGGCTATATCGGCAATTGTCAACACGATTGACAATTGCCAGCGGGGTTCCTAGCTTGGCCCGGCCGCATTGGCTCCGCTATCATCGGAGCACATGAGCGGGAGGTGAGGATGACTGGGAAATCGCCGTTCGAAGCACTGTCGGTCGAGACACTGGCGGGCCGTCTCGGTGCCAACGAGCCCCTGTGTTCGCAGATCGGCAAGGATACGAGCCAGTGGAAGGTTCGTGAAGTCGGCGACGGCAATCTGAACCTTGTGTTCATCGTCGAGGGGGCTGAGGGTGCGGCCGTCGTCAAGCAGGCCCTGCCCTACGTCCGGCTGGTCGGCGACAGCTGGCCGCTGCCGTTGAAGCGTTCCTTCTTCGAATACCATGCGCTGACGCGGCAACAGGCGCGGGCGCCGGGTTCGGTGCCCGTTATATATCACTTCGACGAAGGCCAGGCGCTGATCATCATGGAGTATCTGTCGCCGCACATTATCTTGCGGCGGGCGCTGATCGAGGGCCGGCAATTGCCCAACATCGCGACAGACATCGGCCTATTCATGGCCCGCACGCTGTTTCGCGGCTCCGACCTGCATATGGCGACCAGGGATCGCAAGGCCGATCTGGCGCTGTTCGCCGACAATGTCGAACTCTGCGACATCACCGAGAACCTGGTTTTCTCGGATCCATATTTCGATGCCAAGATGAACCGGCACACCAGCCCACAGCTCGATGGCGTTGTCGCCGAGCTGCGTGCCGACCGCGACCTCAAGGTCGAGGCGCAGCGGATGAAGCACATCTTCGCTGCCAATGCCGAGACGCTGCTGCATGGCGACCTGCATTCCGGCTCGATCATGGTGACCGACGCCGAAACGCGGATGATCGATCCCGAATTCGCCTTCTACGGGCCGATCGCCTTCGACGTCGGCATGCTGCTCGCCAATTTCTGGATGGCGTACTTCTCGCAGAGCGGCCATGAACAGGGCGGAAGCCGCGATTCCATGCGCGACTATCTACTCGGCGTTACGGTCGAGACATGGTCGGTATTCCGCGCCGAGTTCTCGCAGCTGTGGCGGACGGAGCGTACCGGCATGCTCTACCAGAAGAGCCTGTTCGAAGATCAGGGCGACAGGCTTGGCGCCGAGCAGGCGCTCGACCACATGCTGCAGTCGATCTGGACCGATCTGCTCGGCTTTGCCGGCGTCGAGGTTCACCGGCGCATTCTCGGCCTTGCCCATAATGCTGATTTCGAGACCATTGCCGATCCGGATCTGCGCGCCAGATGTGAAGCAAAGGCGCTGAAATTCGGCCGTCACCTCGCCGTCAACCGGCGCCAGATCCACAGCATCGACGAGGTCAACCGGTTGGCCGCGCTGATCGAACGGGAGAGCAGGATTTGAACGTCGGCGACCGCCACTACCGCACCATCTGGCCGAGTGACGACGGGCGTTCGGTGGAGATCATCGACCAGCGCTGGCTGCCGCATGATTTCCGCATCGAAAAGATCGATACCGTCGCCGGCATCGCCACGGCAATCCGCGACATGTGGGTTCGCGGGGCGCCGCTGATCGGCGTCACCGCGGCCTATGGCGTCGCCATGCAGATGGCCGATGATCCGTCGGATGCGGCACTCGACGCCGTCTGGGCAACCTTGCACGAAACGCGCCCGACGGCGATCAATTTGCGCTGGGCGCTGAACGAAATGCAGCGCTTCCTGCTGACGCTTCCCCTGCCAGAACGTGCCGCGGCTGCATATCGGCGTGCCGGCGAGATCGCCGACGAGGATGTCGGCCTCAATCGCGCCATCGGCGCCCATGGGCTCGAAATCATCAAGGCGATCGCGGCGCGCAAGCAGCCGGGCGAACCGGTCAATATCCTGACCCACTGCAACGCCGGCTGGCTGGCCACGGTCGACTACGGCACCGCAACCGCGCCGATCTATCTGGCGACGGAAGCCGGCATTCCAGTCCATGTCTATGTCGACGAAACGCGACCCCGCAACCAGGGTGCCCAATTGACCGCCTGGGAGATGGCCGGCCACGGCGTGCCGCATACGCTGATCGTCGACAATGCCGGCGGCCATCTGATGCAGCGCGGCCAGATCGACATGGTCGTCGTCGGCACAGACAGGACCACCGCCGACGGCGATGTGTGCAACAAGATCGGTACCTATCTCAAGGCACTGGCGGCCCACGACAACGACGTGCCGTTCTATGTCGCGCTGCCGTCGCCGACGATCGACTGGACGGTGGGCGACGGGCTGGCCGAAATCCCGATCGAACAGCGCTCACCCGACGAGGTCTCGCTGGTCTGGGGCAAGACCGCTTCCGGCGAGATCGCCCAGGTACGCGTGTCACCGGAAGCCACGCCGGCGGCCAATCCGGCCTTCGACGTGACGCCGGCGCGGCTGGTCACCGGCTTGATCACCGAACGCGGTGTCGCCACGGCCTCGCGCGAAGGCCTGAAGGCGATGTTTCCCGAGCGCGGATAATCCGCTTTGCCGGGAGGGCGCTCTGGATTTGCCTGATCTCACGATTTCTTGAACACGGCACGGTTAAAAACGCCGGTTGCCTGTCCCACATAGACGGCCGTATGCGTAGCGGCGGGGCGGCGCCCAACGCTCGAAGCCGGGGCTGACCACGGGCCGGCGAGTGAACCAGCGGGATGCCGCGATGTCATTCAGACCGTTGCTTGGTGACGGACGGATTCGGAGCCAGGAGGAGAAGTCGGAGCCCCTGCAAACCGCGTCATGGGTCAGCTCCTCGATCGTTTTCGACAACCGGCGGTGGGCGTGCCGGGAGGCGGAGCTCCGCTGGACAGCCCCTCATCATCTGATCGTGCTGACCGAAGAAGGCGGCACGTCCCACACATCCATTCGGCACGGGGCACGATCCCTTTACGACGGAAGGGACCGTCCCGGAGCCCTCACCTTCGTCCCGGCAGGCGCGGAGCGACACGGCTTCTATCGAGATGTAAACCTCTCCTATTCAGCCCTGTGGATCGATCCCGATATCGGGCTTCCCGGATGCGAACGCCTGAGGAACCTGCCTATACTGGTAAACAAGAAAGACGCGGTCGTCGCCACGCTGCTGAGTTCGCTTCGTGACGAGATGGCACTCGGCCACAAGCCGGACACTGCCTATGTCGAGCATCTGGTCGCCCTCGTCAGTCTCCGCGTGGCCAACCTGAGCCGGGAGCAACAGCGGTTTGTACGTCACGGCTGTCTCAGCCGCCGGGCACTTGGTCGCGTTCGGAACTACATCGATACGCATATGAATTCCGACATTTCGCTAAGCGAGCTGGCAGCCGTCGCGGGCATGGCCGTCGACAGTTTTGCGCGTCGCTTCAAGGCGACGACCGGCCTTCCACCCTATGCCTATGTGATCGAGGAAAGGGTGCGGCAAGCGGAGGCGCTGCTGCGCGAGACGGGTTTGTCGATCGGTATCATTGCCTTTCGGCTCGGCTTCTCAAGCCAGAGCCACTTCACCACGACCTTCCGACGTCTGAGGGGCATGACGCCTCGTGCCTATCGGGTGAATTCTTCTCCAGAATCCTGATAGTGCCGCCGGTTTCTTGAAAGAAAGCCGCCGCCCGCACTCCCACCTCCAGTGTCGTTGGGTGACAGAACCCGAGGGTTCGCTCGGGTCAAGTTGCCGTCTGCGCTTCATTGCGACTGGGAGATCATGCATGGCCAAAACGGACAACACGAGCGGGCCGACGCGTCGGATGGTGTTGGAAGGCGGTGTTGCGACCGGGGTGCTCCTGGCTACCGGCATACCGGTTGACGCCGAGCCGGCCGAGACCGTCACGGCGGCGGCATCGGCCACGCCGGTACCGACGATGACGATGTCGTTGCGGATCAACGCCAAGGATCTTGCCATCGAGCTCGACCCGCGAACGACGCTGCTCGACGCCCTGCGCAACCATCTCGGCCTCACCGGCTCGAAGAAGGGCTGCGACCACGGCCAGTGCGGCGCATGCACGGTGCTTGTCGATGGACGCCGGATCAATTCCTGCCTGACGCTTGCCGCAATGCATGAAGGCGACGAGATCACCACGGTCGAGGGCCTTGCCGAGGGTGACCGGCTGCATCCGGTGCAGGCCGCCTTCATCGCCCGCGACGGTTTCCAGTGCGGCTACTGCACGCCAGGCCAGATCTGCTCGGCGGTTGGCATGCTGGGCGAGGCGCGGGCCGGCTGGCCAAGCCATGCGAGCGCCGACGTGGCAGCGGCTTCCGTCGCTCTCACAGATGCCGAGATCCGCGAGCGGATGAGCGGCAACATCTGCCGTTGTGCCGCGTATCCGAACATTGTCGCTGCAATCCGCGACGCGGCAGAGGAGGCATGAGCAATGCAGTCCTTCACTTATGAGCGTGCAACGAGTGCCGAGCAGGCGACCGCCGCGGTCGCGGCCCGGCCGGACGCCAGGTTCATCAGCGGCGGCACCAACCTGCTCGACCTGATGAAGCTCGAGATCGAGCGCCCAGCGCATCTCGTCGACATCAGCCGGCTGCCGCTTGATCGGATCGAGGAGACGGCGGAAGGCGGGCTTCGGGTCGGTGCCCAGGTCCGCAACAGCGATCTTGCCGCCGACCCGCGGGTGAGGTCGCGCTACCCGATGCTCACGCAAGCGCTGCTGGCGGGAGCGTCCGGCCAGATACGCAACAAGGCCTCGACCAGCGGCAATCTCCTGCAGCGCACGCGCTGCCCCTACTTCTACGACCGCAACATGCCCTGCAACAAGCGCCAGCCGGGTTCGGGCTGCGCGGCGCTTCAAGGCTTCAACCGAATGCACGCCGTACTCGGCGCGAGCGAAGCCTGCATCGCGGTCCATCCTTCGGACATGGCGGTCGCCATGTCTGGGCTCGACGCCAGGATCGAGACCGTCTCGCCCAGCGGCGAGACCCGCACGATCCCGATCGACGATTTCCATCGATTGCCCGAGACGATGCCCCATGTGGAGACCGTGCTCGGCCACGGCGAAATGGTCGTCGCGGTTGCCCTGCCGCCGCCACCGCCCGGCCGGCAGCTTTACCGGAAGGTGCGCGACCGTGCTTCCTACGCCTTCGCGCTGGTGTCGGTGGCAGCAATCGTCGAGAAAAGCGGCGATCGTATCCGAAGCGCTCGGATCACCATGGGCGGCGTGGCCGCGAAGCCCTGGCGCGCGACCGAGGCGGAGCGCACGCTCGCAGGAGCGTCGGCGTCCGACGCTGCCTTTACCAACGCGGCCGAAGTCGCACTCGCCGGAGCCGTCGGGCATGGCGGCAATGATTTCAAGATCCCGCTGGCGAAACGGACGATGCGGCACACAATCGCTGCTGCCGTCGAGAGTGCGTGAGGTGACACGATGACAGAGACGACGACCCCGAACAGCGGTTCCCGGATGCAGGCGCCGAGCAGGAGATCGATATGAAACTCACGCGACGCGCCGTTGCCGCCGCGGGTGGCGGCCTTTTTGTTTCTGCCGCCGCAGCTTGGGGCGCCACATCCGACCCGGGAGCTCGGCACGTGCTCGAGGCGGCCGTCGACGCCTTCTTTGCCGGCTGGGCCTCTGGCGACTGGATGGCATTCCTCGATTGTTGCGATGAGACGATGACCTTCCAATTCCCTGTCGGCGAGCAACGAGGCCGACACGGACCGCCAGAAGGCAAGCGGGCACTCGCAGCCTGGACCGCCGCGCATCAAGCGCAGGGAAACAGGATCACGAAATCGACCGTCGATCTCAAGCTCTTCGCGGCCGACTGGGTCATCGTCTGCGATCGCGGGAGCGGGACAATCAGTGGCGCGCCCTACACTGGCCTGCATGCGATCTTCATGCGGGCCGGCCCGACGGGGAGGCTGGTCGAGTTTCGCGAGTATTTCGGCGAGATCGCCGCGTGAGCTCCGGCCCGCCGCGCGACGAACATGGAGGTGCGAGGAGAGGCGTCGTCGCAGCCTCGATGCTTCCGAACTCCAAATGAAAATCTTTAGGTGACTTATGAACGAGACCATACCCGGACTGCCCGGCTCCGCCACCCATTCAAGGGTGAAACCTCGTCCCGATGCTGGCATCATCGGGAGGCCGATCGACCGCATCGACGGTCCGCTCAAAGTGACGGGCGGCGCCACATATGCTTACGAGAATGAGCTGGATGGTACAGCCTATGGCTACATTCTCGGCGCCTCCGTCGCCAAGGGCCGCATCGCCGAGATCGACACGACCGAAGCCGAACGGGCGCCGGCGGTGTTGCTCGTCATGACGCACCGCAATGCGCCGGCCCAGCCGGATTTCGGCCCATCGATCACGCCGACGGTGCCGGAGGTCTTTACCCGCGCCCGGCCCGCGCTCAACAGCGATCGGGTGCGGTATTACGACGAGCCCGTCGCGCTGATCGTTGCGGAGACGTTCGAGGCGGCACGCGCTGCTGCCGGCCTCATCAGAGTACGCTACGACGAGGAGCCGGGCCTCTACGATCTAACGGGCCATCAGGCCGACGCCTATGCACCAAAGCGGACAAATGCCGGCTTCGAGACCGACAGCGCGGTAGGCGACTTCGAGAGCGCCTTTGCGGCCGCCCCGGTCAAGATCGATGCCACTTACCGGACCCCCTTCGAACATCACAATCCGATGGAGCCGCATGCGACGCTTGCTGCCTGGTCAGGCAACGAGTTGACGATCCATACATCGGCGCAAACTCTCGCGAACTTCCGGGCCGGGGTCGCCAGCACGCTTCGCATCCCGCCCGAGCGAGTGCGCATCGTGAGCCCCTTCATCGGCGGAGGCTTCGGCTCCAAGCTGATTGCCCATGTCGATACGATCCTGGCCGCGCTTGCAGCACAGGTGCTGCAGCGCCCCGTGAAGATCGCGCTGACGCGACAACAGATGTTCGCCAATGCCGGTCACCGCGCAGAGATGATCCAACAGGTACGTCTCGGCGCGGACACCGACGGGCGGCTCACCGGGATCGCGCACGATGTCTGGTCAGCAACGTCCAGCTTCGAGGAGTACTGCGAACAAACGGCAGTTTTTGCGCGCTCGCTCTATGCGGCGCCGAACCGTCTCACCCGCCATCGCCTGGTTCCGCTGGACATCAACCGCGGCGAATGGATGCGCTCGCCCGGCGAAGCGCCCGGCATGCTGGCTTTCGAATGCGCAATCGATGAACTCGCCGAGCGGGTCGGCCTGGACCCGATCGAACTCAGGATCCGCAACGAACCGGCACAGGATCCCGAGCGCGGCGTGCCGTTCTCCACCCGCAATCTCGTCGCCTGCATGGAGGAAGGCGCCCGCCGTTTCGGTTGGAAGCGGAGAAACCCGACACCGGGCCGAACCGGGGAGGGCCGCAAGCTCATCGGCTACGGCATGGCGGCGGCGATCCGTCCGAACTACATCGGCGCGGCGACGGCGCGCGTTGCGATCGACCGGGAGGCTCGGGTTACGGCGCGGCTCGACATGACCGATATTGGGACCGGCACCTATACGATCCTGACCCAGATTGCCGCCGAGAGCCTCGGTCTGCCGATCTCGTCCGTCAAGGTGGAGCTCGGCGACAGCCGCTTCCCGCGCACCGCCGGCTCCGGCGGGTCCTGGGGCGCAGCAAGCGCGGGTTCGGCCTTGTATAATGCGTGCAACGCCCTCAAGGAACGGATCCTGGAGGCGGCGCAGTCGAGCGAAGCCTCGCCGTTGCGCGGCGCGAACACCACCGAGGCAAGCTTTACCGACAGCGCGGTCAGGATCGGCCAGCGGTCGGCGAGCCTGGCCGATCTCATCCGAGGGATCGCTCCCGACGGGTTCGAGGCCGAAGGCTCCGTAGCCGCGGGCGCCACCACCCAGTCATACAAGACTTATTCGCAGCATTCCTATGGCGCGCATTTCGCAGAGGTCGCTGTCGATTGCGATACCGGTGAAATCCGCATGCGCCGGATGCTGGCTGTGATCGGCGCGGGCCGTATCCTCAACGCCAAGACCGCGCGCTCGCAGATCATCGGCGGCATGACCTGGGGGATCGGTGCAGCGCTGATGGAGCAGACGGTGCTCGATCCGCGCTATGGCCACTTCGTCAATCACGATCTTGCCGAGTATCATGTGCCGGTCAATGGCGACGTCCCCGCGATGGAGGTCGTCTTCCTCGAGGAAGACGACGACAAGGCCAACCCGCTTGGCGCAAAGGGTCTCGGCGAACTCGGCGTGTGCGGTGCGGGGGCTGCTGTCGCCAACGCCATCTACAACGCGACCGGCGCGCGAGTGCGTGAATTTCCCATCACCTTGGACAAGGTGCTGCCTGCCTTGCCCGTGATCGCTATTTGATGCTCTCTTCCCTCGCCCGCAACGGTGACCAGGTCGGAACGGATGGCTATTTCTGCGCAATCCGCGACGATGCCGGTGGTTGACAGCACTATCGGGCCCTTCCATACAAACGCCGTCAATGTTCTCAGGGCGGGGTGAAAGTCCCCACCGGCGGTAAGGGTCTCGGCCCAAGCCCGCGAGCGCTTTCCGGTTAGCCGGAGGGGTCAGCAGATCCGGTGCGATTCCGGAGCCGACGGTCACAGTCCGGATGGAAGAGAACGAAATGGAAGACGGTCCGCTTTCGCGGTTCGGACTCCGTATCGTGCGTCCTGATTCTGGTTCGAAACGGAAGGATGGACCCATGAATCAGCATTCCCACAACGACTATGAAACGATCCGCGTCGCCGTCATTCGGGCGCGCTGGCACGCCGATATCGTCGACCAATGCGTTGAAGCATTCGAGGCGGAACTGGCGGTTCTCGGAGAGAAACGCTTTGCCGTCGATGTCTTCGATGTTCCCGGCGCCTATGAGATTCCCCTGCATGCAAAGACGCTTGCCGAAACCGGCCGCTATGCCGCTATCCTCGGCGTGGCATTTGTCGTCAATGGCGGCATCTACCGGCACGAGTTTGTGGCAAGCGCGGTCCTCGACGGCATGATGAACGTGCAACTGTCGACTGGTGTGCCGGTGCTTTCGGCGGTGCTGACGCCGCACAACTACCATGACAGCGCGGACCATCACCGCTTCTTCTTCGAGCATTTCAGGGTCAAGGGCAAAGAGGCGGCCAATGCCTGCGTGCAACTGCTGGCGGCACGCGAACACATCGCGGCGTGAAACCTCCACCCGCCGGGTGGAAATCCCGGTAAGGCGCTGTAGTATCTCACGAAACAGGAGGATGCCGGTGCAGACCAAGAAGATCATCAATGACGGCAACCGCACTGTCGACGAGATGCTGGAGGGCATTCTGGCCGCGCATCCGCGCCATCTCGGACGTGCGGACGGAAGCCCCCGCTCCATCATCGCCCGCGACGGCCCACGCCCCGGCAAGGTCGGCCTTGTCATCGGCGGCGGCTCGGGTCATGAGCCGACCTTCCTCGGCTTCGTCGGCAAGGGGCTGGCCGACGCCGCGGCGATTGGCAACGTCTTCGCCTCGCCCCCGCCGGACCCGATCCTCGAATGCGCCAAGGCGGCCAGCGGTGGCGCCGGCGTGCTGTTCATGTACGGCAACTATGCCGGCGACGTGATGAACTTCGACATGGCCGCCGAAATGGCGGCAATGGACGACATCGAGGTGCGCACCGTGCTGACCACCGACGATGTCGCCTCGGCGCCGCGCGACCAGAGGCAGAAGCGGCGCGGCGTCGCCGGCAATTTCTTCATATTCAAGGCCGCCGGTGCCGCATGCGACCAGATGCTGTCATTCGACGAGTGCGAGCGTATCGCCAGGAAGGCCAACGATCACACCTTCACCATGGGCGTGGCGCTGTCGCCCTGCTCGCTGCCGCAGACCCGCCGGCCGAATTTCGAGATCGGTCCGGACGAGATGGAGATCGGCATGGGCATTCACGGCGAGCCGGGCATCGCGCGCGGAAAACTGAAAACAGCCGACGAGATCACCGATGAGATGCTGGACAAAATCCTCGACGAGATGGCGCCGGCACGCGGCGACAAGGTCGCGGTGCTGGTCAACTCGCTCGGCTCGACGCCGCTGATGGAACTCTACATCATGAACCGGCGGGTCAAGCAGAGGCTCGACGATATCGGCGTTTCCGTCCACGCGACCTGGGTCGGCAATTACTGCACCTCGCTCGAAATGGCCGGCGCCTCGGTGACGCTGATGCATCTCGACGGCGAGTTGCAGGCGATGCTCGACCATCCCTGCGACTGCGCCATGTTCCGTGCCGGCTGAGAGGGCGTCATGACCTCGATCGACACAGCCGGGTTGAAAAGAATGTTCGATGCGATCGCGGCGGCGATCGACGCCGACAAGGACCGGCTCTGCCGGCTCGACGGCGTCATCGGCGACGCCGACCATGGCATCGCCATGGCACTAGGCTTCACTGCTGCGCGCGATGCACTGGCGCAACTCGACCTCGCGGCGACCGAGCCGACGGCGCTGCTCAACACCGCGGCTAAATCCTTCCTCAACGCCGTCGGCGCCTCGTCAGGCCCGCTCTATGCGACGGCCTTCATGCGCGGTGCCGTCGCCGTCAAAGGCAAGGCAATTCTAGAGGACGCAGACGTCGTCGCCATGTTCCGGGCGATGGCGCAAGGCATCCAGGATCGCGGCAAGGCCGAGCTCGGCGAAAAGACCATGGTCGACGCCTGGCTGCCGGCGGCGCAAGCAGCTTGTGCCGCGCAGGAAGCCGGCAAGAGCCTGTCCGAGAGCCTGGATGCTGCACTTGCAGCGGCCGAACGAGGTGCCGAGGCGACCAAGGACATGATCGCCGCCAAGGGCCGCTCATCGCGGCTCGGCGAGCGCTCGCTCGGGCATATGGACCCCGGCGCCGCGTCGGCCGTGACGATCATCAGGGCGATGTGGAACAGTCTGGTCTAACCCCGTTTCGCCGCGTCGAGCCTGTCGATCGCCTGGACATTGCCGGCCGATGGTCCCTTCTCATCGAATTCCGATGCGAGCCAGGCGTCGACGATCGACTTGGCCAGTTCCGGGCCGATGACGCGCGCGCCCATGGTGATGATCTGGGCGTTGTTGGATTTTGCCGCGCGCTCGGCCGAATAGGTGTCGTGGGTGAGTGCAGCGCGAATGCCGGGCACCTTGTTGGCGGATATGGATACACCGATGCCGGTGCCGCAAAACAGGATGCCGCGATCGTTCTCGCCGTCCAGGATAGTCTGCGCGAGCTTCTGCGACAGGTCGGCATAGTAGCCCGCCTGGCTGAGATCGCTGACCGTGAGGCCGGGCTTGGCGGCGAGGTGAGCGGCAATGACGTCGAGCAGCGGCTTGCCGGCGCTGTCGGCTCCAATAGCTATTTTCATGTTCGGTTTCCTTCCTGTTCGATGCTTCAGATCGCCGCCGAGGCGCGCTTGAGGATGTCGATATAGCCGTCCGCTTGCCAGGCCGAGCGGCCGATGAACAAGCCGTCGATATTGGGCTGGCCGACCAGTTCGGCGGCATTTTGCGGATTGACGCTGCCGCCATAAAGCACCGGCGGCACCACCGGCAGCAGGTCGCGGGCGATTTTCTTGATCAGCGCCTGCTGCCTGTCGGCATAGTCCGAACTGGCCGGCACGCCCTTGTCGCCGATCGCCCAGACCGGCTCATAGGCAAACAGGATCGTCGCCGCCTTCGCCGCGCCTTCGAGAAACTGCAGCGCGCCGTGCACCTGCAGGGCCAGCACCGCAGCGGCCTGCCCGCTGTCGCGCTGTGCCAGGGTCTCGCCGACACAGATCAGCGGCACCAAGCCGTGCTTCACCGCGGCCGCAGTCTTCAGCCCGACAGCCTTGTCGGTCTCGCCGAAATGCTCGCGCCGTTCGCTGTGGCCCAACTCTACCATATCAAGTTCGCAGTCTTTCAGCATTACCGGCGAGATCTCGCCGGTCCAGGCGCCGGCGTCGGCCCAATGCATGTTCTGCGCGCCGACCTTGATGCGCGTCGGCGACAGCGCTTTCTTGACCTCGCGGATCACCGTGAAGGGCGGGATGACGAAAGGTTGGACGCGTTCGTCGAAACCGGGCACGAATGTGTCCAATGCCTTGGCGAAAGCCATCGCCTCGGCGAGCGTCTTGTTCATTTTCCAGCTGGTGCCGACCCAATAAACCATACGTGCCCTCCTACTCTGCGATCACCGTCAGCGAAACGCCGGCACCATCCAGCGCGGCGCGCATCTGCGGTTGCGGCTCGCGGCCGGTGAATACCGTGTCAAAGGCCTTGAGATCGGTCAGGAAGTGCAAGGCAGTGCGGCCGAATTTCCCATGATCGACCAGCAGATATTTGCGCGCCGCTGCGGCCATCATCAAACGTTTGGTCTGGACCACTTCCTGATCCTGATGGAAAGCAGAGGCACCATGGACGGCCGACGACGACAGGAAGGCGACATCGGCGCGCAATGATTTCAGCGTGTCTTCGGCGAGCAGGCCGAAGAAACCGTGAAACTTCTTGCTGTATTGGCCGCCAAGCGCAATCAGGTTGATGCCGGCAACGCCCGCCAAATCCTGGATGACGGCCAGATTGTTCGAGATCACCGTCAGCGGACGCAGATCGGCAAGGTGCCGAACAACGCCGCCCGCGGTCGAGCCGTCGTCGATGATCACCGTCTGGCCCGGTTCGATCATCGTCACGGCAGCGGCGGCGATGCGCTTCTTCTCGTCGCCGGCCAGCCGCTGGCGATAGCGGAAATCGCTCTCGAAAAGGCTGCTCGGCTGGATCGAGGCGCCGCCGCGCACCTTGCGCAGAAAACCGCTTTCCTCGAGCTCGTCGAGGTCGCGGTGGACAGTCATCTTCGACACGCCGAAGCGCGAAGCAAGATCGTCGACACTGGCGGTGCCGGTGTCGATCAGAAAATCCATGATGCCTTGCCGACGGCCGTCGCTCTTCATTCCCGCGGCTTTCCCGTGCAACCCGGTTCCGATATAACAGCAAACGTCGTACAAGCCACCACATTTTTTGTGATAATGTTAAATCTCTATGGGATATCATGACGCTTCCGGTCGCGTGCTGTAACAAGAATTGCTGCCGTCCGAGCGCCCAGCGGTTGCGGTGCCGCGGAAATCCGGCCAGAAGCATCAGGGGCTCGACGACAACCGACTGCCCGCAAACACTGGCTCGAAACCGGATACGGGAGACTACCGAGTGGCTCGCATCACACTGAGACAATTGCTCGATCATGCCGCCGAATACAGCTATGGCGTGCCTGCCTTCAACATGAACAATATGGAACAGGGCCTCGCCATCATGGAGGCAGCCGAGGAGACCAAATCGCCGGTTATCCTGCAGGCGAGCCGCGGCGCGCGAGCCTACGCCAACGACGTGGTGCTGGCCAAGCTGATCGACGCGCTGGTCGAAATCCATCCCGATATCCCGGTCTGCATGCATCTCGACCATGGCAACAACGAAGCGACCTGCGTCACCGCGATCCAGCACGGCTTCACCTCTGTGATGATGGACGGATCGCTGAAGGAAGACGGCAAGACGCCGGCCGACTACGCCTATAATTCCGGCATCACCCGCCGCGTCGTCGACATGGCGCATTGGGGCGGCGTCTCGGTGGAAGGCGAGATCGGCGTTCTCGGATCGCTGGAGATGGGCGGCGGCGAACAGGAAGACGGCCATGGCGTCGAGGGCGTCATCAGCCACGACCAGCTGCTGACCGACCCGGTGCAGGCCGAACAATTCGTGCGCGACACCCGTGTCGATGCGCTGGCCGTCGCCATGGGCACCAGCCACGGCGCCTACAAGTTCAGCCGCAAGCCGGATGGCGCCGTGCTGGCCATGAACGTCATCGAGGAAATCCACCGCCGCTTGCCGAGCATGCATCTCGTCATGCACGGCTCGTCCTCGGTGCCGGAAGAGCTGCAGGAGATCATCAACAAATATGGCGGCCAGATGAAGCCGACATGGGGCGTGCCGGTCGAGGAGATCCAGCGCGGCATCAAGCATGGCGTGCGCAAGATCAATATCGATACCGACAACCGCATGGCGCTGACCGGCGCGATCCGCAAGGTGCTGACCGAGAACCCGAGCGAATTCGATCCGCGCAAATATCTGACGCCGGCAATGGCCGCCATGCGGAAGCTGTGCAAGGAACGCTTCGAGCAATTCGGCACCGCCGGCAACGCACCGAAGATCAAGCCGCTGCCGCTGTCGGAAATGGCCAAGCGCTACAAGTCCGGCAGCCTCGACCCGAAATTCGGCTGACGTTCTGGATGAGCAGGAGCCGCGTCGGCTCCTGTTCATCCACCAGGCCGCGGCAGAATTGCGGCCCTGCCGGTCTCGATAAATGGCGCCCAGTAGTCGACCGACTCGCGGATCATGGCGACGACCTGGTGGTCGACCGGCTCGCGCTCGCGGAACGACAATTCGAGGCAGATCTCGTTGTCGACGCCGCCGCCACGGCGAACCGTCGCCAGCAGCTTTTCCGGCGTGATGCGGCCGTCCTTGTTGTGGGCGGCAATGAACGGCCAATGGCCACCCTTGTTCATCGACGACTGCTTGACGTGGATGATCGGCGACTGCCGGGGAAAGGCTTCGGCCCAGGCATAAGGATCGATGTCGGCCGGATTGCTCGAGGTCACGTCGCCATGGTCGATGTCGACCATCATCTTGAGCGGCATCGCCATGCCGGCGGCATCGATCTCGCGCTGCAGTGCCCGGCAGCTCTCGATCGTATGGCCGAACTCGCGGCCGACCGACATCGGCTCCCAGAACAGGTAGGTCAAGCCGGCTGCTTTGGCATGCTCGGCGACCTCGCGCCAGCATTGCAGCGCGATGTCGAAAAGCCGCGCGCGACGTTCAGGATCGTCGTAATCCCGATGGGTGAAGATCGCGAATTGCGTGCCCATGCCGGCAGCGCCGAACTCAGCCGAAATTTCGGCAAAGGTCTTGAACCAGTCGACGTAGTAGCGCCGCACGTCGGCATCCGGATGGCCGAAATGATTGAGCCGGCCGTAAGGGCCGGTCATCGCGGAGGTCACGCGCACACCGGTGCGGTTGAGCGCGGAGCGGAATAGGCGGACGAATTTCGCGATCGTCGCCGCCGGCCAGCCGGGATTGACGAATTCATGCGTGAGCTGCACGTCCCTGATACCGATCTGGTAGGCGATCGCGTCGATCAGGTCGTCCGGCTCGGCAAAGCGGTTGACCAGCGGATTGGTGTTGAGCGAAAGCGTGAAGGCCATCAGCCGGCCTTTGCCAGCCGGCTCGAGCACCAGTCCTCGAAGGCGGTTCTTTCCGCGGCGGACAGATGCAGGCCGTGCTTGGTGCGCCTGTCGAGAATATCGGCGGCGGTCTCGGCCCATTCATGCTCGAACAGGTAATTGGCTTCGCGCTCGAAAAAATCCTTGCCGAAGTGCCGGCCCAGTTCGGCGAGCGAGGTGGCCGCGCCGACCAGATCGCGCGTCCTTGTGCCGTAGAGCCTGCCGTAATGCTTGGCCAGCGATGCCGGCATCCAGGGGAATTCATGGCCGAGGTCGCCCAGAAACTGCTCGAAATCGGCATTGGCGATATCGCCGCCCGGCAGGTGCCCTTTCGAGGTCCACGGCTTGCCCATCTTCGGAATGAACGGGGCGATACGGTCGAGCGCGTGCTCGGCCAATTTGCGGAAGGTGGTGATCTTGCCGCCGAAGACCGAAAGCAGCGGCGCCTGTTCAGCCGGTGCGTCGAGTTCGAATATGTAGTCGCGGGTCACCGCGCTCGGATTGTCGGCATTGTCGTCATAGAGCGGCCTGACGCCGGAAAATGAGTAGACGACGTCGCCTCGTGCGAGCTGGCGCTTGAAGTAGCGATTGACTGCCTTGATCAGGTAATCGATCTCGCTCGCATCGGCGGTCACGTCCTCCGGCCGCCCTTCATAGGGAATGTCGGTGGTGCCGATCAGCGCGAGGTCGTTCTGATAGGGATTGATGAAGATCACCCGCTTGTCGCTGTTCTGAACGAGATAGGCCTGCCGCCCTTCCCAGAATTTCGGCACGACGATGTGGCTGCCCTTGACCAGGCGCACGTTGCGCCTGGAGTTCTGGCCAGCGACGCGGTTGATGACGTCATTGACCCAAGGACCGGCGGCATTGATCAGCGCCCGTGCCCGGACTGTGGTCCTAACGCCGGTTCGACCGTCGCGCATCTCCACCGACCACAGGCCGTTTTCGCGACGGGCGGCTATGCTGGCGGTGCGGGTGAATATCCTGGCTCCACGCTCGGCGGCGTCGAGCGCGTTGATGACGACCAGGCGGGCGTCGTCGACCCAGCAGTCGGAATATTCGAAGCCGCGCTTGAAGGCGTCCTTGATCGGCGCGCCTTCGGGTGCGGTGCGCAGGTCGAGCGTACGCGTGGCCGGCAGCCGCTTGCGGCCGCCAAGGTGGTCGTAGAGGAACAGGCCGAGCCGGACTAGCCAGGCCGGCCGGTCGTCGGGGCTGTGCGGCAGCACGAAGCGCATCGGCCAGATGATGTGCGGCGCGGATTCCAGCAGCACCTCGCGCTCGATCAGCGCCTCGCGCACCAGGCGGAACTCGTAATATTCGAGATAGCGCAAACCGCCATGGACGAGCTTTCCCGATCGCGAACTGGTGCCCTCGGCGAGATCATCCTTCTCGCAAAGAATGACCGACAGCCCGCGGCCTGCCGCATCGCGCGCGATGCCGGCGCCATTGACGCCGCCGCCGATGACGAAGAGGTCGACGATTTCGGTTTCACCGCTCATCTCGCTCTATGCCCTGTCGTCAGCATGGATTGACCGGAGGCAGGCCGGCGATGAAGCGGCGCACTTCCTCCGCCGCCTGCTCGGCCGCGTAGGTCACGGTGCGTACCGACGCGCCGGCGATATGCGGCGTCAGCGTCACGTTCGGCAGCTGCAACAGCGGCCAGTCGGCAGGCACTGGCTCGACGGCGAACGTCTCCAGCATAGCACTGCCGATGTGTCCCGAGACGAGCGCCTCGTAGAGCGCATCGTAGTCGACCAACGGTCCGCGCGCGGTATTGACGAAGATTACGCCGGGTTTCATCTGGGCTATGGCGTCCTTGCCGATCAGGCCGCGCGTCTCCTCGGTGACCCGGGAGTGCAGCGTGACCACATCGGAGCGCGACAAGAGATCGTCCAGCGCAACCAGCTCGACGCCGGCATTGCGGTCCTCGGCGCTCAATTGCACATAGGGATCGCAAACCAGGATGCGGCAGCCGAACGCGCGCAGCAGCCGAACCAGCCTGGTGCCGATATTGCCATAGCCGATGACGCCGACGGTCATTTCGTTGAGTTCGCGGCCGGTGCGGTCGGCGCGGTAGAGATCGCCGCGCCACTCGCCATTGCGCAAGGCTTCGTGGCCGACGCGGATCAGCCGCGTCTCGGCGAGAATGGCGCCGATGGTGAACTCGGCCACGGCGCTGGCATTGCGACCGGGCACATTGACCACCGTGATGCCATGGGCCTTGGCGGCCGCCATGTCGATGTTGATCGGCCCGCCGCGCGACACCGCAACCAGCTTGAGCGTGGGCAGGCGCTGCATCATGCTTTCGGAGAGCGGCGCAAGCTGGGTGACGAAGATTTCGGCGTCGCCGATGAAGTCCACCACCTCGTCGGGATCGCCGAAATACTCCTTGACCTTGTCCAGACCAAGCGCGGCATTGCCGAATTGCATCGGCTCGTCGGGCCAAGCGGTCTCAACGGTGCGGATGTCGATATTGTCGCCGCAGGCCGCCTCGATTTTCTCGCGAAACACTTCCGGAAGCATGAAGCGGTCGCCGATGATCGCAATCTTTTTGCGCATGCTCTTCTCAATTCACGTCGGTTTGCCTGGACGCAGCCATCGAACGCCAGACCGGCCGCAGCGCCTCATGCGCCAATGTGTAGGACGGAGCCATCGCCTCATAGGCGACGGCAAGTTTCCGGTCGCTGGGCTCGGCCGCACGGAGCAAAGGCGTGACCCATTCACTGACGCAATCGTCCATCGATGCGTACTGGCCGACGCAGACCGCAGCAATCATTGCAGCGCCCGCAGCACCAGCCTCCTCGCGCTCGCTGGTGCGAATGTCGGCGCCGACCGCAGCACCCAAGATCTTGCGCAGCGCCGGGCTCCTGGCCGCTCCGCCGGTCAGGCGGATTTCCTTGGGCAGTGGCCCCATGGCGGCGTAGCAATCGCGTGCCGCGAAAGCCAGCCCCTCGAACACCGCGCGGACCATGTCGGCATAGCCGTGCCTGGACGAAATGCCGACGAAGCCTGCCCTGGCATTGGCATCGACGAATGGCCCGCGCTCGCCTGCCTCCGAGACATAGGGCTGGTAGAGCAGAGAGCCTGGCTCGGACGACGATATCCACTGGTCGACCAGCGCGATCATCTCGCCATTGGTCCGCGTGATGCCTTGCGAGGCGAGAATGCCGGAGGCGAGGCCAAGGACCCAGTCGATATTGAGCGTTGCCGCCATGTTCGACTGCATCTGCGCAAAGACGCCCGGTGCCGGCATCGTCATCGTGTAGCCGGTTGCAGCCTCGTTGAGCAGAACCTCGTCCGGCGTTTCGGCGAGCCGCATATGCATGCCGGTGGAGCCGATGATCGAGCATCCCGGCTTGCGCTCGCGATCGAACAGGCCGGCGCCGAGCGCCGTGCAGGCGACATCGACATAGGCCAGAACGACCGGTGTGCCGGCGAGCAGGCCGGTCGCATCGGCTGCTGCCGCCGACAGCGAGGTGCTTTGCCTTGTGCCATCGACGATGGGCGGCAACAGATGCCGGAGATCGGTGACGCCGAGTACCTCGAGCACATCATCTGAATAGCCGCGCGTGCGGAAGTCGCCGAAGGTGAAGGTGCCCTCGGACGGGTCGGTGGCGCGGTGGCCGGTCAACTTGAAATAGAGCCAATCCTTGCAGTGGAACGCCGTCGCTGCATTGGCAAGCATCGCGGGCATGTGGCGCTTCATGAACACGAACTGCGATCCCTGCTGGCAGGCAGCGAGCCCGCTGCCGGTCTTTTCGAAGCGCAGCCGGTCCTCTGGCCGCGCGCGGATCTCCTCGACGACCGCGGCAGCGCGCGCGTCGAGCCACAGCCAGCCCTTGGCCACCGGCTCACCATCCTTGTCGATCAGCCAGGTACCGTCGCCCTGCCCGGTCACGGCGATGGCAATGGTCCGGCCGGCGAGATCCGGCACCTTGTCGGCAAGCTCGCGCAAGGTCGTCGCGGTATCGGCCCAGGTGCGTGTCAGGTCCTGCTCGGCGCCGCCGCCCGGCAGTGTCTCGTATTTATTGGGCAGCGCGGCGGCCGCGATCTGCCGGCCCGCCGTGTCGAAAGCGACGGATTTTATGACAGACGTGCCGGCGTCGATGCCGATCAGCACATCCTGCATCAGGCAAGCTCCGTGCCGTGCGAAATGGCATTGCCGCTCGCCTGATCGAAGACGTGCAGGTTTTTTGGATCGATGCTGATCTTGATTGGCGCGCCAAGCTCCAGGCGGGTTCGGTCATGTTCGACCAGGACCAGCGAACCGCCGGCGAAATCGGCGGCGATATGGGTCTGGTCGCCGAGCCATTGATTGGCCGAAACCGTCGCCGGCACACCATCCTTCGAGCGGCGGACCGCATAGGGCCTGACGCCGATGACGACGCGCTGCCGGTTGAGCAATTCGTCGCGAACCGGGCCGCTGAACGCATCCTTGTCGTAGTCGAGCGAAAGCCCGTCGGGCAGCTTGAGACTGATCTTGCCGGCAGCCGTGCCGACATAGGCTTCGAACACATTCATCGGCGGCTCGCCTACGAAGGTACCGGTGAACAGGTTTGCCGGCCGCTCCTTGAGCCTGTCAGGCGTGTCGAACTGCTGCAGCACCCCGCCCTCCATGACAGCGATGCGATCGGCCAGCGCATTGGCCTCGGTCTGGTCGTGCGTGACCAGGATCGCCGTCAGGCCGCGCTCCTTGATGAAATGCTTGATGCGGCCGCGCAGCACGGCGCGAAGCTGTGGCTCGAGCTGGCCCATCGGCTCGTCCAGCAGATGCAGGTCGGCCTCGCGGATCAGCGCCCGGCCGAGGCTGGCGCGCTGCTGCTGGCCGCCGGAGATCGAGCTCGGATAGCGCTCGAGAATGTCCTCGATCTCGAGCAGCTTGGCGATATTGGCAACCTTTCCATCGACCGCACTCTTCGCCAGCCTGGCGGCCTTGAGGGCGAAGGCCATGTTCTCACGCACGGTCAGCGGCGGGTAAAGCGAATAGCCCTCGAAGGCCATTGCGACGTTGCGCCTGACCGGCGGCAACGTGTGCACTTTGCGGCCGGCAACCGCGATGGTTCCGCGCGAGACCTCTTCGAAGCCTGCGATCATGCGCAATGTCGAGGTCTTGCCGCAGCCGGACGAGCCGAGCAGCGCCACGATCTCGCCCTTGGCGATTTCCATCGTCAGGTTCTTGACGGCGTGCACGCCGCGGTCGATCGGGCCGTAGAACTTGTCGACGCCCGAAATGGTGATTGCGGTCGGGCTCATGCCGCTTCTCCACTGCGCAAATTAACGACGTTTTTCGAGCCGATACGCTCGCCGCTTGCCCGATCGAATAGCACGGCGCTTTTGCTATCGACGGCGATATGCGCCCGGCCTTCGGATTGGCCCGGCGTCCCGGACGGACGCGAGACCAGGATTTCACGGCCGCGCACGGTTCGCACCAGCGTGACGATCTTCTCGTTGAGCGGCGTCTCAGCCTCGACCGTCACCGGGATGGCGCCGGGCGTGCCTTCATCGACAAAGGCCAGTGCCTCTGGCCGCAAGCCGATCACGCAGTCGCGGCCGACCGCCGCCTCATGAGCGCCGGCCAGATGGACCTGGACGTTGGACAGGCCGACATAGATGCCCTTGGCGTCCCGCGACGGCTTGACGTCCAGAAGGTTGATCGTCGGGTCGCCGAACAGCCGGGCGATCTCGACATTGGCCGGCTCGCGATAGATCTGCTCGGGCGTGCCGAGCTGTTTGACGACGCCCTGCGACATAACCGCGATGCGGTCGCCGAGCGCCATCGCTTCCTTGTAGTCCTGGGTGACGTAGATGACGGTCGCGCCACGATCGGCGAGCAGCCTTGGCAGCTCGAGGCGCATCTCGAAGCGCAATTTGGCATCGACGTTGCGCAAGGGGTCATCGAGCAGCAGCAGCGGCGGCGAGCCGACCAGCGCGCGGGCGAGCGCGGTGCGTTGCTTCTGGCCGTTGGACAGCGCGCGTGGCTTGTGGCTGAGCACATGGCCGATTTTCAACAGCTTGGCGACGCTCTCGACGCCGGTCTTTATCGTGCCTTGCGATGAGTGCTTCGCCTGCAGCGGAGTCGCTATATTGTCGAACGCGGTCATATGCGGGAACAGCGCGAAGTTCTGGAAGGCCATGCCGACGCCGCGGAACTCGGCGTCGAGATCGGTCATGTCCTCGCCGCCGATGAGGATCTTTCCCTCGTCGGGGTCGATGACGCCGGCCACCAGCCGCAGCAGCACCGTCTTGCCGGCGCCGGACGGCCCGAACAGGACCAGCGTTTCGCCGTCGGCGACGGTCAGCGACAGATTGTCGAGAACGGTCTGGCTTTTATAGCGCTTGACGATGTTTCGCAGTTCGAGGCTTGCCATCGGACTATCCTTTCACCGCGCCAAGCGACAGGCCTTCGACGAGATAGCGTTGCGCATAGAGCGCGAGCGCCAGCGTCGGCGTGATCGACAGCACGATCGCCGCCGAGATCTGGCCATACTGGATGCCCGAGGAGGTGATGAAGGCGAGCGCGCCGACCGTCACCGGCTGCTTGTCGGCCGAGGCGAGCACCAATGCAAAAACGAAATTGTTCCAGGCAAAGATGAAGGCGAGCAGACCGGCAGCGGCAATACCTGGGCCGGCGAGCGGCAGCGCGATCTTGCGGAAGGTGGCAAACCAGGAATGGCCGGCGATGCGGTAGGCGTATTCGATATCGGCGGGGATATCCTCGAAATAACCGCGCACGATCCACAGGATCAACGGCAGGCAGATCAGCTGATAGACCCAGATCAGCCCGATATAGGTGTTGGCCAGCCCGAGCTTCTGGAAATAGAGGGTGAGCGGCAGGAGCACCAGCAGCGCCGGCGCAAACCGGAACGACAGCAGCGTGAAGGCAATGTCCTCCGAGCCGCGGAATTTGTGCCGCGCAAAGGCGTAGGCCGCCGGAACGCCGAGCAGCAACGCGACGGCAACCGAGGTGACCGACAGGAAGACGGAATTCCAGAGATTGCGCATGAAGGCGATGTCGAGCGTGCCGGCTGCCGTCATCAGCTTGCCGGTGATCAAGGCAGTGTAGTTGGCGAGCGTCGGCTCGAAGACAAGCTGTGGCGGAATCCGCAGGATCGTCTCGTTGGTCTGGAAAGACATCATCAGGATCCAGACGATCGGGAACATGAAGAAGATCACGACCAGCGCCAGGGCAATGCCGCGCAGGATGCGTTCGAGAAGCGAGGTGTGTTCCACGCCAGCCTCCTATGCCTGGCCGCGGGCGCGTTCGCGCAGCCGCAGCCAGTTCTTGATGAAAATGTTCGAGAGGAAATAGGTGATCGCCCACAGGATGATCATCAGCGCCGCCGAGCGGCCGACATTGGTCGACTGGAAGAAGTTGAGATAGGCCTCGACCTGGAACACGGTCAGCGTATCGCCCGGACCGCCCTGCGTCATGGCGTAGATGATGTCGAACTGCTGGATGGAATCGAGCAGGCGGAACAAAGTCGCCGTCAGGATGTAGGGCGTCAGCATCGGCAGTGTGATGCGGAAGAAGACGAAGCTGCGTGGCACGCCATCGAGTGCTGCCGCCTCGAATGGCTGCGTCGGCAGACTGCGCAGGCCTGCAAGCAGCAGGATCATGATGAAGGGCGTGTAGACCCAGATGTCGACGAGAACGACGGTGAGCAGCGCCGTCGACGGCGACGAGGCCCAGCGGAAATCCTGCAGGCCGATCAGGCTGGCAAGATAGCTGAGCACGCCGAAACCGGGGTTGGTCATCAGCTTCCACATCAGCGCGGCGAGCGCCGGTGCCGTCATCAGCGGCATCAACAGCATGATCGAGATGAAGTTGTTCAGCGTCGAACGCTTCTGCAGCAGCATGGCGATGCCGAGACCGAGAAGCAGTTCGAGCACAACGGTGATGCCGGCGTAGAGCAGCGATATCTCCAGCGTGTTCCAGAACTTCGGGTCCGTGAAGAAGGAGATATAGTTGTCGCCCCAGTTGAACTGCCGCGCCCAGGGCTGGCTTAACCGGTAGCGCTGGAACGAATAGACCACCGATGTGAAGAACGGGATCAGGATGCCGATGCAGACCAGCAGGGCCGGCAAGCTGAGGAGATAGGGCAGCACCCGCTTGCTGATCCTGAAGCCCGACGGCCTGTTTCTTTGTATTGTTGCCGCAGTCATCGGCTGCTCCGTCATCCTGTTGCTTCGCCGTCCCGGCCGCCCAAGGGAGCAAGGCGGCCGGTCGGGCGAGCAGGCGGCACCTTTCGGGACCGCGTCGCAAACGTATCACATCTCAGAGGCTGGCCCGCGGACGGGTCAGCCTTGGCCGCGGCCTAGCCGAGCCCGGCTTCCTTGAGCTGGCTGTTGATGCTCTCGGCCAGCTTGTCGAGGCCTTCGTCGACCGGCACTTCCTTGGCCACCATCTTCTGCAGCGTCGCCGCCCATTCGGTGGTGAGATCGAAGAACAGCGGTTGCGGAGTGAACTTGATGCTGGCGCCCGGCGCCGAGACGTCGAACATTTCGACATAACCCGGATAGCTCTTGTTCAGCTTGTCACGGAACATCTGGTCGTTCCAGACCGACTGACGAACCGGATTGACGAAGTCCATCTTGGTCGCACCGAACAACGCGTGCTCGGGTCCGGATGCCCATTGCATGAAGTACCAGGTGGCGTCCTTGTCCTTCGAGAAGTTGGACATCGACAGTGACCAGATCCAGATGTTAGGCGTCGGCGCCTTGGCGGCAGGATTGGCCTTGAATGCCGAAAAGGCGAGCTTACCGGCCATCTTGTTGTCGCCGCCATTCATGAAGTAACCAAGGATGTCGGCGTCGTAAATCATCGCCGAGGCACCTGCACCGAGATCGGTGCCGACCTGGTACCAGGTGTAAGTCGACCAGTCCTTCGGGCCGCTCTCCTGGATCATCTGAACCCACTGCTTGTGGAAAGCCTTGGATTCGGCGGTGCTCATCGCGGCCGACAGCTTGCCGTCAGCCGAGACGTTCAGGTCCTTCTGGTCGAAATTGGCGTAGGCCGACAGGAAGCCCGGGTGGATCGTTGCCCAGGAGCGCGAGCCGCGCACGCCGATGCCGTAGACGCCACCGCCGACATCCTTGGTAAGTTTCGCCGCCGTAGCGACCATCTCATCCATATTGCCGGGAACGCTGACGCCGACCTTGTCGAACATGCCCTTGTTGTAAGTGATGTTGTTCTGCTCGAAGCCCCACGGAATGCACCATTGCTTGGCGTCTTCCGAACCGAGCGCGCCGCCCGGCTGGCCGTTCCAGGCGCAGGAATTCTTGACGCCTGGCAGGAAGTCGTCCCAGGCATATTTCGGGTTGGTCTTGGCCGGATCCTTGATCCATTCGTTGAGGTCGGTGATCCAGCCGGCCGGGCCGTAGGTCCAGGTCATGTAGGCGCCGGTCATGAAGGCATCGTATTCGGGCGAGCTGGCCGACAGCGCGGCGGTAACCTTGTCGAAATAGACGTCTTCGGGGAACACGTCATAGACGACTTCCATGCCGGTCAGCTTCTTGAAATTGTCGAGGTTGGCAATCATCGCATCGGCGTAAGGATGCTTGTTGAGCAACAGCTTGATGGTCTTGCCCTTGTGCGCCTGCCAGTCGAAATCAGCCGCCAGGGCGCGGGTCTGCCCGGAATTGAGCAGTGTACCGGCGGTGCTGGCGGCAAGGCCCATTGCACCGAGGCCCTTGATCAGCCCACGGCGGTCGACTTGTCCACGCAGGAATGCGTCGATGAGGTCTTTCTCTTTCTCATGCATTTCTCTTCTCCTCCACAGGGTAGTTTCAACGAAATGGTTGCCGGCTACCCGACCGGCGTCTGTTCCACGAGCGATCGCGCCGTCCGCTCGTCGGTTATCAAGCCTTTGAGATAGCGGCCCTCCAGCACTGACTTGATGGCGCGAACCTTCACCTTGCCGCCGGCGACGGCGACAATCCTGCGGTTGCTGATGTCTTCGCGCGCCAGTGCCAGCGCCCGGTCGGAAAGCGTCGTCGCAACGGCCTTTCCGGCATCGTCGAAGAAATGGCCGAGCAGTTCGCCGACACCGCCGTTGCGGCGGATCTCCTCCATCTCGCCCTTCTCGATCATACCGGTGGCGACAAGCGAGGCCTCACGCTCGGCGGTGCCGATGCCGGCGATGAGCAAGTCGGCGGACTTGGCGAGGTCGAAGACATCGCTGACGCCTTTCTGCCCGAGCAACACGGTTCGATCCTCGACCGTGTTGGCGAACATCGGTACGGGCATCACATAGGCCTCCGCACCGGTCCGTTCGGCGACGCGGTGGATGACGTCATGCGGATTGGCCGAGAACTTGCGCGTCAGGCCGCCAAGCAGCGAGACGAAACGGATCCTGCCGGCCGATATGCGCGGCAGATATTCCACGCAGGCGGCAAGCGTGCGGCCATGGCCGACGCCGATCAGCGCCTCCTCGCCGCGTTCGATCTCGCGCTTGAGAAACTGCGCGCCGGCGATGCCGAGCGCCTTGAGCGGCAGGTCTTCGGCATCGAAGTCCGGAACTACCTCGCAATAGTCGAGACCGTAACGGCCGGACAACTCGTCCTCGAGTTCCACGCATTCTGAGACTTCGCCGTCGATGTAGACTTTGACCAGGCCTTCCTGATTGGCCTTCGTGATGAGGCGATGCGCCTTGAGGCTGGTCAGGCCGAGCCGCTTGGCGACCTCCGACTGGGTCAGGCCGCCGGCATAGTGAAGCCAGGCGGCACGGGCTGCCATACCTGTCTCATCGTCGCGCAGCAGGCCGTTACCAAAACCAACCATTTCCGCCCTTTGATATTTTTATCAGTTGCTGCAAAATTTTTCACAAGGCATCGCCCGAGTCAAGCAACCGCTGCGTTTAAATCGCTGTCCGGGAGCCAGCCGGTCGGGGCCGAACAGGAGCCACGCGAACCAACCGGCAAGAAACAACACCGACCATTCGCATTTAAAACGTTTGCAATTTCGCTTGGACGCATTACAAACGTTTCAAACTTCGTTCGGGAGGAACGATGCCGGCCCGCGTTACGACCCTTAAGGAACTTGCCGCGCAGCTCGGCCTGTCGATTACCACCGTTTCGCGCGCCCTTGCCGGCCACGAGCAGATCGCCTTGAAAACGCGCCAACGTGTCACCGAGGCCGCGCGCCAGGCCGGCTATGTGCCGAACACGGCAGCCCGCACGCTGGTCTCCGGCCGCAGCGGTTTTGTCGGCATGGTGCTGCCGATCCGCGGCCCCAATCTGGTCGATTCCTTCCTCGGCGAATTCGTCACAGGGCTCGGCGAAGGGCTGGTTTCGCACGGCTCCGACCTGATCCTGGCCGCAGCGGCGCAGGGCCAGTCGGAACTTTCCGTACTTCGCCATGTCGTCGAATCCGGACGCGCCGATGGCGTCGTCGTCACCCGCATCGCAGAGGTCGACGAGCGGCTTGCCTATCTGCGTCAACGCAATTTTCCGTTCGTCGCGCATGGCCGGCTGCTCGACGGTGACTTTGCCTATCATTGGCTCGATACCGATGGCGCGCACGCATTCGGCGAGGCCTTCGACATGCTCTACGATATCGGACACCGCCATTTCGGCCTGGTGACGATTTCCGAGCCGATGACGTTTCGCCATCTCAGGCAGGATGGGCTCGCTGCCGCGATCGCCCGCCGAGGCGACCCGTCGGTCAGGCTCGATGTGGCGACGGCGCCGCGGTTCGATCGCGGTGCCCGCATCCAGGCAATCAACCGGCTGCTGCACGCCACCGAGCGGCCGACGGCCATTGTCGCGCTGTTCGACGAGCTGGCGCTGACGGTGATGCAAGAGGCTGCCCGCGCCGGCCTTGCCGTTCCTCGCGACCTTTCGGTGATCGGCTTCGACAACATAGCCGCCTCAGCCTATGCGCCGCCGGGGCTAACCACTTTCGACGCCTCGATCCGCCAGTGCGCGCGCGAGATCGGCGAGATGCTGCTGACCGTCATCGGCGACAGGCCGGACGCGCCACTGACACGGCTGGTCCGGCCGACACTTGTCTCGCGGGCAAGCCATGGCCCGGCACCCACAAGACAGAACTGACGCCCGCTTCGCGGCGCAACCCAGGGAGGAAGATGACGATGAATGCTTTGCGGATATTGGCCGGCGCCATGCTGGCGCTGTCGCTCGCTGCCGGTGCAGCGCAAGCCCAGCAGGTGTTGTTCTGGTCGACACAGGCGCGACCTGTGGAAGAGACGCAAAAAATGCGCGGCGAAGTGCTGAAGGGGTTTGATGGCCAGGTCGACTATCAGGTCGCCGAGGACGGGCCCTGGCTCACCCGCCTTCAGGCCGAACTGCAGGCCGGCTCCGGGACCATAGGCGTGCTCGGCGGCCTGCACGGAGACTTCTCCACCGTCGGCGCGAACCTTGTCGATCTCTCTGGCGTCGATCTCGGTGGCGTCAAGGTCAACGAGACCTACAAGAAGCTCGGCATGCTCGGCACCGGAGAGCAGAAGTACCTGCCATGGATGCAGGCCACCTTTCTGATGGCGGCCAACAAGCAGGCGCTACAATATCTGCCGGCCGGCACCGATCTCAACACCATCACTTATGACCAACTGATCGAGTGGGCGAAAAACATCGCTGAAAAGACCGGTTCGCCCAAATTCGGTTTTCCGGCCGGCCCGAAAGGGCTGAAGCACCGTTTCTTCGAGGGTTTTCTCCTTCCATCGTATACCGGCTCGATGGTGACCAAGTTCCGCTCGGCGGAGGCCGAGACGGCGTGGAACAAGTTCAAGGAACTATGGCAATACACCAACCCGAATTCGACCAACTACGCCTTCATGCAGGAGCCGCTGCTGACCGGCGAAGTCTGGGTGGCATTCGATCACGTCGCGCGCCTCGCCGACGCCTTCAACCAGAGACCCGATGACTTCGTCGCCTTCCCGGCGCCGGCTGGCCCGGCAGGCCGCGGCTACATGCCAGTGGTGGCCGGCGTCGCTATCCCGAGGACCTCGCCCGACATGGACAAGGCCAAGGCGCTGGTCGCCTATATGCTGAAACCGGAAACCCAGATCGCGACGCTGAAGGCGACAAACTTCTTCCCGATCGTCGACGTCAAGCTGCCCGACGACATGCCGGCCTCGGTAAAGGCCTTCAGCCCAGTGATCGCCACCATGACCGGTGCCCCGGATGCGCTGCCGGCGCTGCTGCCGATGGGACTTGGCGGCCTCAGCGGCAAGTTCAATCAAATCTACACCGACAGCTTCGAGCGCATCGTGCTCGGCGGCGAGGACGTGCACGGCGTACTCGACGAACAGGCAGCGGCGCTGAAGGCGATCATCGACGAGGCGAAGGCGCCGTGCTGGGCGCCCGACAAGCCCTCGCAAGGCGCCTGCCCGGTCGATTAAGAATCCTCCCGGGCGTCCGGACCTAGCGCGCCGGGCGCCCACCCTTTCAAACGCCGAACAGGGATCGCTCCATGCACGGCAAGGCCCTGCCCTATCTGCTGCTGATGCCGGCGACGCTGTTCCTCTGCGTCTTTTTCCTCTACCCGTTCGTGTTGGTCGCCTTCGAGGCGTTCACCCGCGACGGCAGCTTTACACTCGACAATTTCCGCACCATGGCCAGCAGCTGGAAGTTTCCGGTCACTGTTCGCAACACGCTGCTTCTCAGCGCCGTCGTCGTGCCCATCCAGCTGGTCATGGCGCTGCTGATGGCAACGATGGTGTCGCGACTTGCGGCCGGGCGCAGCGCTGCGCTTTACATCTTCGCTATTCCGCTTGGCATCTCCGATCTCGCCGCCGGGCTGATCTGGCTCGCCATCTTCGACCAGTCCGGCTTCCTCAACACCTTGCTCTCCAATCTCGGCGTCATCGACAGGCCGGTCATGTTCCTCGGCTACCAGAGCAAGCTGACGATCTTCATTGCCGTGGCGCTGGCCGAGATCTGGCGCGCGACCGCCATCATGATGGTCATTCTGGTCGCCGGCATGGGGCTGATCCCCCGGGAATATTACGAGGCGGCGGAGGTTTTTGGCGCTAGTCCGTGGAAGCGCTTCATCAAGATCACGCTGCCTCTGCTGCGCCCAAGCCTGCAGACGGCGATCATCCTGCGCGTCATCCTTGCCTTTGAGGTCTTTGCCGTGGTTGCAGCACTCGGCGGCACCAATCTGCCGGTGCTGATGGGCGAGACCTACAATTGGCAGTTCACGCTGCAGGACCACAATGTCGCCGCCGCCATGGCGCTGTTCATCCTCGCCATCTCGATCGGCTTCACGCTGTTCTTCCTGCGGGTGCTGCGTGTGCCGAAGGAGGCTCGCATATGAGCACCGTCGCGGAGCTCTCGATTGCCGCGCCTGAGGCCCGCAAAGCCGGCAACTGGTTGTTGGTCGCCACCGTCATCCTGCTTTGCGTCTGGGTGCTGCTGCCGATCTATCTGTTGATCGTCAACGCACTGTCGTCGCCGGAAGAGGTGACCGCCTTTCCCAAGCGCTTCTTCCCGTCATTCGATTTCGGCAGCCTTTCTTTCTTCATCAATTTCGCCGGTGTCGCCAAGGCACTGTGGAACTCCGTCCTCGTCGCCACGCTGACGATGCTCCTCTCGATCGGCTTCGGCGCACCCGCGGGCTACGCGCTGTCGCGATTCGAATTCCCGGGCAAGGAGACGTTCCGTTTCCTGGTGCTGATGACCCGCGCCTTTCCGCTGCCGCTGCTGGCACTGCCGCTGGCGGTGATGTTCATCCGCACCGGCCTCGACGACACCGCGATCGGGCTGGCGCTGGTCCACACCACGCTGGCGCTGCCGTTTGCGGTGCTAATCACCTTCTCGCTGTTCTCCGGCATTCCCGTCGAGCTGGAGGAAGCGGCCTGGACGCTCGGCTGCACGAGATTGCAGGCATTCCGAAAAATCATTCTACCGCTCGCGCTGCCGGGTATCGCGGCATCGGCGGTATTTGCCTTCACCATCTCCTGGAACGAGGTGTTTGCCGCCGCCGTGCTCACCATCGAGAACCGGACGCTGACCGCCTTCCTGCTGCAGAGCCTCGGCGAATCGCCGCTCTACCTCAAATTCGCCGGTGGCGCGGCACTGGTCATCCCGGCGCTGATCTTCATCTTCGCCGTTCGCAAATATCTGTTCGCCATGTGGGGGATCGCCAACCGATGACGCGCACAAAAGAGAACGCCGATGGCTGAGATCGCCATTAAGCAGGTCGCAAAACGTTTCGGCGGCTTCACCGCGCTGCATTCGATCGACCTGACCATCGCCGACCAGGAATTCATGGTGCTGCTTGGCGCCTCGGGTTGCGGCAAGACGACGCTGCTGAGGATCGTCGCCGGGCTGGAAACGCCAAGCCAGGGCGAGGTCTGGATAGGCGGCCGCCGCGTCGACCATCTGCCGCCGCGCGAGCGCGGCATAGCCATGGTGTTCCAGAATTACGCCGTCTTTCCGCACCTGACCGTCTTCGAAAACATCGCCTTTGGCCTGCGCATGAAGAAGCTGCCGCAGCAGGAGATCGAGGGGCGCGTCAACCGCACTGCAGAGCTTATGCATATCGAGCAGCTTTTGAAGCGCTATTCGGGCCAGCTTTCCGGCGGCCAGCGCCAACGCGTGGCTGTGGCCCGGGCACTTGCGATGGAGCCTGACGTGATCTTGATGGACGAGCCGCTGTCGAACCTCGACGCGCTGCTGCGGCTCGAAATGCGCGCCGAGCTCAAGGGCGTGCTCGCTGCGTCCAAGACCACCACCATCTACGTCACCCACGACCAGGTCGAGGCGATGAGCCTCGCCGACCGCATCGCCGTCATGCATCAGGGCCGTATCGTCCAGGCCGCCTCGCCGGTAGAGGTCTACCGCAATCCGGCGGCCCGCTTCGTCGGCTCCTTCATCGGCAACCCGCCGATGAATTTCATCCCAGCGACCAAGGCGGCAGACGGCAGTTGGACCGTCGCCGGGCTGACGCTGCCTGGCCCCAAATTCGACAAGCACAAAATTGAATTCGCCATTCGCCCCGAAGATGTCGATCCAGGTGACGAGGGGCTGCATGCCACCGTGCGCGTCGTCGAGCCGCTCGGCCCGCACACGCTGGTCACCTGCGATGTCGAGGGCGGCCTGTTCCGCGCCATCCTCGAATCGAACGCCGCGGTCGCCGTCGGAGATCACTTGCGGCTTGCGCCCAAAGCCGATCGCATCCGCTGGTTCGATCCTGAAACCACCAACGCCCTTTGATCCCGCCAACGCCCTCAATCTCGAAAGTACGAACGCTTCAATGATCTCTCTTGCCGTCAACGAAACCATCGCCCGTGCCGTCGAGGTGCTCAGGGAAAACGACCACGGCGACTACACCATCCCGACCAAGGGCCTCTACCCGTTCCAGTGGAACTGGGATTCCTGCCTGACCGCGCTCGGTCTTGCCCACTACGATGAGGCTCGGGCCTGGACCGAGATCGACACGCTGTTCGCCCACCAGTGGCCAGACGGCATGGTGCCGCACATCGTCTTCCATGTCTGGAGCGACGGCTATTTCCCCGGACCTGAGGTCTGGCGAACGGACCGCCCGACCGCCACCTCGGGCATCACCCAGCCGGCGGTCGCCGGCTTTGCCGTGCGCCGCCTGTTCGACCGGGCAAAGGACAAGAAACTGGCGGCCGAGCGCGCCCGTGCGCTCTTGCCAAAAATCGATATCTGGCACCGCTGGTTCTACGAAAATCGCGACCCGAACGGCGAAGGGTTGGTCGCCATAATCCACCCATGGGAGTCCGGCCGCGACAACTCGATTGACTGGGACGACGCCTTCGAGCGCGTGCCGACCGAAGGCGTCGAGCCCTACACCCGCCGCGACATCCTGCACGCCGATCCGGCGCATCGTCCAACCGAGGCACAGTATGACCGCTATATCTGGCTGTTGCAGCATTTCCGCGGGCTTGGCTGGGAGAATGCCAGACTGCACGATGCCTCGCCATTCCAGGTCGTCGATCCCGGCTTCAACGCCATCTTGATCCGTTCCGCTGCCGATCTTGCCGATCTCGCCGAGACACTTGGCGAAATGAAGATCGCCAAGGCCAACCGCGCCCGTGCCGAAAAGGGGCTTTCGGCAATGGAACGGCTGTGGAGCGACGCGCATAGCCAGTACATTTGTTTCGACCGAGTGGCCGGAAAGCTCGTTGACAGCGCGTCGGTCGGCGGCATTCTGTCGGTGTTTTCGGCCATCCCGGAAAGCCGGGCAGCGACCATCGCTGCAACGATCGAGCGCATCGCCGGCAAGGCGCGTTACATCGTCCCCTCGCACGATCTCGATGATCCCCGCGTTGATGCCAAGCGCTATTGGCGCGGCCCGGTCTGGCTGGTGGTCAATTACATGATCGCCGACGGCCTTGCCGCCGCCGGCCACAGCCAAATCGCACAACGGATCACGCAATCCAGTCTCGAGCTGATCGCCGAGAGCGGTTTTGCCGAATATTACGATCCCCTCAGTGGCGAGCCGCTCGGCGGCAATCGCTTCACCTGGACCGCAGCGATGGTGATCGAGTTCCTGAAAGGCAGAGCCTGAGGCCGTCCACGATTGGCAGTCCCGCACAGGTTTGACAAACAGCAGTCCATGTCTATCGTCGGCCTGTTGCAGGAGCGGCGCATGACGACAACATCCGTGAGCGCTCTGTCCCCGCTGACCGCCGAGCTTCTGTCGCGACTTGAGGGTCGGCTGGATCGGTCGGCGATCGTCTCGGCCGATGAGGCCGGGCCGCGTTACAGGGAAGACCCCGACGGCAAGACCGGTGCGCGGCCGGAGGTCGTGCTGCGACCGCGCACTGCCGGCGAGGTGTCGGACATACTGCGCCTGTGCAATGAAATCGGGCAGAGGCTTGTGATCCAAGGTGGCCGGACCGGGCTCGCCGGCGGCGCTCGCATCCAACCCGGCGAAGCTGTGCTGTCGCTGGAGCGCATGACTTCCGTTGAAGCCCTCGACCGCGAGGCGGCGACCATCATCGCCGAGGCCGGCGCGCCGCTGCAAACGGTGCAGGACGCCGCCGATGAGGCCGGCTTGCTGTTCGGCGTCGACATCGGAGCGCGCGGATCGGCCACCGTCGGCGGCAATGTCGCCACCAATGCCGGCGGCATCCGCGTGCTGCGCTACGGCATGTACCGGGCGCAGGTGCTTGGGCTGGAAGCGGTGCTTGCCGACGGCAGTATCCTGACCTCGCTCAAGGGTTTGGCGAAGGACAACTCCGGCTACGATCTCAGCCAATTGTTCATCGGCAGCGAGGGCACGCTCGGCGTGGTCACGCGCGCATCCCTGCGGCTGCATCCGAAGCCAGCCACCGAGGTCAACGCCTTCTGCGCGCTCGCTTCGCTGGACGCAGCGATCACGTTGCTTGCGCTGCTCAAGCGAAAGCTCGGGCCCTTGCTGTCGGCCTATGAGGTGAATTTCGCACCGCTCTATGGCGCCATGATCGCCGGAATGGAGGCGCCGGCGCCGCTGCCCGCCGGCTCGCCCGTCTATGTGCTTGCCGAGATACAGGGCAGCGAGCCCGACCGCGACGGCGAACGTTTTGCCGCGGTGCTGATGCAGGCGGTTGAAGATGGCATGATCGACGACGTGGTCGTCTCGCAATCGCCGCGCGAATTCCGGGCGCTCTGGGCGGTGCGCGAGGAGGTCAACCGTTTCCTGTTTTCGATGGCAGGCCTGATCGGCGTCGATCTCAGCATCCCACTGGCGAGAATGGCGACTTTCCTGCGCGAAACAGAAGCCGCCATCAGGGCCGTCGACCCTGGCGCCGACATCTACGTCTTCGGCCATCTCGGCGACGGCAATCTGCATTATCAGGTTCGCACCGCGGATCCGGCGGCCGCATACGGCGTCGTGTACCGCGGTGTTGCCGCCGCCCGCGGCGGCGTCTCGGCCGAGCATGGCATCGGCCTCGACAAGAAGGAATGGCTGCACCTTGTGCGCAGCGATGCAGAGATCGCGGCCATGCGCCGCCTGAAAGCAGCCTTCGACCCGAACAACATCCTCAATGCCGGGCGCATATTCGACCTCGCGCCGGGCTGAAATCGAAGGCAGGTAGCGCTGGCCGGGTGCTGCCTCTATCCGGTCGCGCCCTTTAATTCCGCATGCGCAACCGCGATGCGGGCAGCAAGCGCGGCGTTGTTGCGGACCAGCGCGATGTTGGCCTTCAGGCTGCGGCCCTGCGAAAGCTCATTGATGCGTGCGAGCAGAAACGGCGTTAGCTCCTTGCGCCCGATGCCGCGCTTCTCGGCCTCAGCCACGGCCGCTGCGATCGTGCCGTCGATGAACGCCGGATCGAGCGCGTCCGCTTCTGGGATAGGGTTGGCGACGAGAATGCCGGTGCCGGATTCCATCTCGTCATGCAGCAGCATGGCTCGCGCGATCTCGTCGGGCGTGTCGAGGCGATGATCGGCCCTGAGCCCGCTGGAGCGGGTGTAGAAGGCCGGAAAATCGTCGCTCCGGTATGCGATCACCGGCACGCGCTGCGTTTCCAGATATTCCAGCGTCTTCGCAATATCGAGGATCGACTTGACTCCGGCGCAGACAACGGTCGTGCCGGTTTGGCCGAGTTCGGTCAGGTCGGCGGAGATATCGAAAGTGGCTTCGGCGCCGCGATGCACGCCACCGACGCCGCCGGTCGCAAAAATACCGATCCCAGCTAAAGCGGCAATCCGCATCGTCGCCGAGACGGTGGTTCCGGCCGAGCCGCCGCGCACCATGATGGCGGCGAGATCGCGCCCGGAAGCCTTGACCACGCCCTTTGCCGCTGCCAACTCTTCCAGTTCATTGTCGTCAAGTCCGACCTTGATCTTGCCGGCGACCACAGTGATCGTGGCGGGAACGGCGCCGTTTTCACGCACCACGGTCTCGACACCGCGAGCAGTTTCCAGATTGGCCGGATAGGGCATGCCGTGGGTGATGATCGTCGATTCCAGTGCCACCACGGCGCGGCCTTCATCAAGCGCCGTAGCGACTTCGTCGTTCAAGTGGACAAGGGAAGGTTTCATATCATCTCGCTTTCAGGCAGGAACGCGATACATGCCGGCGGCAAGGAAGCGCGGCGACAGATCGGGATGGACGCTGGATTCGCTCTCGGTGGTCAGTGTGGCAAGCAGCGCGCCGGTGCGCACGGCATGAGCGACCGGCTCACCCGAAAGCACCTTGTACAGAGTGCCGGCAATCATCGCGTCACCGGCGCCGGTGATATCGACGGGCTGCGCCGGGACGGAGTGCATGGTCGTCACACCGCTCTCGGTCGCAACGGCAAATCCATGCGCGCCCACGGTCACGATCACCTCGCCGGCGCCGGCCCCGCGCAGCGCTGCCGCTGCCTCCTCCGGCGTTAGCCGCCTGTCGGCATCTGTCATGCCGAGCATCGTATTGGCCTCGTCATGATTGGTG
Organism: Mesorhizobium sp. WSM4830; assembly: GCF_055811495.1. Taxonomy (NCBI): domain Bacteria; kingdom Pseudomonadati; phylum Pseudomonadota; class Alphaproteobacteria; order Hyphomicrobiales; family Phyllobacteriaceae; genus Mesorhizobium; species Mesorhizobium sp. WSM4830. Next base: position 136,706 of record NZ_JBVVQI010000001.1, on the reverse strand, counting down.
AACAGAAGATCGATGCCGGTCAGGTCCTTCGGCAGGCGCGCTGATTTCGGCGCCGATACCGTGTCGACTGCGAGCTTGAAGCGCGCACCCTGCTTGCGCGACATCAGTGCTGCGATAGTCGCGGCCGGCAGATTGCAGTCGATGAACACCCATGTCGCCGAAGCCAGATGCGGCCAGAAGCGGTCGAGATAGGACGACGAAAACAGATCGAAGATCTCCATGTCGGCAATGCCGAGCACGAGGTCGTTGTTGCGGTCGAGGATGGCCGCGTATTCCGCCGTCGGCCGCTCCGTGGTGGTGATGACCTGGCTGACATCGGCGCCAAGATCGCGCAGGTGCCGCACCAGCGAGCGGCCGGTTTCATCGTCGCCGACGATCGAGACGAAGCTTATGTCGACGCCGAGGCGGGCAAGGTTTTCGGCGACGTTGCGGGCAACCCCGCCGAAGCTGCGATAGCCGTCGACCGGGTTCGACGTCTCGAAAATCAGATCCTTCCTGGCGTGGTATTTGCGGTCGAGCACCGCGCCGCCGACGCAGACCATGCGCTTGGACGTCGGCAAGACGTAACCACGGCCGAGAATGTAGCCCTTGTTGACGAGTTGCACGATGTGGGCTGCGACCGTCGAGCGGGCGATGCCGAGCGCGGTTGCTATATCCTGCTGGCCGGCAAACGGGTTCGCCGCAATGAGGTCGAGAACCGCTTGTTCCTGTGCTCCAAGGTCGTCCATTGTGCCACCCGGCCGTCAAATTCGAGGCTGAACGCTGTCGCAACAACAGATGACATTGTCAACATTTGTTTCGACCGAGTGTCGGCTACGGCACCAGCACCAATGCGCCCGTCGTTCGCCTGGCTTCGAGGTCGCGGTGAGCGTCGCCGGCATCGAATAGGCTGTAGCGCTTGGGCGGTTCAATCCTGACGACACCCTGTCGTAGCGCAGCAAAAAACCGCTCGACGTGCGGGGCCAGTCTTTCGGGCGTGTCGGTGTAATGCGCGTAGTTGGGACGCGATATGGTGATCGACTTCGATGCAAAGCGGCCGATGTCCCAATTGCCGATCGGCCCTGACGCCTGACCGAAACTGACGAGGTGACCGCGAATGCGAAGCGCCGCCAGCGAGCCGCCGAACGTATCATTGCCGACCGCATCGTAGACGACATCGGCGCCGACGCCTCCCGTCAGCCGCATGACGGCCTCAGTGAAATTCTCACGCGAATAGACAATGACATGATGCGCCCCGAGGCGTTCGACAATACGCGCCTTATCGTCGCTCGACACCGTTGCAATGACCGTTGCGCCGAGATGGCGTGCCCATTGCACCAAAAGCTGGCCGATGCCGCCGGCGCCGGCATTGGGACGCCGAGTTCCACCACCGCGTCTTCGCCTGCTGCCGTAATGACTTCCTGAAAGAGATCCACAATCTCATGCGCACTATCCGCAACCAATCGCCTTGGTTCGAAATGAAAAAGCGCTCATTCTCGGAGGAGCGCAGGCGCGTTTATTGCGACGAGCATCAGACGATATTGGATGCATTGCTGCGCCGTGATCCGGAAAGCGCCAACCAGGCGATGCTCGCCCATCTCAAGACAGTCGAGCGCAACCTTCTGGGTCGCTAGTAAACGCACTGGTCAAGGAGGGCGGGTGAGACGCGTCCAACGACTAAGCCTTCAGCACCGAGACGGCCAATTCGCTGTTGTGGACGTATTCATTGGCGTCAGGCTGCTTCTGCACGAGCAGGATGAACAGCAGGTCGGTTAGCGTCAGTTGTGCATCACGCGCGGTTATCGATGAAGAGCGCGCGCGCTCTTCATCGGCGATCGTGTAGAGGCGAATGTCGGCAACCCGGCTCAGCGGATTGTCGCGAAGTCCGGTGACGGCGATAACGGTGGTGCCACGTTTGCGAGCGAGTTCGGATATCCGCAGGGTTTCGATGCTCGCCCCGGAATAGGAGAGCGCGAACAGCACGTCACCTCGTCCAAGCGTCGAGACATTGGCCATTTGCACATGGCTGTCGCTGTCGTGCAGCACGTTGCGGCCGAGCTTCATCAGCTTGTAGGAAAAATCGCGCGCCACCAGCGAGGATGCGCCGACGCCAGCCAAATGAATGCGGCGCGCACCGTTCAAGGCTTCAAGGGCCTTGCCGATTTCCTGCTCGGTGTTGGCCGCGACGGTCTGCTGCATCGACGAAAGCTTGCTGCCGATCAGCTTGCGCAGGATGACCAGATAGCTGTCGCCGACCTCGATCGAACCGTGGATCATGCCGGCCGGCACGTGCCACTCCTGCGACTTGGCCTCGCTGACGGCGAGCTTAAGCTCCTGATAGCTGTCATAGCCGAGCTTCTGGCTGAACTTGACGACGCTCGACTGGCTGCGGCCGATCTCGGCGGCAAGCGCCGCCGTCGACAGACGGAGCATCTGGTCGGGATTATCGACGATATACCGACCGATCTCGCGGTCGCCGGGCGCCATGATTTCGAGCTTGGCCTCGATCTTCTTCAGGACGGACATGCGTTCCCCCATTGCCTATCATCGACAATGCCAAGCCAAGGAATAAATTATTCCGTCTCTGATTGACAGCCAAGAATGATCCATCAAATCTCGACTGGTGCGGTTGCGGCCCAGCCTTCGGGCACGTCGACAATTCGGATATGAAAGATCGTAGACTCGGCGACAGCTCGGGATTAGGTCAGAGCCATGGACAAATTGCGGATCGTCGGCGGGCACAGGCTTGAGGGCGCGGTGACGATCTCCGGCGCCAAGAACGCGGCCTTGCCGCAAATAGCGGCGGCGTTGCTCAACCCCTATCCGCTGCAGCTGACCAACCTGCCTGAGGTGACGGATGTCGACAACATGCTTGGCGTCGTCGGCCTTCATGGGGCCGAAGTCACCAGATCGGCGCATGCTGCCACAATCGATACCAGTGCTGCCGTCTCCAGGGAGACAAGCTACGATACAGTCAGGCGCATGCGCGCGACGGTGCTGGTTCTCGGTCCACTGCTTGCCCGCTTCGGCCATGCCCGGGTCTCGCTGCCTGGCGGCTGCGCCATCGGCGCACGGCCGGTCGACATGCATGTCACCGCACTTGCCGCACTTGGCGCCGATATCGCGATCGAAAACGGACTGATCGTCGCGTCTGCGCCGGGCGGACTGAAAGGCGCGCGCATCGTTTTGAGCTCGCCGTCGGTCGGCGCTACCGAAACGGCTATAATGGCGGCGACGACTGCAAAGGGAGAAACCGAGATCCTCAATGCGGCGCGCGAGCCGGAGGTGGCCGATCTTGCCGCCTGCCTGAACGCCATGGGCGCGCGGATCGAGGGCGCCGGCACGCACCGTATCCTGATCGCGGGCAGCACAGACTGGCGCGCCGCCACGCACGACATCATCCCGGACCGGATAGAGGCCGGCACCTATGCCGTCGCAGCGGCTATCACCGGCGGCCAGCTCGAGCTGACCCATGCGCGGCTCGAGCACATGGCATCCGTCGTCCAGCTGCTCGAAGCAGCCGGTGTAAAAATATGGCCGGGCGACCGCGGGCTGATCGTATCGAGAGACGGGTCGCTCAAGGCGGTCGACGTGACGACGGAGCCTTATCCGGGCTTTCCGACCGATCTCCAGGCGCAGTTCATGGCGTTGATGTGCTGTGCCGAGGGCGCTTCGCTGTTGCGCGAGACGATCTTCGAGAACCGCTTCATGCATGTGCCCGAACTGATGCGGCTCGGCGCCAACATCAAGCTGCAAGGCACCATGGCGCTGGTGCGCGGAGGCGAGAAGCTGAAGGGCGCGCAAGTGATGGCGACCGACCTGCGCGCCTCAGTCTCGCTGGTGCTGGCAGCGCTGGTGTCGGAGGGCGAGACGACGATCAACCGCGTCTATCATCTCGATCGCGGCTACGAGCAGTTGGACCGCAAGCTTCGGCTGTGTGGCGCCCAGATCGAACGAATAAGGCAATGAGTACCCGTACGGCGTCTCCGCATTATTTCCTGGGCGTCGATGGCGGCGGAACCGGCTGCCGGGCGCGTGTCGAAGACGAGGCAGGAACCGTGCTCGGGCAAGGCCTGTCGGGCCCGGCGACAACGCGGCTCGGTATAGAGGCGGCCTGGGCCTCGATTGCCAAAGCCTTTGGCGCGGCGATCGACGAGGCAGGGTTCGCGGCGGCGGAAATCGCCAGAATCCGCGCCGGTGTCGGTGTTGCCGGTATCGGCCGTAAGGGTGCGCTCGAGGCGTTTCGTGGCATCGAACATCCCTTTGCGACCATCGACTTCGTCAGCGACGGCATCGCGGCTTGCTTTGGCGCGCATTCGGGTCAAGACGGCGCTATCGTCATAGCCGGGACCGGTTCGATCGGGCTCGGCTTTGTCGAAGGGCGAGACCTGCGCGTCGGCGGCTACGGTTTTCCGATTTCCGACGAGGGCAGCGGCGCCGATCTCGGACTGAAGGCAGTGCAGCTTGCCTTGCGAGCCCATGACGGCCGGCATGAGCGGACGGCGCTGCTGGCCGAGGTGATGCAGCGCTTCAAGGACGATCCGTTCGAGGCGGTGGCCTGGATGGACCGCGCCAGCGCGACCGACTATGCCGCCATGGCGCCGATGGTGATCCGCCATGCCGACCAGGGCGATCCGGCCGGTCGGCGGATCGTGCAGGGCGCTGCCGAGCAGATCGACACGTTCGTGCGGGTGCTGTTCGAAAAAGGCGCGCCGCGGGTAACGCTGCTCGGAGGTTTGTCCAGCCCGCTTGAGCCATGGCTCGCTCCCGACGTCCGCCGACGACTGAAGCCGGCCGACGGCGACGCGGTTTCGGGAGCCATAATCCTGGCCAGAAAATCGCTCTGCCGCTAGTGATGCCTTGCCCGGCAAGGAATATAATATTCCTGCTTTCCGTTGACACAGGGAATATCGAATTCTAAAAAGTTAACAAAATAGAGCCGGCGCAGCCGGTACGGAGCCGACGGCCAGGTGCAGGCACTGGACGCCGCTTGCCGCGGGCATCCACAGTCCTGCTCGCAGTCGCACTTGAAAGTAAGCGAAGTGGTCGAACAAGGGTTGATGTCGGAGCTGGAGCGGCTGGTTTCCGAGGACCGGAACCCGAAGACGATGGACATCGATCTGTTGCCGACCCTCGAGGTGCTGCGCAAGATCAATGACGAGGACAAAGGCGTTGCGGCAGCCGTCGAGAAGGTCATCCCCGATATTGCTGCGGTCGTGGACCGGATCGTGAGCGCGTTCCAGAAGGGTGCACGCCTTGTCTATATGGGCGCCGGCACCAGCGGCCGGCTCGGCGTCCTCGACGCCTCGGAATGTCCGCCGACCTTCGGCGTACCCGAGGACATGGTTGTGGGCCTGATCGCCGGCGGTGTCGACGCACTGGTGCACTCTGCGGAAGGCGCCGAGGACGATCCGAAACAGGGAATAAAGGCGCTGCAGGACATCAAGCTGACCGCCGACGACGTGGTGGTCGGCATCGCTGTCAGCGGACGCACACCCTATGTCATCGGCGGCTTGACCTATGCCAAGCAGGTGGGAGCCACCACCGTGGCGCTGTCCTGCAATCCTCGATCGACCATTGCCGGCATTGCCGATATTGCCATCTCCCCGGTGGTTGGCCCGGAGGTCCTCACCGGCTCGACCCGGCTGAAATCGGGAACCGCGCAAAAGCTGGTGCTCAACATGCTGTCTACCGCCAGCATGATCCGCATCGGCAAGAGCTATCAGAACCTTATGGTTGACCTCAATCCAAGCAACAAGAAGCTTGTCGCCAGGGCGGTCAGGATCGTGATGCAGACGACCGGCTGCGCGGCACAGCAGGCACGACAGGCACTCGACCAGACCGGCAATGATGTAAAACTGGCAATCCTGGTGACGATCACCGGCATGGGTGTCGAAGAAGCACGTAAGGCGCTTGCCAACGCGGGAGGTTTCCTGCGCAAGGCGATAGGCGAAAAGACGGTGTAAGACCGCATGGATACTGGGCCGATGTTCCGGGGCGTGTGTCCCTTTGAAGCGGTCCGGGGAACTGCAAGGCATCACGTTTAACGATAATGGGAGACGACAATGGTACGGTACATTGGCAAGAAACTGCTTTCCGGCATGACGCTCGCGGCAATGGTTGGCCTCGCCGCGCTCCCGGTGCAGGCGAGTGCGGCGACGCTGCACATGGCGTGGTCGCAGGACGCCACCGGTCTTGATCCCCACAAGCAGACGGCATTCTCCTCACTGCGGCTGCTGGAGCTGATCTACGAACCGCTGGTGCGGCTCGACGCAAACCTGCAAATCACGCCCGCGATTGCCGATTCATGGCAGTTCTCGCCGGACGGCAAGGAGCTGAGCTTCAAGCTCAATCCGAAAGCAAAATTCCAGAACGGCGCCGCCGTGACCTCGGCCGACGTCAAGGCATCGTTCGAGCGCATACTCGACGAGAAGACGGGTGCTGCGGCGCGCGCCAACTTTCTCTCGATCGCCAGCATCGACACGCCCGATCCAGCCACCGTCGTGTTCCACCTCTCGCAGCCGGATGTGCCGATCCTGACGGCGATGAGCGACGTCAATGCGGCGATCGTCCCGGCAAGCGAAATCACGGCCGGCTCGATTGGCACGACGACGATCGGCTCAGGTCCTTTCAAGCTCGAGAAATGGGATCCGAATTCCAAGGAAGTGCTTGTCGCCAACAAGGATTGGGCGGGCGGCACGATCGGTGTCGACGGCATCGAGATCAGCGTGCTGCCGGACGAGACGGCGATCCTGGCAGCGATGCGCACCAAGCAGATCGATTTTGCCCTGCTCAACGACCCGCTTGTCGCCACGCTGGTGCCCAAGGAAGCCAGCCTGCAGTTGAACCGCGTGCCGGTGCTTGCCTATCACGTGCTGCAGCTCAATCCTTCCCGCAAGCCGATGACCGAACTCAAGGTGCGTCAGGCGATCTCCTGCGCCATCGACCGGCAGGAAGTGCTGGACACCGCCTCGCTCGGCGAAGGCAAGGTCACCGGCCCGCTGACCATCCCGGCGCTGGCGACCGATCCAAGCAAGTTGTTCTGCTATAAGCGCGACATTGAGAAGGCCAAGCAGTTGATGACTGAGGCCGGCTACGCCGACGGCTTTTCGGCGACCGTGATCGGCGCCACCGGCGAGCCGCCGACGGCAGCGGCGGAAGCCCAGGTCATCCAGTCGCAACTCGCAGAAATCGGCGTCAAGCTCGACATCAAGATGATGGAGCTCAATGTCTATGTCGATGCCTGGCTGAAGGGTGATTTCGACATGGCCATCGCGCTGAACGGCGGCAGGGCCGATCCCTACACTATGTACAACCGCTACTGGACCAAGACGGGCAATCTGCAGAAGGTCGCGAACTATATCGACGACACGCTGGACAGCCTTATGCAGAAGGGCCGCACCGAGACCGACCCGGCGGCGCGCAAAGCGATCTTCGCCGACTTCGAGAAGCACATCACCGAGATGTCGCCCTGGATCTGGCTCTACACGTCCTACAGCTACACGGCACAGCAGAAGAATATCGCAGGATTCGAACCGGTGCCGACAGGTTCGCTGTTCAGCCTCGCCAAGGTGACGATCCAGTAGCTCTTTGATGCCGGACGAGAGGATGTTCTTCGCGTGAACTATCTGATGCGGCGACTGGCGACCTTCCCTCTCGTCCTGCTTGGCGTGTCCATCGTGGTGTTCCTGGCGATCCGGATGGTTCCGGGCGATTCGATCACGGCAATGCTGGGGACCGAAGCCGGCCTGCTGACGCCGCAGCAGCGCGATGCGCTTGCAGCTTATTTCGGCATCGACCAGCCCTGGTTCATCCAGTACTGGCGCTGGCTGCTTGGTCTTTTCCAAGGTAATCTCGGCATTTCGTCCACCTATGGCAGGCCGGTGCTCGACGTCGTCCTCGAGCGTTTCCCGCTAACATTGGAGCTCGCCCTGCTGTCGATGGTCATCGCCCTGGTTGTCGGCATGCCGGCCGGGATTTTTGCCGCCACCCATAATGAAAAGCTGTCCGACCTCGGCGTGCGCGTTGCCGCAATGATCGGGCAGTCGACGCCGAACTTCGTCCTTGCCCTGCTGATCATCTACACGCTGTCGGCGGGGTTTGGCGTTTTGCCGGCGATGGGCGAGTTTTCGCCGCTGTGGCGGGATCCGCTGCGCAATCTAGGCCAGTTGTTACTGCCCGCCGTGACGCTCGGTTTTGCCTTCGCGGCTTCGGTGACCCGCATATCGCGTTCGGCGATGCTCGATGTGCTCAGCGACGACTATGTCAGGACGGCGCGCAGCAAGGGCGTTTCGGCGCGCGGCGTCATCTGGCGGCATGCTTTGCCCAACGCGCTCATCCCGGTCGTGACGTTGAGCGGCATAGAGTTCGGCTATCTCCTGGGCGGGGCAGTCATCGTCGAGCAGATCTTTGCGCTGCCCGGTCTCGGCCGGATGGTGCTGGACGCCATCCTGCAGCGCGACTATGCGCTGGTGCAGGGAAGCGTACTGTTCATCGCCTTCAACTTCATGATCGTCAATCTCCTAGTCGACCTCGCCTATGTCGCGCTCGATCCGCGTATTCGGCTAAGCGAGCACTGATGGCGACATTGCGGGCTATACTTGCGCACACCAGCGGCCGCATCGGCGGTGCCATCGTTGCGCTTTATCTGCTGCTTGCCATACTTGGCATGCTGGGGCTGACGCCGGACAACCCGCTGACGCAGCACCGGGTCGAGCGGCTGCATGCGCCTGACAGCACGTACTGGATGGGCACGGATCTATTCGGCCGCGATGTCGCAAGCCGGCTGATGACCGGGATCGGCCAGTCCTTCATCGTGGCCTTCTTTTCGGTCGCCGTCGCGACACTGGCCGGCATCGTGCTCGGGCTGGCGGCAGCCTGGTTCGGGCGCCGCTGGGACGGCCTGGTGATGCGCATCATGGACGTTCTGCTGGCGTTCCCGGCGATCCTGCTGGCGCTGCTGATCGTCGCGGTTGCGGGACCGGGAACCTCGACCAGCGTCATTGCCATCGCCATCGTCTACACGCCGATATTCACGCGCGTCGTGCGAGGTCCGGCTCTATCGCTCAGGGCGCGCGAGTTCGTCGACGCGGCCCGCACGTTCGGCAGCAGTGCGGGCTATATCGTCACACGGCATCTGCTGCTCAATCTGGTGGCGCCACTGACGGTTCAGGTGACGCTGGCGTTGGCCTGGGCACTGCTGACCGAAGCCGGCTTAAGCTTCCTCGGGCTCGGCACGCAGCCGCCGGCCGCCTCGCTCGGCCTGATGCTGAGCGACAGCCGCAATCTGATGGAGACAGCTCCCTGGCTGATGATCTTCCCGGGCGTGGCGATCATGATCAGCATCCTCGGTTTCAACCTGCTCGGTGATGCGTTGCGCGATGTCCTCGACCCGAAGATGCGGAGATCGATCGCATGATCCCCCTGCTGTCCGTCAGCGGATTGCGCGTCGGCTTCGGTCGCAACCCGCAAGCCAATGAGGTCGTGCGCGGTGTCAGCTTCGATCTCGCCGACGGCGAAACGCTGGCCATCGTCGGCGAAAGCGGCTCGGGCAAGTCGGTCACCGCGCTGTCGATCAATCGCCTTGTCGATTATGGCGGCGGCCGCATCACCGCGGGTTCGATCAAGCTGAGGCGGGCCGACAACAGCATCTTCGACCTGACCGCCGCGGCCGAGCCGCAACTGACGAAGATCCGCGGCGGCGAAATCGGCATGATCTTCCAGGAGCCGATGAGCTCGCTCAATCCGGTGCTGACCATCGGCAGGCAGATCGAGGAATCGTTTCGCCTGCATCGCGGCCTGACCGGTCGGCAAGCGACGGCGGCGGCCAAGGACGCGCTCGACCGCGTGCGTATTCCCGACGCTGCACGGCGGCTGAAATACACGCCCAACCAGCTTTCGGGCGGCATGCTGCAGCGGGTGATGATCGCCATGGCGCTTGCCTGCAACCCGCGCCTGCTCATTGCCGACGAGCCAACGACGGCGCTGGATGTTACAGTGCAGGCGCAGATCATGGCGCTGCTCGCCGAGTTGAAGCAGGAAACCGGGATGTCGATGATCTTCATCACCCACGACATCGGTCTGGTTGCGGGCATCGCCGACAAGATCATGGTGATGCAAAGCGGAGAAGCTGTCGAGCAGGGCGGGCTGAACCAGATATTGGACGACCCGCGGCATCCTTATACGCGGCATCTGCTACATGCGGTGCCGCATTTCGCCGGCGGCGGTGCGACACGCAGGGACGCGCAACGTGAAAAGCAAAAAGCTGCCGAGCCGGCGCTGAAGGTCGATGGCCTCGTAGTGCGATTTCCGGTCAAGGGTGGTTTTCTCAGTCGTACCAGCGGTGCCATCCATGCGGTGGACGGTGTGGATTTCGAGCTGATGCCGGGCGAGACATTGGCGGTCGTCGGCGAGAGCGGTTCCGGAAAGTCCACCACCGCCCGCGCGATTCTGGGGCTGGTGCGCTCGACGCGCGGCACAATCTCGGCCAGCACGCGCAAGGCCGCCGCCGGGCAGAGCGCGCTTCCCGTGCAGATGGTGTTCCAGAATCCCTATGGCTCGCTCAATCCCAGACTCACCATCGAAAGCATCCTCGCAGAGCCGGTGATCGCCACCGGCGGACGGATAACTGCTGAAACCAGGGCGAAAATGGCCGCGCTGTTGAAACGCGTCGGCCTTCCGGAGAACAGCCTGCAGCGCTATCCGCACGAATTCTCCGGCGGCCAGCGGCAACGCTTGTGCATCGCTCGCGCGCTGATGCTCAATCCTTCGGTTGTCGTCCTCGACGAAGCGGTTTCGGCGCTCGATGTGTCGGTGCAGGCCAGGGTGCTGGAGCTTTTGATCGAGCTGCAGCGTGAATTCGGGCTGGCCTATCTGTTCATCTCGCATGACATGGCTGTCGTCGAGCGGATCGCCCATCGCATTGCGGTCATCTATGCCGGCCAGATCGTCGAGATCGGCGATGCCAGATCGGTGCTCTCGGAGCCGAAGCACTCCTATACCAAACAGCTTATCGCGGCCGTTCCCTCCATAGACCGGCGGCATGAACGTTTCGAGCTCGACACGCGCCAGGTCCCCTCGCTCGTGCGTCCGCCGGGATTTGAGCCAGGCCCAGCCAATTGGCAGCAATTCGGGCCGGATCATAGAGCGCGGGTGGACTTGTGATGATTATCACCCGAAAGCATGCAGAGTCAGGCCGACAGCCTCCTCGCTGCCGTTCAGACGGAGGCCGCAATTGATCGACCATGATCTCTTCGACCGCGCATTCGCCCCGCTCGAAGCGGCCGTGGCTGCGTCGCGCATTCCGGGCGGCGTGCTCGGCATAGTCGACCGGGACGGTCAACGCATCGTCCGGGCAATCGGCTCAGCCCAGCGCGTGCCGACGGTGCGGCCGATGCATGCCGAGACCTGGTTCGATCTGGCATCCCTGACCAAAGTCATCTTCACCACGCCGCGTATCCTGGCACTGGCGGAAGAAGGTGTCATCGACCTCGACGCGCCACTGATTTCGGTCCTGCCCGACCTTCGACAATATGACGAAAAAGCCTGGGAGCGGAAGGTGACGTTTCGCCAGTGCCTCGGCCATCAGACGCCGTTTCCCGCCGTTGCTCCAATCTACACCTATGGCCGCGATCCCGAGCTGTTGCGCGCCTTTGTCCTGCAGCGCGAATGGCAAGTCGGGGAGCCGGTCTATTCCGATATCAACTTCATCCTGCTCGGCTTCGCCCTGGAGCGCCTGTCCGGCAAGACCATTCGCGACATGGATCCCGGTCCGGGCTTCGCGTTCTCCACCGAACCGGATGGAGCGGCGGCCACAGAAGACTGCACATGGCGCCATCGCGTGCTGTCAGGCGAAGTCCACGACGACAATTGCTCGGCATTGCAAGGTGCCGGTCACGCCGGCCTGTTCGGAACGGCGGCTTCGGTCCTCGACTTTGTGCAAGGGCTGCTGGACGGGAGCGGCGCATCCGCGAGTTCGATAGCGCTGATGCGCACGCCCTTGTCGGCAACCCGCACCCATGGCTGGGAGCTGCCCTACGAAGGCTGGTCCGGCGGCCGGCTGTGCAGCCCCGAAACCATCGGGCATACCGGCTTTACCGGTGTCGGGCTGTGGGTCGACTTTGACAAAGGCAGAGCCTGGACCTTGCTCACCAACCGGATCCATCCGACACGTCATTTCAACAGCGGGATCGCAGCGCTACGGCAAGCGGTCGGCGATCTCGTCAATGGAGCCTGACAATCATGAATCCGAAAAATGGCGAACCAATCTGGGCCGTCGGACTGATGACTGGCACCGTGCTGGACGGCAATATCGACGTCGCGCTGATCAAGACCGACGGCGAGCGGATCGCGGATTTCGGCACCTACACGCTGGCCCCCTACCCGCAGTCGATCCGGACCTTGCTGGAAGAGACGCTTAGGCAGGCAAGGAGGTGGAACTTCACCGGGCCGGAACCGGCAATCTTCCACGAAGCAGAGGAGGCGCTGACGCGCGCCCAGTCCGCGGCGGTCAAGGATCTTGTCGAAAGCCACGGCCTGACCATGGCCGACATCGGCGTCGTCGGCTTCCACGGCCAGACCGTGCTGCACCGTGCCCCGCAAGTGGGCCGACTGGGCCAGACCCGCCAGCTCGGCGACGGCGAGCTGATGCACGCAATCCTGGGCACCAAAGTTGCCTATGACTTCCGCTCGGCCGACATGCGCGCCGGCGGACAAGGTGCGCCGCTCTCGGCCGCCTATCACGCCGCGCTGCTGCGCGAAGCCGACGCCAGCGGCGACACGGCGGTGCTCAATCTCGGCGGCGTCGCCAATATCACCTGGTGGGACGGCAAGGACAATGTCATCGCCTTCGACACCGGGCCGGCCAACGCACCGCTGAACGACTTCATCAAGTCGAAGGGGCTCGGCGAAATGGACCGCGACGGCGCCCTTGCCCGCGCCGGCACGGTCGACGAGGCACGGCTGGCCAAGCTCCTGCAGCATCCGTATTTGACCAAACCCTACCCGAAATCGCTGGACCGTTTCGATTTCGGCGCCTCGATGGCGGGCGGAATGAACGCCGCGGATGGCGCAGCCCTGCTGACGGCCTTCACCGCGGCCGCCGTCGGCAAGGCGCTCGATCTTCTGCCACACCGGCCGAAGCGGCTGGTGGTCAGCGGCGGCGGTCGCCACAACCCGACGATGGTGGCCATGCTTGCCAGCCGCGCCGGCGTCGAAGCGGTTCCGGCCGAGGCGATGGACTGGAAGGGCGATGCGGTGGAGGCGGAGTGCTTTGCCTTCCTGGCAGTGCGGGTGCTTAGGGGCTTGCCGATCAGCTTCCCCAGCACGACCGGCGTGCCCCGGCCGATGCGCGGTGGACGCCTTGCCGGCTAGTCAAGCCAACAATCTCTTCTGCAGGAAGATACGGCTGCGGCCGACGGGAAAATCGGCAAGCACGCCGAAGGGCAGATAGCCCTGGCGCTCATAGGCCTTGGCAGCCTTGGGATTGAACGTGTCGATCCAGGCGCCGTGACAGCCGCGCGCGATCGCCTCCCTCTCGGCCGCCTCGAGCATCCGGCCGGCCATGCGCTGGCCGCGCAGTTTTTCATCGACCCAGAGCCATTGCACATACAGCCAGCCCCAGGCGGTATATCCCGAGATACCGGCGACAATACCGCCGTGCTCATCGCGCACGAACACGGCCAATGCCTTCCTGCAGGAGGCGCCGACATCACTGTCGTTGAACGCCGCAAGCCGCTCCCCGAGAAAAGCGAGTTCCTGCGGCAGGGGATTGGCGGTTGTCTCAAGCGTTGTATTGTCCATCCATCAAGCATCTATCGAAGGACCGGACCGACACGCAAGCCTGGCTGCGCTATAGCTTCGGTGAACGCCACGCCGCTGCCGCAGCAGCGATCAGCATGAGCAAGGCTGCAACCATCGCGGATGCCGCAAAACCGAATGTGGAATAAAGCGGTCCGAACGCCGTGGTGCCGACGAACACCGCGAGATAGGTGACCGCGCTGTTCAGACCCATGATCGTGCCGCGGCGCGCAGGATCGAGCGCCGAGAGGCGCATCACCAGGACGTTCAGCCCGAAATGATTGGCAAGGCCCCAGACGGCTATCATCGCTATGGTCAGGCCGAAGCTGCCACCTGCCGCAGCAATCGCGACATAGACGGCCGCGACGAGCAGATAGGCGAACGGCATGACACGCCGCGGGCCCAGGCGGTCGATAACGCCGTCAAGAAGTGCCGCCGCACCAAAGCCGGCGCCATAGGCGAGCGCGGCAAGCCCATTGGCACTGACCGGCCGCCCCAAGCCATTGTGAAGGTGATCGCCAAGATAGCCGTAGACGCCGTAGAACGAGGTCATGAAGGCGGCGCAGGCAACCAGAAGCGGCACGATGCCGGGAACGCTCAAGGCGCCCAGCGGCGTCGGCGCCGGACCGCACTTCCTGACATCGCTCAACGACGTCAGCGACAGGCTGGCCAAGGCGAGTGCTGCCAGCACCGCGACCGCCGCGAAAACGGCGCGCCAGTGCATCAGGTCGGCAAGTACGGCCGACAGCGAAACGCCGGCGACCATGCTTAGCGTCCAGCCGGTCAGCACGACGCCTATGGTGCCGCTTTCACGACCGGGCGGCGCAATCGCGGCGGAGCTGGCGTAGATTGCCGGCATGGCGACACCTGCAGCGATGCCGGCGAGAAGCTGGGCCGCGATCAGCGCCGGCACGGTCGGCGCAGCGGCGCTGGCGACGAGCGCAATTGCCAGCAGCAGCAACGCCGCTTGCAGCATGCGGCGGGCGCCGAGCCGGTCGATGTAGCGCGCCAGGAACAAGGCGCTTGCCGACGTACCGAGCCCGAACGCGGCGGACGCGATCATAACCGCCGGCACGCTTGTGCCGAACGATGCGGCCACAGCCGGTGCGATCGGACCGAGCACCAGCGAGTTCGAGCCGATCACGGCAATGCACCCGGTCAGCAGGTAAGCTAGTGCCGGGATTGGCGGCTTGGGGGCCGCTGCGAATGTGGCGACTTGATCAGTGTTCGACATATGGCAATAATGGCCGTATTAAATTCTGCATCAATCGGGAATTTTAATATGGATGAAGAAACAGATGGCATTCCGCAGAACAGGCCTGCCGCCCGCGATATCGATGCAACCGACCGAAAAATATTAGGCGTTCTGGTCGACGACGCCACGATCAGCTATGCCGAGCTCGGCGACCGCGTCGGCCTTTCACCGCCGGCAGCCCATGAACGCGTCAAGCGCCTCCGGCGCAGCGGCGCCATCCGCAACACCGCGGTCATCATCGATCCCAAGGCGGTGCACAAGCCGCTGCTTGCCTTCGTCCATATCGACACGAAGGGATGGGGAAAGACGCCGGAGCTGATGGCAATTTCCGAACACCCCGAAGTCGAGGAGATCCATTCGGTGGCCGGCGACACATGCATGCTGATCAAGGTCCGCACCGAGGACACGCGAGCACTCGAAGGCCTGCTGTCGCGCCTCTACGAAACACCCGGCGTCACCTCGACGCGAAGCTACGTCGTGCTCTCGACCTATCTCGAGCGGCCGGTGCAGCCGGGGATTACGACGGAGTGGCCGACGCCCCGGCACATGGCCAAGCCTGTCTATTAACTCAAACGATCCTCACGCGTATCCAAAGTCGAACCGGGAACGTCTTAGGCACTGCATCCTGTGGATCGGGCCGGTTTCGTTTTCGCCGGTTCCTTGGGTCCGACGGGATGTCTGTTGCGCAACCGGAGACACGCGATGAGAAAATTGATAGTGGGCAGCTTCATTTCGCTGGACGGCGTCATCGAGGCACCAATGGAGTGGGCGTCACCCTTCTTCGATGAGGAGATGAAGGAGCACTCCTATGAAAAGGCCGGCGAGGCGGATTTTTTCCTGCTCGGCCGCGTCACCTATGAAATGTTTTCGGCGCGCTGGCCGCAGGTCAAAGGCAGCAAGTACATGGACCGCATGAACGGGCTGAAGAAGCTCGTCGCGTCGCGCAGCCTCAAGGAAGTGAGCTGGAACGCGTCGCTGATCGAAGGCGACGTCGCTGCCGAGATCGCTGGGATCAAGCAGCAAAACGGCGGCAACATATTGAAGTATGGAGTGAGCAATCTCGACCAGGCGCTGCTCGCCAACAGGCTTGTCGACGAGTATCAACCCTCGATCGTGCCGACCCGTGTGGGCCATGGCAAACGCGCTTTCCAGGATGTCGAGCCGTCCCTGGTCAAGCTGGAGCTTATAGATACGCACCGCTTCAAGAACGGCGTCATTACGCTGACCTATGTCCCGCTGTGATCGTGTATCATAAAGATGCAGCCAAGACTTGACCCGACAGGGCTTTTCGACGTCCGCTACGCCGGCTTCCTGGAGACGGTCGCGCATTTTGCGTGGCCGGCTGCACCGCTACTGCGCACGCATGACCGGTTCGGCGCTCGACGCCGAAGATGTCATGCAAGAGGCGCTGTTCGAGGCCTATCGGAAGATCGAGACGCTGGACGATGCGAGCGCCCTTCGCCCCTGGCTGTTTCGCATCGCGCATAATCGCTGCATCGATTTCCTGCGAAGCCGGCAGGTGCGCCAGCAGGCTGAGGCCAATTTCGCCGAGGATGAGATCATCTTGCTGGTCGAGCCGGCGGGCCAGGGTGCCGATCGCGCGATCGAACGGCTGGTGATTCACCTGCCGCCCAAGGAGCGCGCCTGCGTCCTGCTCAAGGATGTCTTCGACTATTCGCTGGAAGAGACTGCCGATCTCGTCGGCTCGACCGTGGGTGGCGTCAAGGCTGCGTTGAGCCGTGGCCGCTCGAAATTGGCTGCCTTGTCGGGCGAGCCGATCGTGCGTTCGGAGCGCCAAAGCGATCCGGAACTTCTGGAATTGCTCAGGCGCTATGTCGAACTGTTCAACCGCCGCGACTGGGACGGGGTACGGGCACTGACCAGCGCGGATGCCCAATTGCAAGTCGCGGATTGTTTCAAGGGCAGGCTGTCGGAATCACCTTACTTCGTCGAATACGAAAGAGCCTCGACGGCCTGGAAAATGGCGATTGGCGAGATCGATGGCGAGGCAGTGCTGCTCGTGCTCCACCATGGCGAAGACGGTTGGAAGCCGGCCCATCCCGTTCGGATCGAAGCCGCTGGCAGGATCATAAATCGCATCACCGATTACTATGCCTGCCCCTGGATCATACCGGCCGCTGGTGCGGTGGTCGTTTCCGGGCCGGGCTAACCGGCAGGACATGCAACTGTCCGGCATCGACCTCAATGGAAGGGGATCGATGCCGGACAAGACATAGGCAGTCTACTGAAGCTTCGCCTGCAAGGCGTTGACGTCATCCGTCGTCATTTCGCCGTCGGTCGTCACCTTGCCGTCGACGATCTTCCAGAGCCGGAACGGGCCAGTGATGTCACCATACTTATCGAAGGCGACCGGACCGATGACGCCTTCGTAGCGGATCGGCTTGCCCTCCTTGATCAGGCCGAGCGCCTTGGCGAACTCGTCCTTGCCGGCATAGATCGGCGTACCGGCCGGATCGACCGCCTTGTACATCGCGTCCTTGATTTTGGCTGGATCCTCGGAGCCGGCAATGGCGATTGCCAAGCCGACAATGGCGCCGGCATCATAGGATCGGTCGGCTGCGGGATTGGACGGTTCGATGCCCGAAAATTCCTTGTAGTTCTTTGTGAAATACTCGGTCGATGCGGTCGGGCTGGTGCCGGATGAAGTGCCGTACGCATCCTTCAGGTAATCTGCGCCAATGGATTCGATGAAGTCCGGGCTGTTCATGCCGTCATTGAGCAGGAACTTCTGGACGCCGCCCTGCGAAATCCAGGTGCGGGCGATGGTTGCGCCGTCGACAGGTGTGCTGACGAGATAAAGCCCGTCGGGCTCGCCGGCCATCGCCGCGGTCACTTCCGAGGCATAGCTCGACTGCTTTTCATTGTAGGGCGTGTCGGAGACGATGGTGCCGCCGAGCGCCTTATAGGCGCGTGAGAATTCCGCCACCATGTTGACGCCGAAATCGTTGTTGACGTGGATGACCGACAGCTTCTTGAAACCCTTGTCGATAGCGTATTTGGCGGCGGCGACGCCTTGCAGCGCATCAGATGTGATGGTGCGGAAGAAGATGCCGTTGGTCTTGCCGTCGCGCCCAAGCGCCGTCAGTGTCGGCGACGAGGAAGCAGGCGACACCTGGACGATCTTGGCCGGAGCGGTGACCGAGGTCAGGATCGGGATCGACACCGAGGAAATGATGCCGCCGATGATGACCGGCACCTTCTTGACCTGCACGAGTTGTGTCGCGGCATCGACCGCGATGTTGCCCTGGCTCTGGCTGTCGCGGGTGTCGGTCGCTAGATCGCAGCCGCGCACACCGCCCGCATCGTTGATATCGCGGAAGGCCATTTCGACCGATTTGGCGCCGGCCTGGCCGTATTCGCCGGCGGGACCGGTCAGTTCCATGACGAGGCCGACTGTGATCTTGCAATCGGCGGCCTGCGCTGCACCGGCCGCTGTCACCAGAGCCAGCGCACTGGTGATCTGAAGTATGGTCTTTTTCATTGTTGTTCCCCTTTCGTTACATGACTCTCATTGACGCCTTGAGCCTGTTCAGTCTTCCGGCATCTGCAGCCAGGTTTCATGCAGATGTCGCCATTCGACGCCGTTGGGCGCCGATGAACTGGTGGTGAAGACCGCACTCGAGCGGCGGCGGCTGTGCTTGCCGGCGCGCTGCTGTGCTTCGATGTAACAGACGACGATCATGTCGCCTTGTTGCCAGCCGGCCCGGATATCCTCGATCGAGATACTGAAATCGCCGTCGCAGCTGGCGCGGCTTGCCCTGACATGGTCGAGCACCGCGTCGCGATCGAGGACCTGGCCATCCGGCGCAACCATGCAGAAGCCTTCGCCCATGACGCGCTCGAAGCGCCTGAAATCTGCATTGTCCGCACTCGCCGCATTGAACCAGTCGACGAAGAAGCGGTGGAGATCGACCACCTCGGCGCTGGCGCGGGAAAGCAAGGAGGGCTTTTCGTCCATGGCCGCGTTCATTTCCTGCCTGCATTCAAATTATAATGCATGATCGAGCCGTGGCGGCCGTGACGGTCGCGTTCCAATGTGTAGACGTCGCCCAGCGGCCCACAGCTTTGCGCGATCACGGCAGCAATCCTCGCCCGGTCGTCGACATCGAGCGCGATGTCCATGATTCTGGCATTGGCAAGGGCGTGCGCCTGGTTGCGGGCGCCGACGATGACGGCCGCCACTTGCGGCTGCTCCAGCACCCAGGCGCTGGCGATGGTGGCGATATCGACGCCGTGGCGGTCGGCGACGGCCTTCAGTGTGCGAAGCAACTCTTGGAAAAGCTCCCAACCGCCGAAGTCGTCGATGATCAGCTTGTATTTCACCAGCGACCGGTTTTCGAGCGGCGTCTGCGGCTCGGTAACGCCAAGCCATTTTTCGCTGAGGAAGCCGCCCGCCACCGAACCGTAGCAGAGGAAACTGACGCCATGCCGGCTGGCGAGTGCTGCAAGGCTGTTGGCCGGCCGCTGGTCGAGCACCGAGTATTGCAATTGCTGGCTGACCAGCGGCACACCTGCGGCCAGGATCTCGGCCAGCCGCGGCGTATCGAAGTTCGTGGTGCCGATGTTGCGCACCTTGCCTTCCCTGCGGATTTCGTCGAGCCAGCCCATCGCATCGACATAGCGGGGCACCGAATAGTCCCACCAATGGAACTGCACAAGATCGAGGCGCTCAGTCTTCAACCGCCGCAGCGACTGGTCGACGATGCTGCTGATGTAGTCGCGGCTGATCGTGGAAAGCCGCTCGAGGTCAGGCACCAGCTTGGTGTGCACCTTCATCTTGGTGGCAGCGTCGAGGCCACGCTCATTGGCAAGGCGCAGGCGCGCCGCGCCGATCAGCTCTTCGACACCGGTATAGATATCGGCGCAATCATAGGTCCTGATGCCGGCGTCGAAGGTGGCGATCAGGTCGGTCACCGCCTGTTGGCGGTCGATCGCGCCGTGCCCGCCGGCAAGCTGCCAGCCGCCGCGAATGACCCGCGAGATCGTATAGCCGGGGCTGAGCTCGAAAGCCTTGGCGGTCATCTCCGGTCATTCTCCTTCGGCAGCGGCACCGCCGTCGTTTCGGCATGGCTGAACCGCCGCTTGCCGGTCCTGATGATCCGCAGCCGGCTGGCGCAATTGGGATCCGGACAGGCGATCTCGGCGTCCGATGTCATCCAGTCGTTCCTGTGGGTCGGGCGCTGCTTTGCGGCCAGCAGCGGCAACACGGCCGCGATGGAATAGATCGAGAAACCTTGCCCCGCCGGCATCGACAGCATCTCGCCCTTCAACTCGAAATAGTCACCGGGCTTGGCGCCGCAATAGATCGGCTTGTCCTCGGGGATAACCGCCTCAACGCGAAGGTCGAAGAGTTCGAAACTGTCGTCGGTCTCAGCCATTCAGATCTCCACCCGGGTGAAGGTGATGTCGCAGGCGCCGTTGCGGCGGATCACGCCGCAAGCGGCTGCGAATTTATCGCGCTCCTCAACCACCACCTGCGCGACGACGCTCCCGGCAAGCCAGCCGATCGGGAACAGCAGACGCGCACCCTGTCCATAAAACAAGCCGATATCGAAGATGGCATTCGGGTTGCCACCCCACATACGCGGCGGCACGTAGGACAACACGATGTCGCCCGGCTGCGGCGTCAGCGTTGCGTTCTCCGCCGGCAAGGGCCGGGCATAGGTTTGGCCCTCAAGTTCGGCTGCTGGAACCGGGCAGGAGATTTCCGGCCCCGTCCACATCGCATGGATGCCGGCAACGACGCGCGGCTGCTCGAGATAGGCCAGCAGGAAGGCGGCGTTGTCAGGCGCCTTTTCAGGCAACAGCAGCGCGGTCACGGAAAGCTGTGAGCGCGGCTCGGTGATGCTGATGCCAGGCGCCGTCATGCCCTCAATCCTTCCTTGCTTGTGGACTGAAGTTTGTCGCGCAGGAAAGCGAAAGGCCGGCTGATGTCGGCCACCAGCGCCTCGCGCGCCGCTTTTGCATCCTGCCTGGAAAGCGCTGCGACGATGCTGCGGTGGTAATGGGCCGTATCCACTTCCCCAGCGTCTGAAAAAGCGTAGATGGCGACGCGGATGCATGGCCCCGACTGCAGCCACAGGCTCTCGATCATCGGGATCAGCACGGCGGAACCACAGCAGCGGTAGATTTCGAAGTGGAAGCTCTGGTTGAGCGTGGCCTCGCGGTCGATATCCTTCTTGTGCTTCAGCGCCCGCATCTCGTCCCACTCGCCGAGCATGGCTTCGACCGAAGCAATCTGGCGCGCGTTCATGCGCGTGGCGGCCAGGGCGATCGCTTCACCCTCGATCAGGGAGCGAGCCCGCAAGAGGTCGTCGATGCGCTCCAGCGTGATCGGCGGCACACGCACCGAGCGGTTGGGAAGCGCCTCCAGAGCCTTCTCGGTGATCAGCCGTCCGAGCGCCTCGCGCACCGGCATGGTGCTGGTGACCAGCGCGTCGGCGAGGCCGCGGATCGTCAGAACCTGGCTCGGCTCGAAAAGGCCGCCGATCAAGGCGCGGCGCAGCTCCGAATAGACGCGATCCTGCACGGTCTCGCGGCCGACCGGCGTAAGCTGGGCCGCGATCACCTCATTGTTCTTTTCGATGGCGGCCTTCTGCATGGGCAATCCCGGTCGTGGCCGTTTTAGGCTTGCGGAAGAAATTAAAGCCGAATAGCGTGATCAAAGCAAGTGTGATCACAAATCAAATCATAGGCGACGAAGATCGCTTTTCGGCCAGAGGGATTGATGAGCGACACGACGGAACGGCAGGAGGAGATCCGCGCGCCGGTCCTCACGGCCAGGAACGTCGTCAGACGCTTCGGCGGCCTGGTCGCGGTCAACAATGTCTCGTTCGACGTCCGGCCGGGCGAAATACTTGGCCTCATCGGCCCGAACGGCGCCGGCAAGACCACGATGTTCGACCTCCTGGCCGGCAGCATTCTGCCGACCAGCGGCGAAATCCTTCTCAACGGCGTATCGGTGTCGGGGGAAGCTGCCCATCGCCGCATCGGCCGCGGCCTTGGCCGCACGTTCCAGATCCCCCGGCCCTTGCCTAAGCTGACGCTGATCGAAAACGTCATGCTTGCCGCGCAAGGGCAGGCCGGAGAAAAACTGCTCGCCAATTTCCTGACCCCTCGGCGGGTCGCTGCCGAAGAAAGGGCTGCCGAGACAAGAGCCATCGAACTACTCGAACTCGTCACCATCGCTCACCTCGCACACGAGCCGGCGCGCGTGCTGTCAGGCGGCCAGCGCAAGCTGCTCGAGCTGGCCCGAGTGATGATGGCCGATCCGGCGATCATCCTGCTCGACGAACCGGCGGCCGGGGTCAACGCAACCCTGCTCGAGATCATTATCGACCGCATCCGCGACATCAATGCGCGCGGCATCACCTTCCTGCTGATAGAGCACAATATCGACATGGTGGCGCGGCTTTGCCACCGCGTGCTGGTCATGGCGAGCGGCCAGCTTCTGTGCGAAGGCACCCCGGAGGAGGTGGCGCGCGACCCACGCGTCATCGAGGCCTATCTCGGAGGCGCGGCATGAGCCAAAGGGTACTCGATGTCCGCGATCTCGAAGCCGGCTACGAGCCTGGCGTTCCGATCGTGCGCGGCGCTTCGATCACCGTCGACCAGGGCGAGATCGTCGTCGTTCTCGGTCCCAACGGCGCCGGCAAGTCGAGCCTTATCAAGGCAATCGCCGGCCTTGTCCCGATCACCGGCGGCACGGTGCTGCTGGACGGCAAGGATATCACGGCGTCGCCCGCCCACACCATGGTCCGCCTTGGCCTTGCCTTCGTGCCACAAACAGAGAACATCTTCCCGCTGATGTCGGTCGAGGACAATCTAAGGGTCGCCTGCGGCATCCTGAGGCCGCGCGAGGTCCCCGCCCGCATCGAGGAAATGTATGCGGCCTTTCCCGATCTCGCCCGTCAGCGCAGAACGGCGGCGGGCAATCTCTCGGGCGGACAGCGGCAGATGCTGGCCGTCGCGCGGGCGTTAATCGTCCATCCCAAGGTGCTGGTGCTCGACGAGCCGTCGGCCGGCCTGTCGCCGAAATTCGTATCGATGGTGTTCGAGATGCTGGCCGGCATCCGAAAGTCCGGCGTCACCATCCTGCTGGTCGAGCAGAACGCCAAGGCAGCGCTTGCCATCGGCGACCGCGCCTATGTGCTGGTCGAGGGCAAGGACCGGCACCAGGGCGTCGCCTCCGAGCTCTGGAACGACCCGGTCGTCGCCGAGCTCTACCTTGGCCAGCGCCGCCGTGAGCTAGGGAAAGGAGGCGCGGCATGAACCTGCAATTTGTCGTCGACGGACTGCTGGCAGGGTCGATGATCGGCCTCGGCGCCATCGGCGTGACACTCACCTATTCGATCCTGCGGTTCTCGAACTTCGCCCATGGCGACTTCATGGCCTGGGGCGCCTATGCGACGCTGGCCGTGGTTAGCGCCATCGGCGCGATGTTCGGCAAGATCGCGCCGATCGCGCCCCTCTCCTTCGGTTGGCCGCTAATCGCGGCGCTCATCATCGGCATGGCGGCCACCGGCCTACTGGCGCTGGCGCTCGACATGGTGCTGTTCGCGCGGCTACGGGCCAAGGGCCAGGCGATCATCGTGGTGATGGCGAGCTTCGGCGCCTCGATGGCGCTGAGAAGCCTGCTCGAATTCATCTTCACCTCGCGGCCGACCTATTTCAGCCGGGCCATCCAGATCGCCATGCCGATAGGCTTCGGCATTCGCATCACCCCGGACCAGATCGCGCTGCTGCTGCTGACCGCCATTCTGGTGCTTGGCGTGCATCTCCTGATGACGCGGACCCAGATCGGCCGCTCGATGCAGGCATTAAGCCAGAACGCGGCACTTGCCCGCATCGTCGGCATCGACGTCGCCAGGGTGGTGCGCGTCACCTGGATCATCGGCGGCGCGCTGGCCTGCGTCGCCGGCGTCATGATCGGCATTCTCATCCAGATCCGCCCGTTCATGGGTTTCGAGATGCTGCTGCCGATCTTCGCGGCCGCCATCCTCGGCGGCATCGGCAGCGTGCCCGGCGCCGTTCTCGGCGGTTTGATCATCGGCATGGCCGAAGCGGGTGCCGTGCAATTGATCGGCGCCGAATGGCGGGCGGCCGTCTCGTTCATCATCCTGATGGCCGTGCTGTTCATGCGGCCCATCGGCCTTTTCGGAGTGAGGGAACGCTGATGGATCTGCTCGGCTACGGCGCCTTCTTCCTGACCACCGCGCTGATCTTTTCGCTCGTCACGCTCGGGCTCAACCTGCAATGGGGGCTGACCGGGCTTTTCAATGTCGGGGTCGCCGGCTTCGTTGCCATCGGTGCCTACACCTCGGCGCTGCTGACCACGCCCGACGATGCCGCGCGACTGGGCGGCTTCGGTCTGCCGATCCTTGTCGGCTGGCTCGGCGCCATGCTGGTTGGCGGTGTCGCCGCCGCCATCACCGGCATCGCCACGCTGCGCCTGAGATCGGACTATCTGGCGATCACTACTTTCGGCGTCGCCGTCGTCGTGCAACTGGTAGCGCTCAATGCCCAGAAGCTGACCGGCGGCCCGTTCGGCATCGGCTTCATTCCGCGTCCGTTCGGCGGTCTTGCCGAAACGCCGTTGCTGTTCAACCTTTCGAACCTTGCGATCGTCTCGGTGATGACGCTGATCGTCTATCTCGCGCTGGAGCATCTGTCGCGCAGCCCGTGGGGGCGTGTATTGAGGGCGCTTCGCGAGGATGAGCGGGCCGCGATATCCCTAGGCAAAAGCGCGCGGTTCTACCGCGTCCAGGCCTTTGCCGTCGGCGGCGCCATCATGGCGCTTGCCGGTGCGCTGCAGGCGCATTTCACCGGCTTCATCGCTCCGGACAATTATTTGCCGGCGCTGACTTTCCAGGTCTGGGTGATGCTGATCGTCGGCGGCTCGGGCAGCAACATCGGCGCCGTCATCGGCAGCATCCTGGTCTGGGCGATATGGGCCGGATCGGGAGCCTTGACGAGTGTGTTGTTCTCGCCCGAACAACAGGCCCGCGCCGCCTCGCTGCAGATCGTGGCGATCGGCGTGATGCTGTGCGTCATCCTGCTGGTCAGGCCGAACGGCCTGTTCGGCGACAGGCCGCGGCGTGTGAGGTTTGGCAAGAGCACGAAAGTGACACCAGACGAGAGCGCTGCAAGGTCATGAGCAGCATTGCCGTGCCACGCGGCCTTTCGCTATGGCACGCGGTCGGCCGCAACCGCCGCGACCGGCCGGCTCTCGAAGGTGCACTCGATGTCGATCTGGCGATTGTCGGCGGCGGATTCTTGGGCCTTTCCACCGGGCTGCACACCGCCGAGAAAGGCGTCGCGGTCGCCGTCCTCGAGGCGGAAACCATCGCCTGGGGCGCGACCGGCAGGAACGCCGGCTTTGTCGTGCCGAATTTCGCGAAAAGAGACCCCGACGATATCATTGCCCAGCTTGGGCCCGAACGCGGCGAACGCCTTGTCGATTTCGCCGCCGGCGGCGCCGACCTCGTCTTCGACCTGATCAAGCGGCATGCCATCGAATGCGATGCAGTCCAGAGCGGCTGGATACAACCCGCCCATTCGCCGGCCGCTTTGGAAAAAACTAGATCGCGCGCCGAACAATGGGCACGACGCGGAAGGCCGGCTATTGCGCTGGATAGTCAGGCGGCCGAGGAGCTGACCGGTGTTCGCGGCTATCTCGGCGGCTGGATGGACAGGTCGGGCGGTGTCCTCAATCCGGTCGAATATGCGCGCGGGCTGGCCGACTCGGCGGAAAAGGCCGGCGCCCGCATCTTCGAATATACACGGGTTAAATCGATCGACCGGACAGGGGGTGGCTGGGCTCTGAAGACGGCCGCCGGTTCGGTGCGTGCCGAAAAAGTGCTGGTCGCCACCAACGCCTATGGCGGCGCGCTGGATCGCGCGCTGCAGCGAACCTATTTCCCGCTGAAAATCTTCCAGATCGCGACGGCGCCGCTGCCGCGCGAAACACGCACCCGGTTGCTTCCGGGCGGGCAAGGCGTCGGCGACACCAGGCGCAATCTTTTCACCTTCCGCTTCGACAGCGGAAACAGGCTGATCACCGGCGGCATGCATGTTTTTGGCCCCGGTGCCGACACGCGGGTGCCGCGGGCGATCTGGCGACGGCTCGCCAAGCATCTCGATCTCCCGGAAATCCCGCCGCTTGAATATAGCTGGTCGGGGATGGCTGCCGTCGAGCCCGACTTCCTGCCCCACCTCGTCGATCTCGGCCCCGGCTTGATTGCGGGCTTCGCGTGCAACGGTCGCGGCATTGCCATGACCACCGCCATGGGCAAGGTGCTTGCAGATTGGGTTGATCGAACAAAGCCTCAGGATTTGCCGCTGCCGTTTGCGCCGCCGTCGCCGATCCCGTTCCACAGCCTGATACGGCATGCACCAAACATGGTCCTCCCCTGGAGCATGCTGCGCGACCGGCTGGATCGCTGATCGACGTGCGTGTCCGTCCGCCGTCCTGATACCCGAACTGCTAGACTCGCCCACATCATGTTGTTAACGACAGCGGATGAAGCAGAACTATCTTTATCTCATCATCGGCGCTTTGGTCGTCGCCGTCATTGCGTTGGGGATTTACGTTTATCGCGAGGAGACTAAGCCGAAAGGCGTGGAACTTCGTATCGACGATTCCGGCATTTCAGTTCAGGAAAAGTAGATCACATATTCCTGTTGCCCGACTTTGCGCTGGAAGTCGGCTTGCACCGCCTCACCCCAACTCCAGCGTCGTTATCGCAAAAACCCCGGACTGCATGAGCTGCGGCGCCTTTCCCTTGTACATTCGAGCGGTCTCGAAGCCCGGTTGAAGGCCGGCGGACGACAGCAAATCTGCAAATTGTCCACTGGTTTCGGGAACGTCGAGATGGACGTTTCCAGGACCGGACATGTGCGCGAGCGCGGTGAAGAGATGGCTTGCCGCGTCCAGATCGTCGGCAAAGAGCGGGCCGATCTTGCAGCCGTCCCGGCATTGGCGCGCGACGCCGTATCCCGCAATGGCGCCGTGCTTGAGGATCGCAAGCGCGATATGCGGCGGGCGCAGCCAGTGTTCCAGGGATGATCGCCTCGGGCCGGGGAAGAAACGGCGGTCATAGTCCAGTATGTCCGGCACGAGTTCCGGCCCTAGGGCGCGAATGTCGTTGTCGGCGGCTGCCGGGACATTCGGTGACCCCATGAACCGGATCGTCCGGTAGGCCGGCGCAAAGCCCATGCTGCGGTAGTTGGCCTGCTGTTCGACGACGCCGTCGAGGCCGATCGTGCGCTTGCCGAGCCGCGCCATGCCGGCATCCCAAACGGCCTTGCCGTGGCCTTGGCCACGCCTGTCCGGCCGGCAGATGTAGAGGCCGATGAAGCCGAAATCCTCGCCATAGGCAACGGCCGAAATACCGGCCGCCAGTTCGCCGTCGACAAAGGCGCCGATGAAGCCCTGCGGGTCGGCTGCCTGGAACAGCGCGGAGTCGCCGAGGCCGGGATTCCAGCCTTCCGCCGCCGCCCAATCGACAAGGGTTTCCACTTCTTCACGTGCGAGCGTTCGGATCGTTCGGGGCATTGCGATCAATCGGCGGCACCAGGCGCGAAGGATTTCAGCGCACCATGATAGGGCTTTGCCAATGGGCTTGCATAGGCGCCGCGCTTGGATGTCGTCAGGCCAAGCGCGATCAATGCCTCGGCCTGTTTCACCGCAGCGCCGACGCCGTCGACGACCGGAAGCCCGAATTCCCGCTGCAGCGCCACCGCCAGGTCGGCCATGCCGGCACAGCCGAGCACGATCGCCTCGGCGCAATCCTCGTCGATGGCGCGCGCAATCTCGTCGCGCAGCTTCAGGAGTGCGTCGGACGCCGGATCTTCGAGGGCAAGAACCGGGATGTCGGCGGCGCGCACGCGCGCGCGCCCCGCCATACCATAGCGCTGCACCAGCCCTTCGACCGGCACGCGCGAACGCCCGGTGGTGGTGACGACGGTGAAGCGCTGGGCGATGAACGAGGCCGTGCTGAGCGAGGCCTCGCAGATGCCGATGACCGGAATGTTGGCCATGGCGCGCGCGGCATCAAGGCCGGTGTCGTCGAAACAGGCGACGATCGCGGCTTGCGCGCCTGAGCGTTCGCCGGCGGCGATCTCGACCAGCAGGCCGGGTACGGCAAGCGCTTCATCGTAATAGCCTTCGATCGAAACCGGGCCCATTGTCGAGGTGACAGCAACGATCTTCGTCGATTGAGCAGCGACCGATCGGGCCGCCGCCGCAATAGTGTCGGTCATGCTGGCGGTGGTGTTCGGATTGACGACAAGGATCTGCACTGTCAGGCACGCTCGCGGCGGCGGCCGACATAGACGATCGCGCCGAGCGTCAGCAGGATCACCAGGAAGGAAAACACGGTCGTCACGGTGCCCAGCGCATAAAGCACCGGTGTCGTCACATTGGTCGTCATGCCGTAGATCTCGAGCGGCAGCGTGTTGAAGGTTCCCGCGGTCATCAGCGTGCGGGCGAACTCGTCATATGACAAAGTGAAACCAAACAGGCCAACGCCGATCAGGCTGGGTGCAATCATCGGCAGCACGACGTGCGCGAAGGTTTGCCAGGACGATGCTCCGAGATCGCGCGCGGCTTCCTCGTAGGCCGGCGAGAACCGGTTGAAGACAGCAAACATAATCAGCACGCCGAAAGGCAAGGTCCAGGTCAGATGGGCGCCTAAGGCAGACGTGTACCAGGCGGGACGGAAGCCGATCTGCTGGAAGACAACGCCGATGCCGAGGCTGATGATAATCGAGGGCACGACGAGGCTGGCGACGGCCAGATAAAACAGTGCGGTTGCGCCGCGAAATTTCTGCCGGAAGGCCAGACCGGCAAGCAGCGACACGGCGACCGTGACGACCATCACCATCAGGCCAAGGATGAGCGAGCGTTTGAAGCTGCCGCCGAAGTCGCCGACCGCCTGGCGCTCGAACAAATTGGCGAACCAGTGCAGCGAAACGCCGTTCAACGGAAATGTCAAACCGCCGTTCTCGCCCTGGAAGGAGAGGATGAGGATCGCCGAAAGCGGGCCGTAGAGGAACAGCACGAAAAGCGCAAAGAACGCCGCCAGCACATAGAATTCGAGGGTCCGCTTGTCGTGACTCAAAGTCTCACAGCTCCTTGCGAATGTCGACGATGCGCAGGATGCCCGCGACCATCAGCAGGACCAGTACCAAGAGCACGACCGCGTTGGCAGCCGCCGCCGGATATTGCAGCAGCGACATCTGGTTCTTCATCATCAGCGCGACGGAGGCGCTCTGCCCGCCGGACATCACCTGCACCGTCGAGAAGTCGGCCATCACCAGGGTGACGACGAAGATGGTGCCGATCGCCATGCCGGGCTTGGCGAGCGGAATGACGACGTTCCACAGGACCTGCCAGCCGGAAGCGCCGGCGTCGCGCGCGGCCTCGATCAGCGACTTGTCGATACGCATCAGCGTGTTGAAGATCGGCGTCACCATGAACAGCGTGTAGAGATGCACCATGGCCAGCACCACGGCGAATTCGGAATAGAGCAGCCATTCGATCGGCTTCGGGACCAGCCCCATCTGCACCAGCGTCGAGTTGACCAGGCCATTGCGGCCAAGCACCGGAATCCAAGAGATCATGCGGATGATGTTGGAGGTCAGGAACGGCACCGTGCAGACAAGGAACAGCACCATCTGCATGGCCGTGGTCCTGATATGGAAGGCGAGGAAATAGGCGACCCAGAAACCGATGAACAGCGTCAGCGCCCAAACGATGGCGGCGTATTTCAGCGTGTTCAGATAGGTCTTCCAGGTGACCCAGGAGCCGAGCGTGTCGGCGTAGTTGGTGGTCAGGAAATCCGGGTACATCGCCGCGAAATCGTAGTCCCAGAATGAGACCACGGCGATCATCAGGATCGGCAGCAGGAGAAACGCGCCGAGGATCAGCGCCAGCGGTGCCGCCTGGAGATAGGGTGCGAGGCCGGCTAAGGAGCGCTTACGTCTGGCCGGCTTTGTGGCAATGGTTGCGGGCTGATCGAGTGCCACTGTCATCTGGAACAGCCTCGGTGGTATTTTGCCGGGCTGTGATCCTTCGCGCCCCCCTCTGTCCTGCCGGACATCTCCCCCACAAGGGGGGAGATTGGCTTGCAAGCCGGCCTTCGCCAATCATCGCCGTATGACGAAGAGTGCTGAAGAAAGCCACAGCCGATCTCCCTGCTTGTGGGGGAGATGTCCGGCAGGACAGAGGGGGGCGCGAAGGAATGCAACATCTCAGTTATCGCCTGGCATCAAGCAGCGATGAACTCGTTCCAGCGCTTCACCATGTAGCGGTCCTCGTCCATGACCGAGTTCCAACAGGCGACCTTGCCCATGCGCTCTTCGAACGAGCCGCCGTCACGCACGGCGCCTGCTTTTTCCATGACCTTGCCGTCCGGCGACAGGATATCGCCCTTTGCCGGCTTGCCTTCGATCCAGTAGCCCCACTCGTCCTCCGACATGAACTTCTTGGCCGACACCATGTTGGCCGAGTAGTAGCCCTGGCGGTTGAGATAGCCGCCAACCCAGCCGGACGTGTACCAGTTGATGTATTCATAGGCGGCATCGAGTTCGGCGCCGGAGAGGTGGGCTGCCAGGCCAAGCCCGCCACCCCAGGAGCGGTAGCCTTCCTTGAGCGGCTGGAACCGGCACGCGATGCCCTTGGAGCGGACCGCGGCCACGGCCGGCGACCACATCGACTGGATCACCACTTCACCTGAAGCCATCAGGTTGACGCTCTCGTCGAAGGATTTCCAGAAGGCGCGGAACTGGCCGTCCTGCTTGGCCTTGATGAGGAAATCGATCGTCTTGTCGATCTCCTCCTTGGTCATGTTGCCCTTGTCGGCATACTTGATATTGCCGGTGGCTTCCATGATCATCGCCGCATCCATGATGCCGATCGATGGGATGTTGAGGATGGCGGTCTTGCCCTTGAAGGCCGGATCCATGATGTCGGCCCAGGTGGTGATATCGCGGCCGACGAGGTCGGGGCGGATACCGAGCGTATCGGCATTGTAGATCGTCGGCACCATGGTGAACCAATTGGTCGGCGCCTTGGCGAAGGCCTTGCTGTCCTGCGCCTCGACGTAACCGACCGTGTGCGGCGCGGTGCCCTGGGCGATGACGCTGTCCGGCGTCAGCTTGCCGGTTTTGAACAGCGGCACCAGCTCGTCGTAGTATTTCAGCTTGGTGACATCCATCGGCTGCAGGACGCCTGTCGGAAACACCTTCTTGCAGATCCAGTATTCGATGTCGGCGATGTCGTAGCTGTCGGGCTGCGTCACGGCGCGCTGCGCGGCGGCGTCGGAATCGGTTGCCGTCATCTCCAGCGTGATGCCGAGATCGGCTTTGCACTTGTCGGCGATGGCATTGAGGTTAGACACGCCGGTGCCGAACTGGCGCAGCGTGATGTTCGATTGCGCCCAGATGGTCGGAAAGCCCGATATGGCGCCGGAACCGGCGGCAAAACCGACGGCGGCACCTGTCTTGAGCAGCGAACGTCGCGATATTCCAGTCTTCTTGTCGGTGGTCTTGGTCATGTTCAGTTCCCCTGTTTTGGTTGGTTATGCTGGATTCAGGAATGGAGACGGCCAAGGACGATCGCGTCCTCAGCGTCCCAGGCGATCTGCACGGCGTCGCCGACGGCAACCGGCCTGGCGAAGAAGCTGGTGTCGTCGACGATCACCGTGAAATCGTCGATGCCGGCGCCATTGACCGAGAGCTTCACGGTCGAACCGCGGTACTCGACGTTTGAAACGATGCCGGTGAAGCCGAGCCCGGCTGCCGGCGGCTCGCCGATGCGCACGTGGTCCGTGCGAATGGCGATATCGATGGGCTCCCCGGTCTCCCTGCCCTGCCCGCTGGCGGCGAGCGTGACGCCGCCGGACACATCGAAAACGACCATGCCGTCGCGACTGCCGGTGACGCGGCCGGAGATGACATTGTGGTCGCCCATGAAACGGGCGACGAAGGCAGTGGCCGGCCGCTCGAACACGATGCGGGGGTGCGCCGCCTGCTCGATACGGCCGTCGTTCATCACCACGATCAGGTCGGCCAGCGCCATCGCCTCTTCCTGGCTGTGAGTGACGTGGACGAAAGTGATGCCGAGCGACGTCTGCAGCTTCTTCAGTTCGGCCCGCATGCGGATTTTCAGGAACGGATCGAGCGCCGATAGCGGTTCGTCGAGCAACAGCGCCTCGGGATCGGTGATCAGTGCGCGGGCGAGAGCAACGCGTTGCTGTTGGCCGCCCGAAAGCTGCGCCGGACGACGGCTGGCATAGGCCTCCATCTGCATCAGCTTCAGCATGTCGAGTGCCTTGGCGCGGCGCTCCTCCTTGCCCACGCCTTTCATCTTCAGGCTGAACGCGACATTGTCGATCAGGTCGAGATGCGGAAACAGTGCGTAGGACTGGAACATCATGGCAGTGCCGCGCCTGGCCGGCGGCAGGTCGGTAACCACTGTGTTGCCGAGCCGCACATCGCCGCTCGATATGCTCTCGTGCCCGGCGATCATGCGCAGCGTCGAGGTCTTGCCACAGCCGGACGGACCGAGCAGGCAGCAATAGGTCCCCGCAGGGATTTTCAGGCTGATGCCTTCGACGGCAGTCGTCGCGCCATAGACTTTCGAAACGGACACAATGTCGATTTCGGCGGCTTTGGACATCCAGCTTCCCCTTTGGTCGGATTAGCCAAAGCATCATGCGTGCCAGTTGCGCGCCGCCGCACCAACCGACTGAATCCTCGAAGAAATCGGGGCTGTATCTACGTGGCTGCCGATACGGCATCCTTGTGCAATGCACAAATTATAGGCGATTGCCGCCGATCCTCGCAGAAATCGTATGCAATCTTTTTAATCCCTGTATTCACTTTGTCTCTCGTCCAAGCGATGCGATTCAGGGTAGAAGTACGCAGGATCACCGCCATGAACATTGCCGACCAGACTTTCCCTGCTATCGAGGCCGTCAACGAGGATCGCGCGCAGGCGATCCGCGACCAGTTGCGCGACGCGATCGTCGATCGCCGGTTGGCGCCGGGAACCAAGCTTTCCGAAGGCGAAGTCGGCACGCTGTTCGATGTCAGCCGCACCGTGGCGCGCGCCGCACTGCAGATGCTTTCCTTCGAGGGATTGGTGCGCACCGAGCGCAACCGCGGCGCCTTCGTCGCCAATCCGTCGCCGGAGGAGGCGCGGCAGGTTTTTGCTTCGCGCCGCCTCATCGAACCAGGCATCGCGATTGCCGCCGCCGGACGGATGACGCCGGTGCATGTCGCCGCGTTCAAGGCTCAGCTCGACGAAGAAGGCCGTTTCATCGCCGAGCGCGGACCGAACGCAAGGCGATCGGAGATCAAGGCGTCGGGGGATTTTCACCTGCTTCTGGCGTCGGTCGCGGGAAACGTCATCCTGCAGCGCTTCATGGAGGAGCTGGTCGCTCGTTCATCGCTGGTGATCGCACTCTATGGCCGCTCGGGTATCTCGAGCTGCGGCCACAACGAACACACGCAGATCCTCGAGGCGCTGGAAAACGGCAATACCGAACGCGCCAGCGCGCTGATGCTGCACCACATCGACCATATCGAGGCCGACCTCGATTTGCGCGTCAGGAGCGGCCCGGCACTCAGGCAGGCGCTCGAGTTCTGAGATCACGTCAACGCACGATCCTCACGCACATCGGCGTGCCAATGTCGATGGATCGGCTGGTGTCGGTCAGCCGGCCGGTTGCGGCATCACGGGCGAAAATCGAGATGCGGTCGGCATTCTGGTTGGCCGAGAACAGATGGCCGCCCGAGGGTGTCAGGGCCAGATTGCGCGGCGTGGCGCCGCCGCAAGGCGTATAGCCCACAAGGGCAAGGCTGCCGGCTTGCTGGTCCACCGAAAACACGGCGATGCTGTCATGGCCGCGGTTGGAGCCGTAGAGGAAGCGGCCGTCGGGCGAGATCTGGATGTCGGCGCAGTGATTGCCGTCGCGTGCCTCGGGCGGCACGGCCGGTTTGCTGTCGATCACCGTAAGCTTGCCTGATGCTTCATCCAGCGCCAGCGAGACGACTGTCGAATCCAGCTCGTTCATGACGAACACGAAGCGGCCGCCCGGATGCAGCGCCAAATGGCGCGGACCGGCGCCCGGCGCGAGCGCCGACGCCGCGAGCTTCGTCAGGCTGCCGTCTGAGCCGATGCGATAAGACACCAGCCGGTCGATGCCGAGGTCGGCGACGATCGCCATGCCGCCGGCAACCGTCTCGGTTACGCTATGGGCATGCGGCCGCTCCTGGCGGGCAGGATCTGGTCCGGTCCCGCTATGCGCGACGCTCGACAACGGCGCTGTCAGGCCGCCATCCTCGCGCAGCCCCAAGACCACGACCGAGCGATCGGGGCCGCCCTCGCCCATGCCGTAATTGGCGACCAGCAGCTTTGTCCGGTCGCGCGTGATGGTGTTGTGCGCCGTGATACTGCCCAGCGTCGGCTGCTTGTTGATGTAGGACAGCGTGGCGGTCTGCCTGTCGAAACGGTAGGCCGAGACCACGCCTTCGCGCCAGGTGAACACTTCGGAGTTGGCGTAAACGTGGGAGCCGTCCGGCGTCACCGACAGGAAGGTCGGATTGTCGATGTCCTCCGTCTCGGCCAGTTTCTTTGTCTCCAGCGTCCCCTCGTCGAAACTGTAGACGCCCAACCCGACACCGCGCGCGCCCTGAAAATACGGGGCGTCGCGATTGAGGCTGCCGACGAAAACCAGACAGGCATTCTGCATCGCTTCCTCCCTTGTTCCGCCGGCATTGGCCGCGACGGAGCAGGCAAAATTTCGCCGAGACTCGCTTGCAACACAACCCCATATGTGAAAATACTATTCACAAAAGAAGATTGACGGGAGGATCGATCATGCATTTCGCTGGTCTGCGGCGCGCCCTGATGGACGATTCCCGCTGCCCGGGGAAGCCGTCATGAGCGGTTTCGCGCCAACCGTGGGCGTGGCATCGACACACCCCGCCAATATGCCTAGGGATCATGCCGACCTTCCTGTCTGGAATGCGGAGAACTGGTTCTACGAAGACTGGCCGGTCGGCCAGAAGATCCGCTCGCTGCGCCGGACCATTGCCGAGGGCGACAGCCATCTCTTCAACACGCTGGTACTCGATATCCATCCATACGTGCAGGACCAGATGTTCGCCGAAACGGAAGGCATTTTCGGCAAGCGGCTGGTCGCCGGCGCTTTCGTGTTCTCGGCCGGGCTCGGGCTGGTCGCCACCAACTGCATCAACGCCTTTTCTTATGGCTACGACAAATTGCGCTTCATCAAGCCGGTGTTCATCGGCGACACGATTTATTCGATCCGCTCCAACCTCGACAAGAAGCCAAAATACAAGGAAATGGGGCTGATCCGCGCCAGCTACGAAGTTTTCAAGGGTGAAGGCGAGCTCGTGCTTTATTGCGAGCACCTGCAGACGGTGAAGTACCGCAATCCGGCCGATTTCGCCGGCAAGACGGAGAAATAGGCAATGGCGGCCATTGCCGAACTGCCGCTGACCGGGCTCATCGTTGTCGATATGAGCCAGTTCTTGTCCGGGCCCTACTGCTCGCTCAGACTGCTCGACCTCGGTGCTCGCGTCATCAAGATCGAACGGCCGGATGGCGGCGACCTGTCGCGCCGGCTCTATCTCAGTGACACCGAGATCGGCGGCGATTCCACTATTTTCCACGCGATCAACCGCGCCAAGGAAAGCTTTGCAATCGACTTGAAGGACGAGGCTGACCTTGCGGCGCTGCGCGGCCTGCTGGCCAAGGCCGACGTGCTGATCCAGAATTTCAGGCCCGGCGTCATCGAACGCCTGGGCTTCGATTACGAGGCGGTGCGCAAGATCAATCCGCGCCTGGTCTATGCCTCGATCAGCGGCTATGGCGAGGAAGGCCCGTGGGTCAAACGGCCCGGGCAGGATCTGCTGGCGCAGGCCCGCTCCGGCGTGATGTGGCTGAACGGCGACGAGGACCAGGGGCCGGTGCCCTTCGGGCTGGCGATCGCCGACATGCTGGCGGGCTCCGCCGCCGCGCAAGGCATTCTTGCGGCACTGGTGCGGCGCGGCATGACCGGCAAGGGCAGCCACGTCGAGACCAGCCTGCTCGAAGCGCTGGTCGACTTCCAGTTCGAGGTGCTGACCACGCATCTCAATGACGGGCGCCGGCTACCGCGGCGGTCGAGCTTCCGCAGCGCGCACGCCTATCTGTCGGCGCCCTACGGCGTCTATCCGGCCAAGGACGGCTATCTGGCGATCGCGATGACACCGATCTCGAAACTCGCCGATCTCCTCGGGCTCGAGGAACTTGCGCCCTACCGCGACCAGCCGTCGACCTGGTTCACCGCCCGCGACGAGATCAAGGCGGTCATCGCGCAAAAGATCGCGACCAGGACGGTCGACGAGTGGCTCGGCATTCTCGAGCCTGCCGACATCTGGTGCGCTAAGGTTTTGACATGGCCGGAGATGATGGCCAGCGAAGGCTTCCAGGTCCTCGACATGCTGCAGACGGTGACGCGCGAGGATGACGTTTCGATCCTCACCACGCGCTCGCCGCTCAGGGTCGACGGCATCCGCGCCAAGGTCGAGCGGGCCGCGCCGCGCATCGGCGAGCACAGCGCAAAGATCCGCGCGGAGTTCGGGCTGTGAGCGACCTAACGCTCAAAGGCATGACCTGGAGCCATCCGCGCGGCTATGACCCGTTGGTCGCCTGTTCGGCGCTATGGACGGAACGGACCGGCGTCGTAATCGAATGGGGCAAGCGCTCGCTGCAGGATTTCGAATCCTTCCCGGTCGAGGAACTGGCTCGTGGCTATGATCTGATCGTCATCGACCATCCGCATGTCGGCCAGATCACCGCCGAGAGCTGCCTGACGCCGCTCGATGTCGCCGGCCGGGAAGCCGAACGCGCGGCACTTGCGGCGGGCAGTGTCGGCCGGTCCTTTCCGAGCTACAACTGGCAAGGCCGGCAGTGGGCGTTTCCGATCGACGCGGCGAGCCAGGTGCAGGCCTGGCGGCCCGACATGCTTTCGGCCGCGCCGGCGAGCTGGGCCGACGCGCTCGATCTGGCGCGGCAAGGCCACGTGTTGTTGCCGCTGAGGCCGCCGCATTCGCTGATGACGTTCTACACGATTGCCGGCAATCTCGGCCGGCCCGCCGGCGAAGGCCCTGGCGACCATGTGGATCCGGCAACGGGCAAGCAGGTCTTCGAGATGATGCGCGAGATCGCAGCCCTCGTCGACCCGGCCTGTCTTGGCATGGATCCGATCGCGGTTCTGGACCAAATGGCCGGATCCGGCTCGCGGATCGCCTGCGCGCCGCTGATCTATGGCTACGTCTCCTATGCCATTGCAGGGTTTCGACCCAACCGCCTGGCTTTCGCGGATATCCCGGTCGCAGGCAATGCCGGCCCCAAAGGCTCGGCGCTCGGCGGGACCGGCCTCGCCGTGTCGGCCTTCTCGAAGGCCAGGCAGGCAGCCATCGACTTCGCCTACTGGATCGCCAGCGGCGAGGTGCAGCGCGGCCTCTACGCCGCGGCCGGCGGCCAGCCCGGCCACGCCGCGGCCTGGGAGGATGCCGCCGTCAATGCCGCCGCCGGCAATTTCTACAAGGACACGCGGGCCACGCTCGAAGGTGCCTGGGTCAGGCCGCGGCATGACGGCTACATGGCGTTCCAGCAGGCGGCGTCCGATCGCATCAATCTCGGCCTGAGCGAAAGGCACAATGCGGCTCGCGTCGTTGCCGATCTCAATCGCCTGTTTCGGGAGAGCCTTTCGACGCAGGTGTCCGGCGTTGCCGGCGGAGGAGCCTGAAAACAAGCGAACGGAGGAGAACATGAACAGCCTGATCCGCGGCCTTATGGCCGCAACCGCACTTGCATCGGTCACGACCATAGCCTGCGCTCAAGACGTTTCGGGCGTGATTGCTGGATTGCCGACCGAACTGAAGGCGCAATATGACGGCGCGCCTCAGAAGGTGCTGCCGTCGGCCTGGGATAATTTCACGCCGCCGCCAAAGCCGTGGAAATGGTGCCACTCTGAGTCCTACCAGGGCAATCCGTGGCGCGTCACCGTCACCAAGGAGTTGAAGCGGCTGGTCGACGGCCTGATCGCCGACGGCACCGTGGCGAGCTTCGAGGTGTCGGATTCCAACAACGACGCCAGTCAGCAGATCAACCAGATCCGCGCCTTCATCGACAAGAAATGCTCGATCATCACCTCGATCCCCGGCTCGGCCACGGCGCTGGACGATGCCATCGATGCCGCAGCCAAAGCCGGCATCCCCTTCATCACGGCAGCTGGGTCAGTGACCAGCCCGAATGCGATCAACGTCGATTCCAACTATGCGCGCTGGGGCTATGACATGATGACGGCGATCGGCAAAGCGATGCCGGACGGCGGCAGCGTGCTTCTGGTCGAGGGCATTGCCGGTCACCCGATCGTCGTGCAGGAGCGCCAGGGCGCCGACAAGGCGCTGGCCGAAAATTCAAAGCTCAAGGTCTCGCGCAGCGTCAACGGCAATTGGACCGCTAACGTCACCAAGACGGCGGTGCTGCAGGCGATCGCCACCAATCCGGCGCCGATCGATGCGGTGTGGACGACCGGCAGCGAAAGCCGCGTCGTTGCCGAGGCCTTTGCCGAGGCCGGCCGCCCTGCCCCGCTGATCACAGGCTCGATCACCGGAGATGCGCTCGGCTACTGGAAGGCCAATCCCGACAAATACCGCTTCGAAGGCCATGCGGTTCTGCCGCACTGGACGGCCGAGACGCTGTTTCGTGTCGGGACGCGCATGCTGGATGGGCAGAAGCCCAAGCTCAACACGCTGCTGATCCCGATTCCGCCGGTGCACAATGCCGACCTCGGCACCTGGTACAAGGACTGCATGACGCCGGACGCCGTCTCGATCTTCCCGGTCCCGCCGAAGGATCCGATGCCGGAGGAATGGCTCGATGCCTACTTCGCCAATCCGGCACCGACCAAGGGCTGGGATTATTCGAAGGTGCCGGACGCCTGCGCCAAGTAGCATTTATGAAAGCCGGCTCCGCACCAGCGGTGCCGGCTTTCTCCATCAGGATTGCTCATGCTGGAAGTCCAGGCCATCTCGAAGCGCTACGGCGAAACGATTGCGCTGGCCAATGCCTCCATTGCGTTCCGTGCCGGCACGATCCACACCATCCTGGGCGAGAATGGTTCGGGCAAGAGCACGCTGGTCAAGCTGCTGTCGGGGATCGTCCAGCCGGACAGCGGCGCGATCCTGCTCGACGGAGCGCCCTTCACCGGCCTCTCGCCGGCGGCCTTCCAGGGCGCCGGGTTCGCCACCGTGTTCCAGGAAGTGCTGATCGCGCCTGACCGTTCGGTGACCGACAACATCCTGCTCGGCCTCGACGGCCTGCTGACGCGCACGGTGCCCCGCGCCGAGCGGCGGCAACGCGCGCAAGCGGTGCTGAAGCGCTTCGCAGTGACCGAGATCCCGCTCGACCAGTTGGCCGGGCAATTGCCGCTGGCGGTTCAGCAATTGGTGGTGCTCGCCCGCGCCGTGGTACGCAGCCCGCGCATTCTCATCCTCGACGAGGTCACAGCGGCGCTAGACTTTGCCGATCGCGAGGCGGTTTTCGCCATGATGCGCAAGCTTGCCTCGGAAGGCTGCCTGATCCTGTTCATCACCCATCGCATGGACGAGGTGATGGCGCTTTCGGACCGGATTTCCGTGCTGCGCGGCGGCAGCGTGGTGACGACTGAGGAACGCGGCACGTCCACCGCATCCGAACTTCTCAGGGCGATGGCGCCACGCACGGCGGCGGAACTGGCGCATGGCTGATCGCGCCAGCCTTTCGGTGCGCGGCCTGGTGATCGCGCCGGGCGCAAGCCCCGTGACGCAAACCATTGCGCCGGGCGAGATCGTCGGCCTTGCCGGCCTCGACGGCCACGGCCAGGAGCGGTTCCTGAAAGTGCTGGCCGGCCTGGAACGCCCGGCTGGCGGCGAGGTGACCGTCGAGGCGCCAACCGGAGCGCGCGCGATCATCAATTTCCGCAAGGCAGTCGCCGGCGGCATCGCCTATTTGCCGCGCGACCGGCGCACCACCGGCATTTTCCCGACGCAATCGGTGCTCGACAATTTTGCCGTCTCGACGCTGTCGCGCGATATACGTTTCGGCCTGCTCAGCTTCGCCGCACGGCGGCGGCGCTATGACGCTTATCGCGAAAAACTCTCCATCGTCGCGCCACAGCCGGACGCCCCGATCACAACGCTCTCCGGCGGCAATCAGCAGAAGGTGCTGCTGGCCCGTGCACTGGCGCTGGAACCGGCGATCCTGCTGCTCAACGATCCGACGCGCGGTGTCGACGTGGCGACGCGCCATGTCCTCTACGATGTGTTTCGTGGACTGGCGGCGGACGGCATGGCTCTGGTCATCCTGTCGAGCGAGATCGAGGAGATCCTGCTGCTTTGCCATCGCGTGCTGGTGTTCCGCGAACAGCAGGTGGCGGCTGAAATCACCGGAGACGCAATGAAAAGCGATGCGGTGATCGCCGCCATGTTCGGGCGCGCCGCATGAGCGGCTTGCGGCGCATGGCGGCGCGATGGCGCGGCGCGGGCTTTGCGGCAGTGCTGTTGGTGATCCTGATCGCGGTCAATCTGCTGCTCAATCCGGCGCGCTTCCATCCTGCCGCCTGGGGCGCGCTGATCGGGCTCGCCGCGCCGCTGGTTGGCGCAGCGCTCGCCTCGGCTCCAGTGATCCTCGCCGGGCGCGGCGGCATCGACATTTCCGTCGGGCCATTGATGGGCTTCGTCAATGCAATGGTGATCCAGCTGCTGTTCCTCAGGCTTGGGATGTCTTCGCCGCTGGTCATTGTGCCGGCGGCGCTTTTGATCGGCGCGATCGTCGGCGCCGCCAACGGCTTTCTGGCGACCATCGTCCGCATCCAGCCGATCGTTGCGACGCTCGGCACCTACCTGATCCTCACCGGCATGACGCTGACTGTCCTGCCGGCGCCGATCGGGCCGGCGCCGGGCTGGCTGAAGGCAATGGCCGGACCCTGGTCGGCGCTGCCGCTAGCGCTGATCTTCCTGTTCTGGTGGCTGGTGCGGCAGACGCCTTACTACAACCAGCTGATGGCGGTGGGCAGCGACGACCGCGCCGCCTACACGGCGGGCGTTCCGGTGACGAAAGTGCGTTTCATCGCCTATGTCATGACCGGCATTCTCGCCGCCTGTGCCGGCCTGATGCTGACCGCGCTGATCGGCTCGGCCGACCCCAATATCGGGCCAACCTACACGCTGATCGCGATCGCCGCGGTGGCGCTCGGCGGCGTCAGCCTTGCCGGCGGGCGCGGCGGGCTCGCCGGGGCCGCGATCGGCGCCATCGACATCTTCCTGCTGCAGAGCGTGCTGACCGCCTTCAACGTCTCCACCTATGTGCTGCAGATCGCCTATGGTGCGATCCTGGTTGTGGCCGTGATCATGACGGCGCTGCAGGAGCGGCTATCAGGGCGGAAAGGCTGAGAAGCATGCGCCAGACCTGGTTCCAATCCACCAATGCCCGCGTCGCCGGTGCCTTTGCCGTCGCTGTCGCCTTGCATCTCCTTGGCACCTTGCTCATTCCGGGCTACTCCCAGCCCTTCGCCATCCGGGCACTGTTGGTGATCGCCTCGCTGCTGGCGGTGGCATCGATCGGCCAGACCCTCGTCGTCATCTTGGGCGGCATCGATCTGTCGATCCCCTTCATCATCGGCTTTGCCAATGTCGTTGCCGCACAGCTCTACGGCAGCGGTTGGAATTTTGCTCTTGTCTGCGCGGTCGTCGTCGCGCTCGCCATACTGATCGGGGCGCTGAACGGCCTGATCTCGCGCGGGCTCGACATCCACCCGCTGATTGTCACGCTCGGCGTCGGCATGATCGTGCAAGGTGCCGTGCTGTTGTGGACCGGCGGCTTTCCATCCGGATCGGCGCCTGCTGCGGTTTCCGCCTTCGTTTCGATCGGCGGTTCGGTCGGACCGCTGCCGGTGCCGGGGCTGGTGCCATGCGTCGTGGTGCTGACCTTGCTGGTAGCGCTGGTACTGGCGCGTACGCCATATGGCCGCCGTCTCTATGCCCTCGGCAGCAACCCAGGTGCTGCGCCGCTGGCGCTGATCGATCCAGTCCGCATGTGGACGGTCACCTATGCCGCGAGCGCCTTCTTTGCCGCCGCGGCCGGCGTGCTGCTGCTCGGCTTCACCGGCTCTGCCTATGGCGATGTCGGCCAGCCCTATCTGTTCCAGACGATCGCGGCAGTGGTGGTCGGCGGCGCCGCCCTTGTCGGCGGCCGCGGCAGCTATTTCGGCACCATCGCCGGCGTGCTGGTGCTGACGGAGATCAACACGCTGCTGATCGGCCTCGGCTTCAGGCCGTCAACGGTGCAGGCGGCACTTGGCCTGGTCATCGTGCTCCTGGTTTCGCTCTACGGCCGCGAGCGGCACGTGTCGGCGACAATCTGAGGCGCCTACAAACTCCACAGCCGCTTCGCATTAGCGGACAGCAGCTTTTGCCGTTCGTCAGCGCTAGCGCCGCTGAGCAGCGCGTGCGTTGTCGCAATCCAGGTCGCAAGCCCGCCGCCAAGCGTGCAGACCGGCCAGTCGCTGCCCCAGACGACACGGTCCCAGCCGAAGCATTCGATGGTGTGCTCGACATAGGAACGCAGCGTTTCGACAGTCCAGGATCCGGCATCCGCATAGGCGACCACACCGGAAATTTTGCCGACGACGTTCGGGCGCCGCGCGATCTCCGCCATGTGCTCGCGCCAGGGGTGCTCGGCACCGCCCTTGATATCGGGCACGCCGCAATGGTCGAGCACGAACTGCACATCCGGCGCGAGGTCGGCGAGTGCAATCGCCTTGGGGATCTGGTGCGGCAGAACGACAAGGTCGAAGGTCAGGCCGCTGCCGGCAAGCCGCTTGATGTTTTCGCGGAACAGCGCGCCTTCCGAAAGCTCGTCCGGCATGACGTGCAGCACGCGGCGAAAGCCTTTGACGAAAGGATCGGCACGCTGGCGCTCGAGATAGGCGGCAAAGCCGGGCTCTTCCGGACGGCAGGAGGCGATTGCCCCGCGTAGCAAGCTGTTCTTCTGCTGCGACAGCGCTTTGACACGGCTGGTTTCGGCCTCGATGTCGGCTGGATCGACATCGACCTCCATATGCAATGCGCCCTCGATGCCGGCCCGGCGCGCCTGGAGTGCATATTCGTCGTAGGAGAAATCGCGGTTGAGCGCCGGCACGCCGGAGAGCCAGGGGTAGCGCAGCGCGAACTGGTCGATCAGGTGCAGATGGGTGTCGAAGATCATGGTGGCGCGCTCCTCCTTGGCGACTTCGAGATCATCTCACGGAGAAATTCTTCATTCAAATAAGAATTCATCGCGATTGCTTGACGGTCGATCCCGCCAGTTGCGACAGCTTTTCGGTCGCCGTCAGCAACAGCTCGATCGTCCTGGTAATGTCGGGCGCCTTGGGTGCGTTGACCAGGGTAATGTAGGGGATCGACAGTGCGGCGATCGCCTTGCCGTCCGAGCCGAGAACGGGCGTCGACAGGTTGAACACGCCGGCCGTCTGCAGCGATGCCATCATCTCGTAGCCGCGTTCCCTAATCTGGT
Source organism: Mesorhizobium sp. WSM4830 (assembly GCF_055811495.1). Taxonomy (NCBI): domain Bacteria; kingdom Pseudomonadati; phylum Pseudomonadota; class Alphaproteobacteria; order Hyphomicrobiales; family Phyllobacteriaceae; genus Mesorhizobium; species Mesorhizobium sp. WSM4830. The sequence goes on along the minus strand of NZ_JBVVQI010000001.1, from coordinate 93,018 downwards.
CGAGGCGGGCAAAGAATTCCGGCGACTGCGGTGGCTTGTCGGTGCTGCGCAGATGTTCTGAGATCATCATCTGCCGCTCTTCCGGCGGGCGGAACGCCAGCAACACGTGGCCGGAGCCGGTGTCGAACAGGCTGATATGCGAGCCGACGCGGATGGAGATGCCCCAGTAATCCGGCGCCTCCTGCTGTGCGATCACCACGGCGGAACCGCGATCGAAGACGACCAGCTGGTTTGCCTGCTGTGTGGTTTCGGCCAGTTCGCGCATCAGCGGCGTCGCATAGGAGGCTAGCCGGCGCACCGGCGCGTGCAGCTGCGCCAGGCCAAACAGCTTGAGCGTCAGCGAATAACGGTCGCCATCCGGCCGCGTGACATAGCCGCGCCGCACCAGCCGATCCAGCATGCGATAGAACTCGTTCGGGCTGCGGTCGAGTTTCTTGGCGATTTCCGCCTGCGTCAGGCCGCCATCGACGCCGGCCAGCAGCTCGAGGATGTCGAGCCCCTTGTCCAACGCCGGGGCTCGATAGCGCTCGTCTTCCTCGTCCTCTGCCATTGGGCTTCTCCAGTGAATTTCACATTTCATATACGCATAACGGTTGCTTCCGGAAGAACTTTCGGCTTGACGATCCTATAAATATTTTGTTTGTATATGAATGAAGCTGCCGATCAGCCCTCGCTATGGATCGACGCAGACTCTTGGGAGGATACCAATGACTAAACTGTTTTGCGGCCTGTCGGCCGGCGTAACGCTGCTCGCAATGGGTGCGAGTGCCCTTGCTGCCGAACTGCCCGGCAAATTCGACGGCGTCACCATCGACGCCAAGCTGATCGGCGGCCAGCAATATGAAGGGCTGTACGCGCGCATCGGCGAATGGGAAAAACTGACCGGCGCCAAGGTCAACGTGATCTCGAAGAAGAACCACTTCGAGCTCGACAAGGAGATCAAGTCGGACATCGCCTCCGGCAGCATTAACTGGTGCGTCGGCTCGAACCACTCGTCCTTCGCGCCGCAATATCCTGATATCTACACCGACCTCAACAAGCTGCTGCCGAAGGAGGAGATCGACGCCTTCGTGCCGTCGACGATCAAGGCCTCGACGCTCGAGGGCAAGCTGGTGATGCTGCCGCGCGCACAATTCGACGTCTCGGCGCTCTATTACCAGAAGAGCCTCTATCAGGATGAAGCCAAGAAGGCCGCCTACAAGGCCAAGTACGGCAAGGAGCTGACACCGCCCGACACCTGGGACGAGGTCGCCCAGCAGGCGGAATTCTTCGCCAGCCCGCCGGATTTCTACGGCACCCAGTTCGCCGGCAAGGAAGAGGCGATCAACGGCCGCTTTTACGAGATGCTCATCGCCGACGGCGGCGAATACCTCGACAAGGACGGCAAGCCGGCCTTCAACTCGGAAGCCGGCGTGCACGCGCTCGACTGGTTCGTCAATCTCTACAAGGCCAAGGCGGTGCCGGCCGGCACCACCAACTATCTCTGGGACGATCTCGGCCAGGGCTTTGCCTCGGGTACCGTCGCCATCAACCTCGACTGGCCAGGCTGGGCAGGCTTCTTCAATGATCCAAAGTCGTCGAAGGTCGCCGGCAATGTCGGGGTGAAGGTAGCGCCGAAGGGATCGGCCGGCATTCGCACCGGCTGGTCGGGGCACCACGGATTTTCGGTCACCGAGAACTGCGCCAGCAAGGAGGCTGCGGCGTCGCTGGTCTGGTTCCTGACCAATGAGGACAGCCAGAAGCTCGAGGCGGCAAGCGGCCCACTGCCGACCCGTACGGCGGTGTGGGACTGGGATATCCAGCAGGCGGCCAGCGATCCTTACAAGAAGGAAGTGCTGGCGGCTTTCCAGGAGGAGGCAAAGCACGCTTTTGCCGTGCCGCAGACACCCGAATGGATCGAAATCTCCAACGCCGTCTATCCCGAATTGCAGGCCGCCATCCTCGGCGACAAGACCTCCAAGCAGGCGCTGGACGACGCTGCCGCCAAGGCTACCCAGATTCTTGAAGACGCCGGCAAGCTTTGACCATTCTCCCAAGGGGCGCCGCGCTCATCGAAGAGCGGCGCCCCCGAACTTTTTACGAACCATGCGCAACACGCTTTGTCTTGATCCCGGCTCGCCAATGGCGGCCTACGGTGTCCGGGCACCAACCAGAACCGGATCGCCATGAAAGGCTGGAGACCTTCGCCGCCATTGCTGCTCCTGCTGCCGGCTGTGATCGTGCTGGCGGCTGTGGTGGTAGTGCCGTTGCTGCTATCGCTCTACTCCAGCTTCACGCCGTTCCGGCTGACCAGGCCGGAGACGTTCTGGGTCTTCATCGGCGCGCGCAACTACGTCGCCATCCTGACCAGCCGCGCTTTCTGGGTCGCCTTTGCCCGCACCGTGGTGCTGCTGACGGTGGCGCTCAACCTGGAAATGCTGATCGGGCTCGGGCTTGCACTGCTGGTGGAGAAGGCATCGCGCGGCCAGCGGATCCTGCGGACCATCATGATGTTTCCGATGATGTTTTCGCCGATCCTCGTCGGCTTCCAGTTCAAATTCATGTTCAACGACAATATCGGACTGGTGAACAACGCCCTGCAGGGGCTCGGCCTGACCGACCGCGCCATCCCGTGGCTGATCGACGGCAATCTCGCCTTCATCGCTATCCTGATCGCCGAGATCTGGTCGTCGACTTCGGTGTTCGCGATCCTGATCCTTGCCGGGCTGCTGGCGATGCCGCGCGAACCGGTCGAGGCCGCCCGCGTCGACGGCTGTACGCCTTGGCAGACATTCCGCTATGTCACCTGGCCGTTCATCATGCCGTTTGCCTTCATCGCCATGACCATCCGCTCGCTCGACGTCGCGCGCGCCTATGACATCGTCAAGATCATGACCGACGGCGGCCCTGCCGGCCGCACCGAACTGGTCTGGACGCTGATCGCCCGCACCGCCTACAGCGACGCCAGGATGGGAATGGCCAATGCCATGGCCTATTTCTCGATCCTGCTGTCCATCCTGTTCACCGTCTATTTCTACCGCAAGCTCGCCGCGGCGCGCACGCAGATCGCGGCGGAGTGGTGAGGATGGACCAGAACAGCCTGCATCGCGTCGGCAACAAAGCGCTCGGCATCGTTCACGGCATCGGACTGTTCCTGGCCATGCTGGTCATCTGCCTGCCCGGCATCTGGATCGTGCTGTCGTCGCTCAGGCCGACTGTCGAGATCATGGCCAAGCCGCCGGTGTGGATCCCGCAGCAACTCTCGCTCGACGCCTACATCGCCATGTTCAGCGGCGTCGGCCAGGGCGGCATTCCGGTGCTCGACTACTTCCGCAATTCGCTGATCATCTCGGTGACCTCGACGGTGATCGCCATCGTCATCGGTATGGCCGGCGGCTATGCCTTTGCGCGCTACCGCTTCCGCGCCAAGTCGGCGATGTTCCTCGGCCTGATGCTGACGCGCACCGTGCCCGGCATCGCGCTGTCGCTGCCGCTGTTCTTCGTCTTTGCGCGGCTCGGCATCATCGATACGCATTTCGGGCTGATCCTGGTCTATGTCGCGCTCAACGTGCCGTTCACCGTCTGGCTGATCGACGGCTTTTTCCGCCAGGTGCCAAAGGACCTCGCCGAAGCCGCGCAGATCGACGGCTGCACGCGCTGGCAGGCCTTCTGGCAGGTCGAGTTTCCGCTCGCCGGCCCCGGCATTGCCTCGGCCGGCATCTTTGCCTTCCTCACCTCCTGGAACGAATTCGCGCTCGCCTCGCAGCTGACACGCTCGATCAACTCCAAGACCCTGCCGGTCGGCCTGCTCGACTATACGGCCGAATTCACCATCGACTGGCGCGGCATGTGCGCGCTGGCCGTGGTCATGATCATACCGGCGCTCACGCTTACCTTCATCGTCCAGAAACACCTCGTCGGCGGCCTCACTTCCGGCGCGGTGAAAGGCTGACATGGCAACTGTATCGCTCAAGAAACTCACCAAGAGCTACGGTCCGGTGGCGGTGGTGCACGGCATCGACCTGGAGGTCGCCGACCGCGAGTTCATCGCGCTGGTCGGGCCGTCCGGCTGCGGCAAGTCGACAACCCTGCGAATGATCGCCGGCCTCGAGGCGATCAGCGACGGGGTCATCGAGATCGGCGGCCGCATGGTAAACGACCTGCCGCCGCGGTCGCGCAACATCTCGATGGTGTTCCAGTCCTACGCGCTCTATCCGCACATGACGGTGCGCGAAAACCTCGGCTTCTCGCTGAAGATTGCCGGCGCCGCGAAAGAGGAAATGGACCGCCGTGTCGCAGAGGCATCGGGCATTCTCGGCCTTGACCAATTGCTCGACCGCCGGCCGTCGCAGCTGTCCGGCGGACAGCGCCAGCGCGTCGCCATGGGCCGCGCCATCGTGCGCGATCCCGACGTCTTCCTGTTCGACGAGCCGCTTTCCAATCTCGACGCCAAGCTTCGGACGCAGATGCGCACCGAGATCAAGAAACTGCACGCCAAGGTCCGGTCGACGGTGATCTACGTCACCCACGACCAGGTCGAAGCGATGACATTGGCCGACCGCATCGTCATCATGCGCGACGGGTTCATCGAGCAGGTCGGCACGCCCGACGAGGTCTTCCGCCGGCCGCAGACCCGCTTCGTGGCGGGCTTCATCGGCTCGCCGCCGATGAATTTGCATGAGGCTGACGTCGACGACGGACAGCTGCTGTTCGCCAGCGGCGAGAGGCTGCCCCTGCCCAGCCAGTTCAAGGCAAATGTCGGAACCGGCGACAAAGTCGTGTTCGGCCTCAGGCCCGACGACATCTATCCGACGGGGCACGGCATCAGCTCCGGCGAAGAGGTCGACGTGCACCAGGTGGAACTGCCGGTGACGGTTACAGAACCGCTCGGCAACGAAACGCTGGTGTTCGCCGAATTCAACGGCAGCGACTGGGTATCGCGGATGCTCAATCCAAAGCCGCTCAAAGCCGGCGACCGGGTCAAGATGAGCCTGGACCTGTCGCAGGCCCATCTGTTTTCTGCCGAAACAGGCAAGACATTGCGAGGTTAAAATCATGGCAAAGATCGAGAAAATCGAACTGCGGATGGTCGACCTGGTGCCTAAGGTCAAGCGCACCGATGCCATCCAGAGTTTTGTCAGCCAGGAAACACCGATCGTCACCATCACCGACGCCGACGGCGCGGTCGGCACCGGCTACAGCTATACGATCGGCACCGGCGGCTCCTCGGTGATGCGACTGCTGGCCGACCACCTTGCGCCGCGGCTGATCGGCCGCGACGCCGACATGATCGAGGCGATCTGGCACGAGCTGGAATTCGCCACCCACGCCACGACGATCGGCGCGATCACGGCAATCGCGCTCGCGGCCATCGACACTGCCCTTTGGGACCTGCGGGCGAAGAAGCAGGGCCTGCCGCTGTGGAAACTGGCCGGTGGCGCCAAGGACCGCTGCCCGCTCTACACGACAGAAGGCGGCTGGCTGCATATCGAAACCGAGGCGCTGGTCGAGGATGCGCTGGCCGCCAAGGCCAAGGGTTTTCGCGGCTCGAAGGTCAAGATCGGCAAGCCGCACGGTTCCGAGGATCTTGCCCGGCTGACGGCGGTGCGCCGGGCGGTTGGAGACTCCTACGAGATCATGACCGATTGCAACCAGGGCTTTTCGGTCGACGAGGCAATCCGCCGGGCCGAGCGCCTGCGGGAACTCGACCTCGCCTGGATCGAGGAGCCGCTGCCGGCCGACGACATTGACGGCCATGTGCGGCTGTCGAGTGCCACATCGACGCCGATCGCCGTCGGCGAGTCGCTCTATTCGATCCGGCATTTCCGCGAATATATGCAAAAGGGCGCATGTTCGATCGTGCAGGTCGATGTCGGTCGCATCGGCGGTATCACGCCGTGGCTGAAGGTGGCGCATGCAGCCGAGGCGTTCGACATACCGGTCTGCCCGCATTTCCTGATGGAACTGCATGTCAGCCTGACATGCGCCGTTCAGAACGGCAGATATGTCGAGTATATTCCCCAGCTCGACGAGCTGACCGGCAAGAAAATGCGTATCGAGGACGGGCACGCATTGGCGCCGGACGAGCCCGGCATCGGCATCGACTGGGACTGGGATGCGATCAAGGCGAAGAGCATCGCGGAATTCACCACGACGATAGTGAAATAGGAGGCGGACATGCAGCGAATGGGAATGGTGCTCGGCCTCAAGCCGGAGAAAGTCGCCGAGTATGTGCGGCTTCACGCTGCCGTGTGGCCGGACGTCCTCAAGATGATTTCCGCCTGCAACATCAAGAATTATTCGATTTATCTGAGGGAGCCGGAGCACCTTTTGTTCAGCACCTTCGAGTACCACGGCACCGACTATGCCGCCGACATGGCCAAGATGGCTGCCGATCCCACGACGCAGGAATGGTGGGCGCTGTGCATGCCGTGCCAGGAGCCACTGCCGACCCGCAAGGAGGGCGAGTGGTGGGCGTCGATGGACGAAGTCTTCCACTATGACTGATGACATTTTCGATCCTTCCTCGCTCTCCCAGGCCTGGGCACAGCCGTCAAAGCCCAGGCCGATCGTGATTTTCGGCGCCGGCTCGATCGTCGGCGATGCGCATTTCCCGGCCTATGGGAAAGCCGGTTTCCCGGTTGCCGGGCTTTTCGACCCCGACCTGGCCAAGGCGGAAAAACTGGCGCAGAAATGGGGCGTCACCGCTTACCGGTCGGTCGGGGAAGCCGCTGCAATCAAGGACGCCATCTTCGATCTGGCGACGCCGCCGGCCTATCATGCCGGCGTGCTCAGCGCGCTGCCCGATGGTGCGGTGGCGCTGATCCAGAAGCCAATGGGCAGCAATCTCACCGAGGCGACCGAGATCCTCGAAATCTGCCGCTCCAAAGACCTCAAGGCGGCGGTGAATTTCCAGCTGCGCTTCGCACCGATGATGCTGGCGCTCAGGGATGCGATCGCCAAGGGCTGGCTGGGCGACGTGGTCGATTTCGACGCATGGCTGGCGCTGGCGACACCCTGGCAGCTCTGGGAATTCCTGTTGCAGGCGCCGCGCGTCGAGATCGCCATGCATTCGATCCATTATCTCGACCTGATCCGGCAATTGCTCGGCGACCCCAAGGGGGTTCACGCCAAGACGCTCGGCCACCCCGGCCATAAGGTTGCGCAAACGCGCACCAGCGCGATCCTCGACTATGGCGACACGGTGCGCTGTGCGCTGTCGATCAACCACGATCACAAGTTCGGTCGAAAACACCAGGCCTGCGAATTCCGCATCTGCGGCACCGAAGGCGCCGCCTACCTCAAACTGGGCGTCAACCTCGACTATCCGCGCGGCGAGCCGGACATTCTCGAAATCTACCCCAAAGGCGGCACGGACTGGATTACGGTTCCGCTCGTCGGCGCATGGTTTCCGGACGCCTTTGCCGGCCGCATGGCCAATGTCCAGCGCTACGCGTCAGGCGAGGACGCCGAGCTTGTCAGTTCCGTCGAGGACGGCTGGAACACCATGGCGCTGGTCGAAGCCGCCTATCAATCGAGCGCGGCGCCGGCAACACCGATCGCGGCGAGGCCCTGACATGGAGCAGACTGTTTATTTCGAGGACTACCGGATCGGCTCGTCGCGCATGACCAGCGGGCGCACCATCACCGAGACCGACTTCGTCGTCCATGCCGGCCATACCGGCGATTTCTTTCCCCACCACATGGACGCCGAGTTCATGAAGACGACGCCGTTCGGCCAGCGCATTGCCCACGGCACGCTGGTCTTTTCGGTCGGCGTCGGGCTGACGGCAAGCGTCGTCAACCCGGTTGCTTTCTCCTATGGCTACGACCGGCTGCGCTTCATCAAGCCGGTGTTCATCGGCGATACGATCAGGACCCGCACCACCATCTCGGCCAAGGAGGACGACCCGAAGCGACCCGATTCAGGCCGGGTCGTCGAGCGCTGCGAGGTGATCAACCAGCATGGCGACGTGGTGCTGGTCGCCGACCACATCTACATTGTCGAGCGCCGCGACAAGCCGAGCAGAGCCTCGACGGATGGCGCCGAAACCTAAAGACAAAAAACCGCCTTGCGGCGGGTCCTCGGTCCGAATCAGCACCATACCCAAATTAGTAGCATAGCTGCCGGCACAAAGCAAGAACAAAATGTGGCAATCCGGACAATCTTGATAGGTTTGCGCCGCCCCTCATCGCCTTGCGAACGCCGGCTTGCAGGACTTGGGTTCCTCGCCCGCGGAGCGGGAGAGAGCAGGCGGATGAGGGGCGGCGCCGACATCGGGAATTGGTCATACCCGGTTGACCGGATAGACCGGCTTGCCGCCGCGCAGGACCGATGCGACATCGGCAAACACCTTGTTGCGAACCTCCGCGTAAGACTGGGTCGAGTAGTGCGCCGCGTGTGGACTGACCAGGACGGTGTCCAGCGCCAGCAGCGGATTGTCGGGCGAAGGCGGCTCCCGCTCGAACGTGTCGATGCCGGCGCCTGCCAGATGGCCGCTCCGGATCAAATCCGCCAAGGCGACCTCGTCGACCAGGCCGCCGCGCGACACGTTGATGAGTATCGCCCCTTGCTTCATCCGCGACAGGGCTTGTGCCGACATGATGTTTCTGGTTTCCGGTGTCGCTGGAACGTGCAGCGAGACGATGTCGGCCCTGGCCAGCAGCTCGTCGAAGCCGACCGGTTCGGCACCGCCGGCCGCGATGCGCTCTGCCGGCATGTGCGGGTCGTAGGCGATGATGTGGTAGCCGAAGACCCGCGCCCGCTCGGCAGTCAGCCGCCCGATCTGGCCGAAGCCGATCAGGCCGAGGATCTGCCTGTCGGGCCGCATGATGCCGGCGCCGTCGGTCATTGCAGCCCAGCGGCCGGCGCGCACCGCGCTGTCGAACTGCTTCAGCCTGCGCGTCAAGGCCAGGATCAGGGCCATGGCGTGGGTGCTGACTTCAACCAGATTGGCGTCCGGCACGTAGGTCACCTGAACACCGGCACAGCTGGCGGCCTCGACGTCGATCGAGTCGAGCCCTACGCCGAACCGGCCGATGACCTTGAGCCTCTTCAGTTCCGCCAAAACGCGAGCCGTGATCGGCTCCCGCAATACCATCAATGCGTCGGCGTCGCGGCAGTGTTCGATCAGGGCATCTTCTGTGAGCAGCGTCTTTTCGACAAACTCGGCGCTCAAGCCGTCGAGGTAGCGCAGCTGCTCTTCCTCGACTGACAATACGCCGTCGGTCTTGATGATCTTCATGGCAAACTCTTGCTATGAGGCGCTGCGCGCCGAGACGACACCGGCGGCAAGGCCGGCGCCGAGAAACATCGTGTCGCTGGCGAGCATGTAGAAGCTGATGCCGTGCCGCGACCATTTGCCGACATCATCCGCCGAAGGACGAAAGATGCCGACGGCCTTGCGGGCTGCGCGCACTGCGGCCGCGATCCTGACGATAGCGGCATTGAGCTTGTCCTGGCCGGCCGGCCCCATGGCGTCGATCGAGACCGAGAGGTCGCCGGGGCCAATGAAGATCACGTCGACGCCGTCGACCTGGACGATGTCGTCGATATTGGCGAGGCCCTCGGCCGTCTCGACCTGGATGGCGACCGTCAGGACCTCGTTGGCCGATTTGAGGTAGTCCGGAATCATATAGCCATAACCGGCGGCGCGGCCTGGGCCGACACCGCGTGCGCCGACCGGCGGGTAACGGCAGGCCGTGACCGCCATGCGGGCCTGCTCGGCCGTCGAGACGCGCGGTACCAGGACGCCCGACGCGCCCGCGTCGAGCGCGGCCGCCATCCACTCCGGCGTGTGGCCGGGAACGCGCACCATCGCGGGAACCTTGTGGACATCGGCGGCGCGGACCAGATCCTCGAGCCGTTCGCGGCCGATCTGCGAATGCTCCCAGTCGATGCACAGGAAATCGACCCCGCTCGCGGCCGCCACTTCTACCGCCACAGGGTGCGGGATGGCGCAGAAGGTGCCGATGAGGCGATCGAGAGAAACACATTTCTTGCGAAAGTCGTACATGAAATCTCCAGAAATTTTTCGGCGTCGGCAAAACCTGTTTGCGCTATGTGGCCCTTGACGAAGGATGCACGGCTTCCGTCGACATCGGGAAATGCCGGCTGCCGCCTGAAAACGGCGGGAATGTCTTGTAGTCGGCGCGCATCTCCAGCCTCGCCGGCGATTGCAGCGCGTGCGTCAATGCCGCGGGACTGTCGAACATGACGCGATTGCGCTGCATATGGTCGATCCGCGGCCAGGGCAGCGAACCGCACCAATCCAGTCGCGACAGAACCTCGATGTGGCGAATGCCGGGGAAGCCCCGCATCAATTGCGGATGGTGCGTCACGTAGTGGTGGAGCCAGACATTCATGTCTTCGGCCGGCCCGGGATAGTGGACAAGATAGCTGCAGGGCAGCCCGGACGTCTTGACGCCAGCGTCGTCGACGGGAAACGGACGCACGCACATTGCCTGTTGCGTCGGCCTCGAACCGGCGATGCTCGACAGCATACCCGGTCCGGCAAGCGCCTGCAGATGGCCGGACGGCGCCAGCGCCGCCTCCATGTCCGCCAATTCGTCGAAATAGAGCTGGAAGCCAAAGACCGGCGGTGGACCATCGTTGTTGAACATGTCCGTCGCCACTTCGGGCAGATAGATGTTTGCAAGCGCAAGGCCCGGCGTCGATGCGATCACACGGCGCACAGCGTCAACATCTTCACCGGCGATGGCCAAATTTGCCTCGCGGTCATCATGGAAGAAGGCAAGATAGGCAAAGCGCATGTGGAACCTCTGGATCGAGTTCGACTAGATCAAATTCGGAAGAAAGAGAGCGATCTGCGGAAAGAGGACAATCAGCACGATCAGCAAAAGCGTCAGCGCGATGTAAGGCGCCGCTGACATGGCAACCGTCTTGAGCGATGTGCCTTTCGGCGCAACGCCGATCATGATGAACAGCAGCAGACCAAAGGGCGGCGTGGTGAAGCCGACCTCATAGGCGAGCAGCAGGATCAGCCCGAACCATACGGGCTCGTAGCCGAATTGCTGGGCGATCGGCAGGAAGATCGGCAGCGTGATCAGCATCATCGAGACCTGATCCATGAACATGCCGAGCAGCAGGATGACGAGCACCATCATGAGCAGCATGGGATACGGTCCAAGATCGTAGCCCACGATGAACTGGATAAAGCCGTTGGAGGCGCCGGAGAAGGCGAATATCTGCGAGAACGTCGTCGAAGCCGAGATGATCAGGAAGGTCATGCCGGTGACCTTCATCGCATCGTCCAGCGACTTCCAGACAACCGACCAGCTGAACCGCCGGTAGACGAACAACAAGGCGACGACGGCTGCACAGCCGAGTCCCGCCGATTCCGTCGGCGTCGCTATCCCAAGGATGATCGTGCCGACCACCATGAACACGATGACGCTCATCGGAATGATGTTGACGGCGACCGCCCTCACCTTCTCGGCCGCGGGGACGGCGGGCACCGGATAGTGGGGAGCGGCGTCCGGATCGATCTTGGTCTGTGCGAAGATCAGGGCCGCGTACATGACAACGAGCAGCAGCCCGGGCAAAGCCCCCGCTATGAGCAGCGCGCCGACGTCGATCTGGGCCAGCGAGCCGAGCAAGACGGCGAGCGAGGATGGCGGGATGATGACGGCAAGGCTTCCGGCGCCAAGCACCGGGCCGTAGGCCATATGCGGCTTGTAGCCCCGCTTCAGCATCTCGGGCACCATCAGCGAGCCCATCATGCCGGTATTGGCGAGGCTCGAGCCCGACAGCGCGGAAAAGATCGTGCCGGCGGCGAGGACGACATAGGCAAGGCGTCCGCGCAGATTGCCGACGCACAGGTCGAGCGCGTAGATGACTTTCTCGCCCAGGCCGGAGCGGAAGAACAGGCTGCCCATGACGAGAAACATCGGCAGCGGAGCAAGCGCATAGGTCGAGACGGCGTCGGAGAAGTTGGCGACCATCTGCGTCACGCCGATCGAACCGCCGAAGAACAGGTACAGCCCGATCACGTTGGTGACGAAGAACGCGAAGGCGACCGGCAGCCCAAGCCCCATCAACACCAGGATGGTGCCAACGAGCACGGCGAATGGAAACAGCCAGGCCACCGGTCAGAGCCCTTCCATTTCCAGCGGATCGAGCGTGTACAGCGTGTCACGGCCGAGCAGATATCTGAGCCATTCCAGCGCCGAGAGGTAGAAGGCGAGCATGATGGGCAGAAACACCAGCCATTTCGGCATATCGAAACTGCGCGTTTCATATTCGCCGCCCGCAACGGCACTTGTCAGGGACGACAGAGCGACGCTGCCAAGGTAGAGGCTGACGCCGATGCAGGCGAGGTAGACCAGCTTTTCAAGCACCGACCGTGCCCGCACCGGCAGCGCCTTGCGCAGGAACTCGACGAAGACATGGCCCTTGCTGTGGACCAGCCAGGGCATCGGCAGGAATGCCGCGTAGAGCAGGCCGTATTCCGTCGCCGACACCGCCCAGGCAAGCGGCCTCAGGCCCAGATTGCGGACGCATACATCAGCAACCACCGCGACGATGATGAGGCCAAGCACCACTTTTGCCGCCGCCGCCAACGCCAGGCTCAGCCTCCCAATCGCTGCAAACAATCTATCCATGCCCGACGACCCTCATGTCCACCTTCGTCCCCTTGGCCCAGCTTTGATGGAGGCACACAAGGCACCCTCGGCTTGGGCTACTGAAAGAATTTCTTCAACTGATCGATGTTGGTGGGATCGCGTTTGGCCATTCTCGCCCAGCTCGCCTGCGTGGCAGCCGCCAGGAATTTGTCGCGGCCGGCGCCGGTCAAGCTGATCACCTTCTGCCCGCCGGCGATCATCGCCTGTGCCTGCTTTTCGGACTCGGCAAGGTTGGCGTCATAGCTCGCGCGCTCGTACTCGACGGCCGTTTCGGCAAGCAGCTTCTGCGCCTCGGGCGACAGCGTGTCCCATTTCGCCTTGTTGATCGAGATCAGCACGTCGGTTTTGAAGAATTGCGGATCGACGCGGTATTTGGTGAATTTGTCCCAGCCGAAGGACGCATAACCAAATACGGTATAGGCGTTGGCATTGACGACGCCGCGCTCGAGCGAGGTATAGACATCCCCCGGCGCTTGCACGATGACCGTCGCGCCCAGGGATTCGAGGAAATCGCGATAGAGCGGCGACGAGCGGATCTTCAGGCTGCTCCAGTCGATGCTGCCTTCGCTGTTGAGCTTGGGTTCATCGATGGTGAAGACGTTGAAGCCCGAGCCCGCGTCGACATGCGCCAGCAGATGGGCATTGGCCTTCTTCTCGAAAATCCCGCTGATGAAGTCCCAGCCGCCATTCTCGCGAACCTCCCACGGCGTCTTCGTCGATGCGGAGAACACCTCGCCTTCGGGCACGAGCTCGAGGAACTGCCCTGCCGGTGTGTCGATCACATCGATCAGGCCGCTCCTGAGCGCCGCGCCCTGCTGGATCGGTGGAATGACCTCCGGCCCGCCACGCACGTTGATCTGGACCACGCCCTTGCACTTTTCGTTCACCTTCTGAACGAACTTCAGGAAGCTCTGGGCGTAGCCGTTCTGCGTCGGCGTAAAATGCACGGCATTGAGGACGACCTCTTCGGCCGTGGCGATACCCGCTACACCCGACATGACTGCCGCCAGAACAAGGGATTTCCAAATGCGCATTGCCGTACTCCCTCTGATAGATTCACTTCGCCGGGGCCCATCATCGGGCCGATCTGAAATTGCACGCTGCGCCGCCACACGAACGGCGGTTAGTTGACATCATCTCCTACTGTCAGGAACCGCCCACGCGCGTAGAAGACCGGCGATCGGTGAGCGCGATCCAGCGCGACGCCTGAGACGATGCCGATGACGATCATGTGCGACGCCCGCACGATGATTTCGGCGACCCGGCATTCGAACATTGCCCGCGCGCCGACAAGCAAGGGCGCGCCGGTTTCGCCGCGCACCCATGATCCGGACGAGAACCGCGCGGCGCCCCTGGCTTTGGTCAAGCCGCCAAAGGCACGCACAACGTTCTCCTGGTCGCCGGCGGGCAGATTGACGGAAAAGGGCAAGCCTTCGCGAATGGCCGAGGCAAAGGTGCTGCTGCGGTTGACGCAGGCCAGCAGGGACGGCGGCTCGGCACTCAACGAGCAGAGGGCCGTCGCCGTGATACCGCAGAAGCCGATCTCGTCATGCTCCGAGGCGAGGATGGCGACGGAGCCCGCCACGGCCCGCATCGCCTGCTTGAAGGCGCGCGGATTGATGGCGTCGTGCCCATGCACCCACGGCGTCGGAATGGCGGCCGCCGGCATCAATTTACTCGAAGCCCGGCCTGGCGCATCAGCGGCAGCACGCGGTCGCAGAAGAAGGGCAGTTCGTAGGTGTAGTTGACGAATGTGAGGGCGGCGCCGGAATAACCCTGTTCCATGATCGCAGTGAGGTCGTCGACGATCTTTTCCGGCGTGCCGATGAGCGGGAAGGTTCCAGCACCGCCGGCGAACCTCTGCCGATATTCGGTGAAGGCCTTCGCGTCGTGCGAGTTCGCGAATTCCTTCTTCTTGCGCATATGCTCGTCGACAGCGCCTTCGTCCGCGCATTCCAGCGCGTAGTGCCGGTAATAATCCTCGGCTTCCTGCTGGGTCTCCCGGCAGACGACATGACAGACCGTATAGACGCCGACTTCGCGTCCGACTTCGGCCGCTCGGTTGGTGATGTCGACCACATGCGCACGGCCGTCGGCGATTTCGGAAAAAGTCGAAAACAGATAGTCGCAGTGGCGCGCCGCATAGTTGCGCCCCGGCGCGCCGAAGGCGGCGTTCATGGTCACCGGTCGCGGCGCCTGCAGGCTCGGCGGCCGGCTGACGACACCCTTCAGATCATAGAACTCGCCGCTGAAGTCGAACGGCTCCCTCGATTGATAGGCACGCACGATGATGTTGATCCATTCCTCGGCCTGATCGTAGGTTCGATCGCCGACCGTCTGCCCGAACATGGCGAACTCGTCCGGGTTCCAGCCGCAGACGATGTTCAAGCCGGCACGCCCGTTGGAGATGTGGTCAACCGTCGCCAGCGCTTTTGCAGCCTGCAGCGGATGAACCAGCGGCACATGCACCGTCATGAACAGGCCGATGTTTTCCGTGGCGACAGCAAGACCCGCCGCCCAGGTGAAAGTCTCGAACGACCATTCCCGCACATGCGTCAAACCGCCGAAGCCGCGCCAGCGGGCGATCGGCAGCAGAAACTCGAGGCCGGCGCGATCGGCGATGCAGGCAGAATTGAGATTGTCCTCCCAGCGGGCGCGCCAGCGCTCGGGGACGGTGGTCATTGCCAGGCCGCCATCGGCGTTCATGGAAAAGACGCCGAGCTTGAACCGGTTCGGCCCTTTCAGCGGGTGCTGCTTCCTGATCATGATTTCCCCCGCTGCGACATGCTCTCACCTTCACCGCTGGAACGTTGAGCCGGTGGGCTCAGCTTCATGAAACGCTCCTCGGCGTTCTGAATGAAGTGCGTCATGCGGTCGTAGGCGGCGACGGCGTCGCGCTTGACGAATGCCTCGTAGATGGCGCGCATCCCGGCCACGACGACGGCCTGTGTCGGCTGGTGCGACAGCGTCCTTAAACGGACGACGAGCACGTGGTCGGCGAAGCGGGCAATCGTTTGTGAAAGGCGCTCGTTCTCGACGGCACCGAGCCAACAATTCCTGAATGCCGAATTGGCCTGGAAAAAGCGGTCGGCATCGCCGGCTGCGGCCGCAGCCTCCGCCTCCCGAAGCGCGGCTGCCAGCGTCTTGAGGCCAGCGGCGTCAAGTGTCCGCGCAGCGTGTGCGGCGGCACGCGGCTCGAGCAAGCGGCGGACCTCAAAGATGTCGGCGACATCCGTTGCGGTAAGTGTGGGTAGCGTGAAGCCGCGTGTGGTGCCGACGAGGTAGCCCTCATGCACCAACTGCATCAAGGCGTCGCGGACAGGCATTCTGGAAATACCGAGCTGGGCGGCAATGTCGACATCTACGAGCTTCTGGCCAGGCGCCAAATCGCCATGCTGAATGGTCAGCCGGATTTGTTGATAGACCTGGGCACGCAGATTGCCATCGCCAACTCGTTTGAGCTCTATCGTTTCCGTCATCCACGCCTTCCCATGCGAAGATTTCGTATATCGTTTGAGGCTGGTCTTCCCGCAGTGATCCGTTGAAATGCAGCCACATGTCGATAGAATTCGATCTGCAGGCCACGTTCCAATGCGAAGTGGAGCACAGGCTGGATCGCCTGGCAAGATGTTTTAAGTTTATAGTGTATACTGTTTGAGTTCGCTGTCCGGAGGGCAGAGGATCGCGCCATCCGTGCTGCCACGCCGCGCGACGGCGGGACAGCTGACGATCGGCGCGGTTCGGTAAAAAACGTACAGACGTTTTCCCGTGACACATCGAAGCTGGCGGATTTAACTAAAATTACTTGCGATCTGCGCGCGCCGGCACGCCCACCCGATCCCCTCGCCGGTGCGCACTACTGGATCGCCCGCCGTATCGAAAGGTGCGGCGGGCTTTTCGTTTCGTTTGGCGGGGAGGCGCTTGTGCGAGACTTGCCCAGGAATATCGACGCTGACGTCGTGATAGAGATCAGCAAGCTGCTCGACGACCGGGCGAAGTCGGTGCCGGTGCCGGTCCATAAGCTTGCAGCGATGATCCGGCGGAGCATCGAGACCCGCCTGACCGATCAATCCATCGAGGAGCTGATCGTGGAAATGGCCGCGACGCGGGGGCTTGCGATGCTGTTCGACTTGCCGATGGTCCCGGTAGTAAATGTCGACAATGTCGTGCCGATTGCTTTGGCGCGACGTCCCCGCTGACATTTCGCTCGAACTCTACCGATCTCCGCCTCGCTGCCCGACTTCACTTGTCCTGATCCGCGGGCCGGGTGTCGCCTTTCTTTTCGGGGTCGTGGGTATGGTGGCTGTCGCGTTCGCCGCCGCCGCCGGAGACCTTGCTGTGGCTGCGACGGTCGGGCGCGGCGGGCGGCTTTTCGACGCTCAGCGGCTTCTTGGCGTTTTCGTGCGCGGCGCCAGGACCGCCCTGGCGGATGCTGGCAGGCGTTTTTTTCGACGTGGACATGGCCTAGCGATCTTGGACGTTGCCTTGATGGGTGGTGTTTACCTTCGTATTGCCTTGCTGGCCCTGCTTGTCGGGATCCGGAACGGTGGATTGCAGTGCCTGGTCGGCCGCTACCGATTTTTTGTCGCCGGCGCCCTTCGGGCTCAGATTCTTCGGCGGCACAGGGGGAGGTTTTGTGCTCATGGCGTGTCTCCTTCCGCAACCCAAACAAGCGGCTCGGGAGAAAGGTTCCCCAGGGTCCGATACGAAGGGCGGTTGCCGCAACGAGTCGGGTCCACAGGCCGTGGCTTGGCCGGCGGGAGGCCGGCACAATCCA
Source organism: Mesorhizobium sp. WSM4830 (assembly GCF_055811495.1). Lineage (NCBI taxonomy): Bacteria > Pseudomonadati > Pseudomonadota > Alphaproteobacteria > Hyphomicrobiales > Phyllobacteriaceae > Mesorhizobium > Mesorhizobium sp. WSM4830. Next base: position 75,617 of record NZ_JBVVQI010000001.1, on the reverse strand, counting down.
GGACTATTTCTTGATGATGTTTCCGTTGTTCAGATCGAAGGCCTGGGCGCCGAAAGCCTGCCTGAAGAAATCCTCCTGCAGATCGCCCCATTCGCCGAGATAGGCGCCGCAATTGCTGCAATAGATCGGCGTCGAATCCTTCGGTTGTCGGGAATCTCCATCAGGATCGTCCCGCACGCCTTGCAATCGAGCTTGTGATCCAAACGGCGGCCCATCGGCCGATAATTGCGCGTTTTCGGCCGCGCGCCAATCGTCGTTTTCGTACGCAAGCCCGAATGGCACGTTTTCCAACCAGCGAGGGGATCGAAAGCTAGCGGTCTGCCGGATTTCCGAACGCCGGGTCGCGCTGCCTCGAATACGTCCTGACCCGCGGCAGCTCGTCTGGAAACTCGACCCAGGGAAGCCTCATGTTCCAATATGCGTGGGCCTGTGGCGGAAACCGTTCGGGGTGATCGAGAAAGCCGATCGCCAGATAGAGTTCGTCGGGCAGGCCCTGGTCGACATAGCCGATCGATGTTCCGCAATCCGCGCAGAAGGACCGGAGCACGCCGGGGGTTTTCGAAAAGGTCTTCGGTGTGCCGGTGAGCAATGTGAATTCAGAAGGCCGATAACCGACCCACACCGTTAGCGGGCTTCCTATCGCCTTGCGACAGTCGTCATCATGATCGGAGCAAACCCAGAACGGCTCGCCGCGCATTTGCGCCGTTATGGCGCCGCAAAAACAGGAACCCGTCTCAGTTCGTAGCATTGGCTAACTTCATTGCTGGACCGGCCTTCATTGCTGGCCCGGCATTTCGGTATTTTCCTTGGGGTTCTTCTTGATGCCGGCGGCAGGCGAGGTGTCGGCTGGAGCATTGCCACCCTGGTTCTGCTCAGGGGCTCTTTTGAGCGGCGAGGTTTGCCAGCCCATATCGCCGTACAAAAAGCCTATGAGAAAGCCGACGATGATGATGGCCGAAATCACCATTGCAATTAACGCGTTACGTCGCTCCATTCGCACGGCTCCTTTCTCCGAGCCGAACAAACGATGGCAGAAATGGTTCCGGTAAGACGGACGGCGTGACGGGACGGAGCCGGCCGGGAACATTCAGCCTCACCGCGGGTTCGTATGAGTGCTCTTCTACAGGGAGTGGCTTGCATGAGACCCGCCGTAACCGATCGCATCGAAACCAAGAAATACGACCACCCGACAGGCGGCTGGGGATCGCTCAAATCCCTGGTCCGCAAGGCGCGAGGCGAAGGCCTGCTATTGTCCGGGATATGGAGCACGCTGCTCAAGCAGAACAAGGCCGACGGCTATATGTGCGTGTCTTGCTCATGGGCAAAGCCAGCCCAGCCCAGGCCTTTCGAGTTCTGTGAAAACGGCGCCAAGGCGACGATGTGGGACCAGACCAAACTGCGCTGCGAACCCGCATTCTTCGCCGAGCACTCGGTGGCGGACTTGCTCGATTGGCCGGACCACGATCTGGAGAAGCAGGGCAGGCTTACCGCGCCCATGCGCTACAATGCCGCCGTCGACCGTTACGAGCCGGTTTCCTGGGACGATGCATTCCGCGACATAGCTGCCGAATTGCGGCGGCTCGATCCGAAATCGGTGGTGTTCTACACCTCCGGCCGCGCCTCGCTCGAGGCCTCGTTCATGTACCAGCTTTTTGCGCGGATCTATGGGTCTTCGAACCTGCCCGATTCGTCCAACATGTGCCATGAATCGACCTCGGTCGGCTTGCCGGAATCGATCGGCTCGCCGGTCGGGACCGTGCAGCTCGAAGACTTTGCGAAATGCGACATGATGTTCTTCTTCGGGCACAACACCGGGGTGACGGCGCCGCGCCTGCTGCATCCGCTGCAGGAGGCACGTCAACGCAACGTGCCCGTCTTCACTTTCAATCCGTTGCCCGAGCGGGGACTGAAGCGCTTCAAGAACCCGCAAAACCCCATCGACATGCTGTCGCCCGGGCCGGGCACCAAAATGTCCAGCGATTACTTCCAGGTTCGTTCCGGTGGCGACATCGCCGCGATGACGGGCATCGCCAAAGCGTTGCTGGCGCTCGACGATGCCGCCCGCGAAAGCGGCAGGACGCGTGTCCTCGATACGGCTTTCATCGCCGAGCACACGCATGGCTTCGCCGAGTTCGAAGCTTTCCTGCGCAACACCCAGTGGAGCGATATCGTCGCACGATCGGGCATCGCACAGGCCGATCTGGAGCATGTCGCCGAGGTCTACAGCCATGCCAACGCGGTGATCGGCAATTACGGCATGGGCCTGACCCAGCATCGGCACGGCACCGAGAACGTCCAGATGCTGTGCAACCTTTTGATGATGCGCGGCAATATCGGAAAACCCGGCGCCGGCATTTCGCCGCTGCGCGGCCATTCCAATGTCCAGGGGCAGCGCACGGTCGGCATATCGGAAAAACCCGAGCTCGTCCCGCTCGACAAGTTCGCCGAATTCTACGCCTTTGAACCGCCGCGCGAAAAAGGTCTCGATACGGTCGAGACCTGCGAAGGCGTCATCGACGGATCGGTCAAGGGCTTCGTCGGGCTGGGCGGCAATTTCGTGCGGGCCGTTCCGGAAACCGGCCTGGTCGAAAAAGCCTGGCGTGGGCTCGACCTGCATGTCGAGATCGCGACCAAGCTCAACCGCAGCCACCTGATCGCCGGCCGGACAACCTATTTGCTGCCTTGCCTGTCGCGGCTGGAAAGAGACCATCAGGCGAGCGGCGATCAGAGGGTGTCGGTAGAGGATTCCACCGCCTGCATCCACGGCTCGTTCGGATCGCGACCTCCGGCTTCGCCGCATCTGCTTTCAGAGCCCAGGATCGTCGCCGAGCTCGCCAAGGCGACAGTGCCGGGCAGGAGTTCGATCCCATGGGATGAGTGGGTTGGGGATTATTCGCGCATCCGCGACGAGATCGAGCGCTGCTATCCCCAACATTTCCGCGACTTCAACAAGCGCTTCCTGACGCCCGGCGGCTTCCATCGCGACATCAAGGCGAGCAAGCGGGTGTGGGAGACGCCGAACAAGAAGGCCAATTTCAAGCTGCCAAGCGGCCTTGAAACCGACCCTGACATCGATGTCGCCGGCCGCGATGTGCTGACACTGATCACGGTGCGCTCCAACGATCAGTTCAACACGACCGTCTATGGCTACAACGACCGGCTGCGCGGCATCAGCGGCACACGTATGGTGCTGTTAATGAATGAAAAGGATATCCAGCGCCTCGGTTTGAGCGCCGGACAGGAGGTCGATCTCGAAGCCAATGCGCATGATGGCGTGGAGCGCCGCGTGCACGGGCTGCGCATCACGCCTTTCTCGGTGCCGGAGGGAAATTGCGCCGGTTACTATCCCGAGCTCAACCCATTGGTTCCTTTGTGGCACAGAGCCGAGAAGGCTCATGTTCCGGCAGTCAAATCGGTACCGGTGCGGATCTTGCCATAGGCGTTCGTTGTTCGCGGCAGGCACGCACCACGCCGATGTGACCCGGCGCGACTTTCAAATCGCGACCTCAGCAGGCTCGCGCGAGTTCATCCACGGCATTCAGGATCGCACTCTGGCTCGCCGGCTTCTGCACGATCCTGCAAGTGCGGAAACCTGCCGGAATTTCGCGTTCGCCATACCCGGAGAGGAAGGCGAACGGAACACCGCGCGTCCGTAACGCTTCCGCGATCGGATAGCTGGTCTCGTCGTTCAACTGAATATCCAGCAGCGCCGCGTCGATGCCGCCTTCGCCGACGAGCCGGAGGGCTGCCGTTACCGACGAAACCGGTCCAACCACCTGATGGCCGGCTTTGCGCAGGTAGGCCGCCGCGTCGTCGGCAATCAGCCATTCGTCCTCGACGATCAGCACGCGCATCTGTCCGGTCACGACGAGCCCTCGCGGGTCAGAGGGAATGCAATATGCGCCTCCAAACCATTTGAGTGGAAAGTTGTTTCAACCTTTCCGCCCAGCCTGTAGCCAATTTCTCCGCGCAGGAGGGTTAGGCCGAAGCCGATGTCGGTTGGCTCCTTGATCCGGGGACCGCCCTTCTCGCGCCAGGTGAGCTTGAAGGTCCCGTCGACCACCGACCATTTAACAACTATCCGCCCGGCTGGCTTCGACAGTGCACCATATTTGGCGGCATTGGTCGCCAGCTCATGGATCGCCATGCCGAAAGAAAGCCCTTGTGCTGGCTTGAGGCTCACTCTCTCGCCATCAAGCTTAAACCGTTCAGGCCCGAAAGGATCGAGTTCCTGGTGCAGCAATTCCTCGACAGAGGCTTCCGTCCAGCTCTCACGCGAGAGCAGACTGTAGGCTCGTGACATTGCCTGCAGGCGACCGATCAAGGCTTCGGCGAACTCGTCTTTCGACGCCGAGTATTCACGCGTCCGGTTGGTGATGCTGGCGACAACCGCCAGCATGTTCTTGACCCGGTGGTTCAGCTCGGAGATGAGCACCTGCTGACGCTCTTCCGCCTGCGCCAGCGTCGTCACGTCGATCAGCGTCACGACCACGCCCTGAATGCTGCCGCTCTTGTCCCGGTAGGGATTGATGCGAACCAGGTGAGACCGGCCGTTGTGGTCGCGCGCAAGATGATGGTTCAGGGTCTCTCCGGTCTCGAACACCGCCTCGATGTGCCGTTTCAGCTCGGGGTAGTCGAGTTGACTCGAAAGATCGGTCAGTGGCCGGCCGACATCGGAAAGACGCAAATTGAAGAAGGATGATGCGGCGGGAGTGAAGGTCCGCACCACAAGGTTGCGGTCGAGAAAGATGGTGGCGATTTCCGTACTTTCGAACAGGTTTCTGAGGTCGCTGTTGGCGCGGTCGAGCTCCTCTATCTTGCCGGTGAGCTCCGCGTTGATGGTGTTGAGCTCTTCATTGAGCGACTGCATCTCCTCCTTCGAGGCCTCAAGCTCCTCGTTGGTCGACTGCGCCTCTTCATTGACGGAGACGAGTTCCTCGTTCGAAGACTTTACCTCCTCCAGCGCGGTTTCGTATTCTTCGATGGTCGACTGCAGCCGTTCGCGCGTGTCGCGCAACTCCCGTTCGAGATCGGCTGCGTCGTCGGCGCCGCGGTTTTCGCGTGCCGGCTCGGAACGCATCCGGGGCTGTGCCACCGAATTGAACAGGACGAGGTAGAGGGGCTCGCCCTTGCCGCGTTCCGTGTAGGGCTCGACTGTCAGCGTAATGAACTGAAGCTGTCCGTCGTCTTCCTCGACCGCTATGTTTTCCCGAACGACCGTGCGGCGCGTCGTGGCTGCTTCCCGCAATGCGGCGCGCAGCTCAAGTCTCAGCCCGCGGCGGGCCAGGGTCAGCAACTGCCGGCTCGGGGCGCCTTGCGGCGCTTCCAGATATTTGCCCGTGCGCGCCGAATAGTAGACGATGTCGCCATCGCCATTGACCAGAACGTGAGGCGGGGCGAACCGCTCCAGCACCTGAGCCTCGATCGCCTGACGCAGTGAATGGCTGGCGGCGTCCTTCTTCGAGCCGCCGCTTCCGACCGGAAGGGCACCCGTGCGGCCATTGCCGATCAGGACCAGCGGCCGCGGCGTGGCATGTTCCCGCGCCTGGAATATCCGCTGCTTCTTGTCGACCGTGGCGAACAGGTCGCCGTGCTGACCGACGCTCTCCGACGTGCCGAGGAACAGATAACCGCCCGGCCGCAGCGCATAATGGAAGATCGGGATGACCCGGTTCTGGATCTGCGGGCCGAAATAGATCAACAGGTTGCGGCACGAAATCATGTCCATGCGCGAGAAAGGAGGATCGCGGATAACGCTGTGCGGGGAAAAAATGCACAGTTCGCGCACCTCTTTGCCGAGCACATAGCTCTCGCCGTCGCTGTGGAAAAACCGTTGCCTGCGCTTTGCCGATAGCCCGTGCAGCAGCGCTTCGGGATAACGCGCCGCACGCGCCACGGCGAGAGCCCGCTCATCGATGTCGGTCGCGAATATCTGGACGCGCGGCGGCGCGGAAAGCTTTTCCATGCGCTCGCGCATCAGCATGCCGATCGAGAACACCTCCTCGCCGGTGGCGCAGCCGGGCACCCAGACACGCACCGAATCGGAGGCGTTCCTGCCTTCAAAAATCTGCGGTATGATCTTTTCCTCCAGCAATTTGAACGCTTCGGCGTCGCGAAAAAAGCTGGTGACGTTGATGAGCAGGTCGCGAAACAGCTTCGCCACCTCGTCGGTGTCCCTCTTCAGCCGTTCTATGTAGGTGGTGATCGACTGCAGCTGCGTGATCTGCATGCGCCGCTTTACGCGACGCAGGAACGTCTTGGTCTTGTAGCCGGAGAAGTCGTGACCGGAATGGCTGCGCAAAATGGCGTAGATTTCATCGCGGGCCCGATCCAGGTCGGCCTTGTGCTCGTCATCCGCTTCGGCCAGTCCACTCAGCACATCGAAGCCGCGGACAAACGCCTGAAGCTTTGCACCGATCTGCTCGGCGGGCGCCGCTATGTCGATCAGGCCGCTCGAAATCGCACTCTGCGGCATGTCCGGGTTGCGGGGGCCGTACCCGTTGGACGCCTGGGCAATCGTCAGCCCGCCATGCTCCTTGATTGCCCTGGCGCCGAGCGTGCCGTCCGAATCGCCACCCGACAAGATAATGCCGACGGCATACTCGCCCTGGTCCTCGGCCAATGCGCTGAAGAAGATGTCGATTGGCTTGCGCTCCCGGTTGAGCGTATTCGGCCGGCGCAGCGAAAGCGCACCCTTACGGATGGTGAGGACGACGTTTTGCGGCATCACATAGACCTGGTCGGGTTGGACCGTCACGCCCTCCTCGGCCACGACGACCGGCATTTCGGTGTAACGCCGGATGACCTCGTGCAGCAGGCTCTCCCGTTCCGGGCTGAGATGGGTGACGACGACAAACGCCATGCCGGTGCCGTCGGTCAGCCCTTTGAACAGGCCCTCCATCGCGGGAATGCCGCCGGCCGATGCACCGACGCCGACAATTGGAAATCTTCCATTCTGGGATGCCACGCCAAGCCCCTGGTAACAGCCGCAAACACAAAGCCGTCAAATCGGGCCTTAGACCCAAATCGCGCCTCAGATTAAGACCGGGCCGGGCCTGAGGCCAGTAAATAGTCCACCAACGGAACAAAGTACCGCCGGTGGGCATTAACATTTGACTTTGGAGGCGGTTCCAATGGCAAAACGATCACCTGAAATAAAGCCGGCAAAGCGAATCCTGCTGCCTTCGCCGGATCTGACCAAGTTCCCGGTTTCTGAAAATATTCCGCCTCGCCTGCTCGCGCTCGCGGAACGGTTGCAAGAGGTACTGGCTCGCCACTTTGCAGAAGTCCGCGCCGACAGCCGTAAATCCCGCAGGAAGAAGGAACAATGAGGTGCGCGACCTGCAAGGCTTGCATATCCTGATCGTCGAAGACGAATGGATGCTGGCGGGCGATCTTGCACGTTATTTCAGCAAGATGGGCGCCGTCGTGCTTGGCCCGGTGGCGACAGTCGAACAGGCATCGAAACATACGGACGAGGCGGAGGCCGCGATCCTGGACGTCAATCTCAACGGACGACGGGTATTCCCGATCGCCGACGAACTGATGCGCCGTGGCGTGCCGTTCGTGTTTTTCAGCGGCGATGAAGACATCGTTATTCCCGAGCGCCTTCGGTATGCCAGCAGCCTCCGAAAATCCTCGGACGGCCAGGCTGTTTTCGATGCTCTCTTCCCAGCCGAGACGTCGTCGTCGAAAGGAGCTCGAGCGTCGGAGCCCTCGGATGACGTATTTTCGCTGCTTCCCAAGCTCAGGCTCGCGGCGCGTCTGCTGCTGGGAGATGTGGAGGCCTCCGACCGGCTGGTCGAGCGAACGCTCGAACAGGCCATCGGCGAAATCGACAAGAGACGATCCGGCTCCTCCACCGAGGACTGGCTCAACGGCATCATGCGAAGCATCGTCAGGGCACGCGGGCCAAACCTGCTGCACTGACCGCAGCCGCTGTTGGCCGCGACCTTACTTCCGGCTGCGTTCGACGAATTTGTTGAAGCGGCTGGTTTTTCCGCCGCTGGTCTCATCCTGGTAGAGGAAGGCCAGTTCGTTCTCATCGAATATCCTGAAGAACTCATCCCATTCGACGGGGTCGAACGTCTCTTCAGGCTCGCCGAAGTCGATGCGCAGTATGCCGCCCTCGCCCTTGGTGCGCACCACCGCCGGCCGGCCGTCGCGATCCTCGGCCCAACGGCGGATTTCATCATGATCGGTGGTCGTCTTCGATTCAGACATTCCAATCTCCCTTCGATTCCACCGCACACCGCGAGATCCCGGTCCGCCTTCCTGCAACCAGCAGATGCATCGCCGGCCGGCATGTGCGCGCGGTTGGTCGACTATGGCTCCTAACACCAAGCGCGCTTCGATGTTCCCGTGCCCAAGGCAACGATGCTTTTCGCGAGCGCGGCGCTCCGGGAACTTTGTTGAAGCAAGGGAACAAACCTTTCGCCCGGAAGTTTGGGGCGGCAAAGCCATTCATATGAGGAGTTGTCGTGAAACGTATACTGGTCACGGGAGGCTGCGGTTTTATCGGCCGCCACGTCGCCCAGGAACTCGTTGAACATGCTTATGGAGTTTCAATTCTCGATGTGCTGCTGGACCAGGTGCATGGCGGCGAGGCAATCAGCCTGCCGGCGGGCGCCAAGCTGATCAAAGGCGACGTTCGCGATCGCGACGCCATCACAGAGGCGGTCGAGGATGTCGACGCGATCATTCACCTGGCGGCTGAAGTGGGCGTCGGCCAGTCCATGTACGAGATCGCCCGCTATGTCGGCGCCAACGACCTCGGCACCGCCACGTTGCTGGAGGCACTGATCAAACGGCCGATCGAACGGATCGTCGTTGCTTCCTCGATGAGCGTCTATGGCGAGGGTCTCTACGCCACGCCAGACGGCCGGCGCATCGACAATGCAAGACGGCAGCCGGACGACATCCGCAGCGGCCAATGGAATCCCCTGTCGCCGGAAGGTGAAGTCCTGTCGCCGCTGCCCACCGACGAGCAGAAACCGGTCGACCTCGCCTCGATCTACGCACTGACAAAATACGCCCAGGAACGCGCCGTACTGATCTTCGGCGAAGCCTATGGCGTCGACGCGGTGGCGCTGCGCCTGTTCAATGTCTTCGGCGCCGGACAGGCGCTCTCGAACCCGTATACCGGCGTGTTGGCGAACTTCGCCTCGCGCATCGCCAATGGCCAGCGGCCGCTGATTTTCGAGGATGGCGAGCAGCAGCGCGATTTCGTGCATGTGCGCGACGTTGCCCGCGCCTTCCGGCTGGCGCTGGAACAGCCCCAGGCACGCAGCCACGTCATCAACATCGGCAGCGGGCGAGCCTACGCGGTCAGCGACGTCGCCCGGCTGCTCGCCGAAGCAATGGGCGTGCCTGGCCGCCAGCCGGAAATCCTCGGCAAGGCACGCTCCGGCGATATCCGCAACTGCTTTGCCGACATCTCCAAGGCGCGCGAACTGCTCGGCTTCCAGCCGCAGTACCGGTTGGAGCATTCGCTCGGCGATTTCGTCGCATGGGTGCGCAACACCGTCGCCATCGATCGCAGCGCCGAGATGAAGCGGGAACTTGAAGCGCGAGGGCTGGTGTCATGAGACCGGATTCACACAATTTTCGCGAAGCGCCCGTCGCCATTATCGGCGGCAGCGGCTTTATCGGCTCCAATCTCGCCGACAGCCTATTGTCGGACGGTGAGCCGGTGCTGGTCATCGACAATCTGAGCCGTCCCGGCGTCGAGCAGAACTTGCAATGGCTGACGCAAAGGCACGGCAGCCGCCTCACCGTCGAAATAGCCGACATCCGCGACGCCGAGGCGCTGATGCCGCTGGTGGCTGGTTCGAAGGCGGTTTTCCACTTTGCCGCGCAGACCGCCGTCACCACGAGCCTGGTTCGGCCGGACGAGGATTTCGACATCAACCTGCGCGGAACGTTCAACGTCCTGGAAGCCGCTCGCCGCACCGGCAAGCGCATCCCCGTCGTTTTCGCCAGCACCAACAAGGTCTACGGCCGCCTCGCCGATCTCGCCATGCGCGAAGAGGACGCCAAATACGTGCCTCGCGACGCGGCCATCCGTGCGCACGGCATCGACGAGACGCGCGGCCTCGATTTCTGCACGCCCTATGGCTGCTCCAAGGGCGCGGCGGACCAATATGTCCTCGACTACGCCAAGTCATACGATTTGCCGACGGCGGTGCTGCGCATGAGCTGCATCTATGGCCCGCGCCAGTTCGGGACGGAGGATCAGGGCTGGGTCGCCCATTTCCTGCTTAGCGCCTTCTCCGACCGGCCGATCACCATTTATGGCGACGGCAAGCAGGTGCGCGACATCCTCCACGTTGCCGACGCGGTCGCGGCTTACCGCGCCGTGCTCGACCGGATCGAGGCGGTCAAGGGCCAGGCATTCAATCTCGGCGGCGGACCGGAAAACGCCGTCAGCCTGCGCATGCTGCTGAAGGAGATTCGCGACGTAACGAAACGGGACGTTCCGATTCGTTACGACCGCGAACGCACTGGCGATCAACCGTTCTTCGTCGCCGACACGCGCGCGATCGAGGCGGCGCTGGGATGGAAAGCGCACGTCTCGTGGCAAAACGGCATTCGCGACCTCGCCGACTGGCTGCAGCGTCATCGCCTCGACCCGCATCCCGAACCGGCGAGGTACGTGGCATGAAGGTCGCTCTGGTCAATCCGTCCTGGACGTACCAGGACAGCATCTATTTCGGCTGCCGCCAGCCGCATCTGCCGCTCGAACTCGGCTATTCGAAAGCGCTGCTCGAAGCCGCCGGCCACGATGCGCTGATGCTGGACGGGCAGATCCAGAAGCTCGACAACGCCGCGCTAGCCGATCGCGTCGCCGCCTTCGAGCCTGACATGACCGTCGTCAGCACCGCGCCGACCTACCTGTTCTGGCGCTGCGCACCGCCCGAGTTGCGCGTGCCGGCCGATTTCCTCAACCATCTTGCCGGGCGCGGCGGCCGCACCGTCGCCGTCGGGCCGCATGGTTCGGCGACGCCGACGCCGACTTTGCGCAAGCTCGGCGTTGACATCGTCGTGCGCGGCGAATGCGAGGAAGTTGTCGCGGAACTTGCCCGGCGCGAAGACTGGAGCGCTGTGCCGTCCACCGCCCATTTCAAGGATGGAGAACTGGTCTCGAACGGCGGCGTCCATGCCAGCTCGTTCATCGATCACCCAGCGCTCAAATGGCCGTCGGACTGGATTGCCGCGCATCAGCATCATCATCACCGCTTCGACGACGACCAGGTCGGTTTCGGGGCCGAGGTCGAGGCGTCGCGCGGCTGCCCGTATAATTGCAGCTTCTGCGCCAAGATCGATTTCCGCGATGCCTACCGCCGCAGGAACCACGAGGCGGTGATCGCAGAGATCGACCGGCTGATCGCACAGGGCGTCGGCTACATCTACTTCATCGACGAGATCTTCCTGCCGCAAAAGGCGTTGCTGGAAGCGTTGGTCGATCGTGATGTGAAATTCGGCGTGCAGACGCGTATCGACCTCTGGAAGCCGGAACTGCTGAAACTGCTCGGCGCCGCCGGCTGCGTCTCGATCGAAGCGGGGCTCGAAAGCCTGACGGTGGAGGGCCGCGCCATGCTGGCAAAACGCTGCCGGCTGGGCACCGAGGAACTGGCCGCGTTGCTGGTCGACGCAAGGCGCCACGTGCCGTTCGTGCAGGCCAATCTGATCGGCGTGGTCGAGGACGACCCCGCGCTGGTCGACTATTGGCGAAAGCACCTGATCGACAACGGCGTTTGGGCCAACGAGCCGGTGCCGCTTTATCCCTATCCGAGTTCGCCGAGCTACCGCGAACTTTGGGGCGAGCCCGACGACCTCGCCTGGGAGCGCGCGCATGAACATTATCTCGCATCCTTCCGAACGTTCAGCGACATCCAGGAGAAGCGTCCGCGTCCGCTGGCCGAATTGGAGGCAACATGTTGCGGACACTGAGCCCGCCGCGGCGTATCCTGATGACTGTCGATGCCGTTGGCGGCGTCTGGCGCTATGCGCTCGATCTGGCCAGGCAACTGGTCGCCGGCGGCGACAGCGTCGTGCTTGCCGGGCTTGGTCCGCAACCGTCCACGCAGCAGGCCGAAGAAGCCCAGTCGTTCGCGGCGCTGACATGGCTCAACACGCCGCCCGATTGGATGACCCGCAACGAGCACGACCTCGACGCATTGCAGCAGGAGCTGCATCCACTCATCCGTGACTACGCTATCGACGTCGTCCATCTCAACGCGCCGACGCAGGCGGCGGGGCTCGATGTGCCCTGCCCGGTCGTGGCGGTGTCGCATTCCTGCGTGGTGACATGGTTCCACGCCGTCAAAGGACAGGCGGCGGACGGCGAATGGGCCTGGCAGAAGGACCGCAACCGGCGCGGTTTCGACAAAGCAGGCATTGTCGTTGCACCGAGCCGCAGCCATGCCGACATGCTGGAAACCTGCTATGGGCCGATCACGCGGCTGAGCGTCGTCGGCAACGGCGCGCGGCCCGGCCCCAAGAGCGAAAGACCAGAATCGGTCGTTTTCGCCGCCGCGCGCTGGTGGGACGAAGGAAAGAATGCGGCGGTACTGGACCAGGCCGCCTCCCTGACGCAGTGGCCGATCTTCGTTGCCGGCTCCTTGCAAGGCCCGGACGGCCAGCATGTTGGCTTCAGCCACGCCGTTCCCGTCGGGCCGGTGCCACACGAGGAAGTGCGCTTGCTGATGGCGCGGGCTGGCATTTTCGTATCGCCGTCGCTCTACGAACCGTTCGGCCTGGCCACGCTGGAAGCCGCGATGTCGAAAACGCCTTTGGTGCTCGCCGATATCTCGACCTATCGCGAATTGTGGGGCGGCGCGGCCATGTTCTACGACGCCCGCGATTCGGACGATCTCGCCAGATGCATCAACAGCCTTTGCAGCGACGCGCAGCGCCGCCGAGAACTCGGTGAGGCAGCGGCCCGCCGAAGCCGCAGATTTTCATTGGCAAGACAGGCGACCGCCATGCGCGGCGTCTACGACAAGGCGGCCCTGGCCACCATGGCGGATAGTTGATCATGCGGTTTTTATTCTACACCCATTCGATCGTTTCCGACTGGAACCACGGCAACGCACATTTCCTGCGCGGCATCATGCGCGAGCTGGTCGCGCGCGGGCACCAGGCGATTGCGCTGGAGCCCGCCGACGGCTGGAGCCGGTCGAACCTGCTGGCCGAGAAAGGGTCCTTCGCGATCGAGCGATTCCGGAAGGATTTTCCCGAGTTGATGCCGGTCACCTATGACGCCGCCTTCGACCACGAAGCCTGGATCTCCGATGCCGATGTGGTGATCGTGCATGAGTGGACCGCGCCGGACCTTGTCGCGCGGCTGGGCAGGGCGAAAGCAATTGGGGGGCGTTTCACGCTGCTGTTCCACGACACGCACCATCGCGCCATCTCGGCCACGCAAGCGATTTCCGCCTTGCGGCTTGAACACTATGACGGCGTGCTCGCCTTCGGCGAGGCGCTGCGGGAAAGTTATCTCCGCGCCGGATGGGGCAAGCGGGTCTTCACCTGGCACGAGGCAGCCGATGACCACCTGTTCCAGCCCTATCCTGAAATCGAGCGTAGTTCCGACCTTATCTGGATCGGCAATTGGGGCGACGACGAGCGCACTGCCGAAATCAGCGAGTTCCTGGTCGACCCGGTGCGTGAGCTCGGCCTGAGCGGAACCGTCCACGGCGTTCGCTATCCGCGCGAGGCGCTCGCCGACCTTGCGGCCGCCGGACTGCGCTACGAAGGCTGGATCGCCAATGCCGACGTGCCGAAGGCATTCGCGGCGAACCGCATCACAGTTCACATCCCGCGGCGTCCATATCGCGAAAGCCTGCCCGGCATCCCGACCATCCGCATGTTCGAAGCGCTCGCCTGCGGCATCCCACTCGTTTCGGCGCCGTGGTCCGATGTCGAACGTCTGTTCAGGCCGGGCACCGATTTCCTGTTTGCAAACACCGGTTTCGAGATGCGGCATCATCTTCGCGCCGTGCTGCGTGACGCGGATCTCGCCGCTTCTCTGGCGACATCGGGCCTCGAGACTATTCGCTCACGGCACACATGCCGGCACCGGGCGGATGAGCTGTTCGGCGTGCTCGCCGAATGCGGGCACCGCGAAGCCGCCGATACGATCCTTGCAAAGGAGGCCGCCGAATGAAGATCGCATTTTACGGGTCGAGCCTGCTGTCGTCCTATTGGAACGGCGCGGCCACCTATTACCGTGGACTGCTCAAGGCCCTGGCAAGGCTGGGCTATGACATCACCTTCTACGAGCCGGACGTCTACGATCGCCAGAAGAACCGCGATATCGAGGCGCCCGACTGGTGTGCCGTCGTCGTCTACGAGGCCACTCCGCATGCCATGATGCAGGTGGCGGCGCGGGCGGCGGAGGCAGATGTCGTCGTCAAGGCGAGTGGCGTCGGTTTCGCCGACGACGCGCTGTTGCGGGCGGTGCTCGATCACGCCCGTGCCGATGCGCTCACCGTATTCTGGGATGTCGATGCGCCGGCGACGCTTGGCCAGTTGCGCGACGAGCCCGACCATCCGCTGCATCGCGCGCTGCAGGAAATCGACCTCGTGCTGACCTATGGCGGCGGCGACCCGGTGGTCTGGGCCTATCGGGCAATGGGGGCGGCCGAATGCGTGCCGATCTACAATGCGCTCGATCCGGAAACGCATCATCCGGTCGGCAAGGATAGGCGCTTCGACTGCGATCTCGCCTTTCTCGGCAACCGGCTGCCGGACCGCGAGGCGCGCGTCGAGGCCTTCTTCCTCGACCCGGCCGGCCGCTCGGCCGATCAGCGCTTCCTGCTCGGCGGATCGGGCTGGGGCGACAAGCAGATGCCCGCCAATGTCCGATGGCTCGGCCATGTCGGCACGCGCGACCACAATGCATTGAACGTCACGGCCAAGGCGGTGCTGAACATCAGCCGCGACAGCATGGCGGCCAATGGCTTTTCACCTGCGACGCGCGTTTTCGAGGCGGCGGGCGCCGGCGCATGCCTCATCACCGACGCCTGGCTCGGTGTCGACCTGTTCCTGAAACCCGGCGAGGAAATCCTGGTCGCGCGCGATGGCGACGATGTCGCCGAAATCATGCAAGGCCTTAGCGCCGAACGGGCCAAGGCGATCGGGGCGTCGGCGCTTCGGCGGGTGCTTGGCGAACATACCTATACGACACGGGCCGTTTTGGCCGACGCCATCTTCAGGCGCCATTTCGAGCGTCCGACCGTGGAGGCGGCCGAATGACGAAGCCGCTCGACATCGTCTTTCTTGGCCTGTCGCTCTCCTCATCCTGGGGAAACGGCCACGCCACCACCTTTCGGGGGCTGCTCAAAGGTCTCCACGAACTCGGCCACCGCGTCACTTTTCTCGAACGCGATGTGCCGTGGTACGCAAGTCACCGGGACCTGCGCGATCCCGAGTTCTGCGCCCTGCGCTACTACGAAACGACCGATGATCTCCGCCGCAATTTTGCGCGCTGCCTGGGCGAGGCCGATATCGTGGTCGTCGGCTCC
This sequence comes from Mesorhizobium sp. WSM4830, assembly GCF_055811495.1. Lineage (NCBI taxonomy): Bacteria > Pseudomonadati > Pseudomonadota > Alphaproteobacteria > Hyphomicrobiales > Phyllobacteriaceae > Mesorhizobium > Mesorhizobium sp. WSM4830. The sequence goes on along the minus strand of NZ_JBVVQI010000001.1, from coordinate 60,087 downwards.
TTCGTTCCTGAAGGCCCTGAAATCATCGACGTCGTGGCATCGCTGTGCACGGGTCAGTTCTGCTTCTACGACATCGACACGCCGGTCACGCTGGCAAAGCTTTCAACCGATGATTGCGAGTATATTGCCAGGCGGCAGGTCCCGTATTTCGACGTCTATTTCTCCTTCACCGGCGGGCCGACGCTTGCCCGTCTGACGGCGGAATTCGGCGCCAGGCGCGCCGAGCCGCTCTACTGCTCCGTCGACCCGGAGCGGCATCACGGAACCGGCGATCCAATCCGCTGGGATCTCGGCTATCTCGGCACCTACAGCCTCGACCGCCAGGCGACGCTGGAGGCCCTGCTGTTCGAACCGGCGCGTCGCATGCCGGAGCGCCGCTTCGTCGTGGCAGGTTCGCAATATCCGCGCGAAATCGCCTGGCCGGACAATGTGGATCGCATCGAACACCTGCCGCCGGCAGATCACGCCGCCTTTTACAGCCGCCAACGCTACACTTTGAACATCACGCGCAGTTCCATGATCGCGGCCGGATGGTCGCCCAGCGTGCGACTCTTCGAGGCGGCCGCCTGCGGCACGGCGATCATCAGCGATAGCTGGGCCGGACTGGACAGCCTGTTTCCAGAGCGGACGATCCACACGGCGCGCAGGACCGAGGACGTAATCGGTATCCTGTCTGGGGAATCCGACGGCGCCCGGCTTGCCATGGCCAAGCAGGCGCGCGTGCTCATCCTGGCAGCTCACACAAGCATCGCAAGAGCCCGCGAATTCGTTTCGCTGCTGGCGCAGGCCAAATCGCCACGTTCTGTTCTCGATCTGGACGTCGAGAGCGCAGCATGACCCGCAGACGGGAGAAGATAGAGATGCAGCTATCAAGAAAGGCGCAACGGACCAGGACCGTGCTTGTCGCCGGCGGCGCAGGCTTCCTCGGTTCGCATCTTTGCGAGACAATGCTCCAGGCAGGCTGGCGCGTGATCTGCGTCGACAATTTCCTTACCGGCCGCATGGACAACATAGCATCGATCGCCGATCGTCCGGATTTTCGGCTGATCAAGCAAGACATTTGCCGGCCGTTGGAGCTTGGCGAACCGGTGGACCGCATCTTCAACATGGCATGCGCCGCCTCGCCGCCGCGTTACCAGGCCGACCCGGTGCACACGACGCGGACTTGTGTCATCGGGACGCTCAATCTGCTGGAGCTCGCCGCCTGCAACGGCGCCCGCTTCCTGCAGGCGTCCACCAGCGAAATTTATGGCGATCCCGAACAGCATCCGCAGAAGGAAGACTATGTCGGCCACGTGAACTGCATCGGCCCCCGCGCCTGCTATGACGAAGGCAAGCGCACCGCCGAAACCTTGTGCTTTGATTATTTGAGAATGGGAAAGGCCGATATCCGTGTCGCGCGCATCTTCAACACCTATGGTCCCAGGATGGACCCTGCGGACGGACGGATCGTTTCCAATCTGATCATGCAGGCACTCGAGAGACGGCCGCTGACGATATTCGGCGATGGACTGCAGACCAGGTCGTTCTGCTATGTTTCCGATCTGGTCGACGGCTTGATGCGGTTGATGGAGGTCGATCCCAATCCGCGGCAGCCCGTCAATCTGGGCAATCCGGGGGAGTTCACCATCTTGCAACTGGCGAGCCTGGTGAGAGGCATGACCGCAACCAAATCGGGCTTGAAATTCCTGCCGCTGCCGCAAGACGATCCTCGTCGTCGGCAACCCGACATTTCCCGCGCGAGGAAGCTTCTCGGCTGGTCGCCAAAAGTGCCGCTCAGGCAGGGTTTGATGCGCACAATCGGCTATTTTGCCGAGCTTGAGGCGGCGCAGATGATCGACAGAAGACGTCGAATTGCCCCCGCCGTGCGTTCTGCATCAGGCCGGCTGCAAAATCTGACGGCCTGATGGCGGGGAGCGTCTGGCCGCTGCTTGGTCACGACGGAAAGCGCCCTCGTTTCGGATTTGGTCACTTTTTCTCGTCGCGGGAACAACCCGTCCAGCTTCTGGTTCTGCCAAGGTACCGGCGTGGAGACGATTGTGCATCCCAAACGATCTGCCAAAGACATCGAGCAAATGGCCGCAAGAGAGACGGCTGCCTTCCTGCGGCGCGCCTCCATCACCTATCTGGAATGTTGCGTGAGTCTGATGCTGACGCATCTTCAGCGCGAGGAGGTAGCGGCCATCCTCGAAAAGGAAGCGGATATGCTGCGCCGGCTGGACTGATCCCGCTCGAGCGGCGGCAGGTCGCCTTGGCTTTCCAAGAAGCGAAGCAGCGCGGCAGCGTAACGCCTTGCCGCGGCCGCCAGCCGGATCTGTTCCCGATCATCGCCCGATCGCTGAGCCATGCTCCACAAGCCAAGCTGGAAGGCGAGATAGCAGGGCTCGTAGTAGTGGACCAGATTGGCATCGACGGGACGAGACGTAGTCGCCTCGACAGCTTTGCACACTGCCGCAGTCGCTGCATTGGAGAGGCTGTACTCGACACGGGCGCCGGCAATGTCCCAGGCGATGTCCTGGCAGCCGATCAGATCGTGCGATCGGCAATGGTCGAGGGCGTCCGTCTTGACGAGCGTTCCACTGCGCGAAACGATGAACTCCCACGGATGAAGCCGCCCGTCGATCTCGACCCGCTGCATGGTCTTGGGTGGAACCTGTTTCGAGGACCAGTTCCGCAACTCCGTGGCACGGCCTTCGCCAAGCGCCTCACTTGTATTCTGCACGGCCATGTCGGCAAGCGCCTCCAGCGAGGCGCCCGGCTCGGAGGCGGGCAGATTGGCTGCGCGCCAGGCCAGATAATGTCCGAGATGCGCGACTACTTTTTCTTTCGAAAGCCTTGCCCGGTCCAGCGTTGTTCCGTCGATCCAGCGTTCGACGAGAAAGCCATGGCACAGCCCGGCGACTTCCGGGCCAAAGCCTGCATCATGCAGCCTCCTTGCAGTCTCGGCCTTGTGCCTGCCGATTTCACCGAGGCCGACGAATTTGACCGACCATTTTTCCCGGGCCGCAGAAGCAAGAAACTTTCGCCGCTCGAAGCCACGGTGGACGGGGGGCCAATGATCCTGCGAGCCATAGTGCAAGTGACGCCACTCCCCGGCGGATGTTTCCGTCAGCTTGACCGCTGTGCTGCCGATCGTCCTGGCCACCCAATCCCGCAGCGCCGGGACAGCGGATCCAGTGGTGAAAGTCCGCTCGAAATCCGCCGTGTGTTTTTGGCAAACAGTCCACGCCTCACGGCCGTCCGCCGATGCTTCGGGACCCGGGCCACCCAAATGGCTGGGGAACAGATGGAAGCGCCTGGCACCGATGCCCAGCGCTTGTAACCATGTGACGACGGCGTGGAACGAGCTGCCGGACAGGCCTGGGCCCTCATCGACGACAGCGAAATGGGCCGACGGCCTTGTCCTCCAGCCGCCGATCAACTCTGGATCGGCGGCAAGCCGCCGGCGAAACGGATGACCGGCCGGTCGGACGCTGACGGGTGCCGGTGCGCCGATGGCCGCCGCCACCATCGCTGCCAGCCCCAGGCCGATGCTGCGGATGCCGATCACGCATGTGTTAGCATCGAGACCCGACTGCCGTGCGGCGACGAAATAGCTCTCCGGATAGAGCGCGTAATGGGCGTAGCCCTCGGCCGTGCCGATGAGGATTTCGCCATCGCAATCGAGTTCGGCCAGCATTCGCGGCACTTCGGCATCGACCGGGCCGTCGATAGCGAATCCGGCGTCCCACGATCTGCCCACGTCCCGGGCCAAGCCGACCAGGAGGTTCGCGCCCACGATCCGCTGCGGGGAAATCCTGTCCGTGCCGTTGGCCTCGAATTCCGCGTCGGCAAGGCCCTGGACCAATTCCGAAGCCTTGATGAACAGGCCGACCAGTGCTGCGTGCCGTCCGATCCCGCTTGGCATGTCCGCAATGTGCCCGGCCGCTTCGCAGGCCGAGGCGCGAACATATCGCGCGCTCCGCATTTGCTTGTGGTCGCCATAGACGATCATTGTCGGTCCCGGTTGGCCTCACTCCCAGCTGCACAAACTCGGTGGGCGCTACTTTGATCCACCATCGGTTGCACGATTTTTGCAGCCGGCAAGGAACAATCAGCGAGGCAGGTGGTTTGGCACGAAGAACTTACCTTCAACAGCATAGGCAGCGGTTTCGTGGGATCGAAGAAAGTTCGGATCGGAATAGTAGGCGTGGGCAACTGCGCCTCCTCTCTTGTACAGGGCATCACCTATTACCGCGACGCAAGGAGCAATGAACCCATACCCGGGCTGATGCATGCCGATCTTGGCGGCTACCACGTCAAGGACATTGAGGTGGTCTGCGCTTTCGATGTCGCCAAGGGAAAGGTCGGACGCGATGTGGCAGACGCGATCTACAGCGCGCCGAACAATACTTTCCGCTTTGCCAATGTCGCGCCTGTCGGCGCTCGCGTCGAACGCGGACCGACGCTGGACGGCATCGGCAAATATCTGCGCGACGAGATCGAGGAGGCCGACGAGCCGGTCGCCAACGTCGGCAAGATCCTCGCCGAGAGCGGCGCCGAAATCCTGGTGTCCTATCTGCCAGTCGGTTCGGAGGAGGCAACGCGCTTTTACGCCGAGTGCGCGCTCGAGGCGGGCTGCGCCTTCGTCAACTGCATACCCGTCTTCATCGCCTCGCGGCCGGAGTGGCGCCGACGCTTCGAGCAGCACGGCCTGCCGCTGATCGGCGACGACATCAAGAGCCAGGTCGGTGCGACGATCGTCCACCGGCTGCTCGCCAACCTGTTCCGTGAGCGCGGCGTGCGCATCGATCGCACCTACCAGCTCAATTTCGGCGGCAACACCGACTTCCTCAACATGCTGGAGCGCGAGCGGCTGGAATCGAAGAAGATCTCAAAGACGCAATCCGTGACCAGCCAGATCGACGTTCCTCTGGAGCCCGGCAATATTCACGTCGGGCCGAGCGACCATGTCCCGTGGCTGACCGACCGCAAGTGGGCCTATATCCGGGTCGAAGGCACGACCTTCGGCGGTGTGCCGCTGAATGCCGAGCTCAAGCTGGAAGTGTGGGATTCGCCCAATTCGGCCGGCGTCGTCATCGATGCGGTGCGTTGCGCCAAGCTGGCGCTCGATCGCGGTATCGCGGGCGCGCTGACCGGTCCCTGCAGCTATTTCATGAAATCGCCGCCCGAGCAGTTCACCGACGCGGAAGCCCGCCAGCGCACGCTCTCTTTCATCGCCGGCAAGGACGAGCCGATGCTCGATGCCGCGGAATGACGACGACGTTCTTTCTGGTGCGCCACGCCGCGCACGACAATGTCGGCCGTTATCTTGCCGGACGGATGGCTGGCGTGTGCCTCGGCGAAGCCGGCAAGGCACAGGCCTCGCACCTGGCAGACCGCATGGCACGCGAGGCGATAGCGGCAATCTTCTGCAGCCCGCGCGAACGCACGCAGGAGACGGCCAATCCGATCGCGCTCGCCTGCAATGCCGGTGAAATCGTGATCCGCGAGGAACTCGATGAGATCGACTTCGGCACCTGGTCGGGAAAGACCTTCGAGGAGTTGAACCAGGATGCCGACTGGCGGGTGTGGAACGACCAGCGCCAGCAGGCGAGAACACCGAGCGGCGAGACCATGCTGGACGTGCAGCAACGCGTCGTCTCGCTGATCGAGCAGGTCCGCGGCACTTACCAGAACCAGTGCGTTGCACTGGTCAGCCATGCCGATGTCATCAAGGCCGCCGTGTGCAAAGTGCTCGGCCTGTCGCTGGGGAACTGCTTTCGCTTCGATATCGACCCAGCGTCGATCACCACGGTTGTTTGGGGAGATTGGGGGTCGAAGCTGATTAGACTCAACGAAGCTGCCTGACGAGGAATTGCCGGATGCGCATGGTCATTTTCGGTCTTACCGTGACATCGTCGTGGGGCAATGGGCACGCCACGCTGTGGCGCGGATTGATCCGGGCGATGGCCGGGCTGGGCTGGTCCATCACCTTCTTTGAACGCAACACTCCCTATTATGCCGGGACGCGCGACCTCGACCAGTTGGATGGCGGCAGCCTTGTCCTTTACCCGGACTGGGAGGACGTCCAGCACGTTGCCGAGCAGGCGATGAACGAGGCCGATGTCGTCATCGTCACCTCGTATTGCCCCGATGCCGTGAGCGCGTCGCGCCTTGCCCACCAGGCCTGTCGCGGGCTGAAGGTGTTCTACGATCTGGACACGCCGGTGACGCTGGCCCGGATCGAACAAGGTGAGCCTCCGGGTTATTTCGGGCCGGAAGGGCTTCGCGATTTCGATCTCGTGCTGAGCTACACGGGAGGAACCGCGATCGACGCATTGAGGTCGATGCTGGGTGCACGCCGCGTCATGCCGCTCTACGGCCACGTCGATCCAGAGCGACACCGGCCCGCCCCGCCCAGGCCGGAGTTTGCCGGCGACCTTTCCTATCTCGGGACCTATGCGGCAGACCGCCAGGCCGGGGTCGAAAGGCTGCTGGTCAGTCCGGCTGCGCGCCTGCCGGATCGCCGCTTCATCATTGGCGGCGCACAATATCCGCAAGAATTCCCGTGGAGCGACAATATCTTCTTCGTCCGGCATCTGCCGCCGGCCGACCACCCCGCCTTCTTTTCATCTTCACGACTGACCCTGAACGTGACCCGCGAGGCGATGGCCGAACGGGGCTGGTGTCCTTCCGGCCGGCTGTTCGAAGCCGCCGCTTGCGGTGCTGCGATGGTGAGCGACACATGGCCCGGACTGGAGGCCTTTTTCCGGCCCGGTGAAGAGATCGTCGTGGCCAACAGCACCGACGACGTGGTCGCCGCGCTCGACCTGTCCGACGCCGAGCTTGACGCGATCCGCCGCCGTGCGCGCGAGCGGGTGCTGGACGAACACACCTCGGCGCGGCGCGCGAAGGAATTCGACCGCATCCTGTCCGATGCACTGCACGGCTCCACGCATGGCGAGCCGTTGAAGGAGGCAGTTTGATGTTGGGCATCGTGCCCGCAGCCGGACGGGGAAGCCGCATCCAGCCGCTCGGCTTTTCGAAGGAGCTTCTGCCGGTCGGCAGCCGCATCGACGGCAACACCGAGCGGCCTTGCGCGGTCAGTGAATATTTGGTGCGCCGCATGGTGCGCGCGGGGGCCGACAAGATCTGCTTCGTCATCGGCTCGGGTAAGTCGGATATCCTCGAATATTATTCTGCCGGCTATGCCGACGCGACTGCACTGTTTGTGGTGCAGCCCTCTCCGGTCGGCCTTTGCGACGCCATCTTCCGCACCGCGCCGCTCGTCGCAGCCGACGAGACCGTTCTGGTCGGGCTGCCCGATACAATCTGGTTTCCCGAAGACGGTTTCCTGGCCCTCCCGGACGACGGCCTGTCCTTCCTGCTGTTTCCGGTGGACCAGCCGGAGTTCTTCGATGCCGTCGTTGTCGACCAGGACGATCGGGTGAAGCAAATCCAGGTCAAGCAGCAGAATGCCCAATCGAACTGGATCTGGGGTGCGTTCAAGATGCCCGGCCGCACCCTTCACCGGCTCGCCGCGCTGTGGCGGGAACGGGACCGGTGCGACGAATACATCGGCACGCTGGTCAACGCCTATCTCGCCGCCGGAGGCGAAGCCTATGGCATCAAGGCAGGCAACGCCTATGTCGACGTCGGCACCTTCAACGGCTACCGCACCGCACTGCGGCTGCTTGAAAGCGCCGCCGGTACCAAGGACGACCAAGCCGCCATTACGCTGCCAGGCCACCAGCACGTTCCTATCCTCGCAGGCGAAGGAGGCTAGCCATGCTGCATTCCGATGCCGAAATCCGCCGCCGTATCGACGCGCTCGGCCCATGGTTCCACAATATGGAACTGGCCGGCATCGAAACCGCTCCCGACCATTTCCTTGGCAACTATCCGCTAATCAAATGGCGCAAATTCGCCGACGCGATTCCCGCCGATCTTTCCGGCAAGGCGGTGCTCGACATAGGCTGCAATGCGGGTTTCTATTCGATCGAGATGAAACGCCGCGGCGCCGGCCGCGTGCTTGGCATCGATTTCGATGAGGCTTACCTGGCGCAGGCGCGCTTTGCCGCCGAGGTAGCGGACTGCGACATCGAATTCCGGCAGCTCTCGGTCTACGACGTTGGCGCGCTGCGCGAGCGGTTCGACATCGTGCTGTTCATGGGCGTGCTCTACCACTTGCGCCATCCTTTGCTCGCTCTCGATCTGATCCGGGAGCATGTCGCCGACGACCTGATGATCTTCCAGTCGATGCAGCGTGGCAGCACCAACGTGCCGGCGCTCGAGCAGAACTATCATTTCTGGACTCACGACCTGTTCGACCGGCCGGAGTTCCCAAAGCTGCATTTCATCGAGCATCGTTACGCCGACGACCCGACCAACTGGTGGATTCCCAATCGCGCCTGCACCGAAGCCATGCTGCGCAGCGCCGGCTTCGAGATCGTGCTGCAACCCGAGCAGGAGGTCTATTTCTGCCGCACCGCCGACGCGCCGGCCGGCGGCGGCGCCGTCTACCCGTCGAAAGGACAGATAAATGATTGAAGCCGCGATGATCTGGAACGAGCCCAACAACAAATCCCACTGGGATCCCGAGCTCGACCCCGACTGGAGCCGCTTCGCCACCACGGCAATCCTGGCCGCCGACGCGATCGCGTCGGAGAATTCCGCCTTGACCAAAGTCCTTGGCGGGATCTCGCCGATCGATGCCGGCTTCATGACACGGATGAAGGAGTTCGGCGTGCTCGATCATGTCGACGCGGTCGCCGTGCACGGCTTTCCGCTCGACTGGAACCTCTGGCAGATCCACGAATGGCCGCAGAAAATCGGCGAGATCTCGGCTGTTACCGATCTTCCGGTATGGGTCAGCGAGGTCGGCGTGTCGACCTTCGGCGCCGAGGAGGTACAGGTCTGGGGCCTGCGCCGGACCGCGGAATTGCTGATCGGCAACGCACCGCGCATCCAATGGTACAGCCTCTACGACCTGCCGCGCGAGTGGGAAGCGACGACGCGCCATCGCGAGGCGGAAGGCTCTTCCTATTATCGCCATTTCTACATGGGCCTGCTTCGCCAGGACGGCACGCCAAAGCCCGCGCTCGAGGAGTTCCTGCACCATACCCCGGCAATGGGACTGGTGCAGTGGTTCCATTTCGAAGATCACCGGCTGGACGACGCCGTTGCCTGGATGAAACGCCTCGGCGTCACCAATCTGCGCACCGGGCTTTCCTGGGCCGACAGCTTCAGGCCGAACGCGCTTGACTGGTTCGACAGGCAGATGGAGGCGTTGGCCGACTTCGACGTGACCGTTACTTTCTGCTTCACGCCGGAACACCGCGGAATGATGCCGCACCACAGCAGCCCGCCGCTGGTGCCGGAGGAATTCGCCGAGTTCTGCGCGGCAATGACGCGCCGCTATGCCGGCAGCATCGCTGCCCCTTCCGTCGGCAGGCTGCGCGCCTCCGCAGCGTGAGGAGCTTCGGCTCTCCAGCCATGACGCTCACCGTCCTCAACGTCGCCTATCCCCTCGCCCCGGTCGGGCCGGATGCGGTCGGTGGTGCCGAGCAGGTGCTTTCGATGCTCGACCAAGCGCTCGTACAGGCCGGACACCGCTCGATCGTGATCGGCTGCCAAGGCTCGAGCGCTGCGGGTGTGCTCATCGAGACGCCGGCCGAACCGGGCGTGCTCGATGAAGCGGCGAAGCGCCGGGCGCAGCGTGCTCATCGCGCCGCAATTGCTACCACGCGCGCTCGCTGGCCGATCGACGTGGTCCATTTGCACGGTATCGATTTCGACGCCTATCTGCCGGGCGACGGGCCAACTTTGGTGACCCTGCATTTGCCGCTCGACTGGTATCCGGCCGACGCTCTCAATCCGGCGCGGGAGGACCTGTGGCTGCATGCGGTATCGGCGGCTCAGGAAAGAACCGCGCCGCCGGGCGCCAGGCTCATCGAACCGATCCCAAACGGAGTGGACATCAACGCGCTGAGCGAACCGCAGGCCAAACGCGACTTTGCCCTCGTGCTCAGCCGCGTCTGCCCGGAAAAGGGCATCCATCTGGCACTGGACGCAGCCAAGAAGGCCGGTGTGCCGCTGGTGGTCGGCGGCAAAGTCTACCCCTACGAAACCCACACCGCATATCTTCGCGACGAGGTCGAACCCCGGCTGGACGGTCGGCGCCGCTTCCTAGGTCCGCTCGGCTTTGTCGCCAAGCGCCGCCTGCTGAACACAGCCCGCTGCCTGGTCATCCCGAGCCTTGCCGCGGAAACCAGTTCGCTCGTCGCCATGGAGGCGCTCGCCTGCGGCACCCCCGTGGTGGCCTTCCCGAATGGCGCACTGCCGGATGTGGTCGAGCACGGCAAGACCGGGTATCTGGTCGCGGATGTCGACGAGATGGCCGAAGCCATCGCTGCCGCACCCGGCCTGAACCCCGAGACCTGCCGGGCCGAGGCGCGGCGGCGCTTTTCACTCGACCGCATGGTTTCCTCCTACATGGACGCCTATCGGGCGCTCGCACGGCTCGGCACAGACAGCGGGCAGCTCGCGACGGCGAGGTGAGCGGGACATGCTCCGCAGTGAGATCATCGACGATCCGGCGGACCTCGAAGCCCTCGAGTCGCACTGGTGGGAACTCTGGTCGCGCAGTCCCTCGGCGACGCCGTTCCAGTCTCCCGCATGGCTACTGCCGTGGTGGCGGACATTCGCTCCCGGCGAGCTAGCGACGGTCGCCGTCTGGCGTGGCGACGATCTGGTCGGGCTGGCGCCACTCTATCTGGAACGCCACGACGCCGGCGCGCGATTGCTTCCGCTCGGCATTTCGTTGAGCGACTATCTGGATGTCCTTTGCATTCCCGAAACCGCCGAACCGGTGGGCGCCGCCATCGCCGGTGCCGTTTTCTCCGTCGGCTGGTCACAGTGGATCTTGCAGGACCTGCCTCCCGGCGGCGCCGGCCTTGCCATCAGGCATGCCGCGCTCGAATCGTGCCAAGCCATCGGTCACGCCGCTTGCCCAGTGCTCGCCCTCGCCGGCGACCAGACGCTCCAAGGCTGCGTTCCGGCGCGGCGGAGGCGCCAGTTGCGCCGCGCCCACAGGGCCGCGTCGAGACGCGGCAGGGTCTCCATCGAACCCGCTTTGTCCGATCCGCAGACATTCCTCGATCACCTGATCCACCTTCACCGCGCGCGCTGGGCCGGACACGGCGACGGCGTTCTGTCCGATACCCGCGTGGAAGCATTCCACCGTCAGGCGCTGCCGCAGCTGGTCGCACAAGTGCTTGCCCGATGCTGGCTTATCACGATCGGTGACGCGATCGTGGGCGCCTATTACGGGTTCCATCATCGTGGCAGCGCCTACGCTTATCTCGGTGGCTTCGATCCGGCCTATGCCGAGGAAAGTCCTGGCGCGCTGCTCATCGGCCAGGCGATAAGGCAGGCGATCTGCGAAGGCGCGGAAGAGTTCGATTTTCTGCGCGGACAAGAGGCTTACAAATACAGCTGGGGCGCCGTCGACCGGTGGACGATGCGCAAGATCTGGACGCGGAGCAAAGGGCGATGAGCGCGACCCAGCCGGGATCTCGGCGGTCGACATCAGCAAGGCGGGTGCTGGAGGACTGCATGGCAGACGGTGCTGGCGTCGAAGCCGTCATCGCCAGGCTGGCTCTCCGTTTCGAGACAGCAATCGAAGCCGCAGAACTAGCGAAGATTGCGCAAAACACGCACTCGGCCGATCCGCGAAAGACGGCAAAACTGCAACGGATTGCGGACCTGCTTCAGCGCAGGCCCGAGATCTTCGCCACGCTGCGCAAAACGGGTGCTGCCGTTCGGCACGAGCGCGGCGAGGGAGAGACTGACGATGCGGTCGTCAAGCGGCTGGCGGCCGGGTTTGACGCGGCGGCGGCGATCTCCCCGGCGGCGAGCGTCCAGCTGTCATCGCTGGGCGATGAGGAAAAGCTCTCGGCCGCGACGGCTGAGATCGTTGCATGGCTGGAGAGGCGGGGCTTTACCGGCACCAGCCGCGACATACTGGATATCGGCTGTGGTATCGGTCGGTTCGAACAAGCGCTCTCCGCTCTGTCGCACCGGATCGTCGGCAGCGATATATCCCCAGCGATGATCTCGATCGCCCGCCGGCGATGCGCCGGGCTCGGCAATGTAGAATTCCACCCTACTCGCGGTTTCGATCTTGCCGATTTTCGCGATGCCAGCTTCGACCGCGTGCTGGCCGTCGACAGCTTTCCCTATCTGGTGCTGGCCGGCCTCGCGGAGCACCATTTCGTGGAAATCGCGCGCGTGCTGAAGAGGCCGGGCATGGCCGTGCTTTTGAATTATTCATATCGCGGATCGCCAGCGCTGGATCGCGCCGATGTCCATGACTTCGCCAATGCAAATGGCATGCAAGTCCTCATCGACGGCGAAAAGCCGTTCCGGCACTGGGACGGCGATGCCTTCCTGCTTACGATTTCCAGCGGAACATTGCGGCCCAACGCTGGTTCGGATGCCGAACGGGATAAGCCGCTATTCGACAGTATGAAGGAGGACAAGATGGCGTCCGGCAGCAAGAAGCACATCGGTCGCGGCAGTCACGGCAAAGGCGCTGGCGCTGGCGCTGGCGCGATTACCGATCTTCCCAAGGACAAGATCGGAGAGAACGCCGTTCTGTCCAACAGAGACAAGAAGCAGCACACCAAGGAGCGTGGGCTCGACGGCAATCGGGTCAAATCTGAGCAGTACCAGGATCATTCAGCGGATCGGCGGCCTGAAGACTGATCGTTGCGGCAGGCATGTGGCTTGCAGCCAGCAATTGAAACGCAGCGAGAGCCCCCACTGCTGAGGAAGCTGTGCAAGGACCGAAGCCGGTCGCATGGATACCTGCAAATTCTTGCAAACTCGCACTGTTGCCACCAGAGTGAGGTGAAGGGACCAACATTTGCCAAGAGAACGCGATGTCTCGCTCAAGGGAAGATTCCGTCAGCACGCGTGCCGATCTGACGATAGACCGGGAAATCGCTTCCCTGCTTGCGGCCATCGAACAGGAAAGGGTTCCTGACCGGCTGACCAAACTTGCAATCGAATTGCAGCATGCGCTTGTCGAAAAGCGCTTGCGCGAGACCAGTAACTAACGTGACGTGTATTAGCGGCGCCTCTCGGCTTCGAAGTCCAGTTGTCCTTCTGACAGATAGCTGCGCCTTTCCATCAGGGTTTGCGAGGAACTTTCGCCAAGGTATTCCAGCACGCCGGCGCGTGCCCTGTTGAGCCGGCTCTTCACGGTTCCCACCGCGCAACCGCATATTTCGGCCGTTTCCTCATAGCTGACGCCCAGCACGCCTATCAGCATCAGAACCTCGCGCTGGTGCTCGGGAAGGCTCTGGATGGCCTGGTGGACTTCCTTGCCCTGTACGGACCATTCCTGCGTCGCTTCCGAGATCGGCCGCAGCGAAGCGCAGTCGAGCAGGCCGGGCGCTTCCCTCACCGCGGCCCTGACACGCGTGTAGTAGGTGTTGCGCATGATCGTGAAGAGCCATGACTTCATGCGCGTTCCGGCTTCGAACTTGTCAATGTTGGCCAGGCCCTTGGTCAGCGTCTCCTGGACCAGGTCGTCGGCATCATCGGGTGTGCGGCAGAAGGTACGGGCGAAAGCCCTCAAAGCGGGTATGAGGTCGACGATGGAAACTTCTTCGGTTTCGCGAGTCGCCAAGGCGTAGGCTGTGGGTGGCAATGGTCCAGCTCCCGTCCAGAATGAGTTCGTGAGCGCAGACCAGTTAAATGCATTGGGCGAAAGATCGTTCCGGTTGGCGAAAATCACCCGGCTCCAGAAACCGGAGAGGGCTTGGCTGGGCAATCCCGGCCGACGGCGGCATTTTTGACGGAACAACCAGCGGGATCGCCGAGTTCAAATCAAGGTCGTCCGACAAGTCGGGCGCCGCCATTTGGCGCATCGGAATGCGATCTTGCAGCGAGCCTTGGCGCCACCTCAAGGACGGCCCACCTCAAGAAACAGGAGGACTCCATGACAGGAAACAAGCACGCAAAAGGCAAAACGTCGGCCGATAGCGATCTTGCCAACGATCCCGGCATCGGCAGTTCCAGGGGCACGATCAAGGAGGGCGACCGGCTCGACCAGGGCAACAACACGTTCGAAGGCGATGTCGAGAACGACACCACGCCGCAAGGCGGTATCAATCCCCGGCAAAAGATGCGGACCAAAAAGTGACGCCAGGACCGGCTGCGCACGATCGAAAAAACCCGCTGCAACCCGTGCAGCAATCCCGCGTTAAAGAGCATGGGCCTCGTGTCCACTTTGCGCGTTGACCCGGCGGCTCTTTCGCGGAGACACAGATGACAAAAAGATCGTTTGGCCGCCCCGTTCCAATTCTCGTCGGCCTTGGTTTCCCTCGCCATGTCGAAAATATCTGGCAGGCCTATGACGTCTTAAACGAATGGCCGAGCCGCGGTCCGGCGCACAAGGCGGCGTTCGACGCCTGTCGCGCCGGGTTGGCCGATGAGGTCGATGCCGAGACGGTACGCGCGGCGTTCGACACTTTCGCGCGCAAGGCGGGTATTTTGGCCTACGATATCGCAGCCGAAACACCAGCACGCGCCACAACACCTGCGAAGGCGCACGACGTTTGGCTGAAGCGCCCATCGGACGGCCCTGTAGACCCTGGAGACACCCAGCTTACTTGAAGCGGCCAGCTTGCTTGAACCGGGAGGAATACGGTGCCGAGAATAGAGTTCGATACACCTGTTTGCATCTATTTCGGCAAGCCCGGCCGATCGCGATTGGTCAGTTCCGTTTTCGAAGCAATATATTGCCTGAAAAGCGAGAAATGGCCGGCGCGCAACGCTCCGCTGGCGCTGGTAGCCGCTGATGTATTGAACCGCGCCCGGACCGGTCAAATCACGGCCGCCGAAGCACGCCAGGCATTTGTCGACGCCACTTGGGAGGCGAACATTCTTGTCGAAGGCGAGCCGCATGACGCGCGTGCCCCGACAGCCCTCATGTCGGACAGCGGATGAACCGGCAGGGGCTGCCTTCCCGCAGTTCCGTCCAGGCCAACCCTATCACGAATGGCTCGCGCCCTCGCCCTCCTTCTCCCGCTTTTGCCTGAGGATTTCGTCCGTTCCGACCAGCTTCTTCGATCCGCCGGGGATCGCAGTGGAGACGACCGCCGGCGGGTCGCTTGCCGGGAAGGAATCTTCCAGGCCTGCCTGCAACTGGTCTTCCAGCGTTTGCGGCTCTTCCGATCGGCCGGACGTCCTGCGGGCGTCCAACTTCTCCAGCGGCTGTGTCATGTCCGGTGAAGACCTGACTTCTCGAATCCAGCCATAGAGCTGTTCGATGGCAAATTCCTTCATCGTGTCGAAATCGGCCTTTTCGTCACGCGATGCCTCGATTTGGTCGACCATAGTCTTCTCGAACCGGTCGAGGCTGTCGCTTCCGCAGGCGCGGCAGAGACGGACCAACGCCTCGCGCAATATGAGCGGCGCAAAGTGCGCCGTCGCCTCGAGCCTGAGCTGCTGCAAACGCTCCGGGGTGGCGGCTTGGAACTTCGACATGTTCGACCTCTCGCCTTGTGGAGCATGTCAACGAAAATTGTCGATGGATGTTCCATCAGTGGCGGCCGCCGCATAGCTCGATCCTCAGCGGTGCGCGCCACCACCGACTGCCATGCGGATACCGAGACCGACGACGAAGCAACCTGCCACCCGCTGCTGCCAGAGCCTTACCTTCGGCCTTTTCATGATCCAGGTCCCGAGCGTGCCGGATGCGAGTGCATAGGTGCCCAGCACCAGCACACCGGTCATTTTCTGGGTGCCACCGAGCAGCAGCAATTGCAGCGTGACCGATCCGCGAGCAGGATCGACGAACTGCGGAAGGAAAGCCACCATGAAGGTTATCGGCCAGGGATTTATCAGATTGGCGATCATTCCTTCGCGTGCGGCTACAACCGGTCTGACATTGTGCGGCTCCTCGACGGCCACGCTGGCTGACGGCAACAACACCAGACGCGATCCAAGCCAAACCAGATAGGCTGCGCCTGCCCAGCGAAGCATGGCAAAGGCAAGCGGCGATGCCTGGACGAGCGACGATATGCCGAGGGCAAGGAGCGGCAACTGGACCATGCCGGCGCCGAAGGTCATTCCCAGGACGGTGAACAGGGCAACATCACGGCCCTGCCCGATGCCGCGCGCAATCACTAGCAGACTGTCGGGCCCCGGCGGCATCTGCATCAGGATGACCGTTCCGACAAATGCCGTCCACGAAGCGGGATCCATGCCGCTACTTCGCCCCGGTTTCGTAAGATGCCTTCGCGCCGTCCTTCAACCGGCCGGCATCTCGTATCATCTTGAGCGCTTCGTCCCTCGTCAGGCCGCACCTGCGGGCAAAAAACTCGATCTCATGGGCCAACTCGGCCGGCAGGTCGTCTTTTGCATGCATTCTTCGCTTGTGTTTGCGCGCGCCCATCGAGGCTCGGTCCCGGATGCGTTAGTCCTCCCGAACTCACATCGGATCAGCCAGTTCCCACTCCCTGACCAATTTGCTTGCGCAAGTTTCTCACGCGCGGTCTGGCCGGCCGACCCTGTCCATGAGTTCGTTCAGGAATGCGAGCAGCGCGTCTTCGGGATCGTCGGCCTCTTCGGTCAGCATATCGATGCCCCAGTGGCCTAGGACAGCCTCCTGGACGATGCCCGGCTGCGGCATAAAGATGAAGGATTTCGGACGGTTCTTCTCGTAGCCGGAGCGGCGCCAGGTCTGCCAAAGCCTGTGCAACAGCAGACGAATGTTCATGTCCGACATGCTGTAGCCGATGAACAGGATGGTGCGCCCGAGCGCGTCGGCCCGAAATTTCACATCGAGCGGCGAATCGAACGAAAGCCGTTCAAAATAATCGGTCTCCGCCAGAACCAGCGATTTGTCGTCGTCGAAATCGCCGTGGAATTTTATGATCTGCGTCACCTCGCTAGTGGCCTTGGGCAAATCCTTGGCATTGGCCACCTTCACAAAAGGCCGGCCATGTATCTCGAAGGCAACCTCGAGGTTGCGATCATAATTGGTGGTGTAGATGATCGGAAAATCGAGCGATACGATGAGCTTGTGGATCGCCGACCGCAGCACTTCTTCCCGCGAGACGCTCCATTCACGATCCATCCAACTGCGCAAAGGGCCGAGGCTCCCCTGCTTCAGCCGGTAATATTCGGCAAGGGCCTGATAGCTGGCCTCAGGCGCGCCGATCATGTCCTCGTGAAGGCCGAGCTCGTTTTGCATATGTTCGATGAGCTTTTGCCAAGACGGCAAGCCGACGCTCATCGACACCCCGGCTCCAACGAACAGGATCGCTCGTCGCTCTTTTACCGATTGAGCCAGTTGCTCGACTGCAGACAGCATTCGACACAACTGTCAGAAGTGCTGCTCTGTTCCGACGGCGCCTGGACTGCCAACACCCAGATCGGCTGTTCCGAGCTCCGGTCCCTGCGGTTTGGCCGACCGAATCCGATATTTATTTCATTCTCTTTGGCACTTCTGCGCCTCCTACGCGTTGGAGAGTGTTCAACAAAGACGGCGCAGCTAATGGATCGCCAGCGGATTGCCTCAGTAGCATTATGTCTGTTCCTGCTTACGATCGGCGCCATCCAGCAAAAGGCTTGGGCCCAGGCACCCTGCCCGGCCGACCACGACAAATTGTTGGCCGCTCTCAAGGCCAACGTCAAAGCCAGCGGCGGCCCCGGCAATGGCGGTTTCGACACTAATGAATGGGCGGCAGTCGTGGCTCGCGACGGAACGGTCTGCGCCGTCGCGTTCAGCGGGCCTACCGCCGATGCCCAGTGGCCCGGCAGCCGGCTGATCGCCGCCGAAAAAGCCAATACCGCCAACGGGCTCAGCCTCGCCCAGATGGCGTTGTCGACCGCGAACCTCTATGCGCCGGTGCAGCCTGGCGGGCCTCTATTCGGCCTGCAGGCCACCACTCCGGTCAATCCAGCGGTGGCCTATGCGGGCGACCCTTCGACATTTGGAAGCTCCAGCGATCCGATGCTGGGAAAGCCGATCGGCGGTGTCGTCGTGTTTGGCGGGGGCCTGGCTCTCTACGACGGCAAGGGGATCGTCGGGGCTCTCGGGATAAGCGGCGATTCTTCCTGTGCCGACCACAATGTCGCCTGGCGCGTGCGTGCCGCACTCGGGCTTAACAAGGTACCGGCCGGCGTCAACCCAAACCGCAAGGACGCTATCATTTACGACCTCGATCCCGGCGGCAAGAGCCCTTCCGGATGGGGGCATCCATTGTGTGCCGGAACCGAAGCGGACGTGGCTGCCGAGCTCGGCGCCGGCGTCGGCGGCTCGATACGCAAATGAGGAAAGCGCGACAGGTGGCAAGAATCAGCGTGTCTAAGGAGGGAAAAAGACCAATGGCCGCGATGCTGGGATGGACGCTGCTGGCGGGCTTCGCGCTGATTACCGCGGCGGTTGCTCAGTCAACGTCAAGCCCTGCGATAAATCCGCCGGCCGCAGCCGCTCCGCCCGACGACGGCCAGTGGGCGATGCCGGCAAAGAACTACGCCTCCACCCGCTACAGCGATCTCGCGGAGATCACCGAAGACAACGTCAAGACCCTGCAGGTGGCCTTCACCTTCTCGACCGGCGTCAACAAAGGTCAGGAGGCTGCGCCCCTGGTGGTCGGCAACACGATGTACATCGTGACGCCGTTTCCCAACATCCTCTACGCGCTTGACCTTACCAAGCCCGGCGCGCCGATGAAGTGGAAGTTCGAGCCCAATCCCGAGCCTGCCGCCCAGGGCGTTGCCTGTTGCGACGTGGTCAACCGCGGTGCGGCCTTCTTCGACGGGCACATCTATTTCAACACGCTCGACGGCCACACCATCGCCGTCGATGCGGCCACCGGCAAACCGGTTTGGAACACCCATATCGGCAACATCAATATCGGCGAGACCATCACCATGGCGCCGCTGGTGGTGAAGGGCAAAGTGCTGGTCGGCAATTCCGGTGGCGAAATGGGCGTGCGCGGCTGGATCAAGGCGCTCGACGCCGGCGACGGCCACGTCGTCTGGACGGCCTACAACACCGGCCCGGACGCCGAGGTGCTGATCGGCCCGGATTTCAAGCCGCATTACGACATGGACAAGGGCAAGGATCTCGGCGTGACGTCGTGGCCGCCCGACGCCTGGAAGATCGGCGGCGGCAATGTGTGGGGCTGGATCTCCTATGATCCGGACCTCAACCTGATCTTCCATGGCACTGGAAATCCCGGCCCGTGGAATCCGGATCTGCGGCCCGGCGACAACAAATGGACCGCCGGCATCTTTGCACGCGATCCCGATACGGGCGCAGCCAAATGGTTCTACCAATGGACGCCGCACGATTTGCACGACTACGACGGCATCAACGAGCAGGTGCTGCTCGACATGACCTGGCAGGGCAAGGCCCGCAAGGTGCTGGTGCGGCCGGAACGCAACGGCTACGTCTATCTGTTGGACCGCACCACGGGCGAGGTCCTGTCGGCAGTGCCGTTCGGCCCGGTCAACTCCACCAAGGGGGTCGACCTGAAGACCGGCCGGCTGATTGTAAATCCGGATAAGGAGACCGGCACCGGCAAGGTCGTCCGCGACATCTGTCCCACCGCGTCCGGTCTCAAGGACTGGCAGCCTTCGGCGTTCTCGCCAAAGACCGGCCTACTCTACATTCCGCACAACAACATGTGCATGGACGAAGAAGGCGTCGAGGTGAATTACATCGCCGGCACGCCCTATGTCGGCATGAATGTGCGCATGATTCCCGGGCCGGGCGGCAATCGGGGTGCTTTCACCGCCTGGGATGTCGCCGCCGCCAAGCCGGCGTGGAGCCTGAAGGAGAACTTTCCCGTGTGGAGCGGCGCCGTCGCCACGGCCGGCAACGTCGTGTTCTATGGGACGATGGAAGGCTGGTTCAAGGCGGTCAGCGCCAAGACCGGCGCACTGCTTTGGCAGTTCAAGACGTCGTCCGGCATCATCGGCCAGCCGATCACCTATCGCGGCCCGGACGGGCACCAATATGTCGCGATTCTATCGGGCGTCGGCGGCTGGGCCGGCGCGATCGTATCCGGAGATCTCGACCCGCGCGACGCCACCGCCGCGCTCGGCTTCGTCAACGTCATGAAGGATCTGAAGGATGTAACCACGCCGGGAGGTACGCTGTATGTGTTCCGGCTGCCTTGAGACGATCGGTCGAGTTTCGTGCTCACGGAAGACGCGTTCGCGGCGCCTTGCCGCCGCGGTCGGCGGACTGGCGGTCTCGCTCGTCGCCACTGTTGCCGATGCGCGCGAGCTGAGGATCTGCGCCGATCCCAACAACATGCCGTTCTCCAATGCCGCCAGGCAGGGTTTTGAAAACAAGATCGCCGAACTCGTCGCGACGGAGCTTGGTGCGACGGTGTCCTACACGTGGTGGGCACAGCGCCGTGGCTTCGTCCGCAACACGCTGAAAGCCGGTTTGTGCGATCTGGTGCCCGGCACGCCCGCCAATCTCGAGATGCTGCGCACCACCGCGCCCTACTACCGGTCTTCCTATGTGTTCGTGACACGCAAGGATGCGCCGGAAATCACGTCCTTCAACGATCCTCGCCTGCGCGATCTGCGCATCGGCGTCCAGCTGATCGGCGACGACGGCGCCAACTCGCCGCCCGTCCAGGCGCTTGGCCGCCGCGGCATCGTCGGCCATCTCATCGGTTTCCCCGTCTATGGCGACTATTCGGCGCCGAACCCGCCAGCACGCATCGTCGAGGCGGTCGCGAATGGCGACATCGATATGGCCGTGGTCTGGGGACCGCTGGCCGGCTACTTCGCGTCCAGGCAGAAGGTGGCGCTGCAGATCACGCCGGTCTCGCCGCGCGTGGACGGCCCGCAACTGCCGATGATCTACGACATCTCGATGGGCGTGCGCCGTGGCGACGATACGCTGCGCAACGAGGTGAACGCCGCCCTGACCAGACACCGCGCCGAGATCGACGCGATCCTGGCGGCCTACCAGGTGCCCCGCTTCGATCCTGTCGGAGCGCCTTGAATGAAGCGCGGTCTTCCCTTGCTGGTGTTCGCAATCCTCGCGGTTGCCGGGTGCCAGCGTGAGGAACGTAACACGCGTCCGCAGTCGGCGCTCGGCTCGGGCGACCAGCCGGCAGCCGTGACGGCCCTCGAGCCGGGCGGCCAACGGCCGGCCTCGTCCGACACCAAGGCCGGCGTGTTCGAGGCCAACGCCTTCCACCTCAGCGAAGGCAAGCGTCTGTTCAACTGGTTCAACTGTTCCGGCTGCCATGCCAATGGCGGTGGCGGCATGGGTCCGGCCCTCATGGACCAGAAGTGGCTCTATGGCAGCTCGATCGAAAGCATCCACGCCACGATCAGGGACGGCCGGCCAAACGGCATGCCGAGCTTCCGTGACAAGATCCCGGACGACCAGATCTGGGAGCTTGCCGCCTTCGTCCGCGCGCTGAGCGGCAACGCATCGAAATCGGCCGCGCCGAGCCGCGACGACGACATGATGCCTCATCCATCCGAAAATCGCCTGCCGGATGCCGCCACGCTGGGGAAGTCGCCGTGAACCGCGTTGTTTGCAGGGTGTGCTGCGGCGCAGCCTGCATGCTGCTCCTCGCAGGATGCAGCGGCTGGCAATCCGCGCTCGACCCAAAGGGTCCGGCAGCTGGCGAGCTCGCATGGCTGATCTGGTTTTTCACAGCACTCTGCACGGTGGTCTGGCTTCTGGTGATGGCCGTGCTGATCGTGCCATTGGCCCGGCGCGCGGCGCCGTCGGGCGATCCGCTTGTCCTCGATGCTGCCGCCGAGCGCAGCAAGATGCGAATTGTCGTTGCCGCACTCGCTGCTACCGCCCTGATCCTGGTCGGCCTGACGCTGATGAGCTACTTCTCTAACCGGACGCTCGCCGCCATCGGCTCGGATGCGGCGCTGACGATCCGGGTGACCGGGCATCAATGGTGGTGGGAGGTGCGCTACGAAAACGATCAGCCGAACCGCATCCTGACGACCGCCAATGAAATCCACATCCCGGCGGGCGAGCCGGTGCGGCTCGTAGTGACCTCGACAGACGTCATCCATTCCTTCTGGGTGCCGAACCTCTCGGGCAAGCTGGACCTCATTCCAGGCCACGAGAACGTTCTCAACCTGAAGGCGGACAAGCCCGGCGTCTATCGCGGGCAGTGCGCCGAGTTCTGCGGCGCGCAGCATGCCAATATGAGCACCTTCATCGTCGCCGAACCAAGGCCCGTCTTCGACGCGTGGCTGAACGACCAACTGCGGCCGGCCGCCGCCCCCGTGTTGGCCGAAGCCAAAACCGGCCACGACCTGTTCCTCAAACGGCCATGCGTGATGTGCCACAAGATCGGCGGCACCATCGCGGGCGGTACGGTCGCTCCCGACCTCACCCATATCGCAAGCCGGCGGACGCTCGCTGCCGGAACGCTGGCTATGAGCCGCGGCAATCTCGGGGCCTGGA
Organism: Mesorhizobium sp. WSM4830; assembly: GCF_055811495.1. NCBI lineage: Bacteria > Pseudomonadati > Pseudomonadota > Alphaproteobacteria > Hyphomicrobiales > Phyllobacteriaceae > Mesorhizobium > Mesorhizobium sp. WSM4830. Next base: position 37,610 of record NZ_JBVVQI010000001.1, on the reverse strand, counting down.
TAGCCGATCCGCAAGGGATCAAGCCAGGTGCCCACATGCCCGTCGTTGGACTGAACGGGGACGAATTGAATGCGATCGTAGCCTATCTCGAGGGCCTGAAATGAGCAGCGCCGACCTGGCCCATGAGCGGAACCTCGCGCAGCAAGGCCCCGCGGCGCGAAAGGGTGACCTGGCTCCCGAGCGCGACGGACCTCGCGATACCGGCCTCGACGACGCCAGCCTTGACCGCTGGCTGGCGCGGACATGGCAGACGGCTCCGGGCGTCATCGGCGCGCTCTCGAGCGTCGACCACAAGATTGTCGCGCGGCGCTACTTGGTCACCGCTTTCCTGTTCCTGTGCCTCGGTGGCCTCAGTGCCGTTGCCATGCGCATCCAACTGTCGGGGCCGGAGCGCGGGCTGATCGGGCCCGATCGCTACAACCAGCTGTTCACCATGCATGGCGTAACGATGATGTTCCTGTTTGCGGTGCCGATCGTTCAGGCAACCGGCATCTACCTGGTCCCGCTGATGGTCGGCACCCGTAACATCGCCTTCCCGCGCCTCAATGCATTCAGCTTCTGGATTTATCTCTCGGGTGGCCTCTTCGCCTGGGTGTCGTTTGCACTCGACATGGCACCCGACGTCGGCTGGTTCTCCTACGTGCCGCTGTCCGGTCCTGAATTCGGGCCAGGCAAGCGCTCCGACGTGTGGGCGCAGATGATCACCTATACCGAAGTTTCATCGTTGGCGGTCGCGGTCGCCACCATCGTCACCGTGCTGAAGCAACGCGCGCCGGGCATGTCGCTGGATAAGATTCCGCTCTACGTCTGGGCGATGCTGGTCACCTCTTTCGTGATCGTATTCGCTATGCCGGCGGTCATGATCACGTCGACGTTCCTGATCCTCGACCGCCTGGTCGGCACCCATATCTTCAATCCCGCCGAGGGCGGCGACGTACTGCTCTTCCAGCACCTGTTCTGGTTCTTCGGCCACCCCGAAGTCTATATCATTTTCCTCCCGGCCACCGGCATGGTGTCCTCGATCATTGCCGCTTTCGCCCGGCGTCCGGTATTCGGCTATCTAGGCATGGTTCTGTCGCTGATTGCGGTCGGGTTTCTGTCGTTCGGCCTGTGGGTCCATCACATGTTCGCAACGGGCCTGCCAAAGCTCGGCGCGAGCTTCTTCACGGCATCGAGCATGCTGATTGCCATCCCGAACGGGCTGCAGATCTTCTGCTGGCTGGCGACATTGTGGGACGGAAAGCCGATAGTCAGGACGCCGCTGCTGTTCGTGTTCGGCTTCTTCTTCACGTTCGTCGCGGGCGGCCTGACCGGCGTGATGCTGGCGTCGGTGCCATTGGACCTGCAAGTGCACGACACCTATTTCGTGGTCGCGCATTTCCATTACGTGCTGATCGGCGGGTCGGTATTCCCGCTGCTCGGCGCGACCTATTTCTGGTTCCCCAAGATCACCGGCCGGATGATGAGCGAACGTCTCGGACGCTGGCACTTCTGGCTTGCCTTCATAGGCTTCAATGCGGCGTTCTTTCCGATGCACATTGTCGGTCTGTGGGGCATGCCGCGCCGGGTCTACACCTATCCGGTTGAGCTCGGCTGGGGCAACATCAACCTGTTCATCACAGCCGGCGCGGTCGTCCTGTTCCTGAGCTTCGTTCTGTTCACTATAAACCTGGTGTACAGCGCCTCGAGGGGCGCCCCGGCCGGGGACAGTCCCTGGAATGCAGGCACGCTAGAATGGGCGACGAGCTCTCCGCCGCCGAGCTATAATTTCGCTCGGATTCCGGTGGTTAGCAACGCCGAGCCGCTCTGGGCCGAACGTGACACGCTGCCTGTCGCGACCGGGCTTCGCGTCGACGCGCGCGAACTTGTTATTTCGACCGTGGCTGAGGCGCATCCCCATGTGCGCGAGAAGTCGGCGACGCCGTCGATCTGGCCATTGTTCGCTGCGCTCGCGATCGGCGCCACCTTTCTCTATTCAATCTTCAGCCCTTGGGCAGTGGTCTGGGGAGCGGGGCCGATCGCCATCACTTTGATCGGTTGGTTCTGGCCGAAAGGCGATCCGGAGGATGAGGAATGAAACAGCGTCCTGCCGCCGATCTTTCCGACCTCCCGACCTTCGGACTCGGACCGCGCAGCCCGACCTGGTGGGGCACCCTCGCCTTCATGGCGCTGGAGGGCACCGGCTTCGCGCTTGCCGCAGGCGCCTATCTTTACCTCGCCTATCTGTCGCCCGAATGGCCATTGGGCGTGCCGCCGCCCAACCATTGGCCGGGCACCATCGTCACGCTGTTGCTGCTCGCAAGCGTGGTGCCCAACCACATACTGAACCGCTACGCGGAAGCCTGTGCCATGGTGCCCGTGCGCATCGGCCTGATCGTCATGTCGCTGCTCGGTATCGCACCGCTTGTCGTGCGGTGGTTCGAATTTCCGGCCCTCAACATCTATTGGGATACCAATGCGTACGGCTCAATGCTGTGGGTGCTGCTCGGCCTTCACACAACGCATCTGATTACCGACGTCGGCGACACGCTGGTGCTGACGGCCCTGATGTTCACGCGCCATGGCTATAGCGGCCGGCGTTTCGGGGACGTTGGCGACAACGTCTTCTACTGGGATTTCGTGGTCGCAACCTGGATCCCGATCTATCTTTTGATCTACTGGATGCCGAGGCTTGACTGAGATGCGTGCGCTTCGCTTGGGCACATCATGGGGCGGGCTGTTGTCCGGGCCCTTGGCCTGGGCGGTGTCGACGCAGCTGAATTACGCGTTCGTGGAGTGGCAGTGCGCGCACGGCATTCCCCTCATACCGGTCATTGCGCTGGTGCTGACAGTGCTGGCCTTGCTTGGCGGCGTGCTGTCGTGGCGGGCGCGCCAGCAAGGCGGTGCCGCCTTTAAACCGGATCGTACGCGCGCCACGGAGGATTTCGTCGCCAATATCGGCATTCTCAGCGCGGTGCTGTTTGCACTGGTAATCATCATGCAAGGCGCCGCCTCGCTCATTCTTGACGGCTGCCTGCGATGAGCTCCGACGCGCTCTTCTCGACATCGACCTGCTACGGTGCCGGCGCCCCGCAGGCCGGCTGGACGCTGGCGTTGCCGATCACGCTGCCGCTAACCGTTGCCGTACTGCTTTACGCGGCAGGCGCCTTTCGGCTGTGGCGGCGGAGCGCCCGCAGCCGGCCGTTGCGGCTAGGGCAGGCTATGCTGTTCGCGGCCGGCTGGGCCATCTTGGCGGCCGCACTGGTCAGTCCGCTCCATGCATTGGGCGAGCGCGTCTTCACCGCCCACATGATCGAGCACGAGCTATTGATGGCGGTGGCGGCGCCCCTGCTGGTCGCCTCCCGCCCGGCGGCGGCGATGATGTGGGCATTGCCGATCAGGCTACGGCTGGCATTTGGCGCAGCCGGGCACGCGAAGGTGCTTCGAACCGTTTGGGCCGCCGTCAGCCGCCCTGTAGTCGCGACCTTCCTGCACGGCGTCGCGATATGGGCATGGCACGTTCCGGCGCTGTTCGAGGCGGCGCTTGCCGAGGGTGTCCTGCATTATGCGCAACATGCGAGCTTCTTCGGTACGGGGCTGCTGTTCTGGTGGGTGCTGCTGCCGCGCTCAGGCCGCGAACAAGCCTATGGCAGCGCAGTCATGCACCTTTTCTTCACCTCGCTGCACACCGGCCTGCTCGGGGTACTGCTGCTGGTCTCGCCCAGGCTGTGGTATCCGGCAAACGACGCCGGCGCGGAATTGTGGAACCTTAGCGCGCTGGAGGACCAGCAGCTCGCCGGCTTGGTGATGTGGGTTCCTGCCGGTCTGATTTATGGCGGAGCCGCGTTGCTGCTGGCCGGTCTGTGGATTCGCGCAAGTGGACAGAGAAGATGGGAGGTGTCGCATGCGCTCCGCGCTGTCTAAGCTGGTCATTGGTGCTGGGGCGGTAATTGCCGTGCTGGCCGCAGCTTGGGCGGCGCTGACGTTTTGGCCGGAGCGCCTCGGCCAGGTCGCTTATGAGACTGACAATGCCACCAGCAGCATTGGCGTGCGCGCCACACCGCGCTTCACTCCGTCCGGGTCCATCCTCGGCGCCGCGGCAATTGTCGTGCTCGTTGCAGTTCTGGCCGGGATCGCGTTGTACTTCGAGCAAAGCCGTCGAGTGGAGCAGAAGGCCGACAATGCAACCGGCGGTGTTGGCGCCCGCGCCATACCCATCATGATGGCCAATGGCTGTGCTGGATGCCACACGATCAGCGGCGTTCCCGGCGCGCAAGGGTTGGTCGGGCCGCGCCTGGATGCCGACTTGGCTACCCGGGTCTATATCGGCGGCGTCTTGCGCAATAAGCCGGAGAACCTGGTCCGTTGGATACGCGCCGCAAGGGAGGTCAATCCGCACACGGCAATGCCCTCGACCAGAATTTCCGAGCAGGAGGCGCGGGATATCGCGGCCTACCTCTATTCGCTGAAATGACACGATTGCAGCATTTCTTGAAGAGCAGGGTTAACTGCAACGCCTCGCCAGGAACAAATCGGCATAGCCACGGTTTGGTTCTACACGTCAAATCGCGAGGAAGTCCTATGGATACCGATGTCAATTCCGAAACCCGCTCGATCTTCATTGTCGGGCTGCGCAACGCTCACGCCATGGAGAACCAGGCACTGTCGATCATGAAACCTCAGGTCAAGCGGATCGAGAACTATCCGCAGGTCGCCGACCGCCTGCAGCAGCATATCACGGAGACCGAAGGGCAGATCGCCCGCCTGGAATCCATTCTGGATGGCCTCGGTGAGGACCATTCCACATTGAAGGATACGGCTATGTCGATGGTCGGCAGCATGGCTGCGATGGGACATTCCGTAGCCGGCGACGAAATCCTCAAGAACAGCTTCGCCAACTTTGCATTCGAAAATTACGAGATCGCCGCTTACAACTCGTTGCTCGTACTCGCCGAGGCCGGAGGGTTTAGTCAGGCAACCAACTCTCTTCAGCAGAATCTCCGCGAAGAAGAGAAAATGGCCGACTGGCTGAAGCAGAATCTGCGCGGCGTCACCTTGCAATACGCCAGGCTGCGTGAGGCGGGAGAGACCGCCAAGAGTTAGCTTCAGTCCCGGATTCGGGGCTCGAAGCAACGCTGGACCGAAGCACAAGCCGCGGCAATTGTCCGCGGCTTGTCTTCACCACTCGATCGCCGGCCGCGCGATCATCAGCCAGAAAATTCCGAGCACGGCGGCGAAGGCGGGAAAGCCGAAGGCGAACCATAGCCAGAAGAGCCGATGATAGCGTGGTGGCAACGGCGCTCCGGCACCGGCGGCCTGCGCTGCCAGCTTGCGCATCTCCATTTGCATCCAGACGACCGGGAGCCAGAACATTCCGGTGAAGATATAAAGCGCGATCGAAAGTACGATCCAGCCCTCCGACAGCGAGTAGCCGGCCTGCCAGGCGAGCGCGGCTCCGGTCAAAGGTTGCGCGACCACGGCCGTCGCCGTGAAAAGGAAGTCGGCGACGACGACGATATGCGCCACCGCCGCAACCGTCGCGGCATTGCCGGTCCTGTGGGCGAGCAGCATGAAGAAAGCGATACCGGCGCCGGTGCCAAGCAGCACGGATGCGCCGATGACATGCAGAAATTTCAGCAGGAAATAGAGCATCAACGCTCCTCCAGCACTGCCAGGGCCACAAAGTGCAGCACCAGGATCGGCAACACCTTGAGGAACGGCCCAAGCGGGTCGTTCCACAGATCAGGACTCAGGAAGCTTCCGACGACCAGGTAGAAGAGCGAGAGCGCGATGCCGCCATAGAGGCCTTTTCGCGTCGCCGGCCGCCAGGCAACGAGCGTGCCGACGACGATGTCGGCAAGAGCACCGGCGATCACGGTCGGCGCCGACAAGATGCCGGCCCCCGTGCTTTTCATCAGATCGACGCCGCTGACGTAGCCGGTGGTCAGCGACACAATCCCCGTCATGATCCAGAAGACGGGCAGGACGACGAAGATCGCCGGCTTGATGAAGTACAGCCGGGAAAACCATTTTTCCTGCACCGTTGCCGGATTGAGCGCGAGGAAGCCCGCCAGGGTTTGCGGGCGTATGCCGGTCGCGGCGGTCCAGTCCGAGGGATCTCCAACCGCTCCTCGGGCGATCTCCCTGGCCGCGTTGGTGCGCATCGGTGGGCGCCAGCCGAACATCGCGGCAAGGTCGCCGAGGCGGTAGAGAAGCTTTGCAACAGCCGCCGGCAAGACAAACTTGGCTGCCGGAGCCCAACCGAGCCATCGGCGATAGCTACCGACGACCTCGTCCATGCTCAGCTGTTCGGGACCGACAAGTTCCAGCACGACGCGAGACGGACTGGCGGGATCGAGAAGGAGGACGACTGTTGAGACCACGTCGTCGAGAAGTACCACCTGGAGCCGGCCGGTGCCGGGCATGGAGGGCAGCACCGGCAGCGAGGCGAGACCCCGAAACAATGCGCTGGCCCCAAACACCGGCCGGCCGAGCACCACGGACGGGCGCAGGACCACCCAATCCAGATCAAGCGCCATAAGCGCCTGGTCGCCGGCCAGTTTCGTCGCCGAGAATGTCGAAGGCTGCGCCCGATCGACGCCTATCGCCGAGAAGTGGATCACCCGGGCAACCCCGGCCCGCGCACAGGCCAGAAAGAGTGCTGCCGCCGCATCGCGATGGACTTCGCGCGTCTTTTCGCGGGGGCTGTCCTGCAGGACGCCGGCACAATTCACGACGGCGTCGATACGCCTGAGATGCGGTAGCCAGTCTTCGGGCTGCAGCGCCACCGCCATGTCCAGCACCAGCAATTGATAATTGCCGGTCCGGTTTGCGCCGGGGCTGCGGACCACTCCGATTACCTCATGCCCTTCGGAAAGAAGGCGTGCCACGACGGAGGCACCGATCAGGCCGGTGGCACCGGTAACCAGGACTTTCACTGGACCCCATTTTCCGATGGCGGGAAAGTATCGTTCATTCCGGTTTATCGCCCTCGATGCTCCCCTTCATAGCGGAAAGTTCTTCCTTCGTGCATAACAACCGCGGCTGCGCCGGATCGGAGATGTCGAGCTTGTCCCAGGGGATGCGGTACATACTGTCGCGACTGCGCAGTCGAAAGACATCGAGGACCGCAATGCCGATGGCCGAAGCGGACAGACGCTCGAAGGCCGCGTGGATGCCGACATGGTACTCGGTAATCACCAGGTCGTCGCCATCCGGTTCGGCGCGTATCTCCTCGATACGGCCGATGCTTTTGCCGCGCTGCGAAAGTACATTCCTGCCAGCCAATTGCTCGAGATTGATAGTGGCCATCATCCAGCTCCCGGAATACGCCCAATGACACGATCGCGCAGCCAGTCCTGCCAGTCGAAAATCGCCGTTTCGCGGACGTCGATATCGAACTCGATGTCGACGCCGATGTCGCGCACCTTGTTCCAGGCGATGCGGTGCGGCTCGGCATGGCGCTTGCCGCCGAGCCTTGCCGCAAGCCGCGCCATCCAGCGGCCAGGCCGCTCGCCAAGCCGACGCGCCAGCGTGATCGAGCCGAGCTCGACCGCAACGATCTTAGGCGGCTTGCCTGGCCTGAGCTCGGCCACCAGCCCGTCAACCTTGCCGATCTTGACCTGCTCGCGGTCGACCACTTGCTTGTCCAGGATGTCGCGCAGCAACTCCATCACGTGCCTCCGAATATCTGCAAAGGAATGGTCACGATCGCGAGCACGAAACCGAGCGCGATGATGAAGATGACCGCGGCATTCGCGATCGTGCCATTGCGGTGCTCGCCGACATAACGCTCGTCATTGAGCAGGAAGAGGAACGGCACCACTGTCAACGGCAGGCTGGCGGCCGTCAGCGCCATGGAAAAGATGGTGAGCTTCAGCGGATCGAGGCCCAGCGCGATCGGAATGGCGGCGAGAAACAACGAGATCGTATAAACGGTGCTGAAACCCGGGTCGTCGCGCGGTTTCAGGTTCTCGCCCCAGGTCCAGCCAAAACCCTGCGCCACAAGATAGGCCTGCTGCAGGCCGATTTCGAGCGTGGCACCGAAGCAGGCAATGCCTAGTGAAGCAACGAACAGGACAAATCCCCAGAAACCGAAGATCGGAAGCAGCATCAGCGGCAGTTGGTGGTAGTCGTCGACCTGCTCTATGCCGTGTGCTGCCAGAACGAGCGCCGCCACAATCAATACACCGATAGCGATCGTGCCGCCAAAACTCATGCCCAGGCCGGCAATGGCCCGATTGGCTCCAAGATAGCTCTTATCCCACTCGTCCTCGATCGCTCCCGACGAATAGAACATGAACAGATAGGGCGAGATCGACGCACCAAGAATGCTGACCGCCATGAACCAGTAGTTGGCCGCGTCGTGATCCGGCAGTGTTGGCACGGCCCCGGCTGCGACCTGCCCCCAATCGGGCTTCAGCATGACTGCGCCAACCACGAAGCACAGCGTGACCAGCCCGAGGATCGCGACGCCTTTTTCGATGAATCCGAACGTGCCTTTCCACAGGAACAGCCATGCCAGAAACGCGACCGGCAGCGCCCACCATTGAAAGCCGATGCCGGTGGCGAGCTCGAGCGCAATGGCAACACCGCCGATTTCGGCTGCCATGACCAGGAAGTTGACCAGCAAGGTCGCAAGCAACGGCCACAGAAAGGCGTTGAAGCCAAACCGTTCCCGGATCCCGTCGGCGATGGTGTGATGGCTAACGGCGGCGAAGCGTCCGGCCATTTCGACCAGGAAGATGATGCAGATCGTGCCCAGGACGACGGCCCATATCAGCTGGAACCTGAACGCCGCGCCGGCCTGAGCTGCGGTCGCCATTGATCCGACCTCGAGAAAGCCGCCAACGCTGGTGACGACGCCGAGCGATATTTCGAGCAGCTTCTTCATGATTTCGGCGCGAAATATTTTGCGTTGGACGTGCTCAGATCGGCGGCGGCGGCCCGAAGATCCTGCTGCGCGTGTTCCACTTCCGAGCGGTTGCCGTTCTGCACGGCCGTCGCGGCGCGCATTGCCGCTGCCGAAAGCCGTCCAACCGCCATCGTCAGACCGGCTTGCCCGCTGGGCTCAGGCGACTTGGCGGACTGGATTTGCGCACCGGCATCGGCGAGCGCCTTGCCGACCGATTGCAAAGTGCGCGACGTGTATTCCGACGGGGCTTTCCCAGCGATCCAGCTCTCCAGGACCAGCGATGCGGTCTGTGTGGCGGAAGCCGCGGTTTTCGACTGCTGCTCGACCTGGCCGGAAGGCGAGCAGGCCATCAGTACAAACATTATCAGCAGCAAGCATGGGTGGCCTGGTCGAACACCGACGGCTGTAACGGCATTTACAATACGTGCTTGTAGCGTTGCTGCCACACGATTGTTCTCCCCGCACCGAGCGACTTCGCCGTGAAGTTTGATCTAGAGCGCTGGGTGATCACGTCAACTGAACCGCGATGAACGGCGCTGGCACCGCGGAACAAACCAGCGATCGCCGGATTAGGGGATGAGGAGGCAAAGGCCATGGACAGGGAAGAGCGTATCAGGCAGCGAGCCCATGAGATCTGGGAGCGCGAAGGCCGTCCGCAAGGGCGCGAGCGCGAGCATTGGGATCAGGCCGTGCAGGAGATCGAAGCTGAGGGTTCCGAGGCCGAACGCGGACCGGTCGTGCCCGATCCAACGGTCGAGGCCGGCGCCGATCCGGAGGCACGCGGCAGCAAGCGGCGGGGGAAGTGAGGCCCGATGCCTCGTCTCGTCGCCTGGATCGTTGTCGTACTGGTCGTGCTGTTCGCCGCCTGGCTGATGATCGGGCGCGACAGAACCGGCGGCGCAGGTCAGCCCACGCCACACGCAATTGATCAAAATGGATAGGAGCCGACATGACGGGAACCGATACTCATCCGGAACAAGACCCGGCGGAAGGATCGCGATCGGTAGTGGAAAAGCAGCTCCGCAAGGAGCAAGGCGGCGAGGGTCAAAATCGCAAAGCCGAGCCAGCTTCCGACAAATCCGGCAGCAAGACCAAGACGCCCTCGGAAGCGCGCAAGAAAGGCTCAGGCTTGGATTGAGCCAGCTGACGGCGGGCTCACACTACCGTCTGCCTCGAAGTAATGGGGATAGCGCTCCTGGACGATTTCGAGCACCTCGAAAATGCGGCGAAGATGCGTTCGCATTGCTTCTTCCGCCGCAAGCGCGTCGGCCTGCTCGAGCGCATCGACAATCCGCCGATGCTGGCCGAGGACCACCGACATGCTGTCGAGGCGCGGAAAAGACAGGAAACGGAAGCGGTCCATGTGCAGCTTCGCCGCGCTGATGTCGGCCCAGATTCCCGGAAACCCGGCATGGCTGGAGATGTGCTGGTGGAACAGCTCGTCCGACTTGAAGAAGCGCCTGTCGTCCGCGATGGAGGCGAACGTCTCCTGGACCGCTAGTTCGCCTTTGAGCGCGGCAAGCAGGTCGGCAAGGCGCGGGCTCTCGACGGCGCGTTTGATCAGGCCGACTTCGAGCGCTTCGCGCAGGAACTGCGATTTCTCGAGATCGGCAATACGCAGCGGCGCCACCATGCTGCCGCGCTGGGGATAGATGTCGATCAGGCCAAGACCGGCCAGCCGGGCGAGCGCCTCCCTGACCGGTGTGCGGCTCACGCCAAGGGCTTCCGACATCGCCTTTTCGGAAATCAGCTCGTGCGGCTTCAGGCGGAAGGTCAGAATCTGGTCGAGCAAAACCTCGAACGTTCTGGCCGCGACTGAAGCGCCGGGGCCGGTTTCGCCCAGCCGCCCCTCGGTGATGGTCCGCATTCCCAAAAGCCCTGCCATCGGCAATCCCCTTAAAGGCTCTGCAGCTTCAAGCCGTTCATGAAATGCCTGCGCAAGCAGCAGCGCCGGCGTTATTCCTTGCGCGGAGAACCGCCGATGCGCGCCAGCAGGCCGCCATCGACGCGCACGACCTCGCCGGTGACGAAAGAGGCATCGTCGGACAGCAGGAAGGCGACGACTGCGGCAATCTCTTTCGGCTGGGCGGTACGGCCGAGCGGATGCATATTGTCGAGGATACGCAGGATCTCGTCGGGCTTATCGTTGAGCTTGACCGCATCCCGCAGCATCGGTGTGTCGACCGCGCCCGGAGCGACGGCATTGACGCGCACGCCGAGCGGCGCATAGTCGACGGCCATCGACTTTACCAGGCCGATCAGGCCGTGCTTGGCCGTACTGTAGGCCAGAACCCCTTCCTGGCTGGCCAGACCCTGCACCGAGCTCATATGGACTATGGCACCGCGGCTTTGGCGGAGCAGCGGCATCGCCGCGCGGGAGAGCAGGTAGGCAGCCTTCAGGTTGACGTTCATCACCTCGTCCCAAAGCGCCTCGTCCGTGGTCTCCACCGTTCCGTAACGCTGGATGCCGGCATTGTGGGAGAGCATGTCGAGCCCGCCGAACGCGGACCGGGCAAGCTCGACGGCGCGGCCGCACGCTTCAGTGTCGGCGGTTGAGCCAAGCACGGTGCGCACGGTCACGCCGCGCGCCGAAAGCTGTGCCGCGACCTCGTCCAGCTGATCGCCCGCCCGGTCGAACAGGATCAGGTCGATGCCTTGCTCGGCCAGTCTTTCGGCGACAGCACGTCCGATGCCCATGGCTGCCCCGGTGACGAGTGCGCGTTTTTTGAATTCAGCCATTTTGTCCTCCCACGAACAGCTGCCCAGTGACTACTATGGTAGTCGATCGGCGCCACTTGACGTGCTCTTTCCACCGAGCCGGCCCAAGCGTGTTCGGCATCATGTCGATCCTTGCATGAAAGCCAGCGTTTCCGCGCGCGTCGGTGCGCCAAGACGTCCGCCAAAGCGCAGGCATTTCAGGGCGGCGGCGGCGCTGGCCACTGCTATGGCGCGCTCTTCGTCCCAACCTTCGGCCAGACCGAGAGCGAAGGTGCCGTGAAACACGTCGCCTGCCGCCAGGGTGTCGACGGCTTCGACCCGCGGCGATGGCAGATGACGGACGTTGCTGCCCGGGTGCCGGAACGCGGTGCCGTTCGCCCCATCGGTGACGGCCACGAAGGCGCCGATCCGTTCGCCGAGAATGGCGACGGCAGAACCGGCGGATATCTCCGGGCCGCACAGGATGCGTGCCGCAGGCAGTGAAGCAACGATATGCGAGGCGAGCGGCAGCAGCCGGTCGAGCACCGGTCGCGATGCGACATCGGCGTCAAGGATCGCCGGAATGCCGTATTCACGAGCTTTCGCCAGCGCCAGGGCGGCGGCTCCGGGCCAGCGGACGTCGACCAGCACGGCGTCGAAGCGGGAAAAATCCGCCGGCGGAAGACGGTCCGGATCGGCTTGCGTGACGGCATCGTAGAACGGGACAATCATACGCTCGCCGGCGGCATCAACCAGGATCGTGGCAATGGCCGAGCGGCCGCCTTCAACCCTGCGCACCAGCGAACAGTCGACCCGCTCCGCCTCCATCTGGCCGATGACATCGCGGCCGACGGCATCGTCGCCGACGCTTGCCCATAGCCAGACCTGCCCGCCCTGGCGGCTGGCCGACGCGGCGGCGCTTGCTGCCATGCCGGCCGCGATCTGCACGGCCTCGCTTGGCAGGAACTTGCCGGCGCCGGAGGGCAGGACATCGAGGCGCAAGATCGTGTCGTAGGTGAGCGCGCCGACGCAGAGCAGGCGGGGCGCCGTCATTGCAGCCGGTAGCCGCGCTGATGGGCAATCGCCGTCATCACGCCTCTCAATTCGGCAAGGCCGCGAAGACGGCCGATCACGGGGTAGCCGGGATGGGTGTGCCGCGCGGCATCATCGATCAGCTCGTGGCCATGATCCGGACGAAACGGCAGCAGCGCCGCCGGTTCGCCGGCGTCGCGGCGGCGTTGCTGCTCGTCGAGCAAGATCGAGACCACCGACACCATGTCGACATCGCCGCTCAGATGCTCGGATTCCATGAACGAGCCGTCCGGGTCCTTGCTGACGTTGCGCAGATGCACGAAGTTTATCTTGTGCGCAAAGCGCCTGGCGATGGCGGGCACGTCATTGGCCGGGTTGGCGCCCAGCGACCCCGTGCACAAGGTAAGGCCGCTATTAGCCGATGGCACTGCGTCCAGGATAAAGGCGATGTCGTCCGCGTTCTTGACGATGCGGCACAGGCCGACGAGATCGCGCGGCGGATCGTCCGGGTGAATCGCCAACGTGACGCCCGCCTCTTCGGCCGCCGGCAGCACGTTTTCGAGAAAACGGACAAGGTTCTCGCGCAGCCGGTCGTGCGACAGGCTCGACTGCTCGGCCACCACATCGCGCAATTCTGCTATGTCGTAGCGCTTGAAGGCGCCCGGCAGGCCGGCCATGATGTTGGCGAGCAGACGCTCTTTTGACGTATCCGGCGTCGTCTCGAACCATTCGCTCGCCCGCTGGAGAACATCGGACGCATAGTCGCGCTCCGATCCCTTGCGCTGCAGCATGTAGAAATCGAACGCGGCAAGCTCGTGCATGTTCATGCGGAGCGCCCGTCCGCCGCCCGCCAGCGGCGCAGCTAGGTCGGTCCGGGTCCAGTCGAGGATCAGCATGAAGTTGTAGCAGACCGTGCGCACACCGCAGGCGCCGAGATTGCGTAAGGTCTGCCTGAAATTGTCGTAGAGCCGGTCGAGATCGCCGCGGCCGAGCTTGATGTCCTCGTGCACGGGGACGCTCTCGACGACGCTCCATTTCAGGCCCATCGCCGGATCCGCCTCGATAAGCGCCTGACGCTGCCTGATGGCGTCGATCGGCCACACTTCGCCGTAAGGGATGTCGTGCAATGCCGTCACTATGCCGGTCGCGCCGGCCTGCCTCGCGTGGGCAAGCGTTGCCGCGTCGCTCGGGCCAAACCATCGCCACGTCTGCTCCATTCGACCTCCAGCTGCGGAATTTTCCGATGACCGTGGTGTATTGGATGCTACCATGGCAGTCAATTGCAGTCCAGTGCCTGTGTCGGCGTCCGGGTGGCCGCCCTTTAAAAGATTACAACGATACGTGGCGTTCAGATTGAACGGCTACGCAAGGTCCGAGTTTCGGCTGGCCCAAATCGCGCCGCGTTCGAACATCGTGCGCATTTGCGGCACGGCGAACTCGTCGGCGGTGTGGCCGAGCGCGCTGTAGAAGACGCGGCCCTTGCCGTAGCGGCGCTTCCAGACGACCGGCATGACGACGCCGGCGATGAAATCGAGATGTTCGCCGGTGAAAGTAGTCGTCGCCAGCACCTCGTTGGTCGGATCGACATGCATGTAATACTGCTCCGAACGGTAGGCGAAGCCGTCGATGCCCTGCATGACCCGATCGTCTGGCCTGGTGATGTCGACGCGATAGTCGATGATGTTGCCGGGGTGGGCGACCCACTGGCCGCCGGTCATGAATTGATATTCCGGTTCGTTGCGGAAGCTGTCGCACATGGTGCCGTGAAAGCCCGCAAGGCCGGTGCCGGCCCCGACGGCGCTGGTCAGGTTTTGCAGCTCCGGCTTTTCGATGGTCGACATGGTGATCACCGGGACAATGAGATCGAGCTTACCCAGCTGCGGATCGGCAAGCGCTGAAGTCCCCCGCTCCAGCTGCACGTCGAAGCCGTTGCCGGCCAGCATCTCCTTGACGATTTCGGCGCTTCGGGCCGGGGTGTGACCTTCCCAGCCGCCCCAGAAAATCAGTGCCGTCTTGCTCATTGCATTATTCCCTATCCCAGAATTCCGAAAGGCAGGTCGGCGCGCATCGGTGCCGGCCGGGCGCAGCCATATCTGAGATCGACACGCTGCCCTGTCTCTGCTGAAGAGATGATCGATTCCATGATTTCCAGGACATGGAGGGAAAGATCGAGACTGGCGCGGTGTTGCCTGCCGGAGACGATCGCCTGCGCCATGTCGGCAAGGCCGAGGCCCCGGTAGTTGCCGTCGCCATAGGAATGGATCTGATCGGCCACCGTCCAGTCGCCCTTGCGCTGGCTGGTCCTGATGTCGCCCTGGAACTGGTTGGGATCGGAGACGATCATCGAGCCCGTGGTTCCGTAAAGTTCGATGTGATTGTGTTCATGCTTCCAGACGTCGAAGCTGGTGGTGATCGAGACCGCGGCGCCATTCTCGAATGCGAGCAGGCCGGAAATATGGGTCGGCATCTCGACCCGGATGGTTTCGCCCTGGCGCGGTCCAGAACCGATGGTGCGGGTGGCGTAGGATGACTTCGCCTGCCCGGTCACCGATTTTACCGGACCCAGGAGATTGACCAGGCAGGTCAGATAGTACGGTCCCATGTCGAGCATTGGCCCACCGCCAGGCTGATAGTAGAAATCCGGATTGGGATGCCAGAGTTCGTGGCCGGGCACCTGCATGAAGGCAGAGCCGGCGACGATGGTCCCAACCGTATCCTCATCGACCAGCCGCCGCGCCGTCTGGTGGGAGCCCCAAGAAAGGTGTCGGGTGCGCAGCCGATGCGCACGCCCTGTTGGCGCGCGGCCGCGACCAGCCGCTCGGCGTCACTGAGCGTCGTCGCCAGCGGTTTCTCGGAGTAAACGTGCTTGCCTTGCCCGACAGCTTGCAAGCCGACCGGCACATGATGCTGCGGCGTCGTCAGGTTGAGCACGATCTCGACGCGCGGATCGGCCAACAGCGCGTCGACCGGCATGGCAGCCAGGCCGTAGGCCGCTGCCTTGGCCTCGGCCGCCGTAGGGTTGATGTCGGCAACGCCGACAATATCGAGCACCGGGAATTGTGGCGATGCCTTCAGGTAGGCATCCGAAATGTTGCCGCAGCCGATAATGCCGACACCGATCCTCCGCATGGGCTTCTCCTCAAAAGGCGGCATTGATGAAACAGCAGAACTCGTTTGTCACCCCCCTTTCGGCCGGACGAGGTTCTCCCGTGACAAGGATTTACCTCGAGAGCCTCAGAACCGCCGCCCGATCACAATCGCGCGCCTATGCGCGAGCCGCTTGCTTTCGAGGCCGAACGGCCGGTACTCAGCAACATTGCTTCATGTAGCTTGCTCGACATTCTTGATGCCGGCTTTGAGCACAGCACCGATTTTCACCCGTAGAAGGACGCACATGATCCGCCCACAAGGAACCATCGCACCGATCCTGACGCCGTTTGAAAACGACGGCCGTATTGCCCGCGACCTCTGGATATCACACGCCAAGTGGGTGCTGGATCAGGGAGCGCATTTCCTGTCGCCGTTCGGCACCACGGGCGAGGCCTTGTCCGTCTCGTTGCGCGAGCGCATGCAAGCGCTGGAGTGGCTGGTCGAGGCCGGTATTTCGCCAAGCCGTCTGATGCCCGGCACCGGTGTCACAGCACTTGCCGAAACCGTCGAGCTGACGGCGCATGCGGTCGGTCTCGGCTGTGCCGGGGTGATGGTGCTGCCGTCGTTCTTCTATACGGCCGCCGGCGACAACGGCCAGGCCCGCTACTATGGCGAGCTGATCGAACGGGTGGCGAAGCCGGCGATGAGGATGATCCTCTACCACATCCCGCAGAATTCCGGCGTACCGGTGAGCCCGGCGCTGACCGCCCGGCTGAGCGAAGCGTTTCCGCATGTCGTGGTAGCTTACAAGGACAGCGCCGGCGATTGGAACAACACCGCGGCGGTCATTGCGGCAGCCCCAAGGGTCGCGGTGTTTCCGAGCTCGGAAGCACAGCTGACGAAAGGCCTCGCCAACGGTGCTGCGGGGTGCATCTCGGCGACGGTCAATCTGAATGCGGCAGCGATCCGGGCCCTCTACGACGCAACGCTGGCGGGAGAGGACATTACTGACGCGGATGCCGCCATCAAGGCGTTCCGCAAAATCATCCAGGACGCCGGCCTCATCGCTGCGATGAAGGCAGTGCTGGCGGTACGGTCCGGCGACAGACGCTGGCTGAACCTGCGCGCGCCGCATGAGAACGCGACGCAAGCCACCGGCGAAGCTTTGCTCGCCGCTCTCGGCCCGCTAGCCGACCATATCGGCCGGAGCTGACTATCGGGCCGTGTTCAGGGCGGCAGCAGCGCGTATCAGCGCCTTGAACGCATTCTCATCTATGTCTTCGCCCTCACGGATATCGATGGCGCGCCTGGTGTTGCCTTCGAGGCTGGAGTTGAACAGGCCTGAAGGGTCCGGCAGCGAGGCGCCCTTTGCGAAGGTCACTTTCACGACGCTCTTGTAGGTCTCGCCGGTGCAGATTATTCCGGCGTGCGACCACACCGGAACGCCTCGCCACTTCCACTCCTCGACCACTTCCGGGTCAGCCTGCTTGACGAGAGCGCGGACATGGGAAAGCGTCTTGCCTCGCCAATCGCCCAGCTCACTGATCCTCGCATCGATCAGCTGAGAGGGAGAGCTCTCTGCATTTCCTTCCATCGAGCCACTCTTCATCATCATTGTCGCTTTCCCTAGGGTTGTTGCCGCTCGCCCGTCACATGAATACCGCTAGTCGGCACCGGGTTTGCCGGGATGACTGGCATTCCCACTCACATTCGCTCGCCAGGCAACTGGCTGGCTTGCTTTACCCAGTCGGTGAGTTGAGCTTCGTCGAGCTGGTCGTCCTCGCGGATGTCGAGGTAGCGTACGTCCTTGTGCTTGGACTCGCCGGGTGGGACGGGACGCAGCGACGCGCCGCGGAGGAAAGCCAGCTTGATGTACTTTGTGAAGCAATGGAAGCTGAGGAACCAGCCTTGACCCTCTACGCCATAGAAGGGCGAGTTCCATTCGACGGCCTTGCGCAGGTTGGGAACGTTGCGCTCGACGAGTGCGTCGAGGCGGCGCCCGACGTCGCGTTTCCAGCCCGGCATGGCCGCGATGTAGGCCTGCACAGGAGCGTCACCATCACCCTTCGGGATCTGCGGGTTGCCGCCTGCGAGGAGGACCGGCTTGGCGGCTGCAGGCTTGGCCGCTGTAGGCTTTGCGGCGGGCTTCTTCACGACCGCCGCTGACTTGATGGACGTCTTGTCGGCCATGCATTCACTCCAATGCGCCGGTGCCCCCGGCGTGGCGCCACTTGGGAGCGTAAGGCAGCACGAACATGTACAGACCGGTAAGCAGGAGCAAGCCGAGTGGAAACAGCGGCAAGAGGTACACCCAGTAGGCGGGTTCCTTGCCTACTCCCAGGCTGATGAAGATGGCGGCGACGACCGCCGCAAAGATAATCGACAGCCAGCGGTGGATCTGCCGAACCCATTTGTTCCAATCCATTGAGACCTCCTCTGAAGACGAACCGAGCGGATCGGGCGGCCCGTTTGGCGGCTCTCGCCAGGGAGCCACGCCACTGAACGCTTGCCTTACCAGCGCGCCAGCTGGGTGATTTGAACGAGATTGCCGCAGTTGTCGTTCAGCTGGGCGATGATCGAGCCGGTTACTTCGGTCGGCGGCATCGTGAACTCGGCGCCGCGCGCTTTGATGCGCTCGTAATCGCTCTTGACGTTTTCGGTGAAGAACATGACCGCGGGCTGGCCCTGCTGGAAAATGGCTTGCTGGTAGGCTTTTGCAGCCGGGTTGTCATTGAGCGCGAGTTGCAGCTCGGTCCCGTCCGGCTCGTCGGGTGATGCGACGGTCAGCCAGCGAAACGGCCCATTGCTGAAATCGGCCCTTTTTGTAAAGCCGAGCGTTTCGGTGTAGAAATCCAGAGCCTTTTCCTGGTCATCCACGTATACTTTGGTCAACTTGATCTTCATTGGCTTGCCTCCATTATCGCCCGCCATCTGCCGCTCTGTAACAGAGCCCCCTGCTTGAATAGCGCCCGCGGATCTCAGTCCGTCCGCGCCAGAACCTGCTCCAGATCGTCAAAGAACCTCGGCCAGCCGACTTTGGCACCCCGGAAGTAAGGCTGCTGATCCGGCCGGAAGCCCGACTGTTCCATGCGCAAGCGGGCTCCGGTGCTCGTGGGGGTGAGGGTCCAGGAGACGACACTCTTGAGATCCTTGGTATCCCATGTGTAAGTCAGCGTTCTGTTCGGCTCGACCGTCTGCACCTGACACTCGACGGAGCCCCAGGCTGCGTGAAGATTGAAGCGGTGGTTCGCGACAGGTTTGAAGTCATTTTTCATGAGCCACTCCTCGATCAAGTGTGGTTGCGTGAGTGCGCGCCAGATCTTCTCGGGCGGATAAGCGATTTCCCTTTCGACAACGACGGAGAGTGTTTCGGTCGACGTTCGGTTCACTGGTCCATCCTTTTGAGCAGGTCTTCGAGGTCGTCGAACCGGCTCTGCCAGAATCCGGTCATCTGGCTCGTCCAGTCGAGCAAGGGGGCAAGCGCAGCAAGTTGCGCACTATAATGGGTCTGCCGTCCTGCATGGCGGTCGCGCACTAGCCCCGCCTGCCTCAAAACGCCGAGATGCTTCGACACGGCCGGTTGCGAGATCCCGGCCTGAGCCGTCAGAGCCCCGACCGTCTGCTCTCCTTCGCGACACAGTCGCTCAAAAATAGCGCGCCGAGTCGGATCGGCAAGCGTTCTGAACAGCACATCGTGAGCGTTTGGCATTGAGATCGATAACCCTTCGGCTATTGATCGATGTATAACCACCGGGATATGTATGAGTCAAGCGCGAAGCGGCATAATTCTCGTTAGTCACCTGGTTCGCTCACGCAGCCAGTTGCTTATTCGCTGTGCTCTGCACTGGAATTGTCACGTGTTATGCGCTACATGACCATCTACATGGTCAGGAGCGTGACATGGACGCGGTCAATCTGGCGGACGCCAAGGCACATCTGAGTGAGCTCGTCGACCGGGTCGAGGCTGGAGACTCGATCGACATAACCCGGCGTGGCAAGCCGGTCGCCAGGCTCACGGCCGTGGCCCGCCCTCGCAAACGGATCGACGCCGTCCTGCTCCAATCCCTGACCGCAACCATGCCTCTGCAGGCCCAGGCTGCCGCCGATCTGGTGCGATCGATGCGAGATGGCGATCGCTATTGATGTTCTATCTCGATACTTCGCTGATCGTCGCGGCGCTATCCAACGAAGCCATGACCGCGCGCGTTCAGGGCTGGCTGGCGGAGCAGGACCCAGCGCAACTTGTGATCAGCGATTGGACCATGACCGAGATGTCATCCGCCATGGCGATCAAGCTTCGGACCGGACAGATCGACCTGGAGCAGCGCGCAGCAGCGCTCGCGATGTTCAATAAGCTGGTCGCTGAGAGCTTCACCATGCTGCCGGTGACGGGCGGGCATTTTCGGGTCGCCGCGAAATTCGCCGATCAGCATATCCTCGCGCTTCGTGCTGGCGACGCCCTGCACCTCGCGACGGCATCGGAGCATGGCGCCACGGTGTGGACCCTCGACCAGCGGCTCGCCGAGGCAGGACCGATACTCGGCGTGCCGACGCAGTTGCTGGCATGATCAAGGCTCCTCCTTCAAAATGAATAAACCGATTGCTGCAATTCTTGACGTTGACGACTTCTGGATATACATTTCTTGCAGCGTATATCTAATGGAGGAAGTGGCATGCAGGTCGCCAAATGGGGAAACAGTCTTGCGGTCCGCCTTCCCGCCGCTGTGGTCGAAGCGCTTGAACTCAGGGAAGGCGATGAGATCGAAATCCATGTCGCTGACACCCGCCAGCTTGGCGTCGCGCGAAAGCCCGGGCGCGAAGAGTTGCTGAAGCGTCTCCGCGCCTTCCGCGGTCGGCTTCCCGCTGACTTCAAATTCGATCGAGACGAGGCAAATGCCCGTTAGTTTTTTCGATACCAATGTCCTTCTTTACATCGCGTCAGGCGATACGGCGAAGGCGGATCGGGCCGAGGCGGTCATCGCTACTGGCGGGGCGATCAGCGTGCAGGTTCTCAACGAACTCACCAATGTCGCGCGTCGGAAGATGCAAATGTCATGGGACGACACGCATGCGCTGCTGACCATGCTGCGCGGCCTGTTGACGGTTCATCCGGTTACCCTCGAGACCCACGAAACAGGATTGAGGCTCGCCGAGCGGTACGGCCTTTCCACCTATGACGCTATGATCGCTTCCGCAGCGATTCACGCTGGCTGCGACACACTTTGGTCAGAGGACATGCAGCACGCAATGGTGCTCGACGACGGCTTGCGCATCATTAATCCCTTTCGCGTTGCGAGTTGATCACGCTCACTGAAGGGAGCTGGCCGGGAGCGAATGGCGGCTTCCGGCCTTGCCGAGCGGCGCTTCGGGCACAGAGAGCGATGCTGTCAACCACAAGCGTCTGCGCGGGCGAGGAGAAAGGCCGCCTCGCGCACGTTGCGGGTGAGCTTGGCCGCAGCCTCGAATTCGGCGCGGGCCTCGGCCAGCCGGCCGGCCCGAAAAAGAAAATCGCCCCTCGCTGCCGGCAATGGCGCATAATTGCGCAATGCGGCGGCGTCGGCAATCTCGTCTACCAGCTGCAGGCCCGCTTCGGGCCCGAAAGCCATGCTGTGGGCGACCGCTCGATTGAGATCGACCACCGGCGAGGGCATCACTGCACGCAGCCGGTCGTAGAGCGCTGCGATGCGGGGCCAATCGGTATCGCCCGGACTGCGCGCCCGCGCGTGACAGGCTGCAAGCGCGGCCTGCAACACGTAGGGGCCCTCGCCCCCGAGAGCGTCGGCGCAGGCCAGCGCGTCAAGGCCTCGCCGGATCAGCAGTTGGTCCCAGCGTGCGCGGTTTTGCTCGGTCAGGGTCAAGAGGGCGCCGTCCGGCCCGATGCGTGCCGGCAATCGCGATGCCTGGATTTCCATCAGAGCCAGCAGGCCGAACACCTCGGCATTCTCGGGCATCAGACCCGCCAGCATGCGGCCCAGCCGTTGTGCCTCCAGGCACAGGCTCGGCCGAACAAGGTCGTCGCCTGCCGTGGCGGCATAGCCTTCATTGAAGATAAGATAGATGACCTCCAGCACCGAGGACAGACGCACCGCACGCTCGGCGCCGCGCGGCACCTCGAAGCTGAGCCCGGCCTTTCCGATCGTCCTCTCTGCGCGGACGATGCGCTGGGCGATCGTCACCTCGCTCGACAGGAAAGCGCGGGCGATCTCGTCCGTCGTCAGGCCGCCGATGACACGCAGCGTGAGCGCCGCGCGGGCGTCGGCCGAAAGTATGGGGTGGCAGGCTGTGAAGATGAGGCCCAGCAGCTCGTCGCCAAGATCTTCGTTCATCGCCATTTCGTTTCCCTCGGCCGTACCGTCGCACTCGCCGTCCAGCTCCCGCGCGATCTCCTCATGCTTGCGCTCGCGCATCTTGTCGCGACGGATCGCGTCGATGGCGCGGTGTTTGGCGACTGTCATCAGCCAAGCGCCGGGATTGGCCGGAACGCCGGTCCTGGGCCACTCGGACAGGGCAATGACCAGGGCGTCCTGCGCCAGTTCCTCCGCAAGGTCGACATTGCGCACGAGACGGACCAGACCCGCGATGAGCCGGGCCCGTTCAATGCGAAAAGTCGCTTCGATCGCCTGGTGTGTCTCGCCTGCAGTCATGCTGCCTTGTCGGCCAAAGCCATAAGGGAGGCAAGCAGGTTGCGGCCGACAGGTTCAGTTGCCGCTGCGCTTCTCGCGCTCCCGGTCATGGATTTCCGTGACCTCCGGCGTCAGATTCCCATTGCCAATCAGCCATCTCGTACAGCGGCCGGATCTCAATCTCGCTCGGTCCCGGCATGGGATTGGGGCAGCGCTTCACCCAGGCGACCGCCTCGTCCATGTCCTTGACTTCCCAGAGCCAAAAGCCGGCGACCAGTTCGCGGGTCTCGGCGAAAGGCCCGTCGATGACTGTCCGGCGTGGACCATCGAACGCAACGCGCTTGCCCTGCGAGGAGGGCTTGAGGCCGTCGGCGTCGAGCAAGATGCCGGCATTGCGCAGCTCGTCGTTAAACCTGCCCATCGCCTCCATCGCCTCCTTCGCCTCGGGCGTGGGGACAAAGCCCTTTTCGCTATCCTCGGTAGCCTTCACGAGCACCATCACACGCATCGTCTGTCTCCTTGTTGAGCCGGCCTCACCGGCCGGCATCGAAACGACGAACAGAGTTTAGGAAATCGACATTGTCCTGCAAATTTTTTCGAGGTTGAGGAGAAAGACGCCGATCGCGGCTGCCCTGGTCAGGGATCGCGATGGCGCGATATCGGGATTGGCGCAACGCAGGTCGCCAATTGTAAGTAAATTGAATGGCGCCTAAACCATTTCGGGACGTTTTGAGGCCTCGCGGATCGCCTTGTGCACGCTGCGCTGCAAATCCATGAAGGCCCGGGTTTCCATGACCTCCTCCCGGCGCGGGCGCTCAATGTCGACATTGAAGGTCTGCATGATGCGTCCCGGGCCGATCCCCATCACGACGATGCGGTCCGACAGGTAGACGGCTTCTTCCACATCATGGGTGACGAAGAGCACGGTGAGCCTGTGCTCCTCCCAGATCTGCGTCAGGAGTTCCTGCATCTGATGCCTGGTCAAGGCATCGAGCGCGCCAAAGGGCTCGTCCATCAGAAGCATTTTGGGTCGATAGGAAAGGGCACGCGCTATGGCCACCCGTTGCTTCATGCCGCCCGAAAGCTCCGACGGATAGCGATTGGCGCTGTGAGGGAGCTTGACCAAATCGAGATGCTCGCGTGCTATCCTGCGGCAGGTCGCGCGATCATGACCCGCGGCCTTGAGCGCGAACTCGATATTCTGCTGCGCCGTCAGCCAGGGAAGCAGGGTGTAGGACTGGAAGACGACGCCGCGGTCGAGGCCCGGCTGCAGGATCGGCGCGCCATCGATGGCAAGATCTCCCGCGTCGAAATCCTGCAGTCCGGCAACGATCGACAGCAGCGTGCTCTTGCCGCAACCCGACGTGCCCACCAGCGAGACGAACTCGTTGTCGGCAAGATCGAGATTGATATCGCGCAGCACTTCCGTGCGCCGCGCGCCCGTGCCGAAGCTCTTGTGGAGACCCTCGATCCGCAGTTTGGGCAAACTCATCGGCCCGGCCTCATTGCACGTGACCCTCCTGCCGGAACAGCACTTTTCCCAGTGCCTTCATGACCTGGTCGGTGATGAGGCCAAGCACGCCCAGCAACAGGATGTAGCCGATGATGGTGTTTGTCTGGAAATAGCGCTGGGACACGGTGATGCGGTAGCCGAGGCCTGATGTCGCCGCGACAAGTTCCGCCAACACCAGCCAGGTCCATGCCCAGCCGAGACTGATGCGCAACGTATCCCAGATGCCTGGCAAGGCGCTGGGAACCACGATGCGCGTCAGGATCCTGCGATCCGGCAGGCCGAGCGTCCTGCCAAGGCCGATGAAATCAGCGGGAACCCGTTTTACATTGTCCATGATCATCAGCACCTGCTGGAAGAAGGTGCCGATGAAGATGATCAGGAACTTCTGGGCATCGCCCGTCCCCGACCACAGGATGGAGAGGGGCACGAAAGCGACCACCGGCATGTAGCGGATGAAATCCACAAGCGGCTCGATCGCCGCTTCCCAGGTCCTGAAGCTGCCGATCAGCACGCCGATCGGAATCGCCAATGCCGAGGCGATGAGGAAGCCAACAGAAATACGGTATATCGAGGTCCTGAGATCCAGCCACAGCGTGCCGTCAGCCGAGAGCTTGCCGAGCTGGGTCACCACGCTCCCCGGCGAGGGCAGGAAAATCGGCTTTACCAGCCCCAGCCCCGTTGCCGCCCACCAGGCAAGGCCGAGGCCGGCAAAAACCGCCACTGCTATCATCAGGAAGCGCGAGCGTGCGATGGGCGCGCCGATCCCGGAGGATCGGCGACGGCGCATCGGCTGTTTGATTACCGGCCCCGGCACTGCGTGAGACGGGCTTGGCTTGGTCGCACGCTGCTCGGACATTTGCGTCACCACCGCGAGCCGGCCCTCGTCATTTCGCGGCCTTGACGAATGACGGGTCGATCATCTGCTCCGGCGTCACGTCCGCCTGAAGCAGCCCGGCGTTCTTGGCGGCCGCCTCGACGTCGGCGAATATCTTGGTGGAGAATTCGCCCGTCAGCGCATCCTTGCGCACGCCATCAAAGGCGGTGTTGAGGTCTTCGACGCTCGAACCGACCGCCTTGGAGATGATCGCCCGGCCGTCGGGCGTGTCGGCATTGTAAGCCTTCAGGGCCGCATCCCAGGTCTTGATCATGGCAAGCACCTGGCCGGGACGCGACTTGATCACCTCATCGCGCACCACAAACACGTCGCTGATCAGGCCGGGATCTTCGCCTGCGGTGAAGAGCAGCTTGACATCCTTGTTCTGTGCCCTGGCCGCGGTGAGATAGGGCTCATAGGTCACCGCGACCGGAACCTGGCCGGCGATCAACGCACTGCCGGCATCCGCCGCCGGCATTGGAACCGGCTGGACATCGGCGATGGACATGCCGTTCTTGGCGAGCGCGTATTTGAGCAGGATGTCGCTCGTCGTGCCTTCCTCGAAAGCGACCTGTTTGCCCTTGAGGTCGGCGACGGAGGCGATGTCCTTGCCGGCGATCATGGCGTCTGCAGTCATGCTGACGTCGAGCAGAAGCACGATCTTCACCGGCAGGCCGGCCGCAACCATGCCCATAGCCGTGTGGGTCGCGATATTGGCGGCATCGAGTTGGCCGCTGGCCAGGGCCGCGTTGATGTCCTTGTCCTCGGCGAAGTTCACGATCTGCACGTCCGACAGCCCGCTTGCCTTGAACAGGCCCTTGGCCTCGGCGACGTGCCACTGGCCATAGCCAAGCCATGGCTCGATGCCGATCTTGAATGTTCCTGCCTCGGGCGTCGCCGGAATCGTCGTGTCGGCCGCGTAGGCCGCCGGGGCAAACCCGACGGCAGCGGCCATAACGAGTGCCCGAAATTGTCCTGCTAGGTTACGCATCATCTTGTTCCCCTTGATGATCAGGCCGCTTTTTTGAACCAAACATCCGGCCTGGTGAGAATGCGGGCTTCTGCTCTTGCGGCACCGTGCCTCGGCATCTTAGCTGTCCGTTCAACGAAAGTGCGACGACACTTCAACGTCAGCAACGGCGGATGTCAAGGCTAAATACATACATGCATATACAAGTTAGACCCCTCCTTCCGACTCTGATTCGCTTCACTGCGATCAGGTTTTTTTGGACGGAGAATACCGACTGCCAAGCGAGTAGCGGCTGCCAACGTAAGTCAGCTTGCTGATCGTGGCAACGACGGCGCCGGTCCATGTCCGGCGATGCAGGAACAGGCAGCAGCTGCCGACGTCGATGCCCAGATACCGCGCCGTCTCGGCATCGGCAGGGGTCGCCGAGATGATGTGCTCGACCTCCGTCACCGGGGTTTTCTGCATGAGATAGTCGTAGGTCGCTGTCCTGGAAAAGTCCTGCTTGTCATAGTCGGGTATCAGGCCCGGGTTGACGAAGCGCTCTTCCAGTTGCACAGGCAGGTCGTTCTCGAAGTTGACGACGATGGAATGATAGACCGACGCGCGTTTTGCGAACTCGAAAGAAAGCGCGAGCTCCTTTGTCGGCGTGATCTTTTCGAGGACGATAACCTCGGAACGATGCCTGTTTCCCCGCGCGACAATTTCCGCCGCGATGTTGTTGATCTCGATCAGTGCGGATTGCGGTCGAGGTGGCGCGATGAATGTGCCGACGCCCTGGAGCCGGATCAGAAAACCCGCAGAGGTCAACTCCCGCAAGGCACGATGGACCGTCATCCGAGACACGCCGAGTGTCGCCACGAATTCATTTTCGGACGGCAGCTTGCGGTCCTTGCTCCATCGCCCGGTTCCGATGTTCGTCAGGATGTAGTCCTTGACCTTCTCGTAAAGAGGGCTGGCGGTGTCGGGCAAAGTGATCATTTCAAAATCCTTTCCGGCAACGTTCGGAAATCACACGCGCCCGGCAGACCGCATCCGGATGATTGTTTTCAAACCGTCGCCCTGCCCCGCCAACAGCCGCTCATAGGCCGCGGGAACATCATCCAGGCCGATCTCGCGGTCGATCAGTTCGACCATGGGCTCGGTCAATTCGCCGAGCATCCGGATGGCGTCGGGAAGCTCATCGGCGAAGGCGTGGCATCCCAGCAATGCGATTTCGCGTTCAACCAGGATGTTGGGATCGATATCGAGGCGGCCGTGGAATATGCCGACCATCGCAACAGTGCCGCCGGCATCGAGAACGCCGAGCAACTGGCTGAGTGCTGCGACGCTGCCGGTCGCTTCGACGGCAGCAAGCAAGGGGGCACCCGCAGTGGCGGCGGCAATGGTGTCCCGGTTCAAATCGACGATGCTGGCGCCGGTCACCCGCGCCACCCGGGCGCAGCGGCCCTGATTGCGGTCGGCGACGAGCACGGTACCGGCGAATGTCCGGGAAAGCAGCAGTGCGGCAAGCCCGCCGATAGTCCCACAGCCGACGACAAGAACGGAGCCGGCCGTTTTCGGCAGACGCCGCACTGCGTGCAACGCGACAGCCAGCGGCTCGGCCATCGCCGCGACCCGTTCGTCAAGCGCGGCATCGATGATATGCAGCAGGCGTGCGGGCAGGACCGCCTGTTCGGCAAATCCGCCGTCGCATATCTCGCCGACGAAGCCCAGCGACGTGCAAAGATGCCGCCTGCCTGCATGGCATTGCGCGCACTCTCCACACCAGAAACGGGAATCGGCGACCACTCGGTCGCCAACGGTGACGGTGTCCACGCCCTCGCCGATGGCGATCACCGTGCCTGTCAGCTCATGGCCAGCCGTCGAAGGCGATCGGCTTATCCATTGGCCCGTGCGGAAGTTGTGAAGATCGGAACCGCAAATACCTGCGGCATCGACCCTCAGCTTCACCCAGCCTGGCTCGGGAGCTCCCGGCACGGCGATATCCTCGACGCGCAGGTCGCCGGGTCCATGGAGTCGCGCCGCCCTCATCGTCATCGTTCCGCTCAGCCGGCGAGATAGCGATCGCGGATCTCCGAAACCGCGTTCTCATGCGAGCTGAACCCTTCGTAGCGCGCGAGCCTGCGGGCATGCAGGGCGAGTTCCGGATAGGCCACCGAGGTCACATAGCCGACCGACGATCTCTTGACGAAATCCGTCACGGAAAGCGGTCCAAAGGTTCGCGCCCACCGGCTGGTCGGCAGCACCGCATTGGGTCCGAGGACGAAGTTGGCGAGGGTCACCGGCGTATGCGGTCCCATGAGGATCTCGGCGGCTTCTGTGATGCGTCCGAGATGCGCAAATGGCTCCGTTGACAGAATCTCGAGGTGCTCCGGCGCATAGTCGTTGATGAAGCGGTAGCTGTCCTCCAGCGACTCGGTCAGGACGATGCCGCCGCGCTTTCCAGTCAGCACCGCGCGTGAGAACTCCACACGCTGTTCGCTCATCCGGGACCAGTGTTCCGGTATCGCAATCAACGCGGCTTTGGCGACCTTGCGGCTGTGCGTCACCAGGTAGGCCGAGGAATCCGGCCCGTGCTCGGCCTCGATCAACAGGTCAAGAGCAGCCAGGCCGCCGTCGACGCTGTCATCGGCAAAGATGATCGCTTCGGATGGACCGGCGGGGAGACCTGTGTTGATGATCGGGGACAACACGCTCTTTGCCGCCACCACCCACGGGCTCCCCGGCCCGACGATCTTGACGGCAGGCTTCACGGTCTCGGTTCCATAGGCGACGGCGGCGACCGCATGGGCGCCGCCGCATTTGTACACGGTCTCCACGCCGGCAATGCGGGCAGCAACCAGCGTCGCGGCGTCGACGGAACCGTCCGAAGTCGCAGGCGTCACGATCGCGATCTGGGGAACCCCGGCAATCACCGCCGGAACCGACGTCATCATCGTCACCGAAGGGAAGGCGCCTTTGCCGCGCGGAACATAAAGCGCGACCGAAGCGATTGGTGTGTATCGGTCACCCGCATAGGCGCCCGGCCGAACTTCCTTGAGCCACATCGTTTCCGGGCGCTGCTCCTCGTGGAAATGCCTTATGTTCTCGATGCCGAACCGGATACTTTCCACGACATCTTTGTCGACCTTGTCGAATGCCGCGTCGAACTCCGCTTCCGAAACTTTCAGTCCACCGTCGGCAACATCGGCTTTGTCGAGCTCGCGTGCAAACCGGAGCAAGGCCGCGTCACCTTCATCCTTGACGGCCTGGATGATTGGACGGACATTTTCGATGAAGGAAGACAGATCTCCCTCGGCGCGTCTCAGTAAACTGGCCCGCTGATCGACACTGAGGGATGACAGGCGGTGGAAGCTGACGTCAGACATGGCGGCTCCTTTTCTTGAGACCCAATTACGATTAGCGCTTGTCGATCACTTCTGGGATACGTCTCCGGCCCTGAAGCCTTCAAATCGATGCGAGAAAGCCTCCATCCACGGGAATGGACTGGCCGGTTATGTAGGCTGCCGCATCCGAAGCAAGGAACACCGCGATTCCGTGCAGGTCCGAGAGATCACCAAAACGGCGCTGCGGAATCTTGGCGAGCATCGATTGCTGCCATGCCTCGTTGCTGTAGAACACGTCTGTCATCGCTGTCCTGAAATAGCCAGGCGCAATGGCGTTGACCCGGATCCCAAGATCGGCCCACTCCGCCGCAAGCGCCCGCGTCATGCCGAGGAGGCCTGATTTCGACGAGCCGTACGGCACCGCCGTGGGAACCCCGACCTCGGAGGTCAGCGAGCAGAGATTGATAATGACGCCGGGTCGTCCAGCATCTCTCATCTGCCGCGCGGCGGCCTGGGCGCAGAAGAAGGCGCCCTTGAGATTCGTATCGACAATCCTGTCCCACAAGGCCTCGTCGACATCGAGTGAAGGCCGGACCTCTTCCACCCCCGCATTGTTGACGAGAATATCGAGACCTCCGAGCAGGTTGCCGGCCTCGGCTGTCGCCGCCCGGCAGCGGTCGACATCGGTGACGTCCAGGGCGATGGCATGCGCGACCCCGCCGGCAGTGCGGATTGCGGCCATCGTCTCCTCGAGCGAGGCGACGCTGCGCGCCGTGACCGCGACGTCGGCGCCGGCCGCGCTGATCGCCTCGGCGATGCTGCGCCCGATGCCGCGGCTTGCGCCGGTTACAAGCGCCTTCCTGCCTGACAGGTCGAAGAGAGATGCGTTGCGCATGTCATCCTCCTTGGTAATGTCGCGCTTGGACCGATCGTGTCGAGACTATCCGAATGCAGCTTATCTATACAAGCATGTACATCATGGCTGTAGTGCGCCATGCGAAACTTTGCTTGTCAGAGCGGCAGCGCATTGGTCGACATCGGACCGGTCTACGCGGTTCGCCCCAGCCCATCTGGAGTTCATCGGGAGGGATAGATGAAGCGCGCAGTAGACCACGACGCGATGAGCGTGGTTGGTTATGCCACCCCCTGGAGTGCCAAAGCAGGCCAGCGGATCAGCCTCAGCCTGTCATGTGATCGGCCGATAAAGGCCACACGAATTTGCCGGCTCGACAAGCCGGCTCCGGAATTTCTCGCCTGGCCCATCGAAACGATAGGTGAAGCACGGCATCGGCATTTCGACCAGGGGTCGTTCCTGTTCATGCGAGCCGGCGAACTGGCCAAAGTACAAGCCGTCCACGGCATACGTTTTGAGCTGTTCCTCACGCGCAACGAAGGTGCGCGCACGATCCTGGAGGCAGGCGCCCTTGGGCTGCGCCTCCGCGACGGCGCATTTGTCGTGGAAATCGGCGGCGAAACCCTTGTCGAGAAGAAGGCGCCAACTGGTGTGTGGCTCACTGTCGAGTTGGATCTGCGGCAGGAGCAATCGCGTCTGCGCATCAAATCCCATGATCTTCTCGCGCCTTACGAACTCCATGAACGTTTTGGCAGCCCTGCGCGGAACCTCCAGGCGCGCAGCATCCATTTCGGCGCAGGTGCTACCCACCACCAACCTACCCTCAACGCGAAATTTGCCGCGATCCGGCTCGACACCCCACAGGGGACTGTTGCCTGGGATTTCCCGACGCTGTTGCCAACGCAGCCGATCCGGTCGTCGGGCGGAGCCGATCAGCTGCTCCTCGATGTGATGAATCAGCCAGCCTTCTGCATGACTTCGGCACGCTGGGACGGATCGAGCTTCGAGCCTCGTTTCGTGCCGTCGCACTACGACGCTATCCATTGCCACGACGACGACATCGGCCCGCTTGAGTGGCCGGCATCGCACCGCGTGACGATCCCGGAAAACGCAAGCCCAGGCGTCTACGCGTTCCAGATCGAATGGGAGGGTGGTTACGAACGCGTGGTGTTCTTCGTCACCTCTTCACAGGTTTCGTCGCCGCTGTTGTATCTCGTGCCGACGGCCACCTATCTCGCTTATGCGGACGAATATCTCCCCGATCATCTTTATGAATGGAAAGGCGACGACCGGGGACATCGCTTCGCGATCGCCAACAATCTGAAATCTCTTTACGACTACCATTCCGACCTTAGCGGTGTTTCCATCTGCTCCTACAAAAAGCCGAAAGTGACGCTCAGGGACGATTACGATTATCCGCTCTGCGGCTGCCCACACAATTTGCCGGTCGATCTGCACTTCCTCCGATTCTGCCACGACAATGGAATCGTGTTTGACGTCATGACCGATCACGATTTGCACGAATGCGGCATAGATGGTCTGCGTCGACATCAGGCCGTCGTCACCGGCAGCCACCCCGAATATATGTCGATCGAGATGGAGCAGGCACTGCGGCAGTTTGTGGCCGAAGGCGGCAGCCTCGCCTATCTCGGCGGCAACGGCTTCGCTGCCACTGTGGCTTTCAAGGATGACCTGATGGAGCTGCGGCGCTCGCCGCTGGAGGCCGGCCGCACCTGGGACGGCCCGGTCGCCGAACAGGCGCTGTCGATCACCAACGAACCAGGCGGCTATCTCCGCTCCCGCGGCCGAGGCGAATTCTCGCTGATCGGCGGCGCGATCTCACTGATGGGCTTCGAAGGCGCGCACCCCTTCACGCGCACTGAGGAAAGCCATGAAGCAGGATGCGCATGGCTGTTCGAAGGCGTTGAAAATGCAACCTTCGGCACCGACGGCATCGTGCTGGGCGGTGCCGCGGGCTACGAAGTGGATGCGACGGATCCAGCCCTCGGCACGTCCGCTGACACCGTCGTGATCGCGCGTGCGACCGGATTTCCCGACAGCTTCTTCCAGGATCCGACGCGCTGGTATGCGGGTGGGGATACCCAACGCGTCGCCCGCCGCTGCGCCGAAATGACCCTGCGAAAGCTCGCAGCAGGCGGCTTGATCTTTTCGGCAAGCTCGGTTGCCTGGTGCGGCGCGCTGCCGGCCGCAGGCGCCATGAACGACGTCGGCAGGATCACGCTCAATCTGCTCAACCGCCTCGGCGCCACGAAAGGAGAAGCCGGGCGAGAAAATCGATAAGCTGATTGGTACCGTTATGGAAAGATCCGGATCCGCTTTCGACCGGCGGCGCTATGCATGTCGAGTTCTGAGCCCCCGCTTCAACCGCTCAATGCGGCCGCAAGGAGGCTTTGCATCGAGGTGGTCGGACGACCGATCAGCCGCCCGAGGGCGCCTCCATCGTCGAACAACGCTCCGCGTGAGGCTGCGGCGTCGGTATCGGCCAGAAGCGCAGCGAAGTCGGCCGGCAGCCCGGCCCCCATCAACACGCCCTGATAGGCAGCTTGGGAACGATCGTTGTAGGCGATAACCTTGCCCGATTGCCGCGAGACCTCCGCTGCAAGGTCGGCGAGCGTAAAGGCGTGGTCTGCGGCG
This sequence comes from Mesorhizobium sp. WSM4830, assembly GCF_055811495.1. Taxonomy (NCBI): domain Bacteria; kingdom Pseudomonadati; phylum Pseudomonadota; class Alphaproteobacteria; order Hyphomicrobiales; family Phyllobacteriaceae; genus Mesorhizobium; species Mesorhizobium sp. WSM4830. The sequence goes on along the minus strand of NZ_JBVVQI010000001.1, from coordinate 5,084 downwards.
AGTTCGTACGTCTTCCCCGCCTGGTCGTCGGTGGTCAGAACCACTGCCGCAGCTTCGGCATAGTCCCGCCGCGCCGTGGACGAGAAGCGCCCGTCGTTCGCGGCGCCGACGAAGGCGCCGTGCTCCAGAGCCGCAGGAAGCGCCAGCACGTGGTTTTCGATGTACCAGCCATTGCGCAGGATGACGGCAGGAAGGCCCGAGGCCGCAATGACCTCCTCCGTCTGGCGATGCTCGACCGCGAGCGTTGCGGGAGACGTGTCGGCGTGCAGCATGCTGGTGTAAGCGATCAACGAAACCCCGGCCCGTTGGGCTGCCTCGATCACGGCGCGATGCTTCGGCAGGCGGCCGCTGACTTCGGTCGAGGAAATCAGCAGCAGTTTCTGGACGCCGGCGAAGGCGGGGGCGAGCGTGTCGGGACGGTCGTAGTCCGCCTCCCTCACGATCACACCGCGCTCCGCCAGATCGCTGGCCTTTGCCGGATTACGGACCGCCGCGACGATCCGGTCGGCCGGAATGGTCTTCACCAGTGCCTCCATCACCAGGCGGCCAAGCTGTCCTGTTGCTCCAGTTATTGCGTACATCGTTCAGCCCATTTCGTGGTTGCGTGGATCGGAGAGCCTTCGAATAGCGGCCCTCGTTACCATTGGAAACCACGTATCTTGTAGTTACCGCAATTTTCCGGTAACCAACTGGAAACTCCCCGAGAAGGGTGCGCGATGGTTCTTAAAGTGCGAAAAAAGGTGAAGGGTCTCGCCGGCTGCCCCATGTCGAGGTGCATGGCGCTGCTTGGCGGCTGCTGGACACCCGAGGTGCTCTGGTCCCTGAGCGAAGGCCCGCGTCGGTTCTCGGAACTCCGCCGCGATATCCCAGCCGTTTCGGCGAAGGTACTGACAACCAGGCTGCGGGATCTCGAGGCGCGCGGCGTACTCGGTCGCAAGGTGATGGCGACATCGCCGCCGACCGTCGAATATGAGCTGACCTCGTTGGGGCGGGAGCTGCTCCCGGCCATCAGGTCTATCGTGGAGGTCGGGTCGCACCTGCTGCTCCGTGATTCTTCGGCTGGACAATCGTGAGCACATCGTTGGCGGCCAGACTGAATTCGGGCTGTCCCTGAACAAGGATGGCGTTTGATGTGCCCGTTGGTCTGGTGGTGGAGCAGTTCCGTCCGCCGGCATGTCAGCGTTCGAGATGGATGGCCAGGCTTCAGCCTCGCGCCATCATTAGCATTAGCCTGAAGCCCTTCGGCCACTTCGCCGAAGCGGGAAATCAGGAGTTGCTCCGCTCAAGCAAAGACTGGTTGAGGTGAGTTTACGGCAATCCGGCGCGCCGGAGCGATCGCCGAGGGTGAACAAGGCAGCCCCCATAAACTCGGACCTGCGCTCACCGATAGGCATCGACAGGACTGACGCAAATTGCCGGGCGGGCATTTAGAGGGTGGTAATGCGCAGTGACTTGGGCCCTCCAGGAGACTAATCTAGGACGCTTCTGCCAGCACGAAGAAAAAACCGCCGTATGCCCCGTTTTCTTGCCGTCTACACCATGAAGCCCGAAGACCTCGCCCGCTTTCGCAGCCTGCCTAAGCCCGAGCAGGATGCGATTGATGCCGTCGGCCTACAGCAGTGGGCGGACTGGGAGGAGAGAAATGCCGCATTTTTCCCCGATCGCGGCGGCATGGTCGGTAAGACGAGGCGCGTTACCAGGGACGGCATCGCCGACGCCGTGAACCCTTTCTGCGGCTATATTGTCGTCGAGGCCGATACCATCGATGCCGCCGCCCGCCTGTTCGAGAACCACCCGCATTTCACGGTCTTCCCAGGAGACGGCGTGGACATCATGCCCTTCCTCACCGACCCTGCTCCGACTTGAACATCCGCTAATCGCTTGCGGTTTACCAGAAGGGGCGACCGGCAACGCAACCAACTCGGTCTCCCCTTGCACGCCGCCCACCCGTCTGTTAATACTGAACCACATGGTTCAGTATACTCAGACCTGTCTCGATGCCTCGTTCGCCGCACTCTCGGACGCCACCCGACGCGGCGTTCTGGAGCAGCTCGGACGTACGGACGCTTCGATCACAGAGCTTGCCGAGAAGTTCCACATGACCCTCACGGGCATGAAGAAGCATGTCGGCGTCTTGGAGCAGGCGGGGCTCGTCACCACGGAGAAGATCGGGCGCGTGCGGACCTGCAAGCTCGGCCTGCGCCGACTGGAGGAAGAGGCGGCATGGATCGAAAGATACCGCCAGCTCTGGGACGCACGCTTCGACGAGTTGGACAAGGTTGTCGAGGAACTGAAACGGAAGGAGAAAGTCGATGGAGGAAAGAAGAGATAATGAGCGCACTCCCATGAAGAACCGCACGACGGTGGAACGGAAGTCCGACCGGGAGCTGGTCGTTACGCGAACCTTTGACGCCCCTGCGCGCATCGTGTTCGAGGCGTGGACCAAACCCGAGCTGTTTAAGCGGTGGTGGGCACCAAAATCGATGGGTATGTTCCTGCGTTCCTGCGAGATGGATGTTCGTGCCGGGGGCAGGTACCGTTTGGTTTTCGGCCACGATGCCACAAAACCTGACGAGTTCTTCGGTAGGTATATCGAAGTGACACCGCACTCGCGCCTCGTCTGGACCAATGACGAAGGTGGTGACGGTGGACCCGTCACCACGGTGACCTTCGAGGAAAAAGGTGGCAAGACGCTGCTGGTCATGCACGAGCTCTATCCCTCGAAGGAAGCTCTCGACGCTGCCGGCACCGGGGCGGCGGACGCGATGCCCGAGCAGTTCGAGCAGCTGGACGAGCTTCTCGTCAGCCTGGGCGCGAGCGTGCGACGGTGATGAAGTCGTCGATCTCACGGCCGGCCGCGTGGATCGTCAACTAGACGGAAGAGAATTCCGACGAGATGGCCGCCGCCGATGGGGCCAATCATCAAACCCGTTGGCAACGCGATCAACCGAGGTGGTCTCGTCGTGCCCGTCCGACTCGATCCACCTTTTTGCGCGCCATTCTACGCTGGCGCACTACCGCCTTCCGGAACCGACTTTACATCGTCCTGAAAGTGGGCGCAGACCGGCTTGCGAAAAATTGCCACCGAACGCTGTTGCCGCCGTTTCTCACTCCCACTCAATCATCAATTAAGTCCATATCTGCCTGTTTTAGCTATTAAATTTATTGACATGGCCAAATAATACCGTCAAGAATACCGTCAGATTCTTACGCTGTTGAAAAGACTGAAACAATGTGGTCGCCGTCGCGGTATGCACACCTTTGACTGCATTATTTACGAGCTGCCATTCGGCGAGGTCAACGTCGGAGTTCACAGACCATAAGGCAAGGACGGTCTTTGCTCATGCTCGACAGCCCTAGGTCGAGTAGACGAGCGGCTGTATAGCGGCAATGGGCTGGCAGGAGATAGGTCTCGTGCCGCATCACCCTGTGGATCCTCGGTCGACCAAAGCTTCGCATTCTCATCTCTGCTCGTGCCGATGTCTCCCAATCGGCCATGCGCTATAGGAACACGACTTTCGATTCTGTCCTCAACTCTTCGACTCACTTTGAGTAACAACGTCACGCCGGTCCTACACTTCTGACGCCATTTGCCGCAATGCGGCCAGTAAGAGCTGCGCCCGTTCGCGATTTCCGAGCGCCGCCTTGTTTGCTCGACTCCGCGCTCCAGGCGCTCGAAGGTGAACGCGTAGGCGTCGCCATGCCGGACGACCAGATAAGGCCGCGACAGCCAGACAGCGTTCGAGCTTGGCTATTGACGGATGGTGTCAGTTGGAACGATCTCGTTCAACCTTCGGCAATCTGCAAGGTCCATTTTTCCGCTCCCGTCGAGGCCGATTGGCGGCAGGATCGCCTAGGTGCGCCTCGTGATTGGGCCACAAGTGGGTTCGACGTAAATAGGGCGTCAAACCGCCCTTGGCGCGGAAGCGCGAGTGGCATCATAAAATGGCTTTCGCCCCGTCTGTACGTAGCTGATGTGATGTGGCCACAAGTTTTGACGTGGTTCAATTGGCAAGTCATTGATGCCTGAAATCTTTCGGTGCTAGCTCCAGCTCGTAGTATGGGAGGCAGGTCGGCCTCTTTGCAAGCGGCGGCGCCGCGTCAATCACGAAACACCAGGCCCGCATCTTTGCCGCCCGATGGTCCATGAAATCCCTTCACCGCTTACAGCTCCGCGTGGATTGGCGAGCGCTTCGGGGGTCGCCTGCTGGCTGAGGATAGATTGCGCCACGTCGCCGCCAGCATTGAGTGCCGGCGAAAATTCCGATCGAGAGAAGAAAGGGCAGCACGCACACGCCGACGCGCACCACTCGATTGCGCAAATTAGGCCGTGAGCAGCATTGTTGAAGACGAAACCGTTCATCAGACCCGAGCGCCGACTCCGACATCGTGCCCGCCCAGTTCCGGGTGATTGTCACCCGCCGACCGAAGTATGCGTGTCGGGCCTGCGAAGAGGTGGTCGTGCAGGCGCCAGCGCCGGCACGTCTCGTCGAAGGCGGCACCGATGTCGTCCACCGTGAGCTCGCTCGAGAGTCTGATCAGCACGTCGAGCGATTGCGCCTAGCAATCCTGAAGCAAGGCGCTCGCAATTTGCTTGTTCGATGGGCGACCCAAACCGAGGAGACATCGTCCTCAGAAAGACATTCCGATGTGCTCTGCCCTGCCGAAGCGATGAACGCTCGTTGCGACCCCAAGTGGATGCGGCCGACTGCTCTGCCGTTAATTTCACATAATTTCACATTCCAAATAAGACACAAAAGTCAGCCAGCGCTTACGGCCGAAACGCTCGCTTAGGCATTGAGATGCGCCGTAATGGGGCCAGGCTTCCGTGCCGATTCCAAATCTTTTGGCTCTTCGGCCGTCCGCTCATCCGTCTTGACTAGTACGAACCTACAGCCTATCTCACAGCCACGTTAGCACTCCCCGCTAGCGAGTGCTAACCGGGCTCCGGCAACGGAGAACCTTTCAACCTCCGCACCAGGGATATCCAAAATGGCAAAGTCGAATTTCCGCCCGCTTCATGACCGCGTGGTCGTTCGTCGGGTCGAATCCGAATCCAAGACCGCGGGCGGGATCATCATCCC